>JAKBDK010000042.1:0-24413 GCA_021834525.1 Pseudomonadota bacterium | reverse complement strand
CCACGGCGAGCCGCTCATCCCGGCCGTGCAGAATGTCCTGCACCGCCCGGCGGGCCTCGCTCACCGTAGCGGCCGCGCGGTCCGAACAGGGGCGCTCGCGCACCACCTCTTCGGGCGTCGCGAGCTCGGTCATTCCGCGAATACGCAGATCGTCAGTCTGAGAATGCATGCTGGGCTCCGGTGGCGAGTCCCCGGGGCGAAAAAAAACCGCCAGGGGACTGGCGGTTCTTTGGGGTGTTTCTCGTCTCGACTAGGTCATGAAACCGACAACAGCCCGCCAACCGCCTGCGAATGCGGCCAATAAAATCGATAATACGCAGAGCGGAAGGTGTGAGACTTGGGCACACCGTAGAAATACCATGGCGCGCGCGACTCGGCAAGCAGGAGCGCGCCGCCATTGCCGTGCTCGAGTCGACGCACCGGTGGAACCCGCGACCCCCGATTCCTGTGCGGTCCGCCCGGGCACGTCGCGTCCTCGGGCGCGTCGCGGCACGCTGCGCGGCGTGTGCCGATGCGGTGACGGCGCGTGCTATGCTTTCCGCTTACCGCGGTATTTCAGCTGAAAATCCCCACACCCGGGCGATTCAGTGCGGCGCGGGCCACCGCCCGTTTGCGCCGCGATGGACCCCGGATCGGTGCCGGCTGCGCGGCGGTGGTCCCGGAGCTGCGCGGATTCGGCATCACCCGCAGGCTCCCTTCGACGCTCGAAAGCCAGACCATGCCCGAGACCAGCGCCCTGCTCACCGACCTGTACCAGCTCACCATGCTGCAGGCGTATTTCGATCAGGGCATGAACGACACGGCCGTGTTCGAATTCTTCGTGCGCGAACTGCCCGCGACACGCGGCTTTCTGGTCGCTGCCGGCCTCGAGCAGGTGCTCGAGTACCTCGAGACGCTACGCTTCAGTGACGCGGAACTCGCCTGGCTCGCTCGCTGCGGACGCTTTCACCCGCGCTTCGTTGCCTCACTCGCCGATCTGCGCTTCACCGGCGACGTCATGGCCATGCCCGAAGGGTCGGTGTTCTTTCCCAATGAGCCCATACTGCGCGTGGTGGCCCCGCTGCGCGAGGCGCAGCTGGTCGAGACCCGGATCATCAACCTGCTGCAGTTTCAGTCGCTGATCGCCGCCAAAGCCGCGCGTGTGCGTCTCGCCGCACCGCAACACCTGCTCGTGGACTTCGGCCTGCGCCGCGCGCACGGCGCCGAGGCGGGGCTGCTGTCTGCGCGGGCCAGCTATCTCGCCGGATTCGACGGCACGGCCACGGTCCTGGCGGGCATGCGCTGGGACATCCCGCTCTTCGGCACCATGGCGCACTCGTTCATCCAAGCCGAACCGGATGAACGGACCGCCTTCGAGCATTTCGCGCGCTCGCATCCACAGGCCAATACGCTGCTGATCGACACCTACGACACCGAAGCGGCAGCTCGCGCCATCGTGCCGCTCGCCCGCACGCTCGCGGCCGATGGCATCCCGATCCGCGCCGTGCGCCTCGACAGCGGTGATCTCGCCACGCTCGCACGGCGCGTGCGTCAGATTCTCGATGCGGGTGGCCTGACCTCGATCGAGATCTTCGCCAGCGGTGGCCTCGACGAATACGCGATCGCCGAGCTCATCGCCTCGGGGGCTCCGATCAGCGGCTTCGGGGTCGGCACTCGGATGAATACGTCGGCCGATCAGCCCTACCTCGAGTGCGTCTACAAGCTGCAGGAATACGCCGGTACCGCCCGCCGCAAACGCTCCGAAGGCAAGGCGACGTGGCCCGGCCGCAAGCAGATCTGGCGCCGCTACGATGCGCACGGCCGCATGGCGGGCGATACGCTCACCGTCGAGCACGATGCGGCCCCCGGTGAGGCGCTGCTGAAACCGGTGATGTCCGAGGGCACGCGACTGGCACCCTCACCGCCCCTCGCCGCGGTGCGCGCCTTCGCCGCCGAGCAACGGCGCCGCCTGCCCGAAGCACTGCGCGCCCTCACCCCTGAGAGCGCCTACCCGGTGACCATCGCGACGGCCCTCGCGGACCTCGCGCGCGCCGTCGACGAACGGACCCGCTGAGCGCAGCGCCCCCGAGGCCGAGGTGACCTGCGCGTCTCGGCGCCGTCAGATGACGCGGTGACGTGCGAACTGCACCGCGCCGAGTACCACGCGGTAGACGAACCAGATCCACACCGGCACGAATACCACGGAGGCGAACCCGAACGGCGCGCAGAACCCGGCCAGAATCGACCAGATCAGAAACAGGAACGAGGTCCGCAGACGCCATTGGCGGTGGCTCTGCAGCAGCGCGTCGCGCCAGGCGGCCGCATCCGGACGGGTGTCGCGATAGACCTCGTACCAGATCGTGAAGACGAACAACACCGTGCCGAGGGCGAGCGCGGCATAGGCCCGCCAGGAATCGCGCAGATCCTGACCAGCCTCGGGCGCGGCGAGCGCCCCGTCGACCCCGAGCGCCGCGATCACCGCCCGACTCTCCACCAGCGCTCCTCGCTGGTGATGACGCGGCGCCAATAGAGCTTGTAGAGGAGGTAGGTCAGCACCGAGAGCGCGAGGAAGAGCCCGAGAATCCACGGCCCGAGGCGCGCGCGCTCCTGCTGATGCGGATGTGCCACCGCATAGAGGAAGGCCACGATATCCCGCGCCGTCTGGTCGAACTGCGCCTTCGTCATGCTCCCTTGAGTCAGCGGCTCGACGCCGACGGCCACCTTGGCCGGGCTCCCGAAGCGCAGCCCCTGGACCACGACCGGCTTCTGCAGCCCCTGCATCGAGGCGAACACGTCCGGCATGGCGACGTTGTACCGGACCGTATTGTTGACGCCGGTCGGTCGCGACGGATCGACATAGAAGGACGTCAGGTAGGTATACAGCCACGCGGCCGATCGTCGCTGCGCGATCACGGTCAGATCCGGCGGCGCGATCTTCACGTACGCCTCCATCATCGCCGCCGGCATGTTGCTCGTGATGGTGTCGTGATAGTGATGACCGTTGGTGCCGATCGTGGCCAGGAACTGCTCACGGCTCATGCCGAGAACCTTCGGCAGCGAGCTGTAGCGCACGCCCTGCAGAGAGTGGCACGCGACGCACATGTGCACCGTGTACAGCGCGCCGTTGCGCAGTGCCGCCTTGTCCTGCAGGTTGACCGTAATCGGTCGCAGCGGCGGGACCGTACTCGCCACCGAGCCCCACGCCGCGCCGCATGCGGCCAGCAGCACCGCGGCCAGCGCCAAGACGGGACGATGCCGGCGCGGAGAGTATTTCTGTGTCATTGCATGAACCTGCCGAGATGAGTTCGTCTGTGTTTCGTCCATCGTCGGCGCTGCCCAGCCCAGAGCAGCGCCGGCCGATTTGTGCTCAGTGGAAGATCCCGCCGGCGGTGAGCCGCTCGGGAAGCTTCGCCGCATCGCGCGTCAAGGCCGGGAAGGCGAGCGCACCGCCGAAGACCACCAGCAGGTACAGCGTCGGAATCCAGTCCGTGAGCAGCATCAGGTCCCAGCCATGGGCGTGGATCGAGTACATCCACACATCGACCAGCCAGACCACCGCCTCGGCGAGCACCAACCAGATGACCTTGGCGCGCACCGAGCGCTGTCGGTTGAAAAACGGCAGCACGAGGAACGTCGCATAGAACACCTCGGTGACGTGCAGGCCGTACACCATGTTGTGCTCCGTGGCGAACCCATGCGCGATCCAGCCGAGCCAGAGGAAGGACGCTGCCATCATCAGCACGTTGAACTTGTAGAGCCTCGAGCGGTAGCGGATCGAGCGGATCGGATTGCGATCGAGCAGCGGCAGAAACGCGAGCAGCACGAACGAACCACCGAATGCCATGATCCCGTAGAGCTTGTCCGGCACACCGCGCAACATTGCGTAGAACGGCAGGAAGAACCACAACGGGTGGATGTCCGCAGGCGTGTGCAGGATGTTGGCCGGCGTGTAATTCAGCTTATCGAGCAGCAGGCCCCAGCCGGCCGGGTTGTAGAACACGAACCAGAAGAAGACCACGAAGAACACGCTGACGCCGAACAGATCCTTCACCGTGTAGTACGGATGGAAGGGAATCCCGTCGCGCGGCCAGCCGGACTCGTTCACGTTGTCGTGAATCTCGACGCCGTCCGGATTGTTCGAGCCGACCTGATGCAGCGCGATCAGATGCACCAGCACGAGCGCGAGCAGCAGCATCGGCATCAGGAACACGTGGAAGACGAAGAATCGGTTCAGCGTCGGCAGATCGACCACGAACGAGCCGCGCATCCAGGTCGCAATCGGCTTGCCGATCACCGGCAGTGCGGTGACGAAGTTCGTCACGACCGCCGAACCCCAGTACGACATCTGCCCCCAGGGCAGCAGGTACCCGAGGAATGCCTCGGCGGCGAGCGCCAGGTAGATGAAGATCCCGACCAGCCAGAGCAGCTCGCGCGGCTTCTTGTACGAACCGTACATCACGGCCCGGTACATGTGCAGGTAGACCAGGAGGAAGAAGGCCGAGGCCCCGACGACGTGCATGTCGCGGATCAACCAACCCCAGCGCGAATCGCGCTGGATGCCGCGCAGCACCGACCAGTAGGCGAGGTGCGGATTCGGCTGATAGTGAATCGCGAGGAACAAGCCGGTCGCGAGCTGCATCACCAGCACCAGCATGGCGAGTGAGCCGAAGAAGTACCAGAGATTGAAATTCTTCGGTGCCGGATACTGCGACACCTGGCTGCGCCAGGTGGCTGAGATCGGCAGACGCTGATCGAACCAACCGAACACACCGCTCGTTTTTGATGGCTTGCTGTTGTTCATGGATTTGAAGACCTTGCAGTTCGTACGTTGCCGCCGCAGCGAGAAGCCGAAGCGCCCCTCGGGCGGCGCCGCTCGGCAGGAGCGCCGTCAGTGCGCCTTGGGGGCAGCCGGCGCGCCGTGCAGCTGCGCGTAAGCGGTAAAATTCTTCGGTCCCATACCGAGCACCTGGTCGGGATGCATTTGCGCCAGATAGGCGATGACGGCATTCTCCTCATCCGCAGTCATCGCCCGGGAGATGGTGTACATCACCTGGCCTGGGCTGTTGGTGCGCCGGCCGCTTGCGAAGCGCTGCAGTTCCCCGAGCATGTACGGGGCATGCTGTCCGGCGAGTGCCGGGATCGCCATCGGGCCGTTGCCCTCCCCGTTCAGGCCGTGGCAGGCCGCGCAGGCCGGCAGTCCCTCGGTCGCATTGCCGCGCCGGTAGATGATTTTCCCGAGCTTCAGCTGCGCGGCCGTTGCCGGCACCGCGCCGACCGCAACATAGGTCCACATCGGCGTCAGCTGCGAGAAATACGCCGCGATGTCCTTCAGGTTCGCGTGCTTCGGCGAGGGCGGGATGGTCATGGCCATCCCCGTCATGATGCTCGACTTGCGCGCGCCGCTGCGAAAGTTCTCCAGCTCCTTCAGGATGTAGTTGTACCCCTGGCCGGCGAGGTTCGGGTGCGTCGGGCTCATGCCGATCCCGTTCATGCCGTGGCATGCGGCACACACGGCGAGCAGAGCCGCGCCCTGTGTGGCGGCGCCGGCCGGCGGCAGACCGTGGTAATCGTCCGTGCCGTACACCGGGGGGAGAATGGCAATGGCGATCAGGAGTGCGGCCAACGCGGATTTCATTGCGATCGTTTCCTTCGTTGATGAATTGCGATGTGCGGCGCGGCGGCGCACTCACCAGATATCAGGCGTCCAGTTCTTCTTCGCCCCGGACGCGTCCACCTCGCCGATGCGGGCCACGGTCGGGGATTTCCAGAAGTACGGCGGGATCGGGATGTTCGACGGCGCCGGTGACCCCTCGATCACACGCGCCGAGAAGTCGTACATCGAACCGTGACAGGCGCAGTGAAAGCCGCCCGGCCACCACGGCGTCAGAGTGTGCGGAGCGGGCCGGTAGCCGGGGATGCACTGCATATGGGTGCACAGCGCCACGGCAATGAAGTATTCCGGTCGCAGCGCGCGGTAATTGCCGTTGACGAACTGGGCGGTCGGCTGCTGATTCTGCATGCTGCGCGGATCCTTCAGCCGCTGCAGCAGCGAGGCGTCCTCGAGCGTCTTGAGCATCCACGGCTCACGCCTGAGGATCCAGATCGGCTTCTTCTTCCACTCGGCGAGAATCAGCTGCCCGGGCTCGATGCGGCTGACGTCCACCTCGATCGGCGCACCGAGCGCCTCGACGGCCTTGCCCGGGTTCATGTTGTCGATCAGCGCATCGGCGAGGAGCCCGACCGCCCCGGCGCCGAGCACCCCGGCGGTGCCGATCAGAAAATTCCGCCGCGCCTTATCGGTCTGCGGCGCGGGTCGGATGGAATCCATGACCACGTCTTGTTCTGCCTGCTTCGCATCATCTCTCATGGCTTGCGCCCTTCTGCCGTCGGTTCTGCTGTGCGGTGAACTGTATACGAGCCGGATGGAGACCGCCGTGCTCGCGCGGTCGGCTCAATCGGATGCGTGCGCAGCGACGCGCCGCACCGAGTCGGCGGCGCCGCTCGTCGCAGCGGCCGGCTGTGCATCGCGCCAGCGGTGGGAAATTCAGTTGTCTCGACAAGAATCAGCACCCTCGGCGCACGTCCCGGCCGCCGGTGCCGCCCGCCGCAGCAGTGCTGCGTGTGGGCGTGACCATGGGCGCGTTCGATTCCATCTGCACGCAGATGGTATCGGGCGCGTCGCCTTACGCTCATACGTACTCACCGCAATGCGCGCGCGAGAGAACTGATAATCATCAACGCGTGGCGCGTCCGAGCGCAGATGCGCGGCGCAAATGTCTTTGCCGTATAGTGCGCGCACCTTTCCCCACGACACAGAGTGCGATGGACTCGAGTGACCGAGGCGCGACCGACTACGGCAGCCTGTTGAGTTACGATGCGGGCGCGGACCTCCTCGCCGGCCGGATCATCCTGCTGAGCGGAGCGGCACAGGGCATCGGCCGCGCCGTTGCGCTGCGTTATGCGCGGCACGGCGCGCAGTTGGTGTTGCTCGACTGGGACCGCGCGGGGCTGGAGTCACTCAACGACGAACTGGCGAGCCTCGGTGCCATCGAACCGCTGCTCTGTCCGGCGGATCTGTCCGGTATCACGATCGCCGGTCTGCGCGAGATTGCCGCGCGCATCGATGAGCGCTTCGGACGACTCGACGGCCTGCTCAACAATGCGGCCTGGATCGGTGCGCTGACGCCCTTCGAGCACTATCCGCCGGCGACCTGGACCAAGGTCATGAACATCAATCTGGCGGCACCTTTCTTCCTCACCCAGTGGTGCATGCCCCTGCTGCACAAGTCGCCCGATCCGGTCGTCGGCTTCTCGCTGCAGGCGGCGGACCGGGCGTTCTGGGGCGGCTTCGCCATGGCCAAGGCCGCACAGGAAGCGCTCATCGGGGTGTTGGCCGACGAATATCACGCCGCCAGTGCGCATCCGCTGCGCGTGTTCGGGATCGACACCGGGGCGGTGATGACCCCCGGGCGGCGGATGCACTACCCGGGTGAGCAGAGCGGCACGCATCCGACGCCGCAAGAGGTCACCGGACCGTACCTGTACGCCATGGGCCCGCAGGCCCGCGGACACAGTCCGCTGCTGCTGCGCGCCGCGGCGCGCTAGCCGCTCGAGCGTCCCCGGCGCCCGGCCGGGGGCGCTCCAAGGGTTGCCCGTACGGCAGCGGGGCGCACGATCGCCCCGGGGACGACCGTTCCCAGCGGAATCCCTCCGCCCTTCGTGGTAGTTTTCCCGCTCATCCTCCCACCGCATTTTCGGATTCCGGACGCGCCATGCCCGACTCCCCCCGATCCGCCCCCGCGCCGCGCGAGACCCGGCTCGCGGACTATCAGCCGCCCGCCTACCTCATCGATACGGTCCGACTGGAATTCACCCTCGACCCTGCGGCCACCCGGGTGCGCTCGGGGCTCGCGCTGCGCCGCAATCCTGCGCTCGAGCGGCGCGGGGCGCTGCGGCTCGAGGGCGCCGGTCAGCCGGTGCTCGCCATTGCCATCGACGGCGTCGCGCTGAGCGCCGAGCGCTGGCGCCTTCAAGGCACCGCGCTCCTGATCGATGCGGTTCCGGACGCCTGCCTGCTCGAGATCGAGACCCGCATCGACCCGGCGGCGAATACGGAGCTCTCGGGCCTGTACGTCTCGAACGGCGCCTTTTTCACTCAGTGCGAAGCGGAGGGCTTCCGCCGCATCACCTATTTCCCGGACCGCCCGGACGTGATGGCGCGCTACACGGTGAGCATCACCGCCGATCGCACCACCTGCCCGGTGATGCTCTCGAACGGCAACCCCGGGCCGCTGGAGCTGCTGCCCGACGGGCGCCACCGCATCACCTGGACCGACCCGCACCCGAAGCCCTGCTACCTGTTCGCACTGGTCGCCGGCGCACTGGTCGCGGTGCGCGACCGATTCACCACCCGCTCGGGACGCGAAGTGGCGCTGGCGATCTGGGTGCGTCCCGGCGACCAGGGGCGCTGCGCACACGCCATGCGCTCACTGCAGGCGGCGATGCGGTGGGACGAGGAGCGGTTCGGCCTCGAATATGACCTCGACGTATTCAACATCGCGGCGGTGTCCGACTTCAACATGGGCGCGATGGAGAATAAGGGTCTGAACATCTTCAACACCAAGTGCGTGCTCGCCGACCCCGAGACCGCCACGGACGCCGACTACCAGGGCATCGAGTCGGTCGTCGCCCACGAGTACTTCCACAACTGGACCGGCAATCGCGTCACCTGCCGCGACTGGTTCCAGCTGTCGCTGAAGGAGGGGCTGACGGTCTACCGCGACCAGGAATTCAGCATGGATCAGGGCTCGCGCGCGGTGAAACGCATCGGCGACGTGCGCCTGCTGCGCGAGGCGCAGTTCCGTGAGGACGCCGGTCCCCTCGCCCATCCGGTGCAGCCCGACCGCTACGAGGCGATCGACAATTTCTACACCGCGACCGTGTACAACAAGGGCGCTGAAGTCATCCGCATGATGGCCACCATCATCGGTCGCGATGCGTTTCGCCGCGGCATGGACCTGTACTTCGCCCGCCACGACAATCAGGCGGTCACCATCGATGAGTTCGTCGCGGCCATGGCGGACGCCTCGGGCGTCGATCTGAGCCGCTTCAAGGGCTGGTACCACCAGGCCGGCACGCCCGAGCTCACCGTCACCGACGAATACGACGAGGCCAGCGGCCGCTACGTGCTCAACGTCACGCAGCGCACGCCGCCGACGCCCGGCCAGCCGCACAAGACGGCGCTGGTCGTGCCGCTCGCCCTGGGGCTGCTCGATCAGACCGGGGCCGCCCTGCCGGCACGGCTCGCCGGGGAATCGGCCGCACCCGCCGACTCGCGCGTGCTGCTGGCCGATGCCGAGCAGTCCCGCTTCGTGTTCGACGGACTGCCCCGCCGGCCGGTGCCCTCGCTGTTGCGCGGATTTTCCGCCCCGGTGCGCCTCAGCGGGCTGAGCGCCGCGCAGCTGCGCCTGCTCGCCACCCACGACGGCGATCCGTTCGTCCGCTGGGACGCCGGCCAGCGCTACGCCACCGACGTGATGCTCGCGATGGCACAGGCCTGGCGCCGGGGCGAGACGCCCGTGCTCGAGCCGGCGGTGATCGATGCGGCCGCCGCGACGCTCGCCTCGGCCGAGGCCGATCCGGCCTTTGCCGCCGAGGCGCTCGTGCTGCCGGGAGAGGCGTACCTCGCCGATCAGCTCGAGCTCGTCGATCCGGAGGCGATCCACGCGGCCCGCGAGGCCACCAAGCGCGCCCTGGGGCAGGCGCTGCGCACGGAACTGCGCGCCACCTACGAGCGGCTCATCGATGCGGGACCGTATCGCATCGACGGCGGGTCGATCGGTCGACGCGCGCTGCGCAATACCTGCCTCGCCTATCTGCTCGCCGCCGGCGAGGCCGACGGCCTGAGGCTCGCCAAGTCCCAGTTCGACCGCGGCGGGAACATGACCGACGTGCTGGCGGCGCTCGCCGCGCTGTCTCATGTCGATTGCGCGGAACGCAGCGAGGCGCTGCAGACATTTCATGCCCGCTGGCGCACCGATGCGCTGGTGCTCGACAAGTGGTTCTCCATCCAGGCGTGCTCCTCCCTGCCCCAGACTCCCGCGGCCGTGCGCGCACTGGCGGCCCATGCGGATTTCGATCTGCGCAACCCGAACCGCGTACGTGCGCTGGTCGGGATCTTCGCGAGCCGCAACCCGGTGCACTTTCACAGCGCCTCGGGCGCCGGCTACGCCTTCCTCGCCGACACCATCCTCGCGCTCGATCCGATCAATCCGCAGGTCGCCGCCCGGCTGGTCGCCCCGCTGTGTCCGTGGCGACGGATGGACCCGGAGCGCCAGGGGAAGATGCGCGCCGAGCTGCAGCGCATCCTGGCGGGCGCACGATTGAGCCGCAACACGCATGAGATGGCCGCGCGCGGACTCGCCGCTTGAGGGCTGCGGCGCGCCGTCAGACGCGCCATGCGACCCTGAGCCGATGCGCCCCTTTCCATCGATCGGCTGTGTGCTCGGCCACATCCCTGCGCACGCGGCTCGGGCACAATAGGCGCCGAGGCGCACCGCCCACGACTCGCGGTGCACCGCCCCCGGCATACCGGCAACCCGCAGGTCAGAGGCGCCGCGCCCCTGCAGCCCTCGCGTCCGGAACCTTCCGACCGCGCCCCGAACGGGCGCCCGGCGGAGCCCGCGTGGGCCCCGGGCACCGTGCGTCCGGAACCCCGAGCGCGCGGAACCGGTACGGCTGAGGTTCACTCCGCGGTTGACATGCAGGGGGCAGACCGGGCAAGTTCTCCGACTGTCGCTGATTTGCGACGTTCGTCATCGGGGTTCGCCCGCCGGCCGGCGGCGAAGATGACGGCGGTGCCGACGCCGCGGACCCCGCGAGCACCGGCTCGCACCCCGGGGACGGATCACGGACTGCGCCGGACGGCGGCGCGGCCCGCACGATATTTCTAGTTTTTGGGCGGCTGCGGCCGCGGCGGCGCGCCGCTGAAGCGGTGCCGGTGGAGAATGTGCATGAGTGTTGAGCCAGAATCGCTGCGAGTTCCCCCCTGGGAGGGACACAAGCCGCTGCCGCAGCATCCGTGGTGGCGCCGGCATAGTGGGTGGATCGTCGCGGCGCTGATCGCGCTGCTCGCCGGTGCCGGCTGGGCCTGGCAGGTTCGCGCGCGCAACGTCGCCCACGTCGCTCTGAGCAGCCTGTCGATCGGCACGGTGGAGCACGGCACCTTCCCCGTGCGGGTGAAGGCCACGGGCAAACTCTTCCCGGCGCAGTCGCGCTGGATCGCCGCGCCGAACACCGGCGTGGTCGAGCAGGTCTGGGTC
This sequence comes from Pseudomonadota bacterium, assembly GCA_021834525.1. Taxonomy (GTDB): domain Bacteria; phylum Pseudomonadota; class Gammaproteobacteria; order Steroidobacterales; family Steroidobacteraceae; genus 13-2-20CM-66-19. The sequence goes on along the minus strand of JAKBDK010000042.1, from coordinate 13,113 downwards.
GAGCCCGGTCAACGGGTTCGCCGCGGCGCACCGCTCGTGACGCTCTCGAACCCGCAGTTGGCCAACTCCGCGCAAAGCGCCGTGGCGGCCCTGGCCGCCGCGAAGGCGGAGCTGATCGCGCAGCAGCAGAGCGAACAGAGCGCAGTCCTGAATGAACGCTCGACGATCGCGAGCATGAAAGTCCATCTGGAGAGCTCCGCGATGCACGTCGCGGCCGACCGCAAGCTCGCCGCCGAGGGGATCGTCGGACACTACCAGTACGCGGACGAGAAGCTGCGCTACGGACTGCAGCAGAAGCAGCTGCACCTCGAGGTGCAGCGCCTGGCCCGCCTGAGGTCGGGCAATCGCGCGCTGCTGCGCGCCGAACGGGAGCGCGTCGAACAGCAGGCCGTGTTGACGGCGCTGCGCGAGTCGGAGCTCGCCACCCTCACCGTACGGGCACCGGTTGCCGGTCAGATCGAGGAAATCAACGCCCAGATGGGTCAAGAGGTTGCCCTGGGTGCAGACCTCGCGCGCGTCAGTTCGCCCGATGCGCTCATGGCGCAACTGCACGTGAGCCAGTACTCCGCAGCGAGCGTCAAGCCCGGACTGCGAGTAAGCATCGACACGCACGACGGCATCGTTGCCGGGCGGGTGCTGCGCGTCGATCCAACCGTCAATCGCGGTGTGGTCACGGTGTACGTGCGGCTCACCGGCACGCTGCCGGCCGGCTCGCGCGCCAACGAAAGCGTGGATGCGACGCTGCGCGTCGCGACGCTACATCACGTCGATTTCGTCGCGCGACCCAACGGCGTCGCCAGCGGCAAGAAGGCGCGTGTCTTCGTTCTGACGGCCAAGGGCGGCCGGGCCGTGCGGCGCAAGGTACGCTTTGGCATCGGCTCGATCCATCGCATCGAAGTGCTCGCGGGATTACATGCCGGTGAGCGCATCGTGCTCTCGGTCCCCTCGGCCGACCGCGACGAGCAGGTCCTCGAACTGCACTGACCGCAGCGCCCGGTCTCAGGGCGCGGCGGCGGCCAGATCGATCGCGGTCCACGCCATCGCGAGCGCCCCCTCGGCGAGCGCCTGATCGGCATCGGGACTGACGCAATGGGCCGCGAACTCCGGCTGGTGATTGACCGCCGGCAGGGAATTGATGCCGATCATCGGATGGATCGAGGGAACGGCGAGGGAGACGTTGCCCATGTCGGTCGAGGCCGTCGGCCGGTTCTCCCACACCTCGGGGTTCGGAAACGACCGCCCGATCTGCTCGGCGTTGCGCCGATAGAGCTCGGCCATGCGCGCATCGTGGCGCATCTGCGCATACGGCTTCTCGCCCCCGACGATCTGGACACTCGCGCCGGTGGCGAGCGCCCCGGCCTCGAAGCAGCGGTGCACCCGCTCGCGCAATTCGCTGAGCTGCTCGAGCGTCTCGGCACGGATGATGTAGCGCGCCGAGGTGTGCGCCGGCACGACGTTCGGCGCATCGCCGCCGTGAGTGACGATGCCGTGAATGCGATCCGTATCGCGGATGTGTTGGCGCAGCAACCCGATGGCGGTCTGCGCCACGGTGAGCGCATCGGCGGCATTGATGCCGAGCTCGGGGAACGCCGAGGCATGAGAGGCCTTGCCGGTGCAGTGGACGTCGAACATCGAGGCGGCGATGATCTTCGCGCGGCACATGTCGATCGGCGCCGGGTGCACCATCATGGCCGCGTCGATTCCGGCGAACGCACCGCGCTCGAGCAGGAGGATCTTGCCACTGGCATTGCCGACCTCCTCGGCGGGCGTGCCGATCACACTCACCGTGAGGCCGATCTCGTCAGCGACCTGTGCGGCGGCAATGGCGGCTCCGACGGCAGCGGCGGCGATGATGTTGTGTCCGCAGGCGTGTCCGATGGCCGGCAGACTGTCGTACTCGGCGCAGAACGCCACGTGCAGCGGCCCGGAGCCGGCGCGCGCGCGAAACGCGGTGGGCAGATCGCAGATGCCCTTCTCGACCGCGAAACCCGCTTCACTCAGACGCTCGCACAGCCACGCGCTCGCCTTCTCCTCCTCGAAGCCGAGCTCCGGGTGAGCATGGATGCGGTGACTCAATGCGATCAGATCGCTGCGTACCGATTCGAGGCGCTCGCGCGCTCCCGCTTTGGCATGGCTCATCACGGCTCCCGCTGAGGCTGGCGCGCATCAGCATAGCACCGAGCGCATCGATGCAGCGCAGCGCTCAGTGCTCGTGGCGCGCCTGGCGGCCGAGCAGGTGCGCGAGCGCATCGAGCTGCCCGGCCACGGCCGGCAACAGATCATCGAGCGTGACGATGCCGAGCAGCACTCCGGCGGGATCGACGACCGGCGCTCGCCGTACGCCGCGCCGACGCATCAGCTCGATCGCATCGGTCAGCTCGCTCGACTCGCGCAGCGTCAACAGGTCGACGCTCATGACGTCCCCGACGGTGAGCGTAAATACGTCCGCCCGCTGCGTGATCTCGGCCCGCATGACGTCGCGGTCGGTGACGATGCCAAGTGGCCGCGCTGAAGCTCCAGGCCGGTCGACCACGACCACCGCGCCCACGTGACGGCGATGCATTTCGCGCACCGCATCGAGCACCGGCTCCTCGGCCGTGACCGGATGGACATCGCGGCTGCACAGATCCCCGATTCGCATGGACGCACCTCCCGCACGGCGGACTCTCGCACCCCCGTGCCGCGCGGACCATCAGCACTCATACGCATGGCACGGCGCGCAGCGCCATGCGTCAATATCCGCAAGGAGGTGCTCCGCCGTGAATACCGGGCAGATTGCGAGCATACCGGCCGTGACGGTGCCTGTTGGGGCCTCGCTCGAACAGGCCGCCGAGCTCATGCTGCGCTGGCACACCGGCGCGGTGGTGGTCACGGAGAATCTCGGCGGACACCTCCGTGTCGCCGGCATGCTCACCGACCGGGATATCGTGCGCGCGCGCCTGAGGCACTCCGGGGCGCTCTCGACGCTGAATGTCGCGGATGTGATGACGGTGCAGCCGCTGGTGCTAGAGGCGAACATCGGCATCGACAATGCGCTGCGCAACCTGCAGGCCCGCGAGGTGCGCCGAGCACCGGTGGTCGATCGCGACGGCGCACTGCTCGGGGTGGTCTCGACGGACGATTTGCTGCGCGTCATCGCCGCGCAGCTCGGCGGCCTGGCGCAGCTGGTGGGCCGGCAAGGCCACTGCGCGACGCACTGAGTGAGGCGCAACCGCCGCAGGATTGATTTTCCGTTCAAATACAAACGATTGCACCCAAGCGAGGGACTGCCCCGTCAAGAACTCCCCACGGCCCGCATACGTTGCTCCCGGCATCCGCGCCCCCCTGCGCTGCGTATCGTACCGTTATCAGATGGCGTAGCACCCGCTGCGCACACCGAACAACACCCGGAGGGTTTCATGCGGCATGCAGGCACGCGGAACATGTTCCCGCCGGTCCAAACGGTCAGAGCATGAGCACCGAGTGCGGGACACAACCGGCGAGCGAACTGAGTGGCGAGGCGGTGCTCGCGACGCTCGATGCAGCCCCGACGCAGCAGTGGCTGAACGGGCTGCTCGCGGCGCTGCCGATGGCGGCCGCCATCGCCGATGAGGCGCTGTGTCTGCTCGCCGTCAATCCGGCGTTCTGCGCCGTGCTCGAGCGCAGCGAGTCCGCGCTGATCGGCGTGCGCGTCGGGGCACTGCTCAGCCTGCAGGCGTGGGAAAGTGACTTCGAGCTGCGTCACCTGCCGCTCGAACCGGGTCGCAGCCGCTTCGCTCCCGCCCACGTCCGCCGCCTCGACGGCACGAACGCCGAGCTGACCGTGACGCTGGCGGGATTGAACGCGCCGACCGAGCGTCCGCTGCACCTGATGACGCTGCAGATGCAGAGCAACTCCCGGTGGGCGACGGACGAGATGCCCGCGGCGAGCGAGAGCGAAGTCCCGATCCTCTGCCGGCCGCTGCTCGATGCCGCCGGGCGGTCGGTGCCGATCCTCGCGCTGCAGTCCGGACTGCTGCGCGGCGCCGATGTGCGCCGGCAGATCGAACGCGTAGCCGCCGTGATGCGCCGCGAGCAGCGCACCGGCGTGAACCGAACGTACATCGTACCGGTGCCGTTCAGCGTTTTTTCCGAACGCGAACACTCGATGGCGTTCCTGGCTGCCTGTCGCGCACTGCCCGATGCGCTGCGCCAGAGCCTGATGCTCATGCTCGATGCGCTGCCGCCGAACCTGGACCCCGCCGCGCTCGCCGCGGCGCTCGAGGCCATACGTCCGTTCGCCGGCCAACTCGCCCTCGCGCTTGAGACGCCCGATGCGCTGCCGGAGTCGATCGAGGGCCTCGGCATCGCACTGCTCGCCCTGCCCGCCGAGCGCCTCGCCGACGGCTACCGCAGCGACCCGCAGCGTCTCGAGGCGCTCGCGCCGCGGCTGCACGCGCACGGCATAGCGCTGCTCAGCGCCCATTGCACGACGCAGGCCGACGCGCAGTTCGCACAGCGCCTGAACGTCGACTACCTGTGCTGTACGGGTGAACTGCGCGAGCTGCCGCGTTCGCGCCTCTTTGCGCTCTCCGGGGTCGATGGACCGGCCGGGCGCTTCCCTCTGCTGCCGCACACGGCGATCATCGAGGCCACCGACAGCGGCATCGTCTACATCGACGCGACGCATCCCGATCAACCCATCGTGCGCGTCAACCCGGCCTTTCTCACCATGACCGGGTACGCCGAACACGAGGTACTCGGGCGCAACTGCCGCTTCCTGCAAGGCGCGGACACCTGCCGCGCGGCGATTGCGCAGATCGGCGCGGCCATCCGGCGCGGCGAACCGGTGCGCTGCGAACTGCTCAACTACCGCAAGGACGGCTCGACGTTCTGGAACCAACTGCTGATCTCCCCGGTCCGCGACCACGCCGGGCGCGTCATCGCCTTCGCCGGGATGTTGACTGACGTCACTGCCCGGCACGAAGCGCAGGCCGCTCAGGATCACTTCGCGCAGATGCTCGAGGGCATCAGCGATACGCTGCCGGGCTTCGTCTACCAGATCAGCCAGAGCGCCAAGGGCGAGCCGCACTTTACCTACCTCGGCCGCTCCGCCGCAGCGCTCCTCGGGCTGAACGCCGATGAGCCGCTCACGCCCCTGCAGTTCTTCGCCCTGACGCTGCCGGAGGATCGCGCGCGCCTCGAGCAGCGCTGGCGCGAGGCCGCCGCGACGCTGAGTACGCTCGATCTGGAGTTCGCGATCGAACGGCCCGACGGCCAGCGCCGCTGGCTGCGCTCGCGTGTACGCCCGATCCGCCGCACCGCGGAGCAGATTCTCTGGAACGGCGTGACGCTGGACGTGACGCCGGAGAAACTCGCCAAGGAGGAGCTGACTTACCTGCGCGATCACGATCCGCTGACGCGCCTGCCGAATGCAAAGAAGTTCCACGGCGAACTCGCCGCGTACCTCGCCGAGGCGCGCGCCGGCGCTCAGCGCGCCACGCTCTACATGGTCGATTTCGTGCGCTTTCACGAGATCAACGACACCTACGGGATGTCCACCGGGGACCAGATCCTCACTCTGATCGCCGGACGGCTGCAGGAGGCCTTCCCCGCCGCGAGCCGCTTCTACCGGCTGCAGGCCGACCAGTTCGCCGTCCTCGGCAGCGCGGCGCACTCCGAGGAGTGCGCCCGGCAGATCGCAGCGGCGGCCGCGCCGATCCTCTCAGCCCCGTTCAGTCTGCCCGGCGGTGCGATCAACCTGCCGGCGCGCATCGGCCTGTACATCGACGCCGGCGATGCCGCCCAGGAGGACAGCGTCGAGAGTGCGTTGGAGTTCGCGCAGCGCGCGGACATCGCGCTGCACGCCGCCAAGCGCACCGCCCGGCCCGGAATCAGCCTCTACAGCACCGACATCGACGATCGGTTGCGCACCAACGTGATCGTCAAGCAATCGCTGCGCAGTGCGATCGAGCACCAGGAATTCGAGCTGCATTACCAGCCGATCGTGCAGATCAGGACCGGGCGGATTCTCGGCGCCGAGGCGCTCGTGCGCTGGAACCATCCGCTGCTCGGCATGCAACGACCCGACAGCTTCATCCCGATCGCCGAGGAGTCCGGTCTCATCGGACCGCTGGGGGCGTGGATCCTGCGCGATGCGCTGCGCGCCGCGGCCCGGTGCCGCTCGACGCAGCGATCGCCGCCGCGGATCGCGGTCAACGTCTCGGGCGTGCAGATCTCCGATCCGGGATTTCTCGCCACCGTCGAGGCGGCGCTCGCCGAAACCGATGTCGATCCACGGATGCTCGAGCTCGAACTGACCGAAACCTTCCTCATCGAGCACAGCACCGAGACCTCGCACGCGCTCGCCGCGCTGCGCAAGCTCGGCATCCGAATCGCGATCGATGACTTCGGCGCCGGGTACTCCTCGTTCCATTACCTGCGTCATCTGCCATTCGACAAACTCAAAGTCGACCGCAGCTTCATCCGCCACCTGCAGCCGTCCGCCGACGGTGACGTGTCCATTCTCAAGGCCATGGTGGCGATGGCGCGCAGCCTCAACGTCGAGCTGGTGATCGAAGGCGTCGAGACGCCCTATCAGCGCGAGGTGCTCGCCGGCATCGGCTTCGAGATCGCGCAGGGCTATTTCTTCGGCCGCCCCGTCCCGCTGCCGCAGTTCATGCGCCAGCTCACCGGACCCGATGCGGCCGACGGCAGCAGCGCCGCGGAGCGTTGAGCGCACAGGCCGTCGTTGCGTTGACCGCCGTCGGCGAGCGCGCTAAAGTGGGTTGAACATAATGATAAACGGCGTAGATCAGGCCCTTGGACCGCGCCAAACCCACACGACTCGAACGCGGCTCGGTCCGGGCAACGGCCCCTAAACGCGCGCCACGAGCCGGCGCGCAGAAACTCACCTGGGTCCTCGCGGCCATCAACCACGCGCATCGCGCGGTGATGCGTGCCTCGTGCGAGGAAGACCTGTATCAATCGGTTTGCGAGGCGCTGACCCACCAGACGCCCTTCGCGCTCGCAACCATCAGTTGTGCGCGCAACGATGCGGCGCGCACGATTCAGGTCGTGGCCGCCGCCGGCACCGCACTCGGGTATGTCGAGGGACTCACCGTGTGCTGGGGTGATACCCCGCTCGGCCAGGGGCCTGCCGGCCGCGCACTGAGCACCGGTGAGCTGCAGTTCAACGACGACCTGGACACCGACGCGCGCTTCACGCCCTGGCGTGACCGGGCCCGCGCCTTCGGACTGCGCTCCTCATTCGTGCTGCCCGTGCGTCTGCCCGGGGGAGCCGTGGCGGTATTGCTCACCGTCTACTCCGAGCAGAAATCGGCCGTGAGCGCCGAGCAGCTCGAGCAGTTCCGCCTGCTCGGGGATGATCTGGGCGTGTGCCTGGAGGTGCTGCGCAGCCGCGCGGCGCTCCAAGCCGCCGGGGAGCACCGCGAGCGGCAGGACCGAGAGCTCGCCGTCCTGCACCGCGCATTCGAGAACAGCGTCGCAGCGGTCGTCGTCACCGATGGCCAGAACCGCATCGCCGCGATCAACCCGGCGTTCGAAGCGCTGTTCGGATATCGCAGCGACCAGCTGCTGGGACGCAACCCGTCGCTGCTCGCCTCAGGCCGTCACGGCGCGGAGTATTTCCGCTCGATGTGGAGCGAGCTCGCCACGCTCGGGCGCTGGGCCGGGGAGATCGTCGATCGTGGCCGCGACGGTCGCGAAATCGTCTGCTGGCTCAACATCACCGCCGTGCTCGACGCCGAGCAGCACGTGACGCACTACATCGGCAGCTTCCGCGACGTCACGGAGCAGATTCAGTCCATGGAGGCGCTGATGCGCGAGCAGCGTTTCGCCAACGCCATCATGGAGAGCATGCCCGGCGTCGTCTACTTCTACGACCGCGCCGGACGGTTCCGCCGCTGGAATCGCAACTTTCTCGACGTGAGCGGCTACAGCGCGCAGGAGGTCGAGCACATGCATCCGCTCGATTTCTTCGACGTCGGGCACCAGCAGCTGCTGAAGGAGCGGATCGAGACCGTATTCGAGCGCGGCGAGGAGTCGGTGGAGGCGCCGTTTCGGACCAAGTCCGGGCGAACGCTGCCGTACCTGTTCACCGGCCGCCGACTGCGCTATTCCGGAGAGGACTTCCTGATCGGCGTGGGCATCGACATCAGCCAGCGCAAGGCCGCCGAGGAGGCGCTCGATGCGCAACTCGCACGCCTGCAGAGCCTCTCGCGCCAGGTGCTCGAGATCCAGGAAACCGAGCGCAACGCCCTCGGACGGGAGCTGCACGACTCGGTCGCACAGGACATCGGTGCCGTGAGCCTGAACCTCACCATCGTGCGCAGCCTGCTCGGGGAGCCGCTCGAGCCCTCGGTGGCGCAGCGCCTGGACGACTCGGAGAAGCTGCTCGAGGATGCCGCGCAGCGGCTGCGCGACGTGATGCTCGAGCTGCGCCCGCCCGGCCTCGATGAGTTTGGACTCATCGCCGCGCTCGGCGAACACGCCCGGCGGGTGGCCCGCCGCGCCGGCTTCAAAGTGACGGTGCACGGCACGGAGCCGCAGCCGCGGCTCAGCCCCACCGTGGCGATCGCGCTGTTTCGCATCGCCCAGGAGGCGCTCAACAATACCGTCAAACACGCCAGGGCGAGGCACGTGGAGATCCGTCTGGAGACCGGCAGCGACAGCGCCACGGTGACGATTCGCGACGATGGGATGGGGTTCGATCCTACGGCGCGCGCAGCGCGCGGGGATGGCGGCATGGGGATGCTCACCATGGCCGAGCGGGCCGAGTCGATCGGCGCTCACTGCCGGGTGCACTCCGCCCCCGGCGCCGGCACGTGCGTGTCGGTCACTCTGCCCTGGCCGGCCCCAGCCGGCGCGAGGTGAGTCGATGGCATCGAGCCGCATCCGGGTCTTCATCGCAGACGATCACGCACTGGTGCGCGATGGGATCGTCGCCATTCTCCAGGCCGCCGCGGACATCGAAGTCGTGGGCACCGCCGCCAATGGCCGTCTCGCGCTCGAGCAGATCGTCGCACTCAGCCCCGATGTGGCCATTCTCGATCTGTCGATGCCGGAACTCGACGGCATCAGCCTCACGCGTCAGATCCTCACCACGCGCCCGAAGATCGCGATCGTGATCCTCTCGATGCACTCCTCGGCGCAGCACGTGTTCCAGGCACTCGAGGCGGGCGCGCGCAGCTACCTGCTGAAGGAGAGCGCCGGGCGGGAGATCGCCGAAACGGTGCGCGCGGTGCACCTGGGCCGGCGCCACCTCGGCGGGCGGATCGCCGAGATCGTCGCCGAGGGCATCAGCAATCGGCGCAGCACGAGCCCCCTGGAGAGCCTGAGCAACCGCGAGCGCGAGATCCTCACGCTGGTCGCCGATGGCCTCTCGAGCGCCGAGATTGGCCGCCGGCTGACCCTCTCGCCGAAGACCGTCGATACCTACCGCAGCCGCCTGATGCAGAAGCTGCAGATCACCGATCTGGCCGGGCTGATCAAATTTGCCATCCTGCACGGGCTGACGCCCCTGCAATAGACCTCGGATCGAGAATTCCCTACAGACCCGCCGCAGGCGGCATGTTGGAGTGCGTTCTGGTGAAGCGATCGAGCCTTTTGTCCATGACAATGCCCCCCCCGGAGGGTTCAGAGCGCGCCGGGTCCCCGGCGATCCGGATCTTGATCGTGGAAGATCACGTCCCCACCGGCAAGGCCATCGCGGCGCTGCTGCACGGAGCGCTCGGCCGCTGCGCTCCGGCCGGACGCACCATGACGGTGGCCACGGTGCGCGATGCGGAGAGCGCGCTGGAAGCGGTGAGCGCCGCTCCGCCGGACGTCATCGTCATGGACATCTCCCTGCCTGGGATGAACGGCATCGAGGCGACGCGCCGACTGCGCGACATCGCCCCGACCGTGCCGGTCATCATCCACTCGCGCAGCGACACCGACGTCTACCGGGCCATGGCAGCCGAAGCGGGCGTGCGGGCGTTCGTCAGCAAGCAGGACACCGCGAACGCGCTGCCCGTCTCGATTCGCAGCGTCCTCGACGAGGCCGCCGCCGGTTAAGGCGCCCCGGGCGCCACCGCGAGGCTTGCGCTCATCGCCGGGACCGATCTAGACCCCCGCGCACGCCGTCCCGCAAGCCGCGCCGCCGCCCGCGGCGAGGTCTGAACGCTGCCTCGCACCCCGGCGGGCCCATCTGCGCCTCGCGGCTCGCTCCACTGCCGCCACCGGCGGCTCGGCATCGACCCGACGTGCGCAGCGCTCGCAGGCCCCGTGACCGGCCACGGGCCGATCCGCTACAGTGCGCACATGTGCGGACGGTACATCCTGGCCCAGCAGGCGAAGTTCGAGCGTGCCGTGCGCCTCGGCCGCGTGCACTGGGAATTCACCGCACGCTATAACGTCGCACCGTCGCAGCCCGTGCCCGTGGTGCGGGCCAACGACGGCGTGCAGGAGGGCGTCATGATGCGCTGGGGGCTGATCCCCGCCTTCGCTCGCGGCGTGCCGCCGAAGTACTCGACCATCAACGCGACGGTGGAAAAATTGACCACCTCGCCGGTGTGGCGTGGACCCTGGACGCGCGGGCAGCGCTGCATCCAGCTCGCCGCCGGGTTCTACGAGTGGCATCTGGAGGACGACGGACACAAGCAGCCGTACTTCATCCACCTCACCGACGCCCCGGTGTTCGGGTTCGCCGGCCTCTGGGACGCCAGCATCGCGCCCGCCGGCGGGGCCATCGAGAGCTGCGCTCTGATCACGCTGCCCGCCAACGCGCTGCTGCGCCACATCCACAACAGCGCCAGCCATCCCGGGCGCATGCCGGCGATCCTCGCGCCCGAGCAGTTCGACGCCTGGCTCGCAGGCGCACCGCAGACGGCACTGACGATGCTGCACGCGTACTCGCCCGAGCGCATGGCGGCGTACCCGGTGAGTCTCAAAGTCAACAGCCCGCGCAACGATGGACCGGAACTGATCGAGCCGCTGCGCGCCTGATCGGGCCGTTGCGCTCAGTGACGCTTCTCGGGCACCCACCGCGCCGGGCTGCGGGCTCCTCGGGTCAGGCCGCGGCCACGGCGGGCGCCCCCTCCCGGCGGGCGGCGTCCGCACCGTCTTTCGTCGCCGCGCGGCTCGCCGCGCCGCGTCCGATCGCGAAGTAGCGCCAGCCGAGCGTGTGCATCTGGGCCGGATCGTAGAGATTGCGGCCGTCGAAGATCACCGGCTCCTTCAGCCGCTGGCGCATCTGGGCAAAATCCGGACTGCGAAACTCCGGCCACTCCGTCACGATGGCGAGTGCATCGGCGCCCTCGAGCGCCTGCAGTGCCGAGGCGCACAACTCAAGGCCGCGCCGCTCCCCGAACAGCCGCCGTGCCTCGGGCATGGCCACCGGGTCGTACGCCCGCACCCGCGCGCCGGCGGCCCACAGGCTCCCGAGCAGCACCCGGCTCGGCGCCTCGCGCATGTCATCCGTGTTGGGTTTGAAGGCGAGTCCCCACAGCGCGATCGTCTTGCCGTTGAGGTCCGGGAAATGCGCGGTGAGTTTCTCGAACAGTCGGTGCTTCTGTCGCTCGTTGACCGTCTCGACCGCCTGCAGCAACGTCGCGGCGCAGCCGGCACCGGTGGCCGAGTGCACCAGGGCCTTGACGTCCTTCGGGAAACACGAGCCGCCGTAGCCGACGCCCGGGTAGAGAAACGCATGGCCGATGCGCGGATCTGCCCCCATCCCCTGACGAACGCTCTCGATGTCGGCACCGGCTCGCTCGGCGAATCCGGCCAGTTCGTTCATGAAACTGATGCGGGTGGCGAGCATCGCGTTGGCCGCGTATTTGGTCAGTTCCGCAGAGCGCACATCCATCGCGATCAACCGGCTGCGGTTGCGCGTAAAGGGCTCGTACAGCTCGCGCATCAGCCCGATCGCCCGCTCGCTCTCGGCACCGATGACGATCCGATCCGGCTTCATGAAGTCGGCGATGGCGGCACCTTCCTTGAGAAACTCAGGGTTCGAGACCGTATCGTAGGGCACCGCCGCACCGCGCCGCTGCAGTGCACCGGCGAGCGCCGCGCGCACCCTGTCCCCCGTACCCACCGGCACCGTCGACTTGGTGATCACGACTTTGTATTCGCGCATGCGCGCCCCGATCGTCTCGGCGACCGCGAGCACGTGGCGTAAATCGGCCGAGCCGTCCTCATCCGGCGGCGTGCCGACTGCGATCATCTGGAACACGCCATGCGCGACGCCCGCATCGGGATCCTCGGTAAACACCAACCGGCCGGCCGCACCATTGCGCTGCAGCAGCGTCTGCAAGCCCGGCTCGTGGATGGGCACCTCGCCGCGGCGCAGCAGCTCGATCTTGTGCCGGTCCACATCCACGCACATGACGTGATTACCCGCATCCGCCAGACATGCCCCAGTGACGAGGCCGACGTACCCTGATCCGAAAATCGTGATGTTCATGATCGATCCTGTGTGTCAGTCAGACCCGAGCCGGCGCAATGCGCCGCCCGCAGACCACTCGAACGCCCATAGCGCCCCGGACGGCACCGCAACCTGTCGGAATTGCGCGAGCGGACGGCGCTCGGCAATCAACGCGGCGAGGCGAATCATTCCCGCATGCGACACGGCCAGCACCGCACCGGCGCGCCCGAGCGGCCACGGCGGGTGGTGCAGAAAATCGCTCAGCCGCTCCTGCGCATCGACCAGCGATTCCCCGTCCGGAAACCGGAAGGACTCCGGCGACTGTTTCCAGCGGCGCAGCATCCGCGGCCAGCGCAGCTTCACCTGCGCCTGAGTGAGACCCTGCCAGGCGCCGAAATCAATCTCACCGAGGCGCGCATCGGGCAGCGCCGTGGCCGCACCGCATGCGGTTGCAACGAGCGCCGCGGTCGCGGTGGCCCGCTGCAGTGGACTCGACACGAGCAGCAGGTGCGCATCCGCATTCAGCTGCCCGGCAATCCCCCGGGCGGTTGCGGCTCCCGCGGCGCACAGCGGCGGATCGGCCCGGCCCTGATAGCGCCCCTGGAGGTTCCACTCGGTCTCCCCATGGCGCACGAAACACAACTGCATGGTCGGCTCAGCCCTCAATACGCGTACGTCACGCCGAGCGTGACGCGCCGGCCGGCATGAATCCCCTCACCGGCCACGTC
>JAKBDK010000107.1:0-5200 GCA_021834525.1 Pseudomonadota bacterium | reverse complement strand
CGGGCGAACTTCCGGTTAGATGGTGGGGCGTGACGGATTCGAACCGTCGACCAGCGGATTAAAAGTCCGATGCTCTACCGACTGAGCTAACGCCCCAACGGGGTCGCGGCGAGGGTCCCGAAAGGGCCGCCGCAGGGGTGCGGATGATACCCGGATACGCCGATCACTGGTAGCGCGTGGGGTCCACGAGGCCGGCGGCCTGAAATCCCGCCCGGCGCAGCCGGCACGAATCGCACCGGCCGCAGGCCCGCCCTTCCGCATCCGCCTGGTAGCACGAGACCGTCATTCCATAATCGACCCCGAGGGCCGTCCCCTCGCGGATGATGCGCTCCTTGGTCCAGGTGATGAGCGGCGCTTCGATGCGGCAGGGATGGCCCTCGACGCCCGCCTTGGTGGCCAGCTGCGCCAGGTGGGCGAACGCATCGACATATTCTGGCCGGCAGTCCGGATAGCCCGAATAATCGAGCGAATTGACGCCAATGAAGATGTGCTCGGCGCCGAGGACCTCGGCCCAGCCGAGGGCCAGCGAGAGCATGATGGTATTGCGGGCCGGCACGTAGGTGACGGGGATCCCCTCGCTCGGGGTCTCGGGCACCGCAATCGAACGGTCGGTCAGGGCCGATCCGCCGATGCCGGCAAGGTCGACCTGCATCACCCGGTGCTCGCGCGCCCCGAGCAACGCGGCCACCCGGGCCGCTGCGGTGAGCTCGGCCTCGTGACGCTGACCGTAGGCGATCGACAGCGCATAGCAGCTCAGGCCGCGCGCACGCGCAATCGCCAGCACGGTGGCCGAATCCAGGCCGCCCGAGAGCAGGACCACCGCCGACGGGCCGCTCACGGGCGCCCCCGCCACCACGTCCCTGAACGGGACCATCGCTCGCGCTCGACCATCATTTCCCCGGCGTATTGCCCCACAGTACCTTGTGCAGCTGCACCTGCAGACGCACCGCCAAACGGTCCGCCAGGATCCATTCGGCCAGCTCGCGCGCCGGCAGCTGCTCGTAGCTCGGGGAGAACCATACCGTGCAGCGCTCGGTGAGCGCCAGCTCACGCACGCGCGCGACGCTCCAGTCGTAATCCGCCCGATCGCAGATCACGAACTTCACCTGATCCTGTGCGCTGAGGCCGGCCAGTTCCTCATAGCGGTTGCGCGCCTCTTCGCCGGATCCCGGCGTCTTGACGTCGACCACCCGGACCACGCGCGGATCGATGCCCGCCAAGCTGAGCGCGCCGCTCGTCTCGAGCGAGACTCGAGAGCCCGCATCGCACAGGCGACGCATCAACTCCAGACATCCCTTTTGGGCCAGCGGCTCCCCGCCCGTGACGCACACGTACCGGGGGCCGAGTTCACTCACCCGCTCGAGCACCTGATCGATGTCCCACCACTGTCCGCCGTGAAAGGCGTAGGCCGTATCGCAGTACTGGCAGCGCAGCGGACAGCCCGTGAGACGCACGAAGGTGGTCGGAATACCGACCGAATCCGCCTCGCCCTGCAGGGAGTAGAAGATTTCGGTGATCTTCAGCCGCGTCGCCGACGGCGACGCGGCCTGCGTCGCGCTCACTGTCCGTGCGGGTGCAGCACGTGTGCGGCCCGCTTGGCCAAGTCCGTGCCCGGAAATTGCTTCACCAGCGCCTTCAGTTGTGCCTGTCCCGCACGGGCGTGTCCCTGTGCGATCAGCGTATTGCCGAGATCGAACATCGCCGCGGCCGCCTTGGCCGAATCCGGCCAACGCTTCAGCACGGTGCGGAAGCACGTCTCGGCCTTGCCGAAGTCCTGGTTCACGTAATGCGCCTCACCGAGCCAGTACTCGGCGTTCGGCGCGAGCGGACTCGTCGGGTAGGTCTTCAGGAACCCCTTGAACCCGCTGATCGCCACCGAATAGCTGCCGGATTTCAGCGCATCGAAGGCCTGTTGGTAGACCGACTGCTGCGTCGGATCGACTCCGGACATCATCCCGGCGAGCGAACCGGAACCGCCGCCGCCCGCGGCGGCGGTTCCACTCGGGGTCCCGGAACTGCCCGACGCGCCGGCATTCGCCGAGCCCGCCGCGGCATTGATCGCGGCCGCCTCGGCCGCGCTCGCGCGCTCGAGTGCACCCATGCGTTTGTTCAGATCCGCGTTCAGCGCACGCTGCTGGCGAGTGAACCGCCGATCGTGCTCCTGCAGGCTGTCGACTCGACCGCGCAGGCTGCGCACCTCGGCCTGCAGCGCGTTCTGCTGCTGGGCGAGCTGCACCAGACTGCCATTGGAGACGAACTGCTCGAGCTTGCCCACCCGTGCGTCGAGATTATCGAGCCGCACCTGAGTGGGATCCGGACCGGTGGCGCAGCCGCTGAGCAGCGTCACCAGCAGCGCCGCAGCCGGCGCCAGCACGCGCAAGGCACGCATGGAAACTCCCGCGCCCCGCTCAGTGACCCGGCTGCGTCGGCGTCAGATAGACGATGTCGACGCGACGGTTCTTGGCCCAGGCGACCGCATTGTTGGCCGGATCGATCGGGCGCTCCTCACCGTAGCTCACGACGGTGATCTGATTCGGCGAGACGCCCTGCAGCAGCATCGCCTGGCGGACCGACTCGGCACGGCGCATACCGAGACCGATGTTGTACTCCGGCGAGCCGCGATCATCGGTGTTGCCCTCGAGCCGAACGCGCGCACTGGCGTGATCGGCGAGGTACTTCGCATGGGCCGCGACCACCTCGATGCCGTGTCCGCGGATCACCGCGCTGTTGAATGCGAAGTGAACGGTGCGGTCCGCGAGCAGGCCCTGCTGCGGGCCCGGCACCGAGCTCTGATTGCCGAGTGAGCCTTCCCCGGCGTTCGCGCCGGAGCCGGCGCCCTGGCTGGCGGCACCGCTGCCGGCCGTCGCCGTCTGCGAACTGGCCGGTTTGACCGGCTTGCTCGCGCAGGCCGCCAGACCCAGAGCCGCGGCCAACACCACTACCGTAACAATGCGACGCATAACACCCTTCTCCGTTGTGCGCCGGTCCCCCGGCGCTCTGTTGTGACACACTCGCGCGGCCCGTCAGGGACCGCGCGGCTCAAACTCTCAATGCGAATGCGGGGGAAACGGCCCCCAGCTCGGATCCTGAATCTGCCCGTGCGTGGGCTTGAGGGTCATGCCCGTCAGCCCATCGATCGACGTGGTCGCCAGAATCGCCTCCGAACCGCTGCCCGGCCGATTGGCGTAGATGAGCTCCGCGCCGTTCGGCGCAAAGCTCGGCGTGCTGTCGAGCGGACCGTGGGTCAGCACCCGGAAGGTGCCCGTCTTCAGGTCCTGCACGGCGATGCAGTATTGTCCGTCCACCTGCGTCACCACCGCCAGATGGGTTCCATCCGGCGAGACGTGCGGGTCGGCATTGTACCCGTCCGTGAAGGTGATGCGCCGCGGCAGGCTGCCGGGCGTGAGCGACTTGCGGTAGACCTGCGGGGAACCGGCCCGGTCCGAGGTGAAATAGAGCGCGCGGCCGTCCGGCGCCCAGGTCGCCCCGGTATTGATCGCCGGGGTATGCGTGATGCGGGTGAACTGGCGGGTGTGCAGGTCGAGCACATAGATCTGCGGATAGCCCGAGACGCCGCTCAACGTCAGCGCGAGTTCCTGCCCGTTCGGCGAGAACGACGGCGAGCCGTTCTCCCCGGCGCGCGCCGAGACACGGTACCGCTGCCCGGTGCGCACCCGCTGCAGGTACACCGCCGAGAGATGATCTTCGAATGAGACGTAGGCGAGCCATTTTCCATCCGGTGACCACACCGGGGACATGATCGGGAAGCGCGACTCGAGGATGAGGTGCTGATTGTAGCCATCCGCATCCGCCACGACCAACTGAAAGCGCTGCGCCGCGCCGCTCCCGACCACTGCCACGTAGGCGATGCGGGTGTCGAACGCTCCTCGGATCCCGGTGATCGCCTGGTAGATCGCATCGCTCACGCGGTGTGCGGCGTTGCGCAGCGCCGCGGCCGAGCCCGTGAAGCGCTTGCGGATCACGCTCTGGCCGGTCAGGACGTTGAGCAGATTGAAGTCGACGGCGAGTTCACCGTTGCCGACCGGCTTGACGCGCCCCACCACCAGGTAATCGATGCCCGTGCTCTTCCAGGACGGGAAAGCCACCTGCGCGGCATGATCCGGCGTGGCCGGCATCTGTGCCGCCGGCAGGCCGCTGAAGCGCCCGCTGCCGACGAGGTCGTGCTGGACCACCGCGGCGACATTGACCGACGCGCTGCTCGTCTCGGCGAACGGCACGACGGCGATCGGCACCGGATGGGTCACCCCGGAGGTGATCTTGATGGTCAGCTGCGCCTGCGCCGCCGGCAGGCCGCCGAGGGCAAGCAGTGCCGCGATCGCGGCGGTACGCATGCGGGCAACTCTGGTCATGGGTGTCCTGGCTCTCAGTTCGAATTGGGCGCGAATACGAAATTGATCTGCTGGTGATACAGGTCCGGGTCCGGCGGCGGCGGCAACGGTGAGGCGCGATACACGGCCGCTTCGATCGACTCGCGCACCGCCTCATCGCCATTGCACTCCCCGAGGCTCACGCTGCTCACCGCCCCGCCCGGCACCAGGACCACCCCGATCGTGCAACTGAGGTTCGACCGCGCCGTCGGCGGTTTGATCCACGCCGCCTCGACCCGCTGGGTGACCTCCGTGATCCAGCCGCCGACCGCCGAGCGCATCTGGGCATTGGACTGCGCATCCTCGCGCAGCGCCTGCTGCAGCTGCGCAATACGCTGTGCACGCGCCTGGGCGGCCCGCTCGGCGGCGAGTTTACGCGCCGCGGCGAGCTTCTTGGCCGCTTCGCGCTTGCGCCGCGCCTCGGCCCGTTTCTTCGCCTCGGCGCGCCGTTGAGCTCTCTCCTTCGCCTTGGCTTCAGCCTTGGCTCTGGCCTCAGCCTTAGCCGTGGCTTTGGCCCGGGCCTGCGCCTTCGCCTGGGCCTCGGCCTGCGCTTTGACCTCGGCGGTGTGCTGCTGCTTAAGCCGCTGCTGCTCCGCCTGCGCGGCCGCCAGGCGCTGCTGTTCGGCAGCGGCGGCCTGCTGACGCAGCGCCTGCTCCTGCGGCGTCGGGGCCGGTGGGCCCTGGGGCGCGCTCACCGGAGGCGGTGCCGGGGGCGTCGGCGCCGGCTTCGGCGCCACACCGACGCCCCTGAGGGAGTGGGCATCGACCACCGTGGCTTCGAGCGACACGCTCGGGGTGATCGGCCGGTGCGC
>JAKBDK010000004.1:0-91849 GCA_021834525.1 Pseudomonadota bacterium | reverse complement strand
ATCTTCGCAGTTGAGCGGCAACGGGTATCCAGGGGAACGATCGCAGGGGCGCAGCTGACCGAGCTGATGTTGTCCAGAGCTCCCCGGTCTCTCGTATCGATGACGGATTGACCTCGCAGTGGTGCGGCGTTTGTGAGCACGTGCCTCGGACCACCATCACGCGGCGCGGGCTCCGCGTCCATCGTCGGTGATCTGTTGCCCGGACTCCGCGAGCGTTGGTGCGCGGACGGCGGAATCGTCCGAGTTTGCGGGCATCCACAACGGTCAGATCGCATTCGCGGATTTTAATGTTCGCGGCGCGACGACGCGGTCAGCGCCTGGGGAGCGGCCGTTCTTGACGGCGGACCGACTTAGGGAGAGACTCTCGCCCGCGTGCTGGTTCCCCGGTTGACACCGGGGAGGCAAGAGGGAATGCGGTGAGACATGAGTCGATGCCGCAGCTACCCCCGTAACTGTAAGCGGCGAGTCCGCGCCCACGACGGCCACTGGGAAACTGGGAAGGCCGGGCGCAGGATCACGACCCGCGAGCCAGGAGACCTGCCAGTACGGTCACCCAACCGGTGGGCGGGGAGCACCACACGGAGCGGTCAATCGCAGCGGTGACATTGAGACCGATGCGGAGGCCGGGGGAGAACATTCCACCACCACCGAATGCAGCCGTGTGAACGGAGTGAAAGCTCCGCATTCACGGTTTGTATGCGCGTGCTTCGCATCGGCTGTCGTTACTACACCCCGAAAGGGGCACATGAACGGAGCACTGCGATGCAATTGATCCTCACTTTGGCCGACCGTATTCGGCGCGTACCCAACGAACGTACCGTACAGGTGACGCGCTCGAGCGAAGTGCATGCCTGCCCAGATCCGGCGAGGCGCACCGGTCGGCTCGCCGGGTCCCGGTCGGTCGGGGCCCTGGCAGCGCTGGGGTGGATGGCGCTCTCGTGCGGCCTGACGATTGCGACGCCTGCAATGGCCGCGATTGCGCCCACCAGCGTACCGACCGTGGTCATCTCGGCAGCCACGTTTCCCCAACCCCTGGCTAAGACGTTGCCCAACGTGAGCGTCATCACCCGCGTTCAGATCGAGCAGAGCGGGGTGAAGAATCTCACGACGTTGCTCGAACGAGTGGCCGGCGTGCAAATCACCTCGAATGGCGGACCCGGGCACACCTCGACACTCTACCTGGAGGGTTTCGGTGGCACGGATGCGGGGGTCTTGATCCTACTCGATGGCGTGCCTCTGACCGCCGAAGACGCATCCGGTGGGGGCGACTATCTTGAGAATCTCACCACCGATCAGATCGAGCGCATCGAAGTCATTCACGGCAACGTATCCGCGATCTATGGCTCGAGCGCCATTGGCGGCGTCATCCTGATTACCACGCGCGAGGGGCGCTCAAAACCGCAAGTGCACCTGTCCATGGCGGCGGGCAGCCGCAACACGGTGACGACGTCGGTCAATGCCAGTGGCCGGATCCACAACACCCGTCTGCAAATCGGGGTGAGTCGTTTCACGACAGCGGGCATTCCGTCGATCAATCCTGCGCAAAGCACGCTGGTGACCACGAATCAGTCCGACGGATATCACAATCTGACCGCAAACGGCTCGATCGTGCAGGAGCTCGGCAGTCACGAGCAACTCGGTGCGCGTGTGTTCTCGAGCGATGGGCGTTACAGCTACGATAATGAAAGTGCCGGAGGACGCACGAAGGAGACGCTCTTTCAGTTGTTCAGCGACAATCGAATCGCCTCCATCTGGACGTCGCATTTCAGCGTGTCCCGCCAGCGCACCGAGAACATCAATCTCGGCAGCTACCCGGCGATGTATCGATCGACACACCTTGATGTGCTCTGGCGCAATGTCGTGCGTCTTTCCAAGGACTGGATAGTGACGGGCGGTGCAACCCACCAGCACCAGGCGGTCACCAGCACCGGCCAGGGAGACATTCCGAGCACCTCGCGCAACGTCACGGCCGTCTTCGCGGGCCTGAATGGGTCGTTTTCCGGAAATGAAATTCAGCTGAATGTGCGGCATGACCAGTTCGGCGGCTATGCCAGCAACAAGAACACGTTCTATGCCGGCTACGGACGGCAATTGGGTCACGGATTCGAGGCGATCGCCAGCTACTCGAGTGCATTCAACGTGCCGCCGCTCGGTTATCTGTATTACAGCAACCCGTATTGGGCGGCGAATCCTCTCCTGAAGCCGGAATCTGCGCATACCGTTCAGGCGGCTCTGCAATGGTCAGCCACTCCGGTCAACGTGCGCATGACGTTGTTCCAAACCACCGGCAACGACATGTGGGGCTTCGGCTCGACGCCGAGCGGAATGACACAGTTCCAAAACATCGCGCGCACGCGCACGCGTGGCGCGGAGCTCTCCGCGCGGGGCAGCTGGCGGCGATGGAGTTATGATGCCAATGTGACCTTGCAGCAGCCAATCGCGCAGAGCGAGGTCGGTAATCCGACGCTGCAACGTCTCGCCAGGAGCATGGCCAACGTCACGCTGGGCTACGAGTTTGGCCGAGTAACGACCGGGTTGGTCCTGCATTACATGGGGCCGCGCCCGGATGTGGCGTACACGCCGTCGTTTACGGCCATTCCCGTGACTCTGGGGAGCTACACCACGATCGGCTTGACCGCCGAGGGACCCCTCGGTCGGGATTTTCGGTGGAGTGCGCGTGTCGAGAACCTGCTTGATAAGCGGTATCAGACGGCCTATAGCTACAACACCATGCCGTTCGGAGTGTTCGTCGGATTGACGTGGAGTCCGTTTGGATTCTGATACGGAGTTCCAGAGCCCTCTGGAGTCCTGGCGACGCCGAGTCGTCGCGAAGTGGTGAGTCGAGGGGCCGCGTAGCGGGATACGCGGCCCTTCTTTCCGCGCCGATCCCCCAAGGGGCTCGGCCGGAGTGCTTGAGATGGGCGTTGAGCCGGCGGCGTGCGGGTCCGGGACCGGCATGAGCGCATCGGCAGATCTTCACGCAGTATCGAAAGCGGTTTTGCATCCGGTGCGAAAAATCCCGAGCGGGGCCATCTGCAGCGCTCGGAGCTCGGTCAGCAGAGGATTCAGCGTGTGCGGGACGATCTGCGGGTCGAACAGCAGCCCGGCCACGGTTCCCGAGTGCGAGATCTGCAGGCCCAGTGCTCCGCGGGTGACGGCCAGCGTGCGCAGATCCTCAAATCCACGCAGGGGTACGAGCCGCTGGTTGAGTTCGGCACTGCGAGTCGCTGCTGCGGCGACGGCATTGGCATCGCGTGCCTGGAACGCGGCGCGTGCTTGTCGCAAGAGGTCCGAGTACTCATCCCGCATGGCGGTGCCGTTCGGTACAGGCAGACCCAACGTATCGCGACCGCCCGAATGCGGCTCGGTGTCGATGCTCAGGAGTAGGAAATCAGGGGACCATCGCCCCCAGTCCTCAAGGATGTGGCCTTCGCGCTGCGCGAACAACACCGCACCGTCGAACATGAGCGGGTCCGAGGCGGCCTCGGCCCTCACCGCGAGCCGGGCGAGCATGTCCGCATCCACGTGTGCGCCGCATGCGGCGCACACGGCCCGGAGTGTCGCAAGGACGTCGCTGGTCGAGGAGCCCATTCCGAGTCCGATGGGTATGGCGCTGGTGAGGCGCAGCAGACCGCCAGAGGCGGTGGCGTCGAGCGCATCGAGCGCCAATCGGACGGCGCGCGCGGCTTTCACCTTGCCGTTGGGGTGCACCACGATGCGTCGTCCTGGCGTCAGCCTGAAGTGGGCCTCCGTGCCGGTGCCAGGTACCGGCAGAGTGACGAGACAGGGGACAGGATCGGCGCGAGCCTCCGCGGGTGGTGACCAGAGACCCTGGAGAATCTCACCGTGATGGCGTCCGGCGCGGCCGACGGCGACTCCCGTTTCCGAGAGCTCGGGGCGCTCGGGCGCACTCGTTACCCCGGGTGCCATGTCTCGTGGACCGCCCAGGGGCTCTCCCCGGCTGCCGCGGGCGTGCAGAATAGGACGGTTGCGTAGTGGGATGACAGTTGCCATGCCGTCGTGGTGTCAACCCCGCAATAGTGCTGCAACAGGAACAGCAATACGCCCCGGTGGGTCACGACGGCGAGGGTCGTGTCCGCGGTATCCCGTAACCATTCGTCGGCCTCTCTGCTGATGCGCGCGGTGAACTGCGCGTACGCCTCCGCGTGGGGTGGTGTAAACGTTGCAAACCCCTGCAGCCACCGCTGTGCCTGCTCGGGGAAGCGGCTCTCGACTTCGTCCCACCGCAGTCCCTCCCAATCGCCAAAATGCATCTCGCGCAATGCCGGGGTGAAGGTGGCTGCAATACCCTGCTGCTCGGCGAGTGCTTCGGCGCATCGGCGGGTACGCACCAGATCGCTGCTGAGGAGTCGATCGAGCGAGGATCGGGCGAGTTTCCGCTGCAATGTCCGTAGCTGTGTTTGCCCCGTTGCATTCAAGTCCGGGTCACTGTGCCCGCAGAACGTCCCGGCGAGATCGGTGGCCGGGTGGCGGATGAGAATCAGTTGCCTCATCGCCACACACCGCAAAGATAGACGGCGGTGGCACAGAGTTGGATGACGGCGCCGAAACAGTCGCCGGTCACGCCGCGTATCCGCCGCCAGAAATAGAGTCCGCTTGCGGCGCTGATCAGCAGACAGACCGCCCAGGGGCGCCAGCTGTCTGCGTGCAGACTCGCCACGGTTACGACGATGGCGATCAATGTGCCGAGCACGACCGCCGTGACCGGGATGGCACGGGCGAGCCGCGCGCCCTGTCCGGCGCTCGGTCCACCCTGACGCGCAGAGGGCAGAAAATAGGCCAGCGGAAGCACGCTCCAGCGCGACAGCACTTCCGCCGACACAAAATAGGCGAACACCTCCCGATTCGGTAGCGCCGCGATCGATGCGGTTCTCAGCAAGATCGACAGGGCGATCGCGATCGCGCCGTAACTGCCGATTCGGCTGTCGCGCATGATGCCGAGCACCCGCTCTGCGGTCGTTCCGCCCCCGAAGCCATCAGCCGAGTCGGCGAGTCCGTCCTCGTGAAGCGCTCCGGTGATCACGATCAGAAACGCCACGGATACGGCGGCCGCGCCCGTCGCTGGGAGGTGCGCACGAAGAGTGACGTCGACACCTGCCCCGGCCAGTCCGAGTAATCCCCCGACCAGGGGGAAGTACGGTGCGGCCTGCGCCAGTGCGATCTCTCCCAGCCACTGTTGAGGCAGAGGAATGCGCGTGAGGAATTGAATCGCGCCGAGGAATTCGCGGATTGGACGCCTCATGCGTTTGCGGTGCTCACCCCTGCCGATGCGAACGTCGCCATTTCCGTCAGAATGTGCATCGCGGAGGCGATGACCGGCATCGCGAGCACGGCGCCGGTTCCCTCGCCGAGGCGCATGCGTAAATCCAGGATGGGCGTGATACCGATGTGATGCAGCAGGTGAGTGTGTCCGGGCTCCTCGGAGCGGTGGCCGGCCAACAGATAATCGCGCACGGGCGGGGCGAGCGCGACGGCGACCGCTGCAGCGGCCGTGGCAATGAAGCCATCGAGGACGATGATTTTGCGATGACGCGCAGCGCCGAGAAAGAAGCCGGCCATTGCCGCGATCTCCAGCCCACCGACGCAGCGGAGCGCCTCGAGTGGCGCTACCGTCTCGTTGCGCCACCGCGGGAGGTGTCTGTCGAGAGCCTCACCGATGACCTGCTGCTTGCTCTGACGGGCAGTGGAGCTGATTCCGGTTCCCGTGCCGGTCACCGCTTCGACCGACTGACGGGTCAGGGCCGCGGCGAGCGCGCTAGCGGCCGTGGTGTTACCGATGCCCATTTCGCCGGCGGCGACCAGATGCATGCCCCGGCTGTGGGCGTCTTCAGCGGCCTCAAGGCCTACGTTCAGCGCATCCGTCAGCTCGAGCGAGGACATCGCGGGCTCGACGCGCAGGTTACGGCTGGAACGGCGGACCTTTCGTTGCCATAGCACACCGTCCGTGGGGAAGTCGGCATCCACACCCACGTCGATGATGGTGAGCTGCACGCCATGAAGTCGCGCGAGCACGTTGATGGCCGCGCCACCGCGCAAGAAATTCTCGACCATCTGCGCCGTCACCGCGCTGGGGTAGGCACTGACGCCCTCCTGAGTCACGCCATGGTCGGCGGCGAAAACGTACGCCGCCTTGCGCAGCGGAGCGGACCAGCTGCCTGCGGCAATGGTGTAGCACTGCGCGGCGATCGCTTCCAGCTGCCCGAGGCTTCCCGGCGGCTTGGTCAGCTGATCGAGCCGTTGATTGGCTTCGGTCCGCAAGTCCCCCGTCACCGGTCGGATGTGCGCCAGTGTCTCCTGCAGCGAGGCGGGAATGGTATCGCTCATGTCCAATGGACCTCTCTGATGATGGGTAAGGTTCCGCTGCTTCGCATGCCGTGCACATCTGAGTGCGGCATGTCATGGATGCTCATCGGGGCGGTGGCGCCGGTGCACTCAGTGATCCATCGGCGGCAGGCCGTGAGCGCGCTCATTGCGGCGGCCCTTTGAGCTCCAAGGGTAATCCGGCGACCGTGAGTGTGACCCGATCACAGAGCGGCGCCAATGTCTGATGCAGCTCGCCGCTGGCGTCGAGGAACCGACGCGACAACTCACCCAATGGCACCACCCCGAGGCCCGTTTCGTTGCTGACGAGAATCAGTGCACCGCGCAGTTGCGCCACTGCCTCGCACAGACGGCGCCGCTCGTCGTCCAGCCGGTCGGGCCTGACACACAGCAGATTCGTGAGCCAGAGCGTCAGACACTCGACCACCAGACACCGATCAGCCGAATCGTTGGCGAGCAGTACCTCGCCGAGCGCATACGGCTCTTCGATCGTGATCCACTCCGCCGGGCGACGTGCGCGGTGGCGCAGAATTCGCGTCTCCATCTCAGCATCGCCCCCATTGAGTGCGGTGGCCACATAGACCACTTGACGGGCGCTCGCGCGGGCGCGCTCTTCAGCGAGCCGGCTCTTTCCGGAGCGCACTCCGCCGAGGATCAGCTGCTTCATCGGACTGTCCCCCTTTCCGGCGGACACAGAGCGCCGCACGGCAGTCTTGTGGCGCCCCGGAATGGCTCGAGATACGCGCCGCGTTCCGCAGCATCCGCCACAGGGGCGCGCGCGCCGAGGGGTCGGTCTTGAACGCGAATGACGGACCGTGAGGGCCGCGCGTGGGCACGACGGGTCGGCCTCCGGTCGCACGCCGCCGAGGTGTTCAGAGCTCTGGATGGGGGCGTAACAGGAACGCTGTGCGGGCCATCGCGCCGCGCGCCTGCGCAGCCGGCCGCACCCCGCCTGCGCAGGTCGGTAGTGGAGGGCGTGCTCTGGAGCAGGAGTACGCGAGCGATCATGATCGCAACGCCTGATACGCCCCGAGCGCCCGCTCGAGCCGTGCCCACTCGGCATCCTGCGCCGCAAGACCGAAGCGCAAGCCGTGCGGCGCATCGAACAGGCGCGTGAGGATCCCCTCGCGCGCCAGCGCCTCGTGGATGGGCGTCGCGGCGGCGGTAGGCACCCACTGAAACAGGCTGCAGCCGCCTGCGGGGGGTAACCCACAGCGCTGCAGGAGTGCAACGAGGCGAGCGCATTGCGCGTGCAGTCGTGCACGCATGGCGTCGTGCCAGGGCCGGTCGGCGAGCGCGTGTTGCGCGATGAAGCGGGCCGGACCGGCGACGGTCCAGGGGCCGAGCTTTTCCTCCAGCGCGTGGAGGAGTTCCTCAGCCGCCAGCACGAACCCGACGCGCGCACCGGCGAGTCCGAAGAACTTGCCGAGCGAACGCAGGACGATGAGTCCCTCCCGGTGAGTGCAGGAAACGACGCTCTCCGACGGGTCCGTGTCGGCGAACGCCTCGTCGACAATCAACCAGCCTCCACGGGCGGCGAGGCGTGCATGCCACTCGAGCAGCCGGCTGCGCGCAATGCGCTCCCCAGTGGGATTGTTCGGATTGACGAGCACGAGGACATCGAGGACATCGGCGGCAGATGGACACTCGGCGAGCGTGATCGGCCCGACCTCGTGGCCCGCCTCGCGCCAGCGCAATGCATGCTCGGCGTAGCTCGGCGCGAGCACGCCTACCGTCCCGCGCGCGCGCAGTTGGGGCAGACGCATGATTGCGGCCTGAGAGCCGGCGACCGGCAGGACGTGTGGCACGCCGAAGTAGCTCTGTGCTGCGGTCAGGAGTCCGTCATCCTCCTCCGGTAGGCGAGCCCAGGCCGAGCGGGGCACCTCGATGCCGCACCAGGACGTCGGGTTGACTCCGGTCGATAAATCCAGCCACTGATCTAGCGCGATACCATAGCGCAGTGCCGCGCGGCGAACTCTTCCACCATGTTCAAGCATCGAGTGTCCACCCGATCAGCCCGATGAGTGTCGCTACCGCGATCCACAGTGCCAGCGCACGCAGAACGAGATATCGGGCGCGCTCAATATCCCCGCTATCCGCGGGACGTCCCTCCCCCAGAGTGCTCCGCGGTTGCCAGCGACCGTGGTAGAAGGCACCACCGCCGACGCGGATCTGCAACGCGCCGGCACCGGAGGCCATCACCGGTCCGGCGTTCGGACTGTCCCAGGCGGGCGCCTGCAGTCTCCAGCAGCGCAGTGCGGTGGGCAGATGACCTACCGCCGCATAGCTGAGCGCGGTCAGGCGCGCCGGCAGAAAATTCATCAGGTCATCGAGGCGAGCCGCGGCCCAGCCGAACTGACGATAGCGCTCAGTGCGATAACCCCACATGGCATCGAGCGTATTGATGAGTCGGTAGGCCAGCGCCCCGGCAGCTCCACTCACGAGGAACCAGAAGAGCGCACCGAAGAGCGCGTCATTGCCGTTCTCCAGCACGGACTCCACCGTTGCGCCGGCGACCCGTCCGGAATCCATGTCCGCGGTATCCCGGCTCACCATCGCGCCGACGCGGCGACGGGCTTCGATAAGATCTTCAGCGCGCAGCGCACGTTCCACCGCGACGGCATGCTCGTGCAAACTGCGGTGACCTATCACGAGGTAGAGCAGTACGACCGCCATGAGCGGCGCAAGGGGCCGATAGCGAAGGAGCAGCGCGACCGCCAGAACCGGCGGACCGACCGTGAGCAGCACGGCCAGCACGCCCGCCGCATAGCCTGAGAACAGGCCGTCGGGTGCGAGTGCTGCGCGCTCGCGGGCGGGATTCAGTTTCGCCTCGAGACGGTGAGCAATGGTCCCGAAACCCACCAGCGGATGCCAGCGCCGGGGCTCGCCGAGCCACCCGTCGAGCAGCACAGCCGCAATGAGCACGGCGACGTTCATGCCGCGACCCGCAGCCTGGTCGGTGATCGGACCCGGTGGCCCGCCGGGTACCGACGGGACTCATCCAGTCGTGTGACACCGCTCTGGATCCCGTCCCTGGGGTCATCCGCAAGGGCAAGATCCCGCGCGGCGCATCGATCACGGCCGCTCACGGTGCCCCTTCCGGCCAGTCATTCTCAAACAGCATTTCGCTGAGCGGTCGTGGCTGACGCCACTGCTCGAGCGCGAGGCGCGGGGCCGGATCGAATTGCGCGACGTTGCCAATGCACAATATGGCGACGGGACGCGCTTGCTCGGGAAACCGCAGCAGGTCGGCCAGCGCCAATGGATCGAACATCGAGACCCAGCCGACGCCCAAACCCTCCGCACGCGCGGCGAGCCACAAGTTTTGTATCCCGCAGGCCACCGAGGCCAAGTCCATCTCCGGAAGCGTGCGCCGGCCAAAGATCTCGCGGGTGCCGCCCTGGACCAATCCAACGACCAGCAGCTCGGCGCAATCGAGAATGCCCTCGACCTTCAAGCGCAAAAATTCGTCCCGTCGGTGACCCAGTGCGTCGGCCGTACGCAGGCGCTCCTGCTGCACCAGCGCATGGATCTTTTGACGCAAATCGAGTCGGGTGATGTGCAGAAATCGCCACGGCTGCGACAGCCCTACGCTCGGTGCGGCGTGCGCGCATTGCAGGATCCGTGCAAGCGTCTCGGGGTCGACCGGTGTGCTCAAAAAAGACCTGACATCGCGGCGCTCGCGAATGACGCGATAGACGGCTGCGAGAGCCGTGTCGTCATAGCGGTGTGGAGAATTGCTCACGGCAGTAAGACGCTTCGTCCGAATGTCCAGTGACTCACCAGTGGTCTACCGTTCGATCCCGGCTCGCGTGTCAATCCCGGACTCGGGGACGCACGCGGGCGTTCCTTCGTGGGTCCGCATGGCTGCGGCGTCAACTCTGGAATCGAGCGACACTCATGGCGTTTGCAAGTGCGCGCGCGTGCCGATAGCGGGTTGCCGCTAGGTGACCCAGCACCACGAATGCGACGTAGCCGGCGGTGGCAAGCGTGAAGTAGCCATACCAGCTCGTGACATTGGCCCACCAACCCGAGATGCTCGCATGCACGCTGCGTTCGTTGAGCCAATAGAAACTTCCTTCCGTCAACAGAAAACAGCCGCTGACCGAGAGCATAAAGCCGATTGCAAGTCGCGCGAGATCGAGTGACACCGTCTGGTAGTCACGGCTGAACCAAGCGCCGCCGAGCCATAGGAGTGAGTAGGCCGGCACAATGAACCAATATGCGGCCGTGGCGCAGTAGTCACTGAAGCCGTAGTAATGAATCGCGGTGAAATCGATCCCAATCGCCTGAGCGAGCAGCGCGGGAAGCGCCCAGCGCCACTCTGGCGCGAAGTAGACGCCGGCAATGAAGAACACCGCCCACGATGCATCGGGTAGTGACGACGCACTGGCGCACTGACCGAAGCGGGTGACGGCCATTGTGGCGGCGAGCGCGAGGAAGCCGAGGCGCCGAGTCAATTTCTGGGTGAGCATGGAGTGGTTCCGGTAAAGGAGCGAGGCAGCTGTGCGTTGGCTCGTGAGGTGTGCGGATTGCTCAGGGATCGAGACGCGTTGCCCGCGAGTGCCATTGAACGATCACGGCACGGTCGGTGGCGAGGTGAATCACATGCGCTTCGATATGCGGGGAAAGCGGGATGCCGCCACCGAAGATCAGGGAGTTTCACCTGTACCACCGTCGTCGCGGTACGGATGCACGCGTCCTATCGTCGCGACGGTACGGGTGGCGAGGGCCGAGCGAGGGCTGAATGTTCGGTTCCGGGTCCCGGGCCTCGAGAGAAGACCGCGCTGATGGGGCCGGAAGTCAATTCACTATTCTCTAGGGGCGCAATCGACGAGGCGCGCCCGGCCAGAGGATGTACCGCAGCAATCACGAATGTCATCTGTCTGCTCCTACACACGCCACGTGCGTCGAGGTCATCCCGGAGCGCGCGTGTGGAGACGACAGAAGGCTGCGATATGCAGATATCGTAACCGGTCTGACATCGCCCAACGCGAGTCGCCGAGTGCGTGTCTCCGGCCGGTCTCCGGGCTCGCGAATGGACGTGTCGTCCTCAAGACCGCACCTTCCCGTGCCGTGGGCACAGTGGTTCTTCGCGGTCTGCGCTTCGCTTACCGTTGCGTGGGCAGCGCCGGCTTGGCTCCCGCTGAGCGGATGCGCACCGACTTCCCGTTTCAGTCCAGGGAATCAAATTTCCTGGACCACCTGAGACGGAAGGCAGCGTACGCCGATGAATCGGACCGCGCAAGCGATGTGAGGACGGCCTTGCGAACCCGATGACAAATGGCTCAGGTGATCCCGAAGCATCAAGGGAACTCCCAGGGCCCGAACACATCAGCTCGACGCGGAGCGGCGGACATCAACATCTC
Organism: Pseudomonadota bacterium; assembly: GCA_021834525.1. Classification (GTDB taxonomy): domain Bacteria; phylum Pseudomonadota; class Gammaproteobacteria; order Steroidobacterales; family Steroidobacteraceae; genus 13-2-20CM-66-19. The sequence goes on along the minus strand of JAKBDK010000004.1, from coordinate 80,138 downwards.
TGCGACGCCCGAGTGGGGATCCGCCTCTCATCGTTCTCCGTGGCGGACCGCAGCGGGTCATGAGCGTACCGCGGTGCTCTCTGGCGTGGAGTCGTTGCGGACACAGCGGCGCTGCGGGCGTCTGGTCCGTGGGAGCCACGGCCGCGCCTGGATGCCGGGCAGACGGGAGTCGCGCGGCTGAATCACCGACCCGGCGACACGGTTCACATCCCCGGGGTCAATGGGCCCTGGGGCAATCGCGAGAGAAGGACGGGAACGCGGCGGTGACGCGGAACGCAGGGGCTGGAATTCTATTCGACCCTGCTGCAAGGCCCTGACCGCCCGAGCGCGGACAGAGCCTTGCAGCCGGATGAGCGAATCAGAAGTTGACGGTCGTCGTCTGATTGGCGGTCACGTTTGCGGTCGTACCCGCCACTGGTATGAAGGTCACGGTCGTCGTGCCGGTGCTCGAGGTGCTCGAACACGCCAACGCCACCGTATAACCGCCCGCGAGCAGGAACGGTTGGTCGAAGGTGTAGCTGCCCGAGGACGAGAGTGCAATCTCAGGCTCCACCACGGGGGTCATGGTGGTCGATGGCGTGACGGTCCCGGAGAAGATGTCGATTTGGGCATTCGGCAACGGGCCACTGCCCGAATAACCCGCCAGGCAGGCCGAATTACTCTGCAGCGTCGAAATCGCCACGGTGCCGCTGATCGTTCCGGCCTGGACATTATTGATCAGCCGCAGCGCGGGCTTGAGGATGTAATCCTGGGTGCCGCCGGAGGTCTGGCCCGGCGGAGCGGTGATCGACTGCTGCAACATGAAGTCGACGGTAAAGTCCGCGACCTGATTGGCCGTCATGGTGAAGCCCTGAACCAGCTTCAGACCAGTCTGGGCGCCGCTCGGGATGATGAGCGGGAATTGCGCCCCATTGATCTCGATGTACGAATTCGCCACCGTGCCGCTCGATGAGACATTGAGCAGCAGTCGAATCCAATCGTAGTTGCCGGCTGGAACCGAAGCGCCACTGAGCAGCGACGCTTCATTGCCGTTCTGTTCATTGATGAGGTTGATCGTCTGCGGGGTGTTGAAATTGAAGGTCACGGGGCTGCCCCCGCCGCTCGGCTGAAGTTCGACTCCCGTGAAGGAGATGACCACTGCGCTCGCGGAGGCGACCGGGCCGTCAGTGATACCGAGATTCATGGTGGCCGGAGCGGATGAGGAACTACTCCCGCCGCAGGCGGCTAGGGGGAGAGTGAGTAAGGCGAGAGCCGCAGTACGCAGCCGGCGCCGAGACAGAAAAGTGTGCGCAAAATATTTCATGACGATCAATTCTCCAGCAAGCGAGGGCGTCCGGCCCGTTTGCCTCGACAACGTGTATTCCTGGGGACGACGGTTCCGAGGACTGCACGACATTATTCAGTGAACCCTCGGTCGTTGCGGTCGGCGCCGACCAACGGTCACTCGCCGCGGATCAGCGGCGCGAATTTGACGTAATCACGCGTCGTGAGTTGGTGATGGTGCGTGAGCTACTCGCAGGGCAAGCGACGGTGGATGCGGCACGAACTGCTTGGTGTGCTCGGACGTTTGACGGCATGGGCAGTGGTGTGAATTCCGATGACTCGGGGCATTCTATCGACTCGAGGTGGTGTGTGGTATGTCTCCAAAATGAGACGAAGATGACGCTGACGTCGAGGTGGTGCGCGAGGGTCTCATAACGCAAATGCCGCGTGGTCCGATCCGTCTCAGCGGAAGAATGAGCGTTAGGACCTGCAGTGCGCGATGCGTCCGAGCCGCGGGCGCTCTGGTGTTGGATGGCGCGGCGAATCCGAGGACGATTCAAGAAGCATGCGCAGAATCGCTCCTGCCCGTGCGCTCGAAGCCGACTATCCCGCGCAGCAGGACAGCTCCGTTATGTCCATGGAGAACGTCTGGGCCGCGAGTTTCAGTCCCTCGACCATCGTCAAATACGGGAAGATCTGGCCCGCCAGATCGTGGACGGTCATGCGATGGTGGATGGCAAGCGCGGCGGCCTGAATCAACTCGCCCGCCTCTGGTGCAACCGCGTGAACCCCGAGCAGTCGCCCGGTGTCGGCCTCGGCGATCATTTTGATGAAGCCACGGGTGTCAAAATTCACCAAAGCACGCGGCACGTTGTCGAGACTCAATATGCGGCTGTCGGTCCTGAGATCCTCATGGTGCGCTTCCTGTTCGCGGTAGCCCACACTCGCCACCTGTGGATCGGTGAAGATCACCCTGGGCAGAGAAGAGAGGTCCAGTGCCGCGGTGCCCCCGGTCATGTTGATTGCGGCTCGAGTGCCAGCGGCGGCGGCGACGTAGACGAATTTCGGCTGATCGGTGCAGTCTCCGGCAGCGTAGATGTCCGGGGCGTGCGTCTTCATCCCGCCGTCGACCCGGATGGCCCCGTGCGCATCGAGAGTCACGCCGGTTGCTTCGAGTGCGAGGCCGTTCGTGTTCGGCGTGCGGCCCGTGGCGACCAGGAGTCGCTCGGCGCGCCGTTCCCCCGTTGGGATCCTGAGGAGGAATTCCCCGCCCTCGTGACGGACACGACTGACCGCGGTGTGCTCCAGGACTTCGATGCCCTCGGCGCGAAAGACCGTCGCGAGCGCGCTACCCACGGCCGGGTCTTCGCGGCTCAGCAGGGTGTTGCGCGCCAGGAGCGTGACACGGCTGCCGAGCCGGGCGAAGGCTTGGGCGAGTTCCACGGCCACGACGGACGAGCCGATCACGACCAGTCGTTGCGGGATCACAGCACTCGTCAATGCCTCATCGGACGTCCAGTAGGGAGTGCCGTCGAGGCCCGGAACGGGAGGTACGGCAGCACGGGCGCCGGTGGCAATCAGGCAACGATCGAAGGTCACGGTCTGCTCGCCGCCTGCATTCAGCCGTACCGAAAGGCTGTGGTTGCTCTTGAACCGAGCATCGCCGTGCACCACCGTGATGGCGTGATGACCTGCGAGGACGCGTTCGTATTTGGCGTGACGCAACTCTTCGACCCGCGCCTGCTGCTGCGCGAGCAATCGTTCGCGCAGGATCGTCGGTGGTGTCGGTGGAAGACCTTCGTCGAATGGGCTCTCCCGGCGCAGATGGGCGATGTGCGCGGCTCGGATGAGGATCTTCGAGGGCACGCAGCCGACATTGACGCAGGTGCCGCCGAGAGTGCCACGCTCGATCAAGGTGACGCGTGCGCCTTGCTCCGTCGCTTTGAGTGCCGCTGCCATCGCCGCTCCACCGCTGCCGAGGATGGCGATGTGCAAGGAGGCGCCGTCTTGATCGGCGCTGCTGTGGGGCTGCGCAGAGTGCTGAATCGGGCCGCAACATGGACCTTCGGCGGGCCGGGAGGGAGCCTGCGCAACCGTTGCCCTAAACCCGAGCGTGCGCACCGCGGCGATCAAGGTGTCCGGCGAGGTACCGGCTTCGAGGGCGACTCGTGCGCGGCGCAGGGTGAAGGACACCTCTACCGAGTGCACGCCGGGGACCTGCTGCAGTGCGTGCCTGACGTGGGCAGCGCAAGAGTCACAGGTCATTCCAGAGATGTCGAGCTGGATCACGGGGAGTGCTCCGTCGGAGGCGTTGAGGATTCGCCCACTCAGTCATGTGCGGATGGTGGGCGGGTCATATCGGCTCGGTGACACACTCACGCGAGGGCCAGAAACCGCATCGATACGTCGAAGAGGGCCGTGCGCTCGCCGTACAGCAGCGCGGCTACTCCGATGTGAGTCAAATGCATCTCGGTTCGCCTCCAGACCGCGCTGCGATCCGATGGTGCTGAAGTTCGGTTCGCGCGACGGTACCGGCCACGACGGGGCGATCCTCTGCACACCGCTACCGACGTGCGAACAGCACGGCCAACGCGCATGAGGCCAGACGTGCCCGCGCACCGTCCGCGCGGCTCGTCAGCATGATCGGAACGCGTGCGCCGAGCACGATGCCGGCCAGTTCGGCGCCGGCCAGATACTCAAGTTGCTTCGCCAGCATGTTGCCAGCCTCGATGTCCGGCACGACGAAGATGTCCGCGCGGCCGGCGACGTTCGAAGCGATCGCCTTGGTTGCGGCCGCGGCGCGTGAAACAGCATTGTCAAAGGCAAGCGGTCCGTCGAGCACCGCGCCGCTGATCTGCCCCCGATCAGCCATCTTGCACAGCGCCGCGGCGTCCAGAGTCGATTTGATCTTCGGCGTGACCAGTTCGACCGCTGAGAGGATCGCCACCTTCGGCTGACGCACGCCGAGCGCATGGGCCAGATCGATGGCGTTTTGTACGATGTCGCGCTTGTCTTCCAGCGATGGGTATATGTTGACGGCCGCATCGGTAATGAACAACAGGCGAGGGTAATGCGGGGCGGCGATCGCAAATACATGACTGACACGTCGTTCCGTGCGCAGTCCTTGTGCCGGATCGACGACGGCATGCATGAGTTCCTCGGTGTGCAGTGCGCCCTTCATGATCGCATCGACCTCACCGCGTCGCGCCAACTGCACGGCACATTCAGCCGCGGCGTGACTGTGCTCGGTGGCGATCACCGAATGCGCCGAGAGCTCGAGTTTTGCGCGGCGAGCGGCGGTGCGAATGCGCCTCTCCGGTCCGATGAACACCGGCAGGATCAGGCCTGCGCGCTGCGCTTCGAGGGCGCCGAGCAGCGATACAGCATCGACTGGGTGGACCACTGCGGTGCGCAGCGGCTTGTAGTGGCGCGCGGCAGTGCAGATCTGCTCAAGTCGCTTCAAGGCGGGCGATGAGGCGGAGCGGGTGCGTGATGCGGGTCTGGGACTCATGGCGGCACGGTGCTCGGTTTCACGGATGTCCGTACTGTGGCACGTTCCGCAGCACACCGCTCTTCGCTAAGCGCAAGAGAACTCACGCTTCCGGCAGGAAACGGTGCGGGGCCGTGGTTCGAGCACGCACCATGCCGGTAGTGATCCGCGAACGCGCCGTCCAGTGAGGAGCGCCACTGGCGAGAGCTGACCGGTCTGCCCCGGTGGTTCAGATCGAACAGTCCTCCGCGCGACCTCCGCGCGGCGAGCTGTATGGGCATTGCACGCGAACGAGGGTGCGCCACCGCGCGAGCGTGGCCCGAGGCGAGACCGCGAGAGGAGGGGCGTCGGTGCGCCCTCCGGTGCCAGCTTGCGCGGACGCGCGGCATGGGCTGTCTCGGCCGGCGCATGCTGAGGGTTCTTGCGTTGCCGTCGTCGGTCGAACACGACCCACATTGGGTGTCGGCCGGTGGATCGGGCGGTCACCGCTCGCGGTCGGATCAGTTGGAGCGGACGTACCGCCGTGCGGGGCGCAGTCCCGGTCGAAGTCAGACGGCGATCGTCGGCGCGACGCACACTCGGCCACGGCCGGATTGCTTCGCGGTGTACATGGCCGTGTCCGCTCGGCGCAGCAGCGCGGCCGGGGAATCTTCCCTCGCGTACGCCTGAGCAACGCCAATGCTTGCCCCGATGTGCGCCCACGATCCGCCCTCCAGCCGCAGCGGAGTCGCCAGCTTTGCGACGATATCGTCGGCGATCGTCCCGGCGCGGTGGACGTGCCCGGCGCCGAGCAGTACGGTGACGAATTCATCACCGCCGATCCGCGCCACGATATCTCCGGCGCGCACCGCCGATTCGATGACGCGGCCGACTCGGCATAGGACCTCATCGCCGGCGGCGTGGCCCAGAGTGTCGTTGACCTCCTTGAACCCGTCGAGGTCGATGGCCAGCAGTGCCAGCGTTCCAGGCTCGGCACCGCCGGCGAACAATCGTACGAGCGCCTCATCGAGACCGCGACGGTTGAGCAGCCCGGTCAGGGCATCACGCATGGCGAGCGCTTCGGCGGCGGCAACCGAGCGTTTTCGCTCCGTGATGTCATGAACGACTCCGAGCAGTTGATCAGGACCGAGTGGATTCACCGACAGTTCGACCCAACCTCGGCTCGCCCCGGAATGCTGCGGCAGTTCAAGATCGGCCTCGTAAGACTGTGCGCCGAGCAACGCACAGCGCAGCATATTGTCGATCTGAAGCGTCCGCTGCGCGAACGGGGGCAGGCGACTGAAGAGGTCGCCCTCGCGCGGCTCGCGTTCGAGCGCTAACAGTCGCACGAATGCGGGATTCCAGGACTGCAGCCTGCCGTGCGTATCCATAATGAACAGTCCAAGCTCGGTCTGGTTCAGCACCAGACGCAGTTTGCGGTCGGACAGCTCATGCTGGATGCGCAGCGTGCGCTCGGCCGAAACCAACGAATCGAGGTTGCTGAGCAGGGTATTGACGTCCGTGACCAATTGGCCGATCTCATCCGCCTCATTGCCGCTCGGCACTTTCAGTGCAGGGCTGTCGCTCGTGCGAGGTCGGTGCAACTCAACGGACAGGCGCTTGATCGGGTCGGTGACGACGACGAAAACTACGAGGGCCGTACCGGCCGAGATCACCAACACCTCGGCGGCAAGAATGGCCAGTACGAAGCGCGTGAAGCTCCACGCGCGCGCCCGCAGATGCTCGTGGGAAAGGTATAGAGTGACGGTGCCGACGGTGCTGTGCGCATCGAACGGTGAGTGAATGCTCTGGACGATTTTGTTGAGCGGTCCGTGCGGTGCGGCGACGGTGCGGCGATAAATCTGATACAGCGGCACGCCGCCTGCACTGATGCGTACTCCGCCGACGGCGTGTGTCTTCATCAAGCCCGTGGCGATTTCGCGCGCCAGCGTTTGATCGTGCAGGTAACAGGCGATCTCGGCGGTGTTTTCGACCGTCAAAACCAGTTGCTGAAGCTGATTGACGAGCCGAGTGTTTTCGCGTCGCTCGACGATGCGTGCGGAGACGAGCGCAAAGGCCAGGCCCAGCAGGAGCGCCAGTGCGAAAATGAGCGCAGTCGCGCGCAGCACGAGGCTGCGTGGGGCGGTGCGTGCCGCGAGGCGCCGCAGCGAATCAGTGGGGGCCCAGATCAAGGACGATTCTCACGCGAGGGGTGATTGCGGTACGCGGTACGTAGGCGATGGCATTCGGGTTGTCGGCCACCAGCTGCACTGCCGCGCGTGCAGTCTGTACCCTAAAGGGTGGGCTCGCCTGTCCGGAGAACACCAGGCGCGCCCAGTAGGAACTCACCTCTGTGAGGCTCCAGTGCACGAGGGACCGGTAGAACTGCGCGCGTTCGGTTTCGACGGATAAGTCGATCGGCAGCGCTGTGGCCCCCGTGGGCAGTTGACGCAGCCGGCCCATGAAGATGTCCGTGACCTGAACACGGGACATGTGGGCAATGTGTGCGGCCGGATTGACGATCACCACGAGATCCTTGCGGGCTGCGGGCGCTGTGCGCGCCGGGGCGCACAGCGCGCACGGGAGTGCTGGGAGCATCAGAAGCAAGACGGGCAGCAGGCGCATGGCGTCAGAAGGCGAAGTCGATGGCAAGGCTGGCGACCGTCATCGAGTCGCGGTTTGGGGGTGGGACGTTGGTGTCAAAAATGAGCGCGCTGTGTGCGAGCCACACCTGGTCGAGCTGAACTTTGCAGTCCATGTGCGGCGCAAAATCGTAGCGTGTTCCGAGCGACAGATCCCGCTGCGTGGTTTGGAAGGTCGTCTGGGCCTGCGCGGCGCCGGCGATGAGTGGCGCGAACACGGGCAGCGCTGGCAGTCCGGTCGGCCGCGCCCGGCCGAAGTTCTCGGACACGGAGAAGACGACGAATGGTGTCACGTTTCTCGCCCGCCAGCCGAGCAGCACATAGCCGGTGTTTTCGTTCGGACCGACCGGATCGTGTGAATCGAAGCGTACCAGCATGGCCGTGGCACGCAGGTGGCTGCCGGTGTAATTGGTGCCGGCTTCAGCGGCGTAGGTGGTCTTGGGCGTTTGCAGCAGTGAGCCGGCGAGCATCACCGCCTGCGGGACGGTGGTAGTCTCGAGTCCCGCGGCGAGGGGGACGAACGGCGTGGCGCTGAGTTCCGAGAGGCGCACCACCGCGAGGCGGGTCTCCCAGTTGCCGTCGAGGTAATCGGCAGATAGGCCGAACACGTCGTTGTGGCTGAGGTCGACGATGCCGCCGTCGGCGGTGGCGAATTGAAAGGGCATCTGGCCGCCAAAGGCACGCAGCCGTATCAGCGCGGCGCCGAGCGCACGCGAGTACGTGACGTCGGCGCCGTCGAACTCGGCGGTGGCGAGGATTCCATAAACTTCCGGTGGCGGTCGTACGGTGAGATAGGCGTAGCCTACGTCGAGCGCGTCACCGAGGAGGTAAAGATTCAGGCCGATGCGCCCGGCGCGCAGCATCCAGGCGGGGCTCGGCTCGTAGCGCAGGAAGGCGCGCGCGAGCTGCGGTCGCCAGCGGCCGGTGGCATCGCGTCGGGAGACGCTCTGGATTTCAGCGCTCAGGCCAAAATCCGTGCTACCGGTCAGTTGTGCGCCGAGCACCGAGTCAGTGCCGAGGTCGAGCTCACCGGCGCGTGCGCCGCGCCCCTGGCCGATGTCGCGGCGGAACGCCAGGCCGCGGCTGTTCTGATAGACGGCACCCAGGGTGCCGAAGGCGTTCCAGTGCAGCGCCGCGGTGTCCAGAGTCTCTGCATGTGCGCCGCCCCCTGCGGCCAGCAGCAGCGCGCACAGCACTCCGGTTCCCGGGGTGCCGCGGCGGTAGGGGCGGGGGCTCAATGCCCGGAACCCCGCCACGGCAGCGGCCCCGAGGTGCCCCCCTTCGGGGCTCGACCATTCATGGCCGCAGGATAAGTTCAACGTCCGTCTGCGGTCTGAGACGTCCCTCTCGTTCCGCGGGCGCCTGCCGCGGCCGGATGCCCTGCCGTTCGGCAGGGTATGTAAAAATAGGCACTTCCACCATCCCGATGCATCGTCATGACGACCCGAACCGACGGCCGCTTCATCGAGACGCGGCTGAAAAATCTTAACCTCGCACGGGGCCGTAAGAAGATTCTCCAGGCGGTGAACTGGACGGTCCGCCCGGGCGAACGTTGGGTGCTGGTGGGGGCCAATGGCGCCGGCAAAACGCAGCTGCTGAAGGTGTTGGCCGGTTCAGTGTGGCCGACCCCCGACGGGCCGGACGTGCGCCAGTACCGCTGGCGTGCCGAGGTGTGGCGGGCACCGCAGGACCTCAGCGCGGAAATCGCCTATCTCGGCCCCGAACGGCAGGATAAATACGAGCGATACGGCTGGAATCACACGGTTGAGCAGGTGGTGGGTACCGGCATTCACCGCACCGACATTCCCCTCGACCCGCTGGATGCGACTGCGCAGCGACGGGTTGCGGCGCTGCTGCGCCGGCTGCGGATCGCGCCGCTGGCGGCTCGCCGCTTCCTGACGCTGTCCTACGGTGAGCGGCGGCTTGTGCTGCTCGCCCGCGCGCTCGCGGCCCGGCCGCACCTGCTGCTGCTCGATGAGCTGTTCAACGGACTCGACGCCCTGAACCGGACGCGGGCCCTGCGTTGGCTGCAGAGCACGGCCGGCACCGCGCTGCCGTGGGTCCTCTCGGTGCACCGGGCCGAGGACGTGCCGGCGGCGGCCACGCATGTGCTGATCCTCGATGCGGGCCGGGTCGTCTATCGCGGGGTACGGCGGCGCGCTCCGCTGCGGCGGTGGCTGTCCGCGGGCCCGCCGGCGAACGCTGCTGCGCGGGCTCTCGGTCGGTCGAGCCGTCCAGGTGCGGTACTCGTGGAGCTTCACGGCGCCGACGTGTATCTCGATGAGCATGTCGCGCTGCGCAGCGTGACCCTCACCGTACGCACCGGCGAATGCTGGGTGGTGCACGGCCGCAACGGGGCGGGAAAGACCACGCTGCTGCGGACGTTGTATGGCGATCACGGCGTCGCGGTGGGCGGACGCATCGTGCGGACGGGACTCGCACCCGGTGTACCGCTCGAGATCTTCCGTCGGCGTGCGGCCCTGGTGGCACCACACCTGCAGGCGGATCATCCACTGCACCTGAGCGTCGCGGAGGTCGTGCAGTCGGGCCGCTACGCGAGCATTGGCCTGAACGATGCGCCGAGCGGGGCCGATGTGGCCGCGGCAAGGCGTGCCATGCGTGAGTTCGACGTGCTGCCGTACGCGCAGCGCACGCTGCGCGAGCTGTCCTACGGCCAGCTACGTCGGGTGTTGTTCGCCCGCGCCTGGGTGCTCGGGGCGCAGCTGCTGCTGCTCGATGAGCCATTCGCCGGGCTCGATGCACCGACGCAGCAGGCGCTGCAGGCGCGGATCGAGCGTCGTGTGGCCGCCGGCGCAGCCGTCGTCATGGTCGCGCACCGGCGCAGCGAGTGGCCACATTGCACGACGCACGAACTGCAGCTCGCCGGCGGAACGCCGCGCTACGCCGGTCCCGTGCGCTGAGTCGAACCGGGACCCGAGCGGTTCCGGCGAAGATGCGCATCGCGCAGCGGCAGGTGTGCCGGTGAGTACGCGTCAGGTCCCGATGCGTATCAGTCGAGCGTGATTTCGGTCTGGAAGACCGAGACCGCCTGGCCGATGATCCAGACGGCAGAGACCGTGCCGCCGCCCATCTCCAGCTCGATCTGCACGCGTCCCGGGCGATGCAGCCAGCGACCCTGCACGCCGGTGAACGCCGCTGTGCGCCGATCGTGCGCCATCAGCCCGTAGTGAACCAGGTAGACCCCGAGCAGGCCGTGGGCATTGCCGCTGACCGGATCCTCGCCGATGCCGAGCGCAGGCGCGAACATGCGCGATTCGGTGAAATGCTCGCTCGAGTCCGGCGTCAGTGCGAACACGAAATAGCCCGGCGCGCCGATTTGGGCCGAGAGCGTCGTCAGGCGCGTCATGTCCGGCTTGAGGTGATTCAGTGCCTCGGTGCCGCGCACCCCGATCAGCAGCCGCGGACTGCTGGTGCCGGCGATGCGCAGCGGGCAGCGGGGGTCCAGATCATCGGTGGCGAGCGCCAGCGCATCGAGTACCGCGAGGCGCTCACGGTCGTTCAATTCGCGACCGAGCGGCGGGGGGTTCTGGCGGATGGCGATGCGCCGCTGCGGACCGCTGCCACGCACCTCCACATCCACGATCGCCGCCCTGGATTTCTGCCGCAGGCGCGCCGGGGCGCCGGTGCGGGCGGCGAGGACGTGCTGCGCCGCGACGGTGGCATGGCCGACGAATCCGGCCTCGGTGCGCGGCGTGAAGAATCGCATGCGCACATCGTGGTCGTCGCCGTCGGGTGCGAACACGAACGCCGTATCGGCATTGTTCAGTTCGCGGGCGATAGCCAGCATCTGTGCATCGGTGAGGCCGTCGGCGTCGAGCACCACTCCGGCGGGGTTGCCCGTGAAGCGTTCGAGTGTGAACGCATCCACCTGATGAATTTGGATCTTGCGGGTCATAGGGGTCTCATTCGCCTCGCGCTTCCGCGCATGTGCTGCGCCGAAGGGCGGCCATTCTAGCCGATCGGGCCCGGCCCGGTAGAATGGGTGCCCATGGACGTCGGGATCGACATCAGCCTGTACCCGCTCGCCGAGCACTTCGCGCCGCTGATCCACGAGTGCATCGGGCGGCTGAGTGCGCACCCGTCGCTCAAAGTGGTGCCCGGCAGTCTCAGTACCCAGGTGTACGGGGAGTACGAGCAGGCGTTCGAGGCGGTCCGCGAGGCGGTCCGCGCCACCCTCGAGGCGCGCTGCGCCGAGGGGGGTAAGGCCGCCTTCGTGCTCAAGATCCTCGGGCCCCTGTAATACGCCCAAGCGCAGGCATGGCAGTGGCGCGCGCTGCGCCGACCCGGCACACTAGCGCCCCCCACGCCCTGTGATGCGCAGACGAATCGACTGAAGAGGTAGCTGAATGGCGCTGCTGCGAGTAATCGACCGTGATGGACAGGAACACCAGGTCGAAGGCAAGACCGGTTACAAGGTCATGGAGACCCTGCGGGACCTCGAATACGGCGTCGCCGCGATCTGCGGCGGCATGTGTTCATGTGCGACCTGTCACGTCTACGTTGATGCTGCTTGGCTCGAGCGGCTGCCGGAGCCGATGTCTGATGAGCGCGAGCTGCTGATGGAGCTCAGCCATTACGAGGACAATTCGCGTCTGTCCTGCCAGATCGAGTTCACGCCCGCGCTCGACGGGCTGCGCGTCACGATCGCGCCGGACGAGTGAGTCACCGGATGCGACGCGCACTGCGGGAGTGGCGCCGTGCTTGAGGCGATGATCGGATTGGCGATCGGCGGCCTGGTCATCCTGGCGGTGCTCTATGTGCGCATCCGGCGCGGACTGCGCGAGGGCATGGCGCGGCGCAACACCTGGGACGAGATGATGATCGGGCGGCTGCGGGCCGAGGGCTATCATCCGTTCAACGAGTACCGCGTGGATTTCTTCCTCGGTCTGCCCGACCAGGCGGCCTGCGAGGCGGCGCGCACCGAACTCGAGCCGGAGGGCTTCCAGATCGACGTCAAGCCGATCGAAGACGAGAGCGCCCTGCCGTTCAGCCTGCACGCCGCGAAGTCGATGCAGCTGCTGGTGCCGGATATTCAGGCGGTCAGCCAGCGCATGGGGGCGCTCGCCGAGAAATACCACGGGCGCTACGACCACTGGGCCGCCTGAGCGCGGCCCGCGTGGCCGGACCGATCATTTCTTCCGCTCGGTCTGGCGTTTGACGGCTTCGGCGGCCGCTGCGATCGCGGCCGGGTCGCCCAGGTAGCGGCGGCTCAACGGCTTCAGCTGCGCGTCGAGCTCGTAGGCGAGCGGCACACCGGTCGGGATGTTCAGCTCGACGATGGCCTCTTCCGACATCTGATCGAGCATTTTGACCATGGCACGCAGGCTGTTGCCGTGCGCGGCGACCAGCACGTTGCGGCCGGCCCGCAGCTCCGGGGCGATGCGGGCGTTCCACAGGGGCAAGACGCGCTCGAGCGTGTCCTTCAACGATTCCGCCGAGGGGATCTCGCCCGCCGGCACCCCGGCATAGCGGGCATCGAAGCGTGGGTGGCGCGGATCGTCGCTGCTCAGCGGCGGCGGTGGCACGTCGTAGCTGCGCCGCCAGATCTTCACCTGTGCTTCGCCGTGGCGCTCGACCGTCTGGGCCTTGTCCAGACCCTGCAGCGCGCCGTAGTGACGCTCATTGAGCCGCCAGGAACGCTCGACCGGGATCCACATCCGATCCATCTCATCGAGCATGATCCACAGCGTGCGGATGGCCCGCTTGAGCACCGAGGTAAAGGCCACGTCCACCGTGATCTTCTCCTCGAGCAGCTGGCGGCCGGCTTGTTCAGCCTCTGCACGGCCCGCTGGCGCCAGATCGATGTCCGTCCAGCCGGTGAAGAGATTGTCCAGATTCCACAGGCTCTGTCCGTGGCGGACGAGGATCAGCTTTCCGGGCATGCGGGAACCTCTGCTGCGTGGGCGGGCACCTCATGCCGCAGCCGGCGTCCGGCTGCGGCATGAGAATCGGTGCGGGTCACTCAGTATAGCCGAGCACCCGCCGGGCGCGGCTACTCGGCGAGCTTGCGCAGCGATTCGACGCCCACCGTGATCGTGGCAAAGTCGGCCGTCCCGGCCGCGCGCATCTCCGCCAGCGTGCGCTGCCAGTGGGCGAGCTTGCGCTCCTCCGCCGCCTGCCAGGCGCTGACTCGCTCCGCGGCCGTCCCGCGGCGCGCCCCGTCGAGCACGCGCTCGGCGAGCGCCCGATGGATGCGCATGGCCGCATCGCGCACACCGGTGCGCGCGGTGGCCTGCCAGGGTCCCTCGACCGAGAGCTGGTTGATCTGTCCACGCAGCCAGTCAAGACCGGTGCGTGCGCCCACTTCGAAGTACACGCGCGCCGCCTCCGCGACGGGTGTGCGGTGCGTGGCGGCGATCTCCACGATGTCGAGCGAGGCATTGTGTGCCTCGAGGCTCGCCACGCGCGCCGCGACGCTCCCGGGCAATCCGGACTCGGTGAGCTGCTGGTGGGCGCTGTCGAAATGCTCGCGCCACGAGCCGCACAGCAGCGCCTGAAGTTGCGCACTGATGTCGTTCACGCCGGCGCGAAATTCACCGACCGCGGCGTCGACCTTCAGTCCCGGTCGGCGGGCGAGCAGCCAATAGGTCGCGTGGCGCAGCAGGCGACTGGTCTCGAACATCGCCGCGTACTGGATCTTGGCCGGAGCACGGTTGTCGAGCGCCTCGATGTCTTCCCAGAGGTCGCGGACCTGGAAGATCTCGCGTGCCGCGGAGAAGGCACGTGCGATCTGCGCCGGCTCGGCGCCGGTGTCTTCCTGGGCGCGCAGCACGAACGTCGGCCCCATGCGGTTGATGAGACTGTTCGTGGTGGCCGTGGCGATGATCTCGCGGCGCAACCGGTGCCGCTCGATGGCGGGTGCGAAGCGCTTGCGCACGGCGGTGGGGAAGTACCGCTCGAGCTCCGTGGCGAGGTACGGATCTTCCGGCACGTCCGAGTCGAGCAGATGGTTGTTGAGCCAGATCTTGCTGTACGACAGCAGGATCGCCAACTCCGGGCGGGTGAGCCCGGCGCCGCTCTTGCGGCGCTCGCCGATCTCCTCGTCATTCGGCAGGAACTCGAGCGCGCGGTTCAGGCCGCCGGAGCGCTCGAGCAGGCGGATCAGGTGCTGGTACTCGCTCAGGCGCGCCTTGGCCTGCAGCTCGAGCGTGCTGATGGCCTCGCTCTGCAGGTAGTTGTTGCGCAGCACCAGTGCGCACACTTCGCTCGACATGCGCACCAGCAGCCGGTTGCGTTCGGCGAGGGAGAGCTTGCCGGCGTGCACCAGCGGGCTCAGCAGGATCTTCAGGTTCACCTCGACGTCCGAGGTGTTCACACCGGCGGAATTGTCGATGAAGTCCGTGTTGATCCGTCCGCCGGCGCGCGCGTACTCGATGCGCCCACGCTGCGTGCAGCCGAGGTTGCCGCCTTCGCCAATGACCTTGGCGCGCAGTTCGCAACCGTTGACGCGCAGCGCGTCGTTGGCGCGATCACCGACCTCGGCGTTCGACTCACGGCTTGACTTGACGTAGGTGCCGATACCGCCGTTCCAAAGCAGATCGACCGGCATCTTCAGGATCGCGCGGATGACCTCGATCGGGGTCGCCGTGGCGCTCTCCAGTCCGAGCATCGTGCGGGCCTGCGCCGAGAGTGCAATCGACTTTGCGCTGCGCGGGAAGACGCCGCCGCCGGCGGAGATGCACTTGCGATCGTAGTCGTCCCAGCTCGAGCGCGGCAGGGCGAACATCCGCTGCCGCTCGGCGAGGCTGCTGGCGGCGTCGGGCTTCGGATCGAGGAAGATGTGGCGGTGATCGAACGCCGCCAGCAGCAACGTGTGCTTCGAGAGCAGCATGCCGTTGCCGAACACATCGCCTGACATGTCGCCGATGCCGGCGACCGTAAATTCCGTTTTCTGGATGTCGAGGCCGGTCTCGCGGAAGTGGCGCTTGACGCACTCCCAGGCGCCGCGCGCCGTGATGCCGAGCCCCTTGTGATCGTAGCCGGCGGAGCCGCCGGAGGCGAACGCATCGCCCAACCAGAAGCCGTACTCTGCGGCAATGCCGTTGGCCGTGTCGGAGAACGTTGCGGTGCCCTTGTCGGCGGCGACCACCAGGTACGGGTCATCGCCGTCGCGCCGCACCACGTTCGGCGGCGGCACGATCTTGCCCGCCACGATGTTGTCAGTCAGATCGAGCAGTCCCTGAATGAACGTACGGTAGCAGGCGATCACCTCGGCCTGCACCTCCTCGCGGCTGCCCTGCGGCAGGCTCTTCGGTACGAACCCGCCCTTGGCCCCGACCGGCACGATCAGTGTGTTCTTGACGTTCTGCGCCTTCATCAGGCCCAGAACCTCGGTGCGGAAGTCCTCGCGCCGGTCCGACCAGCGGATGCCGCCACGCGCCACATCGCCCATGCGCAGGTGCACCCCTTCGACGCGCGGGCTGTAGACGAAGATCTCGTACTTCGGACGCGGCAGCGGCAGGTCCGGGATCGCCGCCGGGTCGAACTTGAACGACAGGTACGGGAGCGGTGCGCCGTTGCGATCACGCCGGTAGAAGTTGGTTCGCAGCGTCGCCTGCACCAGCGTCAGGTAGGCGCGTAGAATGCGGTCTTCATCGAGACTGCTCACCCCGTCGAGCCCGCTGCGGATGCGCGCCACGATCCGCTCGGCGGCGCGCTCGGCGGCTCGGCCGTGTTGTGGCCTGGCAGGGTCGAAGCGGGCCTCGAACAGCTGCACGATCGCCGCGGCGATGACGGGGTTGGCCGCGAGCGTACGTTCCATGTAGGCCTGGCTGAACGGCACGCCGGTCTGCAGCAGATAGCGGCAGTAGGCGCGCAGCACCAGGATCTGGCGTGCCGAGAGTTCGGCGCAGAACAGCAGCCGGTTGAAGCCGTCGTTCTCCGCCGTGCCGTCCCAGCCGGCCGCCAGGGCTTCCCTGAAGCGCTCGGTGATGCGCGCCAGGTCGATCGGGCTGCCCTCGCGGTTCTCCAGTTCGAAGTCCTGGATCCAGGCGATGCCACCCTCGGGCCATGCGAGCTCGTAGGGCCGCTCGGCGATGACGCGCAGGCCGTAGTTCTCGAGCATCGGCAGCAGGTCGGAGATCGACACCGGCGCACCGAGTTTGACGATCTTCAGGTGCAGGGCGCTCGCGCTCTGCTGCGCGGCGCGGTGCAGGCTGATCCGCCGTTCGTGCGGCGCGCTGCGCAGCTGCTCGAGCTCGGCGATGTCCCCGAGGGCATCGGCCGCCGGTACATCTTCCTCGTAGGCCAGCGGGAAGACGTGGCGGTAGCGCTCGGTGAGGGCGAGGCCGTCGGCTTCGCCCCGGCGCGCGACCAGCACCTCGTGCAGATGATCGCTCCAGGAGAGCGTCGCATCGGCGATCTGCCGCTCGATTGCTGCGACGTCGATCTTCAGATGCTCCCCGGGAGTGGTCCGTACCACCACATGCACGCGAGCGTGGCTCGAGCTGGAGATCTGCACCTGGCTCTCGACGGAATGACCGCCGAAGCCGCTGAGCACGATGCGCTCGATGTGTTGACGCACATCGGTGTTGTAGCGATCGCGCGGGACGTACACCAGGCAAGAGAAGAACCGGTGGTAGGGATCGCGTCGCGAGAGCAGGCGCACCGTGCGCCGCTCGTACAGATTGACCACGCCGCGGCAGATGCGCACCAGATCGCGCGTGTTTGCCTGAAACAGCTCATCGCGTGGATACGTCTCGAGCACGTTCAGCACCGCCTTGCCGTCGTGGCTCTGCGGATCGAGGCCGAAGTACTGGATGACGCGCGCCACCTTCAGGCGCAGCACCGGGATATCACGCGGACTGCGGTGGTAGGCCGTGGACGTCCACAGCCCGAGGAAGCGGTGCTCGCCGGTGACCTCGCCGCGGGCGTTGAAGGTCTTGATCCCGACGTAATCGAGATACTCGGCGCGGTGGATCCGGGAGACTGAGTTCGCCTTGGTGAGCACGAGCAGCTCGCGCTCGCGGGCCCGCTCGCGGATCTCGCCCTTGAGGGCCGTGACCGAGGGTCGCTCGTTCGCATCGTGCGTGCGCAGGATGCCGAGCCCGGTGCGCGCCAGCCCCTTCAGCGAGTCCTGACGGGTGCCGCGCTCGAGCCGATACTGGCGGTAGCCGAGGAACACGAAATGCCGCTCCTCCATCCACTGCAGCAGCTGGCACGCCTCGGTGATCTCCTCGCTCGGCAGCGCCGGCGGGCTACTCTTCAGTTCGGTGACGATTGCGTGCGCCCGCTCACGCATCGGCTCCCAGTCATCGACGGCTGCGCCGACCTCTTGGAGCGTGCGTTCGAGTTCCTGGCGCAACTGTTCGAGCGTCCCGGCATCCGTGCGCCGGTCGATTTCGTACATTTCCCAGGATTCAGTCCGCGCAGCGCGGGCCCCGTCGCCGCCGAATCCGCTGAGGCGCCCGCGGCCGTCGCGACGCACCTCGAGGACCGGGTGCACGATCACGTGTACGGCGAGGCCGGCCCGGCTGAAGGCGAGCCCGAGCGAATCGATCAGGAACGGCCGGTCGTCGGTGACGATCTGCACCACCGTGTGCGGCGACTCGAAGCCGTCGCGCTCGGGGTCGGGATTGAACACCCGCACCACGGACTGTCCCGGCGCGCGGCGCCGAGCGAGTTCGAGGTGAGCGCGCGCCGCGTGCGCCAGCGCCTGGGGCGTGCGCGCCGCCAGATCTTCCTCGCCTACTCCTCGGTAGTAGGTCCGCAGGAAGTCGGCCGACACGCTCACCGCCGCAGCGTCCGGGCCGCGAGGCAGGCGGATGCGGGCGATGCGGTCGATCAGCGCGAGACGCGCGGGGGGGATGCTGCGCAGGTGCCGGCTGTCGCCGGCGGAGGATGTGGCATGCATGGTGGGGCGCGATTATATACGTCTGTCCACGAAGAAGCGGCCAGAGTATAATAGTTGCGTCCGCAACGAAATGGCACGCCGCGCAGCGTGCGGCCTCGAGGGAGTTACCGATGAGCCCGAATCGCGACAATCCCATGGGTACCGACGGCTTCGAGTTCGTCGAGTACACCGCGCCGAATCCGCAGCTGCTGCGCGACCTGTTCGAACGGATGGGATTTCCGGTCCGGGCCCAGCACCGCTCGAAGAACGTGACGCTGCACGGACAGGGCGGCATCAATTTCATCATCAACGCCGAGCCGAACTCCTTCGCGCAGCAGTTCGCGCGCGACCACGGCCCGTCGGCCTGCGCGATGGGGTTTCGCGTCACGGACGCCGCGTACGCCTACCGGCGCGCGCTCGAGCTCGGCGCCAAGCCCGGCCCGCAGCTCGCCGGTCCGATGGAGCTGAACATCCCGTGCATCGAGGGCATCGGCGGCTCGCTGATCTATCTGGTCGACCGTTACGGCGAGCGCTCGATCTACGACGTCGATTTCCGTGCCGTGGCGCCGGCGCCGGGTGCGAGTGAAGCGGGCCTGACCCTCATCGATCATCTGACCCACAACGTACGCCGCGGCAACATGGACCGCTGGGCGGGCTTTTACGAGAAACTGTTTAATTTCCGCGAGATCCGCTACTTCGACATCGAGGGCAAGCACACCGGACTGTTCTCGCGCGCCATGACCAGCCCGTGCGGCAAAATCCGCATTCCGATCAACGAATCGCAGGACGACAAGAGCCAGATCGAGGAGTACCTGCGCGAATACCACGGCGAGGGCATTCAGCACATCGCGCTTGCCACCGAGGACATCTACCGTACGGTCGATGTGCTGCGCGGCCACGGGATACAGTTCCAGGACTCCCCCGAGACCTACTACGAGGGGATCGAGGCGCGAGTGCCCGGGCACGGCGAGCCGCTCGAGGAGCTGCGCCGGCGGCGCATCCTGATCGACGGCAACCCGCAGGGCGGCGAGGGGCTGCTGCTGCAGATCTTCACCGCCAACGTGATCGGGCCGATTTTCTTCGAGATCATCCAGCGCAAGGGCAACGAAGGCTTCGGCGAGGGCAATTTCCGTGCCCTGTTCGAGTCGATCGAGCTCGACCAGCTGCGCCGCGGGGTGATCTAGCCCGCGCCGTCCGCCGCCGCGGCGGCAGTGCATTACACTTGAGCGGATGGAAACCGTTCACCGCGGCGCCAGGGCGCGCGCGAGCGCCGCGCCGCTGCGGCTCGAATACGATGCGGCTCTGCCGATCACGGCGCACCGCGAACAGATCATCCAGGCGCTCGAACGCCACCCGGTGATCGTGGTCTGCGGGGCGACCGGCTCAGGCAAGTCCACGCAGTTGCCCAAATTCTGCCTCGAGGCCGGCCGGGGTGTCGCCGGTCTGATCGGCCACACTCAGCCGCGGCGGATCGCCGCACGCGCCTTGTCGACCCGTCTTGCCGAGGAGCTCGGGACCACGGTCGGCGGGGCGGTCGGTTACCAGGTGCGCTTCACCGACCGCACCGGGCCCGAGTGCCGTGTCAAGCTCATGACCGACGGCATCCTGCTGAAGGAACTCGAGAGCGACCGTGCGCTGCGCCGCTACGACACGCTGATCATCGACGAGGCGCACGAGCGCAGTCTGAACATCGACCTGCTGCTCGGTGTGCTGCGCCAGCTGCTGGCGCGCCGATCCGACCTGCGGCTCATCGTAACCTCCGCGACGATCGAGCCAGAGCGCATTGCGGCGTTCTTCGGCGCCGCGCCGGTGATCGAGGTGTCCGGACGGAGCTATCCGGTCGAGGTCCGCTACCGGCCGCTCGCGGCCGAGGACGAGGACGCTGCGGAGCTGTCGCTGCCCGAAGGGGTGGTGGCGGCGGTGCGCGAACTCGCCTCGGCCGGTCCAGAGGCCGACACGCTGGTCTTTCTCCCCGGGGAGAAGCACATCCGCGAGGCGGCCGAGGCGCTGGCCCGCGCCGAGCTGCGCCATACCGAGGTCCTGCCGCTCTACGCGCGCCTCTCGGCGGGTGAGCAGGCGCGCATCTTCCAGGGGCACACCGGGCGACGGGTGATCCTCGCCACCAACGTCGCGGAAACCTCCCTCACCGTGCCCGGCATCCGCCACGTCATCGACTCGGGACTGGCACGCATCAGCCGCTACAGCGCACGCGCCAAAGTGCAACGCCTGCACGTCGAGCCGGTCTCGCAGGCGAGTGCCGAGCAACGCAAGGGTCGCTGTGGCCGCGAGGCACCGGGCGTGTGCATCCGCCTGTATGCCGAGGAGGACTTTGCCGCCCGCGAACCGTACACGGCCCCGGAGGTGCTGCGCACCAACCTCGCCAGCGTGATCCTGCGCATGGCGAGCCTGGAGCTCGGCGAGCCGCAAGACTTCCCGTTTCTCGATCCGCCCGAGGGACGACTGATCAGCGACGGCGTGCGGCTGCTGGAGGAGCTGCAGGCGATGGACGCCGGGCGCGTGACGGCGCTCGGGCACCAGATCGCCGCCCTGCCGCTCGATCCGCGACTCGGGCGGATGCTGCTCGCAGCCGCGCAGCTCGGCTGTCTCGCCGAGATGCTGATCATCGCTGCATTCCTCGAGACGCAGGACCCGCGTGAACGGCCGGCGGACCAGCAGCAACAGGCCGCAGAGAAGCATGCTCTGTTCGCCGACGCCCGCTCGGACTTCCTCACCGTACTGAACCTGTGGCGCGCCTACGGTGAGCAGAGTGGACAGCGCACCGGCAGCCAGCTGCGCAAGTGGTGCCGGGAGCACTTCCTGTCCTTCCTGCGCATGCGCGAGTGGCAGGAGCTGCATCACCAGCTCGCGCGCAGCGCGCGCGAACTCGGCCTGCGCACCAATCTGGTCGCGGCAGCCTACGTCGAGCTTCACCAGGGGATCCTCACCGGCTTTCTCGGCTCGATCGGCACGCTGAACGAGCGGCGTGAGTACGATGGGCCGCGCGGTATTCGCTTCGTCATCGCGCGCGGTACGCCACTCGCCGCCCGGCCGCCGAAGTGGATCGTCGCGGCGAGTCTGCTCGAGACGACGCGCCTCTACGCCCGGATGGTGGCGGCCGTCGAGCCGGCCTGGATCGAGCACTCGGCCACGCATCTGCTGAAGCGCAGCTACAGCGAGCCGCACTGGGTCGAGCGGCGCGGGATCGTCGGGGCGTTCGAGACCGTGACGCTCTACGGGCTGCAATTGGCGAACCGGCGCCGAGTCGACTACGGACGCGTCGCGCCTCGGGAGGCGCGCGACATCTTCATCCGCGCGGCACTCCTCGATCCCGAAGACGGCCCGCCCCGGACGCTCGCGAATGCACCGTTCCTGGCGGCCAACCGCGCGGTGCGCGCCGAGCTCGAGCGACTCGAGGCGAAAATCCGTCGCCGCGACATCGTGGCCGCCGAGGAGCAGCAGGTCGAGTTCTACCGCGAGCGCATCCCGCCCGAGATCAATTCGATGGCGAGCTTCACGCGCTGGTGGCGTCACCTGCAGCCGCGCGAGCCGCAGCGGCTCACCATGTCGCGCGCCGGCCTGATGCTGCGCACACCGGAGGAGATCGACGCGCGGCGCTTTCCCGATGCGCTGCGCGTCGGCGGCAACCGCCTGGCGCTCCTGTACCGCTTCGAGCCCGGTGAGGCCGATGACGGGCTCACCTTGCTCGTACCCGATGTGCTGCTCGAGCGCCTGGATGCCGATCGTCTGGCCTGGCTGGTCCCGGGCTGGCGTCTGGAGAAGGTGGTCACGCTGCTGCGCGAGCTGCCGAAGAGCCAACGCAAACAGCTGGTGCCCGTCCCGGAGCACGCCCGTCAGGCGCTCGAAGAACTGGCAGTGACCGAGACGGATGACGTCGATGCCTGGCCCGGGTTCTACGGCGCGCTCGCACCGTGGATTGCACGGCGCACGGCCAGCGCGCTCACGGCGGCCGAGCTCGCGCAGTTGCCGCTGCCGCCGCACCTGCGCCTGAACATCCGCGTCGTCGATGCGAACGACGCGGTGCTCGCCGAGGGTCGGGACCTTGCGGGGCTGAAGCGGGCGCTGCGCGCCCGTGGGTCTTTGCCGGCGTTCGGCGCCACGGATGCGCAGAGCACGCACCGGCAGTGGGACTTCGGCGAGGTGCCCGAAACCCGTGCGATCGAGCGCAATGGACTGCAGCTGGTGGTCTACCCGACGCTGCGCGATCTGGGCCAGGCCGTGGCGCTCGCCGAAGCCCGCGATGCCACCGGTGCGCATGCGCTGCTGCGCGGCGCGGTGACTCGCCTGGCGCTGCTTGCCCTGGGGCAGCAGGCGCGGTTCTGGGGCAAACGGCTCACCGAGGAGCGCGAACTGATTCTCGCGAGCGCCGCGCTCGGGCTGCCCGGACCGCTGGCCGATCTGGCCGTGCAGCGTATCTTCGCCGATTGTTTTGCACCCCAGGATGCGCCCCTGCCGCGCACGCGCGAGGCGTTCGAGCAGACGCTGCAGCGCCGGCGCTCGCAGCTCGAGACGACCGGTGAGCGCATCATCGCCACGCTGCGCACCGTGTGTATCGAGGCGCGTCAGGTGCGCGCGGCGCTCAGCGGATTGCGTAGCAGCGCGCGCGAGGCGGCGGCGGATCTTGATGCGCAGCTCGCGCAGCTGCTGGCGCCGCAGTTCATCACGGCGACGCCCGATCCCTGGTTCGGCCACCTGCCGCGCTACCTGAAGGCCGCCGCGCGGCGCGTGGCGCGGCTGCCCGCCGATGCGCGCCGGGATGCGCAGCTCACCGCGCGCATCGCGCCGTTCGTAGCCGCCTGGCAGGCGTTGCGTGCCGCTCAGCCCGAGGACGCCCAACGACCGCAACTCGAGCGGTTGCGGTGGATGATCGAGGAGCTGCGCGTGTCGTTGTTCGCACAGGAGCTGCGCACGGCGGTGCCGGTGTCGGAGCGGCGCCTGACCGAGCAGCTCGAGCAGGCGCGAGCCGAGGCACGAGCGCAGCCGGAGTAGGATCCGGGCGAGCCGGCGGCCGCATACGTAGAGTTGGTAATGGATTTTTGCCGTCCGGCGAACATCCTATGGCGAAGCCCGCAGGGGGCCGGCCCTCTTGGTGACGCCCCGCGGCCCGACGGTCCACTCCTCGCACGCGGAACATCGCCTATGACTCACCTGGACGCGACCGCCGCTCTGCACGGACGCCACGCCGCTGCAGGCCGGGAACCCAGCAAGGTCTGGGTGTACAGCGTGTACGGGCTGATCTGCGCCGGTCTGTTCATGATTGCGCTGTACCAGTTCGGAGACATCACTCCGCGCGTGCTGGCGGCGGTCGCCGTCCGCCACACAGTCGAACCAATCGCCTATCTGTCGGTGGCCTGGGTCGCACTGGGCTTTGCGCTGGTGGTCGTGCGCACGGTGCTGTGGGTGGCGTATCGGCCCGAGCCCCCCGCCACGCTCGACGGCGCGCCGACGCTGACGGTGATCATCCCAGCGTACAATGAGGGCGCGATGGTGCTGCAGTCGATCGAATCGGTCGTGAGCGCCGATTATCCGCGTGAACGGCTGCAGATCCTGGTCATCGACGACGGCAGCACGGACGATACCTGGACCTACGTGAGGCGCGCCGCCGAACGCTATCCCGGGCGGGTCACCGCGCTGCGCCAGGGACGCAACCAGGGCAAGCGCGAGGCGCTCGCACTCGGGTTCGAGCGAGCGCGCGGGGAGGTCCTGGTGACCATCGACTCCGACAGCGTCATCGAGCGTGGCGCGCTCCTTGCGATCGCAGGACCGTTCCGCGATGCGCGCGTCGGGGCCGTGGCCGGCAAGGTAATGGTGTACAACCGCTTGCGCGGCATCATTCCCCGCATGCTGCACGTGCGGTTCATCCTCTCGTTCGACATTCAGCGGGCTGCCGAATCGGTCTTTCGCAATGTCTATTGCTGTCCGGGAGCGCTCACCGCGCTCAGGACCGATGCGGTGCGCGGCGTGCTCGCGCGCTGGCGCGCGCAGCGCTTCCTCGGAACCCACTGCACGTTCGGCGAGGACCGCGCACTGACTAACTATCTGCTCGACAGCGGGTACGATGCGCTGTATCAGCGCACTGCCGTGGTGCACACGGTCGTGCCGCACGCCTTCGAGAATCTCTGCAAGATGTTTCTGCGCTGGGATCGTTCGTATGTGCGCGAGGAACTGCGCTTCGCGCGCATCGTGTGGAAGCGACCCTGGCCGACGCGCATCCTGGCTGCGTTCGATCGATTCATCACCAACGTGAGCTACCCAATCTCGCTCTCCGGGCTGATCGTGATGCCGGTGGTGCTTAAGCAGGATCCGACGATTGCCGGGTCGATGCTCATCGTGATGGGCGCGATCTCGCTGTTCAACATGCTCTACTATCTGCGCTCGGAACGGTCGCTCGATTTCCTCTACGGCGTCCTTTATGCCTATTTCTACTCGTTCGCGCTCTTTTGGATCTTTCCCTATGCAGTGGTCACGGTGCGCTCGCGCGGCTGGCTGACGCGCTGAGGCGACATGTCTTACAAGCTCGCATCGACGCGGGTGGTCGGAAAGATGTGCTTGATGTCGTACACGACGTGCGTCTTGCGGCACAGCCGGTGGACGGCGTCCGCACCGAGTGAGCGGAACTGGTCGTGCGCGACGGCGACGACCGCGGCATCGTAGCGGTGACGGGGCAGATCATGCAGCAGGCGCAACCGGTACTCGCTCCAGCACTCCCGCCGGTTTGCCCAGGGATCGTAGACTTCCACCTCGGCGCCGTACTTGGCGAGCTCGTGCGCCACATCGACGGCTTTGGAGTTGCGAATGTCGGGGCAGTTCTCCTTGAAGGTCACCCCGAGGATCAGGACCCGCGCGCCCTTGGCGGGAATCCGTTTGCGGTTCATCAGTTTGACGATCTCGGCCGCGATGTAGATCGGCATGTGGTCGTTCAGGCGCCGGCCGGCGAGGATCATCTCTGGGTGGTAACCGAGCTCCTGCGCCTTATGGGTGAGGTAGTAGGGGTCGACACCGATGCAGTGCCCGCCGACCAGACCCGGCCGGAACGGCAGAAAATTCCACTTCGAGCCGGCCGCCTGCAGAACCTCCTCGGTGTCGATCCCGAGTCGCGAGAAAATCAGCGCCAGCTCGTTGATCAGCGCGATATTCACGTCGCGCTGGGTATTCTCGATCACCTTGGCGGCCTCGGCGACCTTGATGCTCGAGGCCAGATGCGTGCCGGCTGCCACGATGGTTCGATACATCGCATCGACGAACGCGGCGGTCGCCGGCGTCGACCCGGAGGTGATCTTGCGCACCGTGGCGAGGCGATGTTCCTTGTCGCCGGGGTTGATGCGCTCGGGGCTGTAGCCGACGAAGAAGTCGCGGTTGAAGGTCAGCCCGGAGGTCCGCTCGAGCAGAGGTACGCAGATCTCCTCGGTGCAACCGGGGTAGACCGTCGACTCGTAGATGACCACGTCGCCGCGTTTCAGGATGGAGCCGACACTGGTCGTGGCGGCGTTGAGTGCGCTCAGGTCGGGCCGCTTGTACATGTCGATCGGCGTGGGCACCGCCACGATGTAAACGCGGCAGCGGCGCAGGTCGTTCAGCTGCGTCGTGAAGGTCAGATGTTTTGCGAGGGCGAGTTCCTGTTCGCTCACCTCCAGGGTGTCGTCCCGTCCAGCGCGCAGCTCTGCGACGCGGCGCGCCTTGACATCGAACCCGACGGTCGGGAAGTGCTTGCCGAATTCCGTCGCGAGCGGCAGGCCGACGTAGCCGAGACCGACGATGCCGAGGCGGCGGTTGTGCAGATTGAGCACGCGGTATCTCCCCGCACGCGTCGCGCGTGACGGTGCGCAGCTGGCGTGTTGGAGTCTGTCATGGCCCGCGCCGCGGGCTATAGGTAGCTGCCGCAGCGGTGCGTCACGGCAGGTGGGCGCGCTGCAGATATTGCGCGCTCTGCATCTCGATCAGGCGGCTCGCGGTGCGCTGGAATTCAAAGCGCAACCGCTCGCCGTGGTACAGCGCGTCAGGAGCGGCGGCGGCCGAGACCACGAGCTTGACGTTGTGGTCGTAGAGCTCATCGACCAGTGCGATGAAACGTCGCGTTTCATCGTGACGGCTCTCCTCGAGCCGGGGCACCTGCTCGAGGAGCACGGCCGGATACAGCCGCGCGATTTCGATGTAGTCCTCGGGACTGCGCGGGCCGGCGCACAGCGCCTCGAAGTCGAACCACACCGCGCCGTCGCTTTGGCGCACCACCGGGATGGGGCGCTCGTTGATCTCGAGCGGCGCGTCGGTCCATTCGGTCTGTTGGGCGAGTTCCTCGAACAGCGCACCGAGCCGTGCGTCGGTGCCCGCCGCGCCGCTCGGCAGATAGGTGCCCGCCTGCGTGAGTCGGCGCAGCCGGTAGTCGCTGCCGCCATCGACCGAAACGACTTCCGTGTGCCGCTCCAGGAGAGCGATGGCCGGCAGGAAGCGCTGGCGCTGCAGTCCGTCACGGTACAGCTGCGCCGGGGGACTGTTGGAGGTGGCCACCAGCGTGACGCCGCGCTTGAACAGGCCTTCGAACAGCCCGCCGAGGATCATCGCATCGGCGATGTCGCTCACGAACAGCTCATCGAAACACAACACGCGTGTGTCGGCCGCAATTCGCTCGGCCAGCACCTCGAGCGGCGAGGCGTGCTCGCCGAGGCGCTTGAGCTCCAGGTGCACCTCGTGCATGAAGCGGTGGAAGTGTCGGCGGCGCCGATCGGGAAACGGCAGGCTCTGAAAGAACAGATCCATCAGCCAGGTCTTGCCGCGACCGACCGGCCCCCACAGGTAGAGGCCACGGGGCGTGGCGGCGGGGCGGTGCGTGAGACGTCGCAGCACGCGCCGTGCGACCGATTCCTGTGGTGCGCGCGCGGCGATCAGCCGCGCGCGCAGGTGCTCCAGACGCGCCAGCACGGCGAGCTGTGCCGGGTCCGGCCGGTAGCCGCGGGTGCTCAGTTGCTGCGTGTACAGCTCGCGCAGCGTCGGCGCAGCCGACTGGTCCATGCGCTCTGCGCCCTCAGCCGCCGAGTTCGGGCAGGGCGCGGAAGTGCTCGAGCGCCTCGGGGTTGGCGAGTGCCTCGACGTTGAGCACCGGTCGG
Source organism: Pseudomonadota bacterium (assembly GCA_021834525.1). Taxonomy (GTDB): domain Bacteria; phylum Pseudomonadota; class Gammaproteobacteria; order Steroidobacterales; family Steroidobacteraceae; genus 13-2-20CM-66-19. The sequence continues at coordinate 52,793 of JAKBDK010000004.1, read as the reverse complement.
CCGTGGATGACGTCGCGTACGGCGAGCTCAGTCAGCTTGCCGGAGCGGGTTCTGGGGATGTCGGGGACGGCGATGATCTTGGCGGGCACGTGCCGCGGCGTAGTGCTGGTGCGGATGGCGGTGCGGATACGGTCTTTGAGGGACTTGTCGAGGTCGATGCCGTCCTGCAGACGCACAAAGAGGATCACGCGCACGTCGCCCTGCCAGTCCTGGCCGACGGCGATGGCCTCGGTGATCTCCGGCAGACTCTCGACGGCGGAGTAGATCTCGGCGGTGCCGATGCGTACACCGCCCGGGTTGAGCACGGCATCGGAGCGGCCGTAGATGACGATACCGTCGTGCGCGGTCAGTTCGGCGAAATCGCCGTGGTGCCACACGCCGGGAAAGCGCTCGAAGTAGGCGGCCCGGTACTTCATTCCCTCGGGGTCGTTCCAGAACGCGACCGGCATGGACGGAAAGGGGGCGGTGCAGACCAATTCGCCGCGCTCGGCGCGCACGGGTCGTCCGGCCGGATCGAAGATCTCCACGCGCAGGCCGAGGCCGCGGCACTGCAACTCGCCGCGGTACACCGGCAGGGTCGGGCAGCCGAGGGCGAAGCACGAGACGATGTCGGTGCCGCCGGAGATCGAGGCGAGCTGAAGGTCGGACTTGATGGCGCGGTAGACGAACTCGAAGCCCTCCGGCAGCAGCGGGGAGCCGGTCGAGAGGATCGAGCGCAATGCGCCGAGATCGACTTCGCGAGCCGGGGTATAGCCGTTTTTCTCCAGAGCCGAGAGGTATTTGGCGCTGGTGCCGAACACCGTGATGCGTTCGCGCTCGGCCAGGCGCCAGAGCACCCCGGGGTCGGGATGAAAGGGGTTGCCGTCGTAGAGGATGAGCGTCGCCCCGGTGGCGAGCGCGCTCGCCAGCCAGTTCCACATCATCCACCCGCAGGTGGTGTAGTAGAAGATCCGGTCGGCGCGCTGCAGGTCGACGTGCAGCAGGTGCTCCTTCTGGTGCTGCAGGAGCGTCCCGCCGGCGCCGTGCACGATGCACTTCGGCACTCCGGTGGTGCCGGAGGAAAACAGGATGTAGAGCGGATGATTGAACGGCAGCGGCGGGAAGCGCAGCGGTGCGCCGCGCGTGCCGAAGTGCTCCCAGAGCGTGCTGCGCGCGGCGGCGTCTCCGAGCCGCTCGAGTATCGGTGCACTGTTGACGTACGGGATGACGATCAGGCGCTCGAGGCTCGGCAGCTGCCGGGCGGCCTCCCCGATCGGACCGAGCGAGTCGAGGGTCTTGCCCGTGTAGAAATATCCGTCGGCCGTGAACAGCACCTTCGGGGCGATCTGCCCGAACCGATCGAGCAGGCCGTGCACGCCGAAGTCCGGTGAGCAGGACGACCAGATCGCCCCGAGGCTCGCGGTGGCGAGCATTGCGATGAGCGTCTGGGGCAGGTTCGGCAGGTAGCCGGCAACCCGATCACCCGGAGCGACGCCCGCATCGCGCAGTCCCGCGGCGATGCGCGCGACCTCCTCGGCGAGCTGGCGGTAGGTCAGGCGTTGTTCGCTGCCGCGCTCGTTGCTGAACGTGATCGCGACGTGCTCGTCGCGGTAGCGCAGCAGGTTCTCGGCGAAGTTCAGGCGGGCTGCGGGGAAAAACCGCGCGCCGGGCATTCGCTCGGGGTGCTCGATCGCCGGACCCTCGCCCCACTCGGCGCGCACGTCGGCGAAGTTCGCCAGCTCGCTCCAGAACGCGCCGGGCTCATTCACCGACCAGGCGTAGAGTTGCGCAAAGCCCTCGAGCGCGAGGCCGCGCCGCGCGTTTACCCGCGCGATGAAGCGCGTCACGTTCGCAGCAGCGACCCGCTGCGGGGAGGGAGTCCAGATCGGATCCATGGGTGCTACAGAGACTGATAGTTGGGTCCGGAGCCGCCCTCCGGAGGCGTCCAATCGATGATGGCGTACGGATCCTTGATGTCACAGGCCTTGCAGTGCACGCAGTTGGCCGCATTGATCTGCAGCCGCCGCCCGCCGGCATCCTCGACCATCTCGTAGACATTGGCCGGGCAGAAGCGTTGGCAGGGATTGCCGAACTCGCGGCTGCACCGCTCGGCGCAGATCGACGGATCGCGCACCTTCAGGTGCGCCGGCTGATGCTCATCATGACTGGTCGAGGCGAAGAACACCGCCGCCAGCCGGTCGCGCGGCGGGAGCGTGCGCTCGACCCAGTGGCGCTCAGGCGAGGCGTAGTCCTCGAGCGTGTGCAGGCGCTGATAATCGGCCGTGCGGTGCGTGAGCGTCCAGGGGGTGCGTCCGCCGCTCAGCGATTCGAGCGCGGCGTTGGCCAGGCCGAACCACAAGCCGCGCTTGAATCCGGGCTTGAAGTTGCGCACGGCGCGCAGCTCCTGGCCGCCGGCCGAGGCGCGCCAGCGCGCATCGAAGCCCTGCGGTGCACCCGTTTCGGCCAGATGCTCTGCGGCGAGCATGCCGCTGCGGATCGCCTGGTGCACGCCCTTGATCTTCGGCACGTTCACGCCGCCGGCCGCATCGCCGATCAGCATCGCACCGGGCATCTCCAGACGCGGGATGCTCTGCCAGCCGCCCGCCGCGATGGTGCGCGCGCCGGCGGCGAGGATCTCCCCGCCCTCGAGCAGCGGCTTGACGCTCGGGTGGTGTTTGAACTGCTGGAATGCCTCGAACGGCGAGAAGCGCGGATCCTCGTAGTCGAGTCCGGCGACGAAGCCGACATACACCCGGTTCTCGCTGAGGTGGTAGATGAAGCTGCCGCCGTAGGTGCGCGCATCGAGCGGCCAGCCGACGCTGTGCTGAATCAGGCCCGGATGCACCCGGCCCGCGGGCAGCTGCCACAGCTCCTTCAGCCCGAGGCCATAAGTCTGCGGCGCACACCCGGCGTCGAGCTCGAAGCGCTGAATCAACTGCTTCGAGAGGCTCCCGCGCGCCCCCTCGGCTACGATCGTCGTGCGGGCGAGGATCTGTGCGCCGGGCGTGTAGTTCGCGCCGGGCTCGCCGTTTTTTTCCAGGCCCACATCCCCGAGGCGGACCCCGAGCACCGTGCCGTCGGGTCCGAGCAGCGGGGCCGCCGCCGCGAAGCCCGGGAAGATGTCCACGCCCAGACCCTCCGCCTTCTGCGCCAGCCAGGCGGCGAGCAGTCCGAGCGAGACGATGAAATTGCCGCGATTGTGCAGCTGCGCCGGCAGCGGCAGGCGCACCTTGCCGGTGCGCGTCAGCAGATGCATCTCATCGCGGGTGGCCGGCACACAGATCGAGGGCGGCGACTGGCGCCACTCCGGCGCCAGCGCATCGAGCGGGCCGGGCTCGATCACCGCCCCGGACAGCGCGTGGGCGCCGACGCTTGCGGCCTTCTCGAGCAGACAGATGTTGAGCTCGGGTTTGAGCTGCTTCAGGCGGATCGCGCAGGCGAGCCCGGCCGGTCCTGCCCCGATGATGGCGACGTCGTATTCCATGACATCACGTTCGACCTCGGCCATCGCGGTGCTGTTCATTGCGGCTGCATCCGTACGGCGCCATCGAGACGGATGGTCTCGCCGTTGAGCATCGGGATCGTGAACGCTGCGCCGACCAGCTGCGCGAACTCCTCCGGTTTGCCGAGGCGGTGCGGGAAGGGGATCTGCGCGGCGAGGGAGGCCTGCAGTTCGGCGCTCATGTTCGCCACCATGGGCGTGAGAAAGATGCCGGGTGCGATGGCGATGCAGCGGATGCCGAAGCGCGCCAGCTCGCGCGCCATGGGCAACGTCATGCCCGCCAGCGCCGCCTTGGTGGCCGCGTAGGCGGCCTGGCCGATCTGGCCCTCGAAGGCCGCGACCGAGGAGGTATGCACCAGCAGGCCGCGCTCGCCATCCTCACTCGGCGTGTTGTGCTGCATCAGCGCTGCGGCGGCCTTGTCGCAGAGGAAGGTGCCGATCAGATTGACCTGCACGACCTTGGCGAAGAATTCCCCGCTCATCGGACCGTTCTTGCCGAGGACGCGGCCGGCGCCGATGACCCCGGCGCAGTTGACCAGCAGGTTCAGTCCCTCGAGGCGCTGCTGCGCCTCGCCCATGGCGATCTCGACGCCTCGCTCGGAGGTGACGTCGCAGTGCACGAAGTGCGCCTGTGGCCCGAGCGCGGCGGCGGCGGCGCGGCCGGCCTCGTCCTGCACATCGAGCAGCGCGACCCGGGCGCCCTGCGCAATCAGGTGTCGGGCGGTGGCCTGTCCGAGTCCCGAGGCGCCCCCCGTGATGGCGGCGCGCGCATGTTGAATCTTCATCATTCCCCCTTGTCTGTGAATGCGTCGGTCTAGCCGACTCGCTCGACCGCCACGGCCACGGCTTCGCCGCCACCGATGCACAGCGCGGCGATCCCGCGCTGCCCATTGCGGGCGCGCAGCGCGTGCAGCAGCGTGGTCAGAATACGTGCGCCGGTCGCACCGAGCGGGTGGCCCAGGGCGCAGGCGCCGCCGTTGACGTTGACGCGTGCAGGGTCGAGTGTCAGATCGTGTATCGCCGCCAGGGTCACGGCCGCGAATGCCTCGTTGATCTCGTACAGATCGACGTCCTCGGCCCGCCAGCCCGTGGCCGCGAGCACCTTGCGGATCGCGCCGACCGGCGCGGTCGTGAACCATTCCGGTTCCTGCGCGTGACTCGCGTAGGCGACCACCCGTGCGAGCGGCTGCACGCCACGGTCCGCGGCGGCCCGTGCACTCATCACCAGCACCGCTGCGGCGCCGTCGGCGATCGACGAAGCGCTCGCCGCGGTCACCGTTCCGTCCTTGCCGAAGGCCGGCTTGAGTGTCGGAATCTTCTTGAGGTCACAGGTGCCGGGGGTCTCGTCGTGCGCCACCAGCGTCTCGCCCTTGCGAGTCTTCACGGTCACCGGCGTGATTTCGGCGCCGAACGCCCCGCTCGCGGCCGCGAGCGCACGGCGTACCGATTCGCTCGCGAACGCATCCTGCTGCTCGCGGGTGAACCCGTAGCGCGCGGCCGTGGCATCCGCGAAGCAACCCATGAGCTTGCCGTCGAAGGGACTCTGCAGACCGTCGAGGAACATGTGATCGAGCACCTCGCCGTGGCCCATGCGGTAGCCGCCGCGCGCCTTCGGCAGCAGGTACGGTGCCTGGGTCATCGATTCGAAGCCGCCGGCGAGCACGATCTGTGCGCTGCCGGCGCGGATCTGGTCGGCAGCCATCATGACCGTCTTCAGCCCCGAGCCGCACATCTTGTTGAGGGTCGTCGCCGGAGTCGCGAGCGGTACACCCGCCGCAATCGCGGCCTGGCGCGCCGGCGCCTGGCCCAGACCAGCCGGGAGCACGCAGCCGAGGATCACCTCCTCGACATCGGCGGGCGCGACGCCCGCGGCCTCGAGGGCACCTCGGAGGGCGGCGGCACCGAGCGCCGGGGCACTGACGGGGGTGAATACGCCCTGAAACGCCCCGAGCGGTGTGCGCTGCGCGGCGGCGATGACAATTTCGGCTGTGGACATGAACGAACCTCTGTGGACTGTCGGGCCTTCAGCGCCGCGCGCGCCCGGCCAAGGCGGCGCCTGCGCGCCGTGCGGCCTCGGCGTTCACCCGCGGGATCAGCCCGTTTTCGAAGATAGTGATGAAAGTGGCGGCGATCTGCGCGCCGGTCATGGACTGGTTTTCACGATACCAGTGTGCGATCCAGTTCAGCGCCCCGGCGAGCGCGAAGGCCGTCATCTTCGGGTCGCAGGGGTGAATCGAGCCGTCCTGCACGCCCTCGCGCAGCAGACGGCGAATACCCTGATCGATTTCGGACTTCAGTGACTTGATGTGCGCGCTCATCACCGGGGAGAGGTCCTGGTCCTCGGCACGCACCATGCACCAGCCGAACTCTGAGGCCACCGCCTGGCCGTAATGGCCGAGTACCGCCTGCAGCCGCACCCGCGCGCTCGCCTTCAGCCGGCGCGCCTTGCGGAACGCGCCACGGATCGGTTCGATCCCGGCCACGAAGCACTCGAACAGGAGCTGTTCCTTGTTCGAGACGTAGTAATACACTGTCGGCTTGCTGACCTTCAGCGCCGCGGCGATGTCATCGAGCGATGTGTTGTGATAGCCCTTGTGATTAAAGGCATGCGCGGCGGCGCGAATGACCGCCTCGCGCTTGATCTGCCGGTCGCGGGCACGCTCCCCGCTGGCGCGCCACGGCGAGCTGCGCGCGGTGGCGGCGGAGGTGCCGGCCGGGCCGGTCTCAAGAGCGGTTCGTCCGGGCGCTGTTTTGCGTCGACTGGTTGCCATGCCGGTTCAGGAGGGCCCGTCGCGAGGCGCGGCCCGGAGACGGTGAGTATAGCCGCACGCGGCGCGTTCTGCGCGCTCCGCGGCCATGCGCCGGACGTTGCCGCGCGCGCTCGGTTGTCCGTGCGCGTCGGACCCGGCCGACGCGTTGACCGGCCGGGCGGCGCTGTATCATACTGATGAGTAGCTATCCTACCGGCGCGTAAAGACTTTTCGTCCCGCCCAGCGCCCAGCGAGCGAACCATGTCGTCGAAGCACACGAGTGCCGTCCCTTCCGCCCGTGCCGAGGATCCGGTCCCGGCGCGCCTCGATCCACCGCTGCGCTTCATCTCGGCTGCCTCGCTGTTCGACGGCCACGATGCGGCCATCAACATGATTCGCCGCCTGCTGCAGATGCACGGCGCGGAAGTGGTGCACCTCGGGCACAACCGCAGCGTCGCGGAGATCGTCCGCGCGGCGATCCAGGAAGATGCGGATGCGGTCGCGGTGAGCTCCTACCAGGGGGGCCACAACGAGTATTTTGCCTACATGGTCGACATGCTGCGCGAGCGCGGCTGCGAGCACATCCGAGTGGTGGTCGGTGGCGGGGGCACCATCGCTCCGCAGGAGATCGAAGCGCTGGAGCGTCACGGCGTCGAGCGCATCTACACCCCCGAGGACGGCCGTCGGCTCGGACTCGACGGCATGATCAATGACGTGTTCAGCCGGGTGCGCGCAGCGCGCCGGCCGGACTACGCGCACGGGCCGCTCACGGCGCGCGAGCCGGCGCAGATCGCGCGGGCGATCACCGTGCTCGAGAATGCTGCACCCGCAGACCCGCAGCTCGAGCAGATTCGCCGCGCCGTGCAGCGCTCCCCGAATCGCGTCCCCGTGGTCGGGATCACCGGCAGCGGCGGGGCGGGCAAGTCCAGCCTCACCGATGAGCTGCTCGGGCGCCTGACGCGGGAGTTCCCGGACCGCCGGATCGCCGTGGTGGCGATGGACCCGACCCGCCGGCGCAGCGGCGGGGCGCTGCTCGGGGACCGCATCCGCATGAATAGCCTGGATTCGGATGCGATTTTCATGCGCTCCCTCGCCACGCGTCGCCAGCACATGGCGACCGCGGCGGTGCTCAAGGACGTGATCCAGCTGTACCAGGCGGCCGGATTCGACCTGATCCTGGTCGAGACGGCCGGCACCGGCCAGGCCGACAGCGAGATCGTCGATCTGGTCGACCTGTCGATGTACGTGATGACCAGCGAGTATGGCGCGGCCAGTCAGCTCGAGAAGATCGACATGCTCGACTACGCCAACCTGATCGTGCTCAACAAGAGCGACAAGCGCGGCGCGCCCGACAGTCTGCGCGACGTGCGCAAGCAGTGGCGGCGCAACCATCCCGCGCAGCGGGATCTGGCCGATGCGGATCTGCCGGTGTTCCCAACCGTCGCCAGCCGTTTCAATGATCCCGGAGTGAACCGGCTGTTCGCAGCGCTCTGCGCCGCGCTCAATGAGAAGCGTATCGGTGCGGCGCGCTGGGAGAGTGCGGTGGTGGCCGAGCCATCCGCCGGGGCGGCCGGACGCGAGCCGCTGATCCCCGGGGCGCGGGTGCGCTACCTGGCCGAGATTGCGCGTCACGGGCGCGCCGAGGGTGAGAGCATCGAGCGGCGCGCCGAAGCGGCGCGGCGCGCCCAGGGCCTCTACCAGGCGCTCGAAGTGCTGCGCGATGCGGCGCTGCCGGCGCCGCTCGAGCCGTACCCGGAGGCGGCGCTGCACGAGACCGCGGATGCCACCCGGGCCGATCTGCGCCGGGCCTACGCCCGTGCGCTGGCCGAGGTGGGGGCCGAGGGCGTCGCCGAGCTCAAGGCCTGGCCTGCGCGCGCTCAGGCGGCGAGCGTGGATACCTACTCGTACACTGTGCGCGGCCGCGAGGTGACGGGCGAGAACTATACCGAGACGCTCTCGCACCAGCGGGTGCCGAAGATCGCGGTTCCGAAGCTGCGTGACTGGGGCGAGCTGCTGCGCTTCATCAGCACCGAGAACCTGCCCGGCGCCTTCCCGTACACCGGCGGGGTGTATCCGTACCGGCGCGAGGAAGAGGACCCGACCCGCATGTTCGCGGGTGAGGGCGCCCCTGAGCGCACCAATCGGCGGTTCCACTACCTGGCACAGGGGCACGGCGCGGCGCGCCTGTCCACGGCGTTCGATTCCACGACGCTCTACGGCGAGGATCCGGATACCCGCCCCGACATTTACGGTCGTACCGGCAATTCCGGGGTGTCGGTGGCGACACTCGATGACATGAAGAAGCTCTACTCGGGCTTCGATCTGGCGCGCCCGACGACCTCGGTGTCGATGACCATCAACGGTCCGGCCCCGATGATCCTCGCGATGTTCCTGAACACCGCGATCGACCAGCGGGTCGAGCGCCATCTGCGCGCCGAGGGCCGCTGGCACGAGAGCGAACAGCGCATCGAGGCGCTGCACCGCGCTGCAGTCGAGCGCGGCGTCGCTGCGCCCGCCTATCGCGGCGAGCTGCCGGCGGGCCACGACGGCTCGGGACTCGCGCTGCTCGGAGTCACGGGCGATCAGCTGCTCGAGCCGGAGGTCTACGAGCGCATCAAGGCGGAGACCTTGAGCGCCGTGCGCGGCACGGTGCAGGCGGACATCCTGAAGGAAGACCAGGCGCAGAACACCTGCATCTTCTCCACCGAGTTCGCCCTGCGGATGATGGGCGACGTGCAGCAGTACTTCATCGAGCGGCGCGTTCGCAATTTCTACTCCGTGTCGATCTCCGGCTATCACATCGCCGAGGCTGGCGCGAACCCGATCTCCCAGCTCGCCTTCACGCTCGCCAACGGATTCACCATCGTCGAGTACTACCTGGCGCGTGGCATGAAGATCGATGACTTCGCGCCGAACCTGTCGTTCTTCTTCTCGAACGGCATGGATCCTGAGTACGCGGTGATCGGACGGGTCGCTCGGCGCATCTGGGCGCGGGCGATGCGCGATCTGTATCACGCCGGGCCGCGCAGCCAGATGCTGAAGTACCACGTGCAGACCTCCGGGCGCAGCCTGCATGCGCGCGAAATCGACTTCAACGATATCCGCACGACCCTGCAAGCGATGTATGCGTTGTTCGACAACTGCAACAGCCTGCATACCAACGCCTACGACGAGGCACTCACCACGCCGACCGAGCAGAGCGTGCGCCGGGCAGTGGCCATCCAGTTGATCATCAACCGCGAACTGGGGTTGAACAAGACTCAGAATCCCTGGCAGGGCTCATTCGCCCTCGAATACCTCACCGACATGGTCGAGGAGGCGGTGTACCGGGAATTCGAAGCCCTCACCGAGCGTGGCGGTGTGCTCGGCGCCATGGAGACCATGTACCAGCGCGGCAAGATCCAGGAAGAGTCGCTCTACTACGAGACGCGCAAGCACGACGGCAGCCTCCCGATCGTCGGCATCAACACTTTTCTGTCGAAGTCGGATGCCGATAGCGAACATGCGCACGCGGAGCTGATCCGCTCGACGGAGGAGGAGAAGCAGGCTCAGGTCGGCGCCGTACAGGCCTTCCAGGCGCGCAACGCCGAGCGTTCGACGCCGGCGCTCGTGCAGCTGAAGGAGGTCGCGCGAGGCGGCGGTAACGTGTTCGAGGCGCTGATGCAGACCGTCAAGGTCTGTTCACTCGGCCAGATCTCCCACGCCCTCTACCAGGTCGGCGGCCGCTACCGGCGCAACATGTGAGGACAGATCCGGCTCCCCGAGCACGCTGAGGATGGCCGCGCGCGCCTGCTCGCGCAGCAGCGCCGCGCGCTGCGCCGGCGGGACGTCCGGAGGAGCGATGGGGGGCAGGATCTGGACCTCGAGCCGGCCCGGACGGGGTAGCTCCCCGCGCGGGGAGAGCGCCGCGCGAGTCCCGCGCACCACGGCGGGCACCACCGGGCAGCCGGCCCGTGCGGCCGTGGTGAAGGCACCGCTGTGAAATTTGAGCAGCCCCGGGGTCGGGGTGAAGGTGCCTTCGGGAAAGAACACCAAGGACTGTCCGGCACTCGCGGTGCGCAGTACCCGCAGCGCATCGGCCGCGCTGCGCCGTCGGTCGAAGCGCTCGACGAACTGCGAACCGATGCGCTTCAGGAACGCCCCGGCGAGCGGTACGCTCGCCATTTCCCGCTTGATGACGAAGCCGAACCGGGCCGGCAGCGCCGCAGTGAACACCGGCCCGTCGAGGTAGCTGGCATGGTTGGCGACCACCACGCACTGGCCGCTCGGCAGGTGCTCGAGTCCCCGCACCGTGAGGCGCATCCCGGCGCCGACCAGCAGCAGCCGCGCCATGCGCCGGGCGGCTGCGCGACGGCGCTCGAGGCCGGGGAGCGCGGTGGCGAGCAGCAGCGCGCTGATCCCCATGACCAGAAACAGGGCAGCGGCGTACAGCGAGAAGGCGAGCCTCAGCGGCAGCAGAGCGAGCGAGCGCCGCGGGGAGGAGGTGGTGCGTTCCTGGGGCATCTTGTGGTCGGCGCGGTGGCGCGCCGGGTACTGTGAACGGATTCTCTATTACGTTAACAAGAGGGCCTGAATGTGATCGTCATCACATCGCCACGCGGCGCAGGGTCACCATACTGCGCCTGCCACCGTGGCGCTGGAATTTCTGTCGACAGAGCGAAGTCTGTCGCACGGCGCACACTGATTCTGCTGCGAGACGGAAATTGTCGAACGACCCTCCCGTAATTGCCAAGCCTGCCCAGCCTGATGCGGATCCGGCGGTCACCCGCTTTCTGGAGACCGTGTGGATGGAGCGCGGGCTGTCGGCCAATACGCTCGCAGCCTACCGTGCCGATCTCAGCGCGCTGTCGCGCTGGCTGGCCGAGCGGCAGGTGCCGATGCTCGGCACGAGCCGCCAGGATCTGCAGGACTTCATTGCCTGGCGCGTGCAGGCGGGAGCTCGGCCCCGCTCCACGGCGCGCCAGCTCTCGAGTTTTCGGCGCTTCTTCCGCTATCTGATGCGCGAGAGCCTGATCCGCGAGGACCCGACCGCCCAGATCGCCATGCCGAAGATCGGCCGATCGCTGCCGAAGTCCCTCACCGAAGAGGAAGTCGAGTCGCTACTCGCCGCCCCGGTGGTCCGCGATCCTCTCGGCAACCGCGATCGCACCATGCTCGAGGTGCTGTATGCGACGGGGCTGCGTGTGTCGGAGCTGGTCAATCTGCGTTACGAGCAGATCAATCTCAACCAGGGCGTGATCCGTGTCCTCGGCAAGGGCAATCGCGAGCGCCTGATTCCGCTCGGGGATGAGTCGGTGCGCTGGCTGACCGAATTCGTGCACGGGGCGCGCGATGAGATCCTGCTCGAGCGCCAGACCGATTACCTGTTTCCCACCCGCCGCGGCGACCGCATGACGCGCCAGGCCTTCTGGCACATCATCAAGCGCTACGCGCGCAAGGCGGGCATTGCCAAGGGACTCTCGCCGCACACGTTGCGGCATGCCTTCGCGACGCATCTGCTGAACCACGGAGCGGATCTGCGCGTGGTGCAGATCCTGCTCGGCCACAGCGACCTCTCGACGACGCAGATTTACACGCACGTGGCGAGCGAGCGGATGAAAGATCTGCACTCGCGCCACCATCCGCGTTCCTGAGCGTGGCGGCGCGAGCGCGGCGCGCGTGAGCTAGCGCTGCAGTTCCTTCAGCTTGCCCGGCTTGCCGTCCCATTCCTTGGCATCGGCGGGCGCGTCCTTCTTCTCGGTGATCACGGGCCACTGCTTAGCCAGTTCGGCATTGAGGGGCTTGAACGACTCCTGGCCGGCGGGCAGCTCCTCCTCGGAGAAAATCGCTTCCGCCGGGCACTCCGGCTCGCACAAGGTGCAGTCGATGCACTCGTCCGGATCGATCACGAGGAAGTTCGGGCCCTCGTGAAAGCAATCCACCGGGCACACTTCGACGCAGTCCATGTACTTGCACTTGATGCAGTTTTCAGTCACCACGAAAGCCATCGGAATTCCTTCTGGATCAACGGACTGTAATGCCGACGCCCGCGGCGGGACGCGCGGCGGCGCGTGGCGCGAGCGCACGGCTGTTCCAGCGGATCTGCTGAGGTCCGCACGGCCGAATATTGTGCCATGCGGCCCGTGCACCCCGCAAAGCCGCTCCGGGAGGCGCCGGGGTCAGCGCAGCCGCCGCTCCAGCGTCGCGAAATGGTGCAGCTCGCGGCCCGCGGCGCGATCCTCGAGGTAGCGGCGCAGCGAGAACTCAGTGCTCGGAAAGGCCAGGTCCGACCAGGGGATGTCCTCGGGATGGACCAGGGCGGTCTCCAAGCTCTCCGGCCCGGCACCATGCTCGTCTTTGGACATCGCGGCGCGAAAAAAAACGTGCACCTGGTGGGCGTGCAGCACGTGCACGATCGCGAGCATCGAGCCGATCTCGACCTCCACCAGCGCTTCTTCGCGCGATTCGCGCGCGGCCGCCTGCTGCAGCGTCTCGCCGTTTTCCATGAATCCGGCCGGTACGGTCCAGAAGCCGCGTCGCGGCTCGATCGCCCGCCGACACAAGAGAATGCGCCCCTCGTGCTCCGGGACGCAGCCGACGATGAGGCGCGGGTTCTGGTAGTGGATCGCCCCGCAGAGGTCGCACAGGTAGCGCGGCAAGTGATCGCCGGGCGGAATGCGCATCGTGAGTCGCGCGCCGCACTGGCTGCAGAAATTCAGGGTGTCAGAGGACGGATGAGTCAATGCCGGCGCGGTTCGCTCGCAGGTGGTCTGCGGCAGGATACGGGGGGCCGGGGCGCTTGTCGACCGGGCGGCACAGGCCCTAGGCCCGCAGTGGCTCGGAAGTCTGCTCGGCGCGAGCTCGGCTGATGCGCACGCCGTCGCGACCGGCGTCTTTGGCCTCATAGAGAGCGATGTCGGCGCGCGCCACGATCTCATCGAGGGTCCGCAGGCCGTCGGCGGTGCTCGAGAGGCCGGCGCTGAAGGTGACCCGCAATCCCTCGGTGCGGCCATCGGGGCAGGGAATCTGGATCCCGAGGGCGAGCAGGCGCAGACGCTCCACACTCGCCAGCGCGGAGTCGAGCGCCGCATCCGGCAGCACCAGCAGGAATTCCTCCCCGCCCCAACGCCCAAAAATGTCGCCGGTGCGCAGCGCACCGCGCGAGAGTTGTGCGAACTCCTTCAGCACGTGATCGCCGGCAGCATGTCCGCACTGATCGTTGATGGTCTTGAAATGGTCGAAATCGATGAGCGCCACGGTGAGTGGGCGGCTCTGCGTCCACGCCGCGGCGAGCGCCTCGGTGGCGAGCTGCGCGGTGCGGCCACGGTTGGGCAGGCGAGTCAGTGGATCCTCGTTGGCGAGAACGACGAGCTGGCGGCGGTGCCTGCGGTCGGCCACGAGGATGTAGGAGAGCAGCGCGATCGCGAGCGCGCCGGCCACGCCGGCCGCCTCCATCCAGTCCATGAGCTGACGCTGTTTGGTGGCGCGGTGCGCAGCGGCTTGTAGCTTGCGGCGCAGAATGGCGTTGCGTTCGAACTCCTGCTTGGCCTGGAAGCGCACTTCGAGGGCCGTGCGCAGACGGGCTTGGTTGATGCGGTTGCGCGCCTTGTACATGCGCAAGTACGTGCTCAGATCGCGGTATGCGGCGGCGTAGCGGTGCAGGGCGGCGTTCGCCTCGGCGCGCGCAAAGTAGGCAGGCGCGATGGTGAAGGCGATCATGTCGGCGCCGTGATCGTGCAATACCTGGTTGAGAATTTTTACGGCACGCGCAGGGTGTCCTTCGGCCAAGTCGATCTTGGCGAACTGCACGCGCGTCTCCTTGATCATCGCGGTGACCTGCCCGGCGGCGAGCACGGGCGCGGCTCTGTTGCAGGCGCGGCGGGCCGCCGAAAAGTGCCGCAGTGCGATTTCGGCTTCACACATGCGCAGGTCCGTGTACCCCGTGCTCTGGAGGTCACCGACTGCAAGACTCATCGCGCGAGACCGTTTGAAGGCTGCGATGGCTTGGTGATAGTGCCCGATGGATCTGAGGATCTCGCCTCTGAAGTAGATGCCCCCGGCCAGATCATCGCTCTCATGGTGCGCCCGGTCCCAGCGGATCTGCTGGTCGATCAGGCTCAGCGCTTCGCGGCCATCGCCCATGTACCGCAGCGCCACGGCGAGCCCTACGCTCGCCGCCACTCGGACGTCGGGCAGCTCATTGGCCCCACTTTGCATGTACGCCTTGGTGAATTCGCGGATACCCGGGCTCACGCGATCGCGCAGCAGGTTCATGGACCCCTCGCTGATCTGCAGGCAGAGGTCGCTGCGCGAACCGGGTCGCACCAGTGCGCGCGCCTGCTTGATCTGGGTCAGCGCGGACGTGACCGCCGCCGTCGAGCTGAAGCTGTCGCCGTAGCTGGAGAGAAGCTCCAGTCGCAGCGGTTCGGTCGGGTCGTGCAGCAGGGCGAGTCCGGCCAGCGCGGCGGTGCGCTCCGGGTGGGTGAGTGTCATCTGCCCATAGGCCCGTGCCCGGACGGCGTACAGGGCTGCGACGGTCCGCGGCTCTTGTTCGGCCGCATCGGATGGCAGTGCCGCAATCCTGGCGTTGACCTCGGCGAGTGCGCGCTGCGGGTCCTGCGCGACGAGCGGACGCAGTTCGCGATACTCCGGCGCCTGCACATCGAAGCAGCTGGCATGCGCGAGGGTGGCAAGCCCCCAGGCGCCGAAGAACAGCGCGGCGGCATAATGGCGCCCCGCCGCAGAATGATGTGAAGGGTGACCTCCCATGGTGACCGTCAACTTACGGGTCCCCCAGAGGGCGGGCGGGACTGAATTTCACGTTTTTGCTCACCGATGCGCGCACCTGGACGCCAGAAACGCTGGACCCGTGCGGCCGATCACACTCAGCGGGGCCCGCCGCGCAGCTGCCCGTTAACTCCGCTATCGGCCCGGCGTGCGCGGTCTGAAGCGCCCAGTGCCGGAACTGCGCGCCGCCGCCACGCGCCGTGAGTCGGTGCCGGCACTGTTTCACCGTTTCGTGCCGGGGCCCCTCAAGTTCGCGCGCGTCCGGACGGCGTCCGGCGGGTCGGAGGAACTCGAGGAAATCCCGCCAATGTAGACAGCTCCTGATTCCCGCGTCAAACCCTGCGCCGGTCGCGTTGCACGGACCTTTCGGTCGCGACGGGTTGGAACGCCTGGGTGCGCCTGAGTTCCAGGGGACTCCCTCGGGCTGGCGGCCACCGATTGACTGACTGTCCAGTCAATTATACAGTGGTCCGGGCTCAGGAGGCCCCCATGGCGAGACCCCGAAGCGACGACAAGCGCAACGCCATCCTGGCGGCCGCAGTCCGTGCGATTGACCGGCAGGGACTGCGTGCGCCGACGGCGCTCATTGCGAAGGACGCGGGCGTCGCGACCGGATCGCTCTTCACGTACTTCGAGACGAAGTCGGCGCTGTTCTCCGAGCTGTATCTGGAGCTCAAACGTGACATGGTGGTGGTGGCGACCGAGGGCGTGCGGACGTTGCCCGAGCGGCTGCACCCCCTGTGGTCGAACTGGATGCGCTGGGCGGTGCGCTTTCCGCAGAAGCGGCGGGTGCTGGCGCAGCTCGAGGTGTCCGATGAGATCACCGCAGCCACTCTGGCGAGGGGCCATCAGATCATGGAGGATCTCGTCGATCTGCTGGGACCGGCGCACGCCCACGGAGCGATGCGCGAGACCCCCTATGCTTTTGTCGCGGCCGTCGTGAACGCCGTGGCGGAAACAACCATGGACTTCATGCTGAGCGACCCGGCGAACGCTGAACGTCACTGCCGAGCGGGTGTCGAGGCACTGTCGCGGATGCTGACGTGAATGGGGCCACTCAATGGGGGGTCGGCATGCGTTCACCCTCCGTACGCATCACCGTCAGGTGCGGCTGCAACGCGGCAAACATCTCACGGGTGTCGAGTACTTCTGCCGGCGCAAATGCGCCGCCGATCACGGGCGGGCTTTGCAGCACTTGCATGCACGCCGCGACGACAATCGGAGCGGTGACCGCGTAGATATCCTGCCCCGCGACAGCCATCGCCACTCGACGATCGTCCACGTCCGCGCGAACCTCCATCACGAACCGCTGCGACGAGCGCCCGGAGGAGTCGGTCGCCAGCGGCGGGGGTGTGTGCGGGTCGGCCAAATCGCGTAGTGGTGCAGTGCTCATGTAGCTCCAGATACTGCGAGCAGCGACGTGCCTGCGGATGGTGACGATCTCGGCGAGCGGCACTGCCCTCATCTGCTGAACGCCGAAAGGCGCCGGAAACGTCCATTCACAACCCGGCGCCGGGTGGGGAAGTGGTGCGAAACGGCCATCCGCCACGATGAGCCGGCGTGCGGTGTTGCGCTCGCCGGTCCTGCGCGTTCCGGGCGTCGGGTGCCAAAAATCGAGCGCGACGCCGATCGAAATCTGCTCAAGGGTTCCCGCGCCGCGGGTCAACTCGGTCGCGAGCAGATCGGCAAGACCGCCATAGAATGCAACCGCCGGGACCACGACGGTGCCGCGGTGGCGGGCGTCTTCATCGTATGTCGCCAAAGATTGTCGAGCCGAGCGCTGCTCGGCAGTGACGTCGAAGTAGTGGATTCCGGCACGTAGTGCGGCCTCAATCACGGCCGGCGCCGTGTCCAAGAACGGGCCGGCGCAGTTGATGACGGCGCCCACTCCGTGCAACGCCGCATCGAGCGCATCCGGGTCGTCACATGTGGCCCACCGCCAGTGTTCGGGCGCAGATCCCGGGGCAGCGTCAGCCCCGGGCACCGGAATGCGGCCGATCGGCACGGTCGGATGTCCGTGGCGTTCCAGTTCGCGCAGGACGAATTGCCCGGTATGACCCGTCGCGCCATAAACAGCAATTGCTGGTCTCATCATTGCGAAGACTCCAACGCTACCGATCGGTAGCGAATGCTGATACCGATCGGTAGCGTTGTCAAGTTCGACGCGCCGTTGTACTTCGCGATGCAGCCGTGCATATTGTCGGTCGGCGCAGCCGCATTGAGGACGACATGCCGTGAAGACTGCTCATGTTGATGAGCTCGACACCGCGGAGCGTGTGCTCGCGGCGGCATCCCATCTTTTCTATCGTCACGGCGTTCGAGCGGTCGGAGTCGAATGGATCGTGACCGAATCCGGGGTGGCCAAGACGAGTCTCTACCGCCACTTTCGCACTAAAGATGATTTGATCGCTGCGTTTTTGGAGCGGGAGGATCGAGAGTTCTGGATGCAGTGGGACCAGGTCGTCAACGACCATGCCGGCGATCCGCTGCGCGAGTTGCTGGCGTTGCTCGATTGGATCGGGCAGCGAGTGAGTCGTGACGGTTATCGCGGCTGCCCGCAGATCAACGTCGCGGCAGAGTTCTCCGACGACGATCATCCCGCGCGACGGATACGCGTCCGCCACAAGGCGGCAATGTATGAGCGACTCCATGCATTGACGCGACGCATCGGGGCGGGCCAACCGGACGACGTGGCGCACCAGATTGCGCTCCTCATCGATGGTGCGTTTACCAGCGATGGACGTCTGCGACACGTTGGAGCGACGCGGGTTCTCCAATCGGCGGCCCGAGCACTCCTCGGTGGCGAGTCAGGTCGCGCACGACTATCCGGAGCCCGTCCGAAGTCACAGAGTCAACGACAGCGAAGCTCACGGTAAGTGCCGTGCTCATGGGCAGATTCGGAGAGTACGTCCGATCGCTGCGTATCATCGAGCACATGTCCTCCGAGGTGACGCACGCTCGAGGCGATGAGCGACATTGCTCTCCTGGTAAGCGACCCTGCCCGGACGGCGGCGCAGTTTCATGAGCTCTTCGGCGCGGACGCGGTCAGGCGTGAAGACGAAAACGGGCACGTCGAAACATTCGTCAGGCTTGCAGGTATATGGATCGTGCTGGTCGGCGAACCCGTTGAGCGTGCGCGAGCGGCGATCATATTGCGTTTCACACCACGCTGGACACTCTCGAGTCCACCCTCACTGAACTGCGGGCCATGGGGCGTGAGTTCATCAGGGCGCGCTCCGCCAGAGCTTTGTATTTCTTCGATGACGATGATCACGTATTCGAATTGGATACTGAGGACATTGATGCGCAGCTTGGATGAAGGAAGGCGCGCGGCTTCTCAAATGCCCTCGACCGGCCAGGTACGCTCACGCGCTACGGCGGTGGATTCAGCAGCTCGCTCACGCGCCGCTGAGGCGCTTAAAGTCCTGAAGCTGTGTGCAGCGCCGCCAGCACGCCAGGAAGCGATCAATACGTGTTACGGCGTGCTCTTTCGCCTCGGAGTCTTGCGCCGTCTCGGGGCATAGACTGGGTCGGGCGCTGCGCAGAGCAATGCGTTCGCCCAATCCGCACCTCATGGACCGCGGATGCGCCACTGCGCTCCGAGGCGAAGATCGGCGCAGTTTCGGCTTGCGAGCCGAGCCAGTCGCGCTGAGTCACATCCCGGAAAACGTTCGTGTTTTGCAACTCGGAAAAAAAATCGCAATCACTATTGAAGGACGGCTGGCAGCTCTTCATTGGCGCAATCACCCAGGGAAATAGATATCGTGGCCCAGGCCCCGCCCGCCACGACTCGCGTTTTCCCACCGAAGGGCGTGTGTCTCATTCAGCCGTCGCGACCGACTGGCTTCGGCAGCACAGCATTGTCGGTGGCACGCCGGCTGTCCCGCGACGAAGTAGGGGACACCGAGGTCCAATGCAAGGCGATTGGAGAAGAGTTGATGGTGCCGAGGTCGGAGTCGAATTGGGTTTCGGGGGCCATTGATTTATGGCTGGTTCAGTCGGTAGTAGAGCGTCTCGTACCCGCAAACGTACCCGCGGATGTTCCTTGCGTGCCGCAGCCACTGGAATTGTGCTGCTCGGAGCGATTTCGGAGGCCGTTGCAAGTGGTTATCAGTTCCTGATGACCTATTGAGGTGAGTGAAGCTCATGACCCATCGCTTGATGTGCTTCCGAATCTCGATGGGCAGGTTCTGGTTGTGGATCCTGCCGGAGGTGATTGGGTGAAATTCGTGGTGACTCGAGTCCCGGTGTCTGCCGAGAAGCCGCATGGCATTGACTATTCGTTCACGCTGCATGGACTCGTTGGTGAACGACTCGGCGGGTTCAACAACGCCCACCTGGTGAGAGGACAGGGCCGAGGAGATCCGCAGGATCATCGCCACAGACTCCGCACAGTCCGGCCCTACGGATATTCGGATGCGACCACGCTATTGGCAGATTTCTGGAACATGGGGGACGCCGCGCTGCGTCAACTGAGGTGTATTGCCATGACTACGCTAAAAGTCGGTATTGCAAGTTTCGAAGAGATGAAGGCTCGGACGTTGGCGGTGGCGCGCGGGGAGCGCGGCGTTGAAGCGGACGAGCCGAAGGTCTGGTTTACCTCGACGGAATCGTTTGCCAGGATCCTCTCGGCCAGCAATCGAGCACTGCTGCGTTTGATTGCAGTGCGCATGCCTCAATCGCCGGAAGATTTGGCGGAGATGGCGGGACGTGCGAAGTCGAACTTGTCACGCACTTTAAAGACCATGGAACAATACGGACTGGTTCGACTGGAGCGCGACGGCAGAGGTCGAATCACGCCGAAGGTCATCTATGACCGCGTGGAATTGGATGTTCCGCTGATTCTTCAGCGAAAGGTGGGGTGAAAACGCCCAGAGGGCGCTGTGGCAAGACCCTTGATCCCGCACGCCCCAGCTGGAACTATCGCGTTTAGGTCAAGACCTCTTGTCCGAATTGAGTTATTGGCTGACGGGCCGGGGACGGCCAGGAGCCGTCGTCGGGAATCGGGGCCGAGATATATACATTTCTCACAAGCGGTCATTCATGTCTCAGGATCAAGGTCGGCCGTGAATCCGATTCCGCGGCGCTTGGGATCAGGTGGATTCATTAGCTCTCGAATTGCCTTGAGAATCCCCGCAATGGCTTGATCGTGGGTCTCGATTTTGCGCTCTAGCTCAACGAACTTGGCGGCGAGTTCCTTATCAGAGGAAAGAGTTTCTCGCAGCTTCACGAATGCGCGCACCACGTAGACGCTGATCTCCATCGCTTGCTGGCTGTTCAGAACCATGGCGGCCATGATTGCGCCGTGTTCCGTGAACGCATGGGGTCGGAGGCGCGGATCCCGATGCTTCTGGGAACCGGTCGCATTTTGCGACCGGTTCAGCGCCTCCACTTCGGTCCTGGAAAGCCGAAAGAGGAGGTCGTCCGGGAATCGATCGAGGTTGCGCTTAACCTGTTCGTTGAGACGCTTGGTCGCGACTCCGAACAACGCGGCGAGCTCGCTGTCGAGCAGTACCCGCCGTCCACGAATAATGCGAATCGCTAGAGTGATCTGCTCCACCGGGACAGATGCAGTATCGGGCACGGACATCGGTGCAGCATACTGGGACGCGAGTGGATCATGTCACGCCGAAAGTGATGTGTTCGCACGGAACTGCGGCGAATGTCCGTGCTGCCCGCTGCTGACGGGCGGCGAAGAGACAGCCGAATGTCCGGAAGGGGTCGGATGCGGAAGTTGACTCTTCGATCCAGCGGATGCATCACTGTGAGAATGTGCTCCTCGGTATCGTAGAAATAGAGGGCAACACTGAAAGAGCGTCAGTGTCGCTGCCACTCGCGTCCGAGGCGGATTGGCGCGTATCTCATGCGGCACCTGCCGCGCCCGACCGGCTCCGGATCCGCCGTGCGCTGCGCGCGCCACGACGGACCGCGGGACGCCGAGGTCCAGTGCACGGCAATGCTTGAAAAGTTGATGGTGCCCGAGGTCGGAGTCGAATCCTTCGCGCAAGCGATTGAAAGTGCTGCCAGTCGCTTGGCCACGGTGAAGGAGTACCCCCACTCAAACCCCCACGACCCCGGGGGTACAATGCGCAGCTTGCTCCGATAGCCTGGGCAGGGCGGTGGCCGCGGAGCCGAGAGGCGACCACGGTAAGCTGAAGGCCTCCGAATTGCCCTATTGAATCCCGATCTGTAACGCGTTACGATGTAACGCGTTACAGAGAAGGATGCGCTAATGGCACAAGCTGCAGAGCGAATGCGGGCAATGCGCGAACGGCGCCGTGCACAGGGACTGCGCGAATTGCGTCTGGTGGTACCGGATCCACACGCGCGGTCGGTTCTAAGACGGGTCGCCACTGAGGTGGCGAGCTTGGACAGGGCCGCGGAGCAGGAAGCGATGCGATGGATCGAGGCAGTTTCGGAATTTGACGCCAAGTGAAGCGCGGGGATGTCGTGACCGTCGCGGCGTCGGGCGATTACGGAAAACCGCGCCCAGCGGTAATTGTGCAAACCAACGCCCTACCCGCGGCACACGCCTCCGTAATCGTCTGCCAAATGACTTCAGACGTTGTTGATGCGCCAGATTTTCGCGTCACCATCGAGCCCACGGAGAAGAATGGCTTGCGGACGCTCTCACAGATCATGGCGGACAAGCCCGTGACGATACGCCGCGAGCGCGTTGGCCGCAGGATCGGGTCGCTCGATGAAAGGGATATCGCTCGTCTGAACGTCGCGCTGGCGTTTGTCGTGGGATTGGCAGATTGATCGCCGGGATTGCGAAAGACTGAAGAGTGCGCAACTCGGCCGCGACGGTCGGCTGTCGGCCAGGAGCGGCCATCGTGATATCCCGTTGCTCAAGCCGGAAAGCCGGTGCTTGCGCCGAAAGCGGTTGTTCGTGGGAGCGAATCATCTCAGCGATGAGGACATCCGGGCCAGCAACACGGGCGGCGCATGCCTTTTCGCATTTTGTCTAGACCGACTTCGATGCGGCGGTTCCTGGTCTCATCTTTCTTGGCGGATGTGACCCAGCATATCCACTCATTGCGTGCTAGTGGCGTAATGCTCGCCCATACATCCGTGACAATTGCGTCAGACTCGATCGCTTGGCGAAGATCTGCCGGCATCCTATGCACCGTACCGGAAGCGATAGGTTGTCGAGCCATAGTTCCAGGAGTCTACAGGTCAGCAACCGTTCCGCAAATCCGGCGCCGGACCACTTGTCGGAGAGGCATCCCGGTTTCGCGTTGTCCGGAAGGCGGCCGTCTGGATGTCGGCTTCCCCCCCCCCTCCCTGCCGCCCGCGCCGCATATGAAGGACAGAACGACCGGAACGGGTCGATACCGGTCCATTAACCTCGCGCGGTGCTCCGGCGGTTGGCGCACTGTGAGGATGGGGATTCGGGCAGGACCGCAAGGGACGACAGGCGCAAAGGAGGAAGCGGTCGTTGCTGTGGGAGCGCGGAAGAACCGTGTGTCGGGCAAGCTGCGGTCGTGCATTCCAGCACCGCCCCGGCGGGTGAGTACCGGATACCGTCTGCCGCCGCCGTCCGGCAGCCAGCGAATGCAAGCGGGTCTCAGCGAACCTCGTGCGGCTGCAATCTCAGGGTGTCGCTTCGTTCGTCGGCGGACGCGAGCGAAAGCCAGTGCAAGGAGGTGGGAATGCGGAGGTCGGAGTCGAAGTCTCCGCGTAAGTGCCGGAAAATACAGCAGGTCCAATAACGACATAGGATTAAGTACCCCCAGTCATACCCCCACGGCCGTGGGGGTACAGTGCGCTTCTCGTTTCTCGCTTCGCAGCCTGAGCAGGGCGGGAGCGGTGAATGCGTGCCTTCATCGCCGCCCGCCTTGCGGCGATCGTCAGCCCACGACCTATTTTCACCGCTGCGCAGGAGGCAGCGATGCGCTCGCTTTGGTAGCCGTCGCCGCTACCGGCGAGTCGTACCTGGAGCCGTACGTGCTGCGAGGCCAGAGGGCTCGCGGGGGACATGGATGGTCGCCTGCCCCGTGCGAGGCAAGAGGTGTCACGTCGGACTTTATGCTTGTGTAAATATCACATAGAATGTAATAATTAAACATGGACGGAAAGACCTTGAAGTCGGCGCGAGTTCAGGCCCGGATGACCCAGGCCAAGGCTGCCGCACGGATGGGCGTTTCGCAGCCGTATCTCTCAATGCTGGAAAAGGGCGAGCGGGCGTTCACCGACGATCTGGCGCGGGTCGCCGCAAAGCTTTTCGGCCTCTCGCCAGCGGTCTTACCGGTCCCGCCGGCCAACAGTCTTGCCGTCAAGGTCGATCCCGATTTCATGGCGCGGCAACTATCCGGGCTTGGGTATCCAGGCTACGCTCATCTGCGTCCAGTCAAAGCAAACCCGGCCGCAGTCGTGCTCCAGGCACTTCTACAGGATGATCTAGGAGTTCGCCTCTCGGACGCACTGCCCTGGGTTCTTCTGGTCCACCACGACCTTGATTGGGAATGGCTCGTGAGCAGCGCCAAGCAGTTCGACACCCAAAATCGGCTCGGATTCCTTGTCGGGATGGCGCTGGAGCTTGCCGAACAGCGCAAATTCCATCCGGACGCAGCTTCCGCGTTGCGTCCGGTTTTGGCGGTTCTGGAGCGCTCGCGCCTGGCCAGGGAAGACACCTTGTGCGAGGAGTCCATGACCAAGTCTGAGCGTGCGTGGCTGCGTGAAAGCCGCAGCAATCTCGCGCGTCACTGGAACTTGTTGTGCGCCATGATGCCGGAGGATCTGACGTATGTCAGCGAAAGACAGGCCGCCTGAGCCGTGGGCGTCGTTCCTCGCAGCGCTTGATGCGGTGGTCGGAACGCCGGTGGAGATCCACTGTCTTGGCGGCTTCATGGTAGAACACACCTACCGCATCCAGCGAGATACACCGACAGAAGACCTCGACTTCCTATCAGCCATCGATATTGCGCATTCTGCGCCAATCAACATTGAATCTTTGGCCGGAAAGGGCACTGCATTTCACAGGCAACACAAGATGTATGTCCAGTACGTTGGCATCTCCACGCCACCGTGCGACTACCAGCAGCGCCTAGTGGCCGTGTATCCACAAGTCCACTGGAAGAACCTGCGGCTATTTGGCCTCGAAGCTCATGACCTGGCGCTCTCGAAGATCGAGCGCAACAACCGGCGTGACAGCCAAGATGTTCGTGGTCTCGCGCAAGCCGGACTCATTGACCCGGACATTCTTGAGGCTAGGTATCACCAGGAGGTCAGGCCATATCTGCTCAGCAAATTCGAGTGGCACGACGCCACGCTCAAACGGTGGCTAGAGGCGATTCGGGAAATCAGGGCCGATCTGTAATCCGTCAGTGCAGAAGACGGCGCCTCAAAGGTAAAAGGGAATTGACATTGCGTGATAATCCCGCGCCGACCGCCGCGGTCCGCGCAGGATCACGCTGGGGGGCGAAGATCGAGCCCCTGCCGGCCCCGAGCCCTACCGTCCGTGGATACGGCGTGCCCGGCGTCGGGGCTCCGGGCATCGTGCTCCGGGGCCCCCTGGAACTCGAGCTGCTGATCGGCAAGTTCCGGCCGAGGGTGTGTGAAAACTCATACGCTGCAGCTTTGCGATGTCAATTTTAGCCACGTGGGTTAGATTTCAGTCTAGTTTTCGCCTCGAACGGAGTCGCTGTCACGCCCACGAGATGGCGCCTTCGCGTTTTCACACACCCTCGGCCAGTAGCGGACCCTCATCGCATGAGAATGCTTGGGAGAAATCAGTCATTGGTGTATTTAGCGTAAACTTGGTTTACGAGCGTTGCGGCGCGAGTCGCGCGTCCCGAGCGTCAGACTGTTAAATCTAATGGCCTCATGAAAGGAACGCGTGGTAGCCGGAAGTGGTCAGCGCCAAAAGTAAGGTCGCTGATTGCATTTCTGATACTAGGGAGCATGTTCCCGTTGTTCGATGTGCTTGAACGAGTCATCCCGCTCGAATGGGCGAGTCTGAGGGAAGCGCCATTGGTGCTGATAGGCGTCGCATTTCTCCTTGCAGGCCGCATTCGATGCCCGCGTTGCGGCACGAAAGTCAAACCGCCAGGAATTGGAGGCAACCCAGGGACGCTGATATTCCTCTGGATGGTGAGGCAAAAATGCTCCAAGTGCGGTGAATTATTGGATTGGTAGTACCGTAACGACCACGGCACTACGGTCGAAATTTCAGATTCCCGTGAGCGGACTTTCGTCGCCGGCAGCAATGGGTCGATACCGGCCCGTCAACTTCGGGCGGTCGCTCCGGCAGCTGGCGCACTGTGAGTAGGCTGGTGGAGGCCAGCGAACGCCAGCGAAAGGAGGTGGGTCTGCCCGAGGTCGGAGTCGAACCGACACGCTTTTAAGGGCGGCGGATTTTCATCCCGCTTCGACTTTCGTCGCCCCCGTGGCCTTGGGCCGCCGGGGTTCGTGGGCTGGAGCACGCCTTCACCATAGCCTTGCGGCCTTAGGTGCCCGCCGTCTGCTCTCTACACCTTCCCCGCGGACTGCGGGGCTTGGCTCGGCATGAGCTCGAAGTTCTCAGGGCCTCTACCGAGTTTGACGGGCTTCACCTCGCGGATTTCTCTGCGAGGGCTCAAGTTGTATGGTCTGAGTCCGCTGCGTCTACCAATTCCGCCACTCGGGCACGAGGTGCGCAGTATACGGGGCCGGCCTCGCTCTGGATACTGCCGAGAGCGCCGGCGCGCCCTTGCTCCGTGTACCATTCGCGGGTGAATCTCAGTGACTTCTCCTACGAACTGCCGCCCGAGCAGATCGCCCAATCGCCCCTTCCGGTCCGCTCCGCCAGCCGAATGCTCGCGCTCGACCGCGACAGTGGTGCCTGGGCCGATGGCTCGGTGCGCGACCTTCCCGAGCGGCTCCAGCCCGGCGATCTGCTGGTGCTCAATGACACCCGGGTGGTGGCGGCCCGCCTGCACGGTGTGAAGCCGACGGGAGGGCAGGTCGAAGTGCTGCTCGAGAGAGCCTGCGCAGAGTGCGAGGCGCTCGTGCAGGTGCGTGCCAGCAAGCCTGTCCGGCCAGGGCTCGTGATCAGCACGGCCGGCGGGGCGATCGAGGTGCTCGAGCGCCAGGCCGACCTGTGGCGCGTGCGCGTGCCGGGACCGGTGCTCGAATTCTTCGACCGCTGGGGCGAGGTGCCGCTGCCGCCCTACATCGGGCGAGCGGCTGACGCTTCTGATCGGCTGCGGTATCAGAGCGTCTTTGCCCGGGAGCCGGGGGCCGTCGCCGCTCCCACCGCGAGCCTGCACTTCGATCGCCCGTTGCTCGAGGCCATTGCCGCCCGGGGGGTCGAGACGGCATTCGTGACGCTGCACGTCGGTGCCGGTACGTTCCAGCCCGTGCGCACCGGGCAGATCGAGGCGCACGTCATGCACTCCGAGCGGGTCAGTGTCGGTGCGCAGACCTGCGAGGCGGTGGTGCGGGCCCGGGCGAGGGGCGGGCGGATCGTGGCGGTCGGCACCACGGTCGTGCGGGCGCTGGAATCCGCTGCGCAGCAGAGTGCCGTGCGCCGCGGAGCGCTGATCGAGCCGTGGTCCGGCGAGACGCGGCTGTTCATCCGCCCGGGGTTCCAGTTCCGGGTGGTCGAGGCGCTGCTGACGAACTTCCACCTGCCCGAATCAACCCTGCTGATGCTGGTCTGCGCCTTCGCTCACCGCGACGCGGTGCTCGGCGCGTATCGCCATGCGGTCGAAGCGGGCTATCGGTTCTTTAGCTACGGGGACGCGATGTTCCTCGCGCGCGGTCTGGGCGGGGCGCAGCGCGCGCTCCCGCGCTGAGTCCGCCGCGCGCATCCCATTCATACGGTGATCCTGTGATACCTACGTTCGAATTGCTGGCCACTGACGGCGCTGCGCGCCGTGGCCGGCTCACGCTCGCCCACGGCGCGATCGAGACGCCGGCTTTCATGCCGGTCGGGACCTACGGCACGGTGAAGGCGATGACGCCGGAGGAACTCGAGGGCCTCGGTGCCGAGATCATTCTCGGCAATACCTTCCATCTCATGCTGCGCCCGGGGGTGGCGATTGTGGCGGCGCACGGCGGACTGCACGGCTTCATGCACTGGCGGCGGCCGATCCTCACCGATTCCGGCGGGTTCCAGGTATTCAGCCTGAAGAGTCTGCGCAAGATCACCGAGGAAGGCGTCAGGTTCCGCTCGCCGATCGACGGTAGCGAAGTGCGACTCACGCCCGAGGACGCGATGGAGGTGCAGCTCGGGCTGCGCTCGGATATCGCGATGGCCTTCGATGAGTGCACGCCGTATCCGGCGAGCGAGTCCGAGGCGCGCCAGTCCATGGAGCGCTCGATGCGCTGGGCCGAGCGGGGCCACCGGCGCTACTACCGCGACCCGCCGCCCGGTGGACTGTTCGGCATCGTGCAGGGCGGCATGTACCCGGCCCTGCGTCTTGCCTCGCTCGAGGCGCTCTCGCGTCTTGACTGGCCGGGGCTCGCCATCGGCGGACTCGCCGTCGGGGAGCCGGAGGCCGAGCGGCTACGCATCCTCGAGGCGCTCGTGCCGCACATGCCCGCAGATCGGCCGCGCTACCTGATGGGGGTCGGGCGGCCGGAGGACATCATCGCGGCGGTACTGCGGGGCGTGGATATGTTCGATTGCGTCATGCCCACCCGGCATGCCCGCAACGGCCATCTGTTCACCTCCGGGGGCGTGATCAACATCCGCAATGCCGTGCATGAACGCGATACCGGCCCGGTGGATCCTGAGTGCGGCTGCTACACCTGCCGCAATTACTCCCGCGCGTACCTGCGCCACCTGGACCGTTGCAAGGAGATCCTCGGCAGCCGGCTGAACACCATCCACAACCTGGCGTTCTACCTGGGGCTGATGCGCCGGGTGCGCGCGGCCATCGAGGCGGGGCGGCTCGCCGCCTTTTGCACGGACTTTCTCGCCCGCCGGGCTCGACCCGACGCTGTGGCATAATGCCGCCCCTTCGCTCCGGGACCCGCAAATGAGGTGCCGGAGGTGGTCTCGAGGATCTTTTAAATGAATGCATTGATTCCTACCGCCTGGGCTGCCACGGCCGCCCCGGCAGCCGGCCCGAGTCCGTTGCCCTCGCTGCTGCTGATGGGCGCAGTGATCATCGGGATGTATTTCCTGCTGATCCGGCCGCAACAGAAGAAGATGAAGGAGCACCAGACGCTGGTCTCCAAGCTCTCTGCCGGCGACGAGGTGGTCACCAGCGGGGGGCTGCTCGGACGCATCGTCGAGGTCGGCGAGCATTTCGTCACCCTCGAGATTGCCGAGGGCGTGCAGGTGAAGGTGCAGAAGCACCAAATCAATACCCTGATGCCCAAGGGCACCCTGAAAAGCGCGTAAGCCATGCTCGAATACGCTCGTTGGAAGTACATCCTGATCGCGGCCGTACTGGCCCTCGGCCTGCTGTTCGCGCTGCCGAACGTGTTTGGCCAGGACCCGGCGTTGCAGCTGGCGCATGCGGATCACTCGGCCGTGACGAGCGCCGAGACACAGGTGGTCACGTCCTTCCTGCAGCAGCAGAAGATTCCGTACCGCAGGGCGTACGTGCAGAACGGCCGCCTGATCGTGCGGTTCGCGAACGTGCCGGACCAGCTGCGCGGCAGTGATGCCATCGACGGCCAGTTCAAGAAGCAGTACATCTCGGCCAAGACGCTCGTGCCACGCACCCCGGGCTGGCTGCGTGCCCTGGGGCTGAAGCCGATGCCGCTCGGACTGGATTTGAGCGGGGGTCTCGACCTTCTGTACCAGGTCGACATCAAGAGCGCGGTGCGCCAGATCCTGCAGACCTACACCCAGGACGCCTCGCGGGCGCTGGCGGATGCGAAGGTGCCGGTGGCCGGCATCGTCGATGTCGCGGTCAACGGCAGCGCATTGCCGAACACGATCCAGATCACGCTCGCTCCGAATGCGAACCTGGCTGCCGCACAGCGCGCCCTCACCGACCCGCTGCGGGGTCTGACCATCACCACCAGCACCGGTTCTGGCGGCGCAGTCATCCAGGCGACCATGCCGGCGGCGAAAATCCTCGCGCGCGAAAATTATGCGATCGAGCAGAACATCTCGATTCTGCGCAATCGCGCCAACCAGCTGGGCGTCTCGGAGCCGAAGGTGGAGCGACAGGGCAACGACCGCATCGACGTGCAGTTGCCCGGCGTGCAGAACATGGCCGAGGTCAAGCACCTGCTCGGCCAGACTGCGACGCTGGAATTCCACCTCAATGACGCGGAGAACAACGCGTTCGACGCCCAGCAGAGCGGTAACGTGCCGCTCGGCGACAAGCTGTACACGAACACCTCGATGGGCATCCCGGTGCTGCTGAAGCGCGAGGTGATCGCGACGGGCGATGAGCTCACCAATGCCACGGTGGGCGAGAGCCAGCAGGGGCCGGCGGTCAATATCACGCTCGACAGCCGGGCCGGCGAGAGCATGCTGCGGACCACCAAGCAGAACGTCGGCAAGCAGATGGGCGTCGTGCTCATCACCAAGCACACCGAGACTCGCGAAGTCGACGGCAAGCAGGTGACGCGGCAGGTGACCACCGAGAAGGTGATCAACGACGCCACCATCGACGGTGTGTTCGCCGACCGGTTCCAGATCTCCGGACTCACGCTCGGGGAGGCGCAGGATCTGGCCATCCTGCTGCGCTCCGGCTCGTTCGTCACGCCGATCAGCCTGGTGTCGGAGAACATCATCGGTCCGAGCCTCGGCGCGGCCAACATCCACATGGGCATGATGGCGCTGGTCATCGGCATGGCGGGCGTACTGCTCTTCATGGCGTTGTATTACAAAATCTTCGGGCTGGTGGCCGATGCGGTCCTGGTCGCGAACGTCGTGCTGCTGACGGCCCTGCTGTCGATGATGCACGCCTCGCTGTCGTTGCCGGGCATCGCCGGCATCATCCTCACCGTCGGCATCGCGGTCGATGCGAACGTGCTGATCTACGAGCGCATCCGCGAGGAGCTGCGCAAGGGCGTGACGCCGCAGGCGGCAATCCGCGCCGGGTTCGAGAAGGCGTTCTCGGCGATCGCCGACTCGAACGTCACCACCGCGATTGCGGGCCTGGTGCTGTGGATCTTCGGCACCGGCGCGATCCGCGGCTTTGCCGTGGTGCTGACGCTCGGCATTGCTACTTCGATGTTCACCTCGCTGATGGGCAGCCGCGCGCTGGTGACGTTCATGTACGGCGGGCGGCGCAAGATCGCCCGGCTGCACATCTAGGGGATTGCACGTGGAATTTTTCAGCCATCAAACCAATTTCCAGTTCATGGCCACACGCAAGGTGTGGTTTGGACTGTCCATCGTGCTGATGATCGCCTCGTTCGTGCTGCTGTTCACGCGCGGCTTGAACCTGGCCATCGACTTCACCGGCGGCGTCACCGTGCAGGCGACGTTCCCGACCTCGGCGGATCTTGCGGCGGTGCGGCAAAAGGTCGCGGCGGCGGGATTCAGGGATGCGGTGGTCGAGTACGTCGGCACATCGCGGACCATCGCCGTGCGTCTGCCGCCGGAGCCGCATCAGACCTCGACACAGCTGCGTTCCCGCATGGAGAACGCGCTGAAGCAGGTCAACTCGGGCGCCACCGTGCAGTCACTCTCGGTGGTCGGACCGCAGGTCGGCTCACAGTTGGAGAAGAGTGCCGGCTGGGCGCTCGCCTTCACGCTGTTGTTCATCTTCCTCTACATTGCCTGGCGCTTCCATACGTGGAGACTCTCGCTCGGGGCCATTCTCGCGGTTTTGCACGACCCGATCCTGGTGCTCGGGTTCTTTGCGCTCACACAGATCTCCTTCGATCTGAACGTGGTCGCGGCGGTGCTGGCGGTGATCGGCTATTCGCTGAACGACACCGTCGTGGTGTTCGATCGTATTCGCGAGCGCTTCGAGGGCAACCGGCGCCTCGCGCCGAACGTGGTGCTCGATCAGGCCATCAACCAGACGCTCTCGCGTACCATCATGACCAAGGTGGTGACCTCGATCGTCGTGGTGGCGCTGCTGGTGCTCGGCGGGCCGGTGCTGCGCGGCTTCTCGGCTGCGCTGCTGATCGGCATCCTCGCCGGCACATATTCCTCGATCTACATCTCCAGCGCCATCGCGCTCGAGTGCGGTCTGACTGCCGAGCACATCTTCCCGTCCGCCCGCAAGGCGGCCGCGGACGAGCTGCCCTGAGGACGGGGACTTGGCCTCACACGCACTATTGAACATCGCGGTCCGCGCCGCGCGCCGCGCCGGTGAGGTGATCGTGCGCAGCATGAACAACCTCGAGTCACTCACCGTGACGGCCAAGGCGCGCAACGACTTCGTCTCCGAGGTCGATCGGGCCGCCGAGGCGCAGATCGTCGAGATCATCCGCCGGCATTATCCGCACCACGCCATCCTTGCCGAGGAAGGCGGTGCGCAGGGCGAGCACGAGGTCCGCTGGATCATCGATCCGCTCGATGGCACCACCAATTTCCTGCACGGGTTCCCGGTGTTTGCCGTGTCGATCGCGTGCGAGCAAAGCGGTCGGCTCGAGCACGCCGTGGTGTATGACCCGATGCGCCAGGAACTGTTCACCGCCTCGCGTGGCGGCGGGGCGCACCTCGACAACCGGCGCATCCGGGTCAGCAAGCAGCGAACCCTCGAGGGCGCGCTGCTCGGCACGGGCTTTCCATTCCGCGCCAATGACCGCTATCTGGATACCTATTTCGCGATGCTGAAGGCGGCGACGCAGGTCGCCGCGGGGATCCGTCGGCCGGGCGCCGCGGCGCTCGATTTGGCCTACGTCGCGGCCGGGCGCATCGATGGGTTCTGGGAATTCGGGCTTGCGCCCTGGGACACCGCGGCCGGCACTCTGCTGGTGCAGGAAGCCGGTGGTCACATCGGTACCCCGGGCGGTGAGCCGTATCAGCAGGGCGGGCACGTCGTGGCCGGCAACCCGAAAGTGTATGCCGCGCTCCTGGAGCTGTTTGCGCCGTACATTCCTGAGGAAATGCGCGCGCGCTGAGCCGCCTGTTCGGGTCGGTGGGCGGACTCGCAATCCGGGGTGTCCTTGTGTACAGTCCCGGCATGATAAGACAGATTTTTGCAACAAAATCGGTCGCCGAAATCGAGGCAGCGGACGCTTCGGACGCAGAGGGGCACCAGCTCAAACGGACCCTCTCTGCCACGGCGCTCACCATGCTCGGTATCGGGGGGATCATCGGTACCGGTATTTTCGTCCTCACCGGGGTGGCAGCGGCGCAGTACGCGGGGCCCGCGCTGGTGCTCTCGTTCCTCGTCGCCGGCGTCGGCTGCGCATTGGCGGGACTGTGCTACGCCGAATTCGCGGCGATGATTCCAGTCTCGGGAAGTGCCTACTCGTACACCTACGCGACGCTTGGGGAGGGCATCGCCTGGTTCATCGGCTGGAATCTGGTGCTCGAGTACCTGTTCGCAGTCGCCACCGTCTCGGTCGGCTGGTCCGGATACGTCGCGCGCCTCCTGAGCACCTTCGGGGTGCACCTGCCCAATGCGCTCTCGCACGCCCCGTTCATGCAGGCCGCGCCGAACAGTTTCTCGGTGATGGCCTCCGGCGCCATTCTGAACGTTCCGGCGGTGCTGATCGTGCTCGCACTGGCGACCGTGTGTTACATCGGCATCAAACAGTCGGCCGAGTTCAATACCGTCATCGTCACTCTGAAGGTCGCGGTGGTGGTGCTGTTCATCGTGCTCGGCATGGGCTTCATCCAGCACAACAACTGGCATCCGTTCATTCCGGCGCCGACCGGACGTCCAGACCAGTACGGCTGGGGCGGTGTGTTTACCGCATCAGGGGTCATCTTCTTCGCGTACATCGGGTTCGATGCGATCTCGACG
Source organism: Pseudomonadota bacterium (assembly GCA_021834525.1). Lineage (GTDB taxonomy): Bacteria > Pseudomonadota > Gammaproteobacteria > Steroidobacterales > Steroidobacteraceae > 13-2-20CM-66-19. The sequence goes on along the minus strand of JAKBDK010000004.1, from coordinate 19,968 downwards.
ACGGCCCAGGAAGCGAAGAACCCTCAGCGCGACATGCCGATCGGCATTCTCTCCAGCCTGGTCGTCTGCACGTTGCTGTACGTGGCGGTCTCGGCCGTGCTGACCGGGATGGTGCACTACACCAAGCTCAACGTCGCCGCGCCGATCGCACTGGCGCTCGACACGTACCCCCAGCTGCGGTGGTTCAGCGTGCCGGTCGACATCGGCGCCATCCTCGGCATGACCTCGGTGATGCTGGTGATGACGATCGCGCAGGCACGAATCTTCTACTCCATGGCGCAAGACGGGTTGCTGCCGCCGGTGTTCGGGCGGATTCATGCCAAGTTCCGCACGCCCTCGGTCGGCACCGTCGTGACCGGCGTGGCGGCCGCAGTGATCGGTGGGCTGTTCCCGGTGGATCTGCTCGGCGAGCTCGTGTCGATCGGCACCCTGATGGCCTTCGTCACGGTGTGCATCGGCGTGCTGGTGCTGCGCTACACGCGTCCGGATTTGGAGCGTCCGTTCCGCGTGCCGCTGCCGTGGGTGACCTGCACGCTCGGCGCTGCGGTGTGCGGATTCATGATCTTCAAGCTGCCCGGCAGTACCTGGGTGCGTCTGATCGTATGGACGGCGATCGGGGTGCTGGTGTACGGCTTCTACGGGTATCGGCACAGCAAGCTGCGCACCCGGGTCACCGAGCCCGCAGGCTGAGCCAGCCGGCGGTCGGGGCGCCCGCCGGATGCGGGCGCCCTGAGTCGGTAGATCGCTTGGCACGTCAGGTCATTGACGATGGACACCGCGCAGATTCGCATCGTATTGGTCGAGCCGTCCCATCCGGGCAACATCGGCGCAGTGGCGCGCGCGATGAAGAACATGGGTCTTCATCAGCTGGTACTGGTCAACCCGCGGCAGTTTCCCGACCCGGAGGCGAGCGCGCGTGCGTCGGGTGCCGATGACGTGCTCGAGGGCGCGCACGTCGTCCACACCGTCGCTGAGGCACTGCAGGGGTGCGGGTTCGTCGCCGCCACGACCTCGCGCGAACGGGACCAGCATTTCCGGATCGCCGACGTACGTGATGCGGCGGCGCGGCTCGCGCTCGAATCCGGCCGTGGACCGGTGGCGATACTGTTCGGGTCCGAGCGGGCGGGCCTCACCAACGAGCAGCTCGAGGCCGCGCATCTGCTGGTGAGCATCCCGGCCAGCAAGGCCTACCCGTCACTCAATCTCGCCATGGCGGTGCAGATCGTCGTCTACGAGGTGTTCCGGATCGGCGGCGTCGCGATCGACCCGGCGCCGGCCGCAGGTCCGCTCGCCGAACCGGCGGATCTCGAGCGGCTGTACACGCATTTCGCGGCGGTTCTCGAGGAAGTGGACTTTCGAGACCGTACCCAAAGCGGCACGCACCTCATGGCGCGAATCCGCCGCTTCCTGCAGCGCGCTGAACTGGACCGCAACGAGGTGAACATTCTGCGCGGCTTCCTCACCGCCGTGCAGCGCCGCCGGCGGCGCGCGGGGGAAGGCTAGCCTCCCCCGCGGTGCGCTCAGGTCCCGGACGTCAGCGCGAGGTCGAACACCCGTCCGTTCACCGAGTGCAGCACCAGCCGGTAGCGGCCGGCCGCGAGCTGCAGCCCGGGGGTGGAGGGCGGCAGCGTGATGGTGGCGCGGGCGCCGACTTTGGCCGTGATGCCGGCGTACCCGGCGCCAAAGCGGTTGTACGCGTAATCGTTGACGAACGCGCTCGGCGGCAGTGCCGAGAGCGCGCGGCTGCCCCAGTGCTCCACGATCTGTCCGCCCGGACCGAGCAGGTCCGCACGCACCACATTGGCGGGCGCCGCGGGTGTGCCGGCATCGAGATAGGCGCTGAAGCGCACGGTGCCCTCGGGGGTGAGGCGGCCGGCCGAGAGGCTGATGTGGTGTGCGGCCGGACTGACCGGGCCGCCATGAAACGGCGTCAGCACCGAGCCTCGGTAGTAGTTGTAGGTGAGCACGACGAACAGCATCGTCACCGTGACACTGATCAGACTCCAGCGCTTCAGTCGCTCGAGCGGCCACGGGCCGCTGCCGAACCATTGGAACCATCCGGCGTCCGCGAGGCTCGGTCGGCGCTTCAGCAGCCACGCATCGAGCGACCAGGCGCCGCCGCCGGCAAGCAGCAGCGCAACCCCCATGCCGAAATTCGCCGAGGCCATGGTCCACTCATCGATGCACGTGGCGCCCTGCCAGCCGAACAGCAGCATCAGCACGACGCTCAGGCCGATGGTCACGAGGGCGGAGAGCCGGGTCATGAAGCCGAGCAGCAGAAACAGGCCGAACACCAGTTCGGCGGCACTGAACAGAATGACGCCGGCATAGAGCAGCGCGAAGTGGTGCAACAGGTAGTCCACGACGTGGCCCATGCCGAGCAGGGCGCCCGGCATGGCCGTCTGGAACTTGTTGGCCATCCAGCTCGCGGCGTGCGGGTCGAGTTTCGCCGGGGCGTAGATAAATCGCCGGCTGCCGCCGCCCCAGTAGATCCAGCCTTGCACGAAGCGCACGGCGAGCAGCGCGAGGCCGAGCTGTCGCCAGAGGCCCGCGCTCTCGGGGGAGGACGCGGTCGGTGCGGTCGATGTGCTCATGGAGTGCTCCGGTGCCGCCTCAGCGGCGCTGCGCGGCGCTCGGCGGCGCCGGTTTGAAGCCGTAGCGGGCAAAGATGCGCTCGGCGGTGCCCGAGTGCAGGAACGCGAGCCAGGCACGCGCGGCGCGTGGATGCCGTGCGCCGCGCACCATTGCAGCGGCGTAGATCGCCGTCACGTTGTCGGCCGGTGCGATGTCGACGTGGCTCAGCGGGTGGCCGATCTGCTCCTGAAAAATCGCTTCAGATTTCCACGTGACGCCGGCATCGGCGATGCCTTGCATCAGGAACAGCGGTGTCTGGCGATGGTGGATGTGCGTGAGGATCGTTTGTCCATCGGCGACTTTGCTGACGTACACCGTGTGGGCGAGCGCCGGCCCGCCGGCCCGCTCGAGGGCCATGCGGATCTGGCGCGCCACGCCTTCCCAGGCCGGGTTCGGCATCGCCAGGCGCACGCCCGGCCGGCCGAGATCGGCGAGGCCCGCGATGTGCGCCGGGTTGCCGGCCGGCACCATGATGGTCAGGGTGTTGGTGGCGTACTGCACCGCGGGCGGCACCAACCGTCGCGCGGCGATCTGTCCCCGGACCTTCTTCAGACCCGCCGCGTACACATCGGGCGCGACGGTGAAGGTCAGGTTACCGGAGGTGAACGTGCCGCCGTTCGCCATGGCCTTGATCAGCAGGCCGGGCGGCAGCGTGACGTAGAAGATGCGCCCACGCAGTCGAGGATGCTGCGCGGAGAACGCCTGCACCAGCGGTGCCATCGCGAAGTAGTAGTTGCCGCCGACGAAGATCACGAGCGCCGGGTGATCGAGACTGCCGTGGAAGTCCGGCATGTCGTCGACTTCCGGCACGGTGATGCTCAGGCCCTGGTGCAGCGCCGGATCGTTTGCGCCCTGCGACCAGGGCGGATACAGCCGCTCGGCGTAGTGCGGTGGTGCGGCCGCTCGTCCGGCGCCGGCGGCATGCGCCGGGCCGGCGAGCAGTGCGGCGAGCATGACGCCGGCGAGTGCAGTGAGATGTCGTGCAATCATGAGCGTCTCCTGCGGCCGGCGCGAGCGGCCGCGGTGATTACATGCGCACCAGCGCATAGCCTTTGTTCTGCAGGATGATCACGGTCGAGAGCGCCGAGAGTGCGACGTGCACGTCGGGGTCGACTTCGGAGGGGTTCAGATGCATGTCCCCCAGAGCGTTGCCGCACACCATCAGCCGCACTCCGGCCTTGCGCAGCGTCGCGAGCAGCGCGAGGTTGGGATTCGGGTGACCGAACTTCGCCCGATAGGCGGCCGCGTCGAGCACGATCGGCGTCGCCGGTCCGTGGATGATGACCGCGAATTTCATGTGCTTCAGCGGCACGCCGGCGGCGGCGAAGATGTTGATGGTGCGCGCAATGTGATCGAGGCCCGGATTGACCGTATCGGCCTGCGCCTTGCCTTGCGTGACGTCGAACAACGCGTGGTAGGTGGTGTGTGCGGTCGGTCGCACGACGACACCCGGCCAGGTATGTTCCGGGCCGTAACCCTTGATGACCGGGTAGTGCCAGAAGCCGGCCGGTTGTGCCGTGGCCGCGCCCGCGGCGAGCAGACCCAGAGCCAGAGTGCAAAAGAGCACGGAGCGTGAAGTCATGGGAGTGTCCTGTGTGAGGGGAATAGGGTGCGGACAGACGCCATCATTACGCCGCGCGATGTATATCTCAATTGCATCTATATGCATGAATATATATCACAAGTGCATGGCGATACCTTGGCGCCGGACCCGATCCCGGATCCGATATGACCTGCGGCAGCGCTCCGGGCATCATGCGCAGGGTGAGCGGCCGACCTGAGCTGCGGCCCTGATGCCCCATGATGGATACCTCTGCACCGATCTACCTCGACTACGCCGCGACGACCCCCCTCGACCCCGCGGTCATCGCGGCCGTGACCGACTGCCTCGCGGCCGAAGGCGGCCGGGGCAATCCCGCCTCGCTGCACGGCTGGGGGCGGCGCGCCGCGGCGCGGATCGAGACGGCGCGGTCCGAGGTCGCGGCCCTGATTGGGGCGCTGGCCGAGGAGATCGTGTTCACATCCGGGGCGACCGAATCGGACAACCTCGCGCTGCTCGGTGCAGCGCGTGCGGCGGCCGACCGCGGCCGGCACCTGGTGAGCACGCGCATCGAGCACAAGGCGGGACTGGATCCGTGCAAGCGCCTGCAGAAGGAAGGGTTCGCGCTGACGCTGGTGGCACCCGATCGCAGCGGGCGGATCGATCCGCAGGCGCTCGCCGCGGCGCTGCGCCCCGAGACGGTCCTCGTCTCCGTGATGTGGGTCAACAATGAGACCGGCGTGATCCAGGATGTCGCGGCGATCGGTGCGCTGTGCCGCGAGCGCGGCATTCTCTTCCACACGGATGCGGCGCAGGCGGTCGGCAAGATTTCGATGCGGGTGCGCGAGCTGCCGATCGATCTGATGTCCTTCACCGCGCACAAGTTCTACGGCCCGAAGGGCATAGGCGCGCTGTACGTGCGTGACGGTGTCCGCGCTCGGCTGCAGCCGCTGCTCTACGGCGGCGGCCAGGAGCGCGGCCTGCGTCCCGGCACGCTGCCGACGCACCAGATCGTCGGCTTCGGCACGGCCTGCACGCTGGCCCGGGCGGCGCTCGAGCACGAACCGCAGCGGCTTGCCGCACTGTGCGAGCAGCTCTGGGCGCACCTCGGACCGCTCGGTGGCGTGCATCTCAACGGGGCGGGCGCGCCGCGGGTGCCTGGGATCCTGAATGTGTCCATCGAAGGCGTGGAGGGCGAGAGCCTGGTGACGGGCCTGTCCGATCTGGCCGTGTCCACGGGGTCGGCCTGTAACTCGGCCTCGGCGGAGCCCTCGTACGTGCTGCGGGCGCTCGGCCGCGACACGGAGCTGGCGCAGAGTTCGCTGCGCTTCAGCCTGGGTCGGTTCTCTCAGCCGGCGGACATCGAGGCGGCTGCGGCCGCCGTCCGGCGCGAAGTGACGCGGCTGCGCGCGCTGTCCCCGGCGGCCGAGCCGCCGAAGTGCGCATCCGAGGCGCAGCTCGTCGGTGAGGCGGGCGGTCCCGGCCGGGAGGTCTGGGTCCGCTTCCGATTGCGGGTCGAGGCGGGCCGCGTCGCGCAGGCGGCCTACCGCATTTACGGCTGTCCGCACACGATGGCGGCTGCGGCGTGGCTCGCCGAGAGAGTGCAGGGCCGAGCCGTGGCGGACGTCGTGCCGGGTACGCCGCAGGAGTGGGCTGCAGCGCTGGACGTCCCGGCCGAGAAGCTCGGCCGTCTGCTCACGCTCGAGGATGCGCTTCAGGAATGTCAGCGGCGGGGCGTGACCGTGTAGAATGGTGGCGCATCAGAGTCCGTTACTGCCCATGGCCATCTCGCTCACCGAATCCGCCGCTCACCGAATCCAGAGCTTTCTTGCCGCCCGCGGGCACGGCATCGGGCTGCGGCTCGGCGTGCGCAAGACCGGCTGCTCGGGCTTCGCTTACGTCGTGAATTATGCCGAGGAGCAGCAGCCCGATGACCTCGTGTTCGAGGATCGGGGCGTCAAGGTGTACGTCGACCCGCAGAGTCTGCCGCTGATCGATGGGACCACGGTGGATTTCGTCAAGCAGGGTCTGAATGAAGCCTTCCGCTTCCGCAACCCGAACGTGCGCGGCGAATGCGGCTGCGGCGAGAGCTTTTCGGTCTGATCCGCGGCGTCGACCGGCGGCCGATAGCATCAAAATCTTTTTGGTAATCCGCCACTTCGGCCGCCGCGCCAAATTGCCTCCTGCCGGTATCACCGGGTAGACTGTCGCGCTCGATGACGGCCTGCGGGCCGCTCTCCGCACGGGGGGCGCCGGGCAGGGCCGTCTTCCGTTCAGCATTCACAGCTCCCGAAAGGTCAATTCGCATGGCGCTCGAGCGCACTTTGTCCATCGTCAAGCCGGACGGCGTCGCCCGCAATCTCATCGGCGAGGTCTACCGCCGCTTCGAGACGGCCGGTCTGTCCATCATCGCCGCCCGCATGCTGCAGCTCTCCGAGCGCGAGGCGGAAGGTTTTTATGCCGTGCACCGCGAGCGGCCCTTCTTCAAGGACCTGGTGCGGTACATGACCTCCGGCCCGGTGATCGCACAGGTGCTCGAGGGCGAGAATGCCATCGCGCGCCACCGCGAAATCATGGGCGCGACGGATCCGAAGAAGGCCGCGCCGGGCACGATCCGCGCCGATCTCGCCGAGAGCATCGAGCACAACGTGGTGCACGGCTCGGACGCCGCCGACACCGCCGCTCGCGAGATCGGTTATTTCTTCAGCAGCACGGAGCTGCACCCGCGCGGCTGATGCCGCCCTGCCGGCCATGAGCGAGCTCGCCACGACCACGAATCTGCTGGGACTGCCCCGGAGCGAGCTCGAGCAGTTCGTGGCGCAGCTCGGCAGCAAGCCGTTCCGGGCGCGCCAGCTGATGCAGTGGGTCTACAAGCGCGCCGAGCCCTCGTTCGAGCGCATGACGGACCTCGCCAAGTCCTTCCGCGCCGAGCTCGCTGCACGCGCCTGCGTGCAGCCGCCGGAGATCCTCACCGAGCAGCGCTCGGCGGACGGTACGCGCAAGTGGTTGCTGCGGGCCGACGGTAGTCAGGCCTTCGAGATGGTGTACATCCCCGAGCCCGATCGGGCGACGCTGTGCATCTCCTCGCAGGTGGGGTGCGTACTCGACTGCGCGTTCTGTTCGACCGCGCAGCAGGGGTTCAACCGCAATCTGACCACGGCGGAGATCGTCGGGCAGGTCTGGCTGGCGAACCGCGAACTCGCCGGCACCGTCGCGGACCTGGCACGCGAGCGCGCCGTCACCAACGTCGTACTGATGGGCATGGGCGAGCCGCTCGCGAACTTCCGCAACGTGGTGCCGGCCCTCGAGATCTTGCTCGATGACTTCGGCTTCGATCTGTCGCGCCGGCGCGTGACGCTCTCGACCTCCGGGCTCGTGCCGCAGATCTACAAGCTGGCCGAGCACAGCAACGTGGCGCTCGCCGTTTCACTGCACGCCCCCGACGATGCGCTGCGCAACGAGCTGGTGCCGATCAACCGCAAGCATCCCATTGCGGAGCTGCTCGAGGCCTGTTGGCATTACATCGATGAGCGCAACGGCCGCAGCGTGACCTTCGAGTACGTGCTGCTCTCCGGCGTGAACGATTCGCGTGCGCAGGCACGCGCCTTGGCCGCGCTGCTCATCGGGCATCCGGCCAAGGTCAATCTCATTCCATTCAATCCTTTCCCCGGGACGCAGTTTCGCCGCTCCTCGCCCGAGGCGGTGCACGCGTTTCGCGACGAACTGTTGCGCCGCGGTGTGCTGGCCACCGTGCGCCGCACGCGCGGCGATGACATCGATGCGGCCTGCGGCCAGCTGGCCGGCCGCGTCATCGACCGGACCACGGTGCGCCTCGGCAGCCGCACGTTCGCGCTGGCGGTGCAGGCGTGAGCGGTGCGCGCCGCTGGTGCGCCGTGCTCGCCGGATCGCTGGCCGCAGCGATGCTCGCCGGCTGCGCCAACCCGCAGCGGGTCCGTGACCAGCACCAGGCGGCAGTGTTCAACACCGAGCTCGGCGTCGCATACATGCAGCGCGGACAGCTCGCGGTCGCCAAGCGCAAGCTCGATCGGGCGCTGCGGGAGAATCCGGACGACGCGAATGTGCACAGCGCCCGGGCGCTGCTGTTCGAGCGCCTCGGTCAGCCGGCGCGCGCCGACCGCGAGTTCCGTGCTGCGCTCGAGCTGGCGCCGCACAACCCCGACTACGAGAATGACTACGCGATCTACCTGTGCAATTCCGGGCGCACCCAAGAGGGGGTCAAGTACTTTCTCGATGCGGCCCGCAATCCGCTCTACCTGACGCCGGCGGACGCCTACAACAACGCTGGGGTGTGTCTGCGCGTCGCGCACCACTATCAGCAGGCTGACAAGATGTTCCGTACGGCGCTCGCGGTCAGTCCTGACTTCGAACAGGCCGCCTGGCAGCTCGCCAACCTCGATTTCAAGCGTGGCCGCTACCCGCAGGCGCATGCACTCATCAAACAATTTCTGACGGCCAACAGCGAGACGCCGGATATGCTGCTGCTTGCGGTGAAGGTCGCGCGCGCACAGGGTGACGCACTCGGTGCGCAGCTCTACGCCCGCCGCCTGCAGCTGGATTTCCCCAACTCGGCCGAGGCGCACGCGCTGACCGCCCTTGGCAAGAACCCGGGCTGAGCAACATGGCCGAAGCACCAGGCGGCGAGCCGCGCCGCGAGGGCGGCATCGGCGCGCAACTGCGCGCCGCGCGTGAGCGCTCCGCGATGAGTCTGGCGCAGGCGGCGCACCGGTTGCACGTGTCGGCCGACGTGCTCGAGGCGCTCGAGGATGAGCAATTCGAACGGCTCGGCGCGCCGATCTACGTCAAAAGCTACCTCGGCCGCTACGCGGAGCTTCTCGGGGAATCGGCCGAGGCTCTGCAGGCGCAGCTGGCCCGTTCGGACATGACCGCACCGGATCTGACGCGCATTCCGCGTGCGAAGCCGGCGGACGGCCGGTTGAGCGCGCTGCTGGCTGCCGCCGGTATCGGCGCCGCCGTGGTGCTCGCGGCGGGACTTTCGTGGTGGGGCTGGACGCGCTTGTCCCGGCACGCCGTCGCAGTGGTCGGGCGATCCGTGGAGAGTGGATCGCCACTGGCGGGTGCGCCGGCCGCGTCGCAGCCGACAGTGCCGGGTGCCAGCGCCTCGAGCCCCTCTGGGGTGGCGAGTACGCCGGTCGCCGCGCCCGCGGCGCAGAGCGCTCCGGCCAGTCTCTCCGGGATGCGGATCTCATTGCGGTTTACGGCGGCCAGCTGGGTGAGCGTCACCGATGCGACGGGCCACAGCCTGTACCGCGGCCTGGTGCTCCCTGGGACGCTGGAGTCATTCAAGGGCCCCGGGCCGTTGCACGTCGTGCTCGGCTACGCCAACGGCGTTGCGCTCACGGTCGATGGCCGTGCAGTGTCGCTGGCGCCGTACGTCGGGCCGGATCACGCCGCATCGATTGTCGTGGCCGCCGACGGCCAGATCTCGCCCGTGCCGCGCCGTGCCGGGCATGCGGGAGGATAAGTTGAGCGATCAGATACAACCGGTTCGCGGAATGAACGATGTGCTGCCGGCCGAGATCGGTGCGTGGCAGACCATCGAGACGGCGGCGCGGGAGGTGCTGGAGGCGTATGGCTTTCAGGAAATCCGCGTTCCGCTCGTCGAGCGCACCGAGCTGTTCAAGCGGGCCATCGGCGAGTACACCGATGTGGTCGAGAAGGAGATGTACACCTTCGTCGATCAGGGCGGGGAGAGCCTGACGCTGCGTCCCGAGGGGACCGCCGGGGTGATGCGTGCGCTCATCTCCAACGGCATGCTGCGTGGCCAGCGGCACAAGCTGTGGTGCGCCGGGGCGATGTTCCGCCATGAGCGGCCGCAGAAGGGCCGCTACCGTCAGTTTCACCAGGTGAGCGTCGAGGCGGTCGGATTCAACGGGCCGGACGTGGACGTGGAGCTGATCGCACTCGCGGCGCGCCTGTGGCGCCGCCTCGGAATCACGCGCGTGCGCCTGGAGATCAATTCCCTCGGTACGCCAGAGTCGCGGCGCGCCTACCGTGAGACGCTGGTGGAGTACCTGCAGGCCCATTACGAGCAGCTCGATGCCGACAGCCGTCGCCGGCTGCAGGGCAATCCGCTGCGGGTGCTCGACAGCAAAAATCCCGAGATGCGCGCGCTGATCGACGCCGCTCCGGTGCTGACCGATCACCTCGACCCGCAGTCCCAGGCGCACTTCCAGGCGCTGTGCGCCGGACTCGAGGCGATCGGCATCCCCTTCCGGATCAATCCGCGCCTGGTGCGCGGCCTCGATTACTACAGCCGCACGGTCTTCGAGTGGATTACCGACGCCCTCGGGGCTCAGGATGCCGTATGCTCCGGAGGCCGCTACGACGGGCTGATCGGTCAGCTCGGCGGTGAGGCTACGCCGGGTATCGGCTTTGCCATGGGCATCGAGCGGCTGGTCGCGCTGATGAGCCAGGATGGCGCGCCGGCACCGGCGCCGAGCGCCGATGTGTACATCGTCGTCAATGGCGAGCGCGCCGCCGCCTACGGTCTGGAACTGGCCGAGCGGCTGCGCAATACGCTGCCCGGCCGACGTTTCGAGCTGAATCTCGGCGGCGGCAACTTCAAGGCGCAGTTCCGCCGGGCCGATCGCAGCGGTGCGGCGCTCGCGCTGATCCTGGGCGATGACGAGCTGGCGCGGGGCGTCGCCGCATTGAAACCTTTGCGCCGGGAAGCCGGTCAGAGCGAGAGTCCGCTGCCCGATCTGGCCGCGGCGATCGAAACGGCTCTGGCCGCTGCCGCCGTGCATACCTGATTTCGAGGAGGGGTCGTGGACAGCTATCTGGATGAACGTGAGAAGTGGGACGCGCTGCTCGCCTGGTTGCGGGCCAATGGGCCGGCGATGCTCGCCGGCGTGGCGATCGCGGCGCTCGCACTCGGCGGCTACCGCTGGTGGCAGGGGCGCGTCAACGGACGCGACCTGAGCGCCAGTGCGCTCTACGGGCAGATGGAGCGCGACTTCGCCACTGGACAGCAGGCCGCCGCGTTCGCCGTGGCCGGGCGTCTGGAGCGACACTACGGCGCGACCCCGTATGCCGATCAGGCGCGGCTCGCCTCTGCAGGGGCATTCGTCGACTCCGGCCATCTGAGCCGCGCGGCCGGCGAACTCACGACCGTGATGCACCACCCGAGCGATGCGATCCTCGGGCTGATCGCGCGTCTGCGCCTGGCGCGGGTGCAGATCGCACTGCACCAACCGCAGCTGGCCCTGACCACCCTCGGCGGCGCTGATCCGGGTGCATTCGCACCGCGCTACGCCGTCGTGCGCGGGGATGCGTATCAGGCCCTCGGCCACAAACGCGCCGCGCTCGCCCAATACCGTCTGGCCCGCGCCAGTGATCCGGGCGGAGAGACCAACCACCAGCTCCTGGCGCTGGAGATTTCCGAACTCGCCGCGAACCTGCCCGCCCCGGCGGCGGGGCAGAATGCGGCGCACGGGGCGGCTGCGGCCACCGCGGGCGCCCGCCAGTGAGACCGGTCGAAACGATGTCGAGCAGGATGAGACGCTTGCAAAACCATACCCCCCGATCGATGCGATTCTGGGTCGCGGCACTTGCCGCGACCGGGCTGCTGGCCGCCTGCTCGCACAAGCAGGTCGATCAGCCCGCCAAGCTCGCCCCCATCAAATCGACGCTGCGCGTGCATGAACTCTGGAGCGCTTCGGTCGGCAGCTTCCACCTGATCAATTTCTGGGGATTCGGCAACTCCAAGACCCGCGCGCTGCTGCTCGGCCTGCGCCTGGTGGTGCGGGGCAACCGGCTGTTCGCCTCCGGTCATGACGGGGAGGTCGCGGCATTTGATCCGAGCAACGGCCACGAGCTGTGGCACACCGATACCCACCTGCCGCTCGGCGGCGGTCCGGCGGTGTACGGCAAGCTGCTGGTCGTCGGCGCCACCGATGGCGAGGTGATCGCCCTGAATGCCGACAACGGCAAGATGCTGTGGAAGGTGCGCCTCCCCGATGCCGTGATTTCCTCCCCGGGGCTCTCGAGCAAGCTGGTCGCCGTGCGCACCATCGACGGGGTGCTGCATGCGCTGTCGACCCGCGATGGCCATGAGCTGTGGGAGACCCAGCAGCACATGCCCTCGCTCGCTCTGCGCGGGGCGGCCATCCCGGTGATCACCCACCACATGGTGATCAGTGGCTTCGCCAACGGCAAAGTGCTGGCGGTGAACAGCTCCGACGGCTCGCAGGTGTGGCTCGCGACGGTGTCTCAGCCCAGCGGGCGCACCGCGATCGAGCGGCTCGCGGACGTGCACGGAGCGGTGATCGTGTCCGGCAAGGACGTGTACACCGTCGGCTACCACGGGACGGTCGACATGCTCGCGCTGGCGAGTGGACAACCCTGGTGGAGCCACAAGGCCTCGAGCTTCCGCGGTCTGGCGCTCGGTGCGCATGCGGTATACATGTCTACCGCTGACGGGGCGGTCGTGGCACTGAACCGCAAGAACGGCGCGGTGATCTGGCATCAGCCGGCGCTGCGCTATCGCGCCGTCACGCAGCCGGCCGTCAGCCCGGACGGCCTGGTCGTCGCGGACTATCAGGGCTACGTGCATTGGCTGAACAAGCGCACGGGGGCGTTCGAGGCGCGCGCCGAGACGGGCGGGATCCGAGTCTCGAACCCGCCCGTGGTGATTGGCAACGAGGTCGTGGTGATCAACGACGTCGGGCACATCACCGCGTTTCGCGTCTCGCCGCGGCACTGATCGCACGGACGCAGCGCCCATGCTGCCCATCGTCGCCTTGGTTGGTCGGCCGAACGTCGGCAAGTCCACCCTGTTCAACGTGCTCACCGGCACACGGGATGCCATTGTCGCGGACGTCCCCGGACTCACCCGTGATCGCCAGTACGGCTTCGGCCGGGTCGGACCCCTGCCTTGCGTGGTGGTCGACACCGGCGGACTGGTGGAGAACCCGAGCGGCCTCGAGACGCAGATGCGCGAGCAGACCGAGCGCGCCGTGGCGGAAGCGGATCGCGTGGTGTTCGTGCTCGATGTGCGCAGCGGTCTGACGTCGCAGGATTATTTCGTCGCGCGGGAACTGCGCCGCTGCGGCAAGCCGGTGACGCTGGCGCTGAACAAGGCCGAGGGACTCGACACACAGATCGCGGGCGCTGAGTTTCATGCGCTCGGCTTCGGCGAGCCGCTCGGGATCTCGGCGAGTCACAGCCAGGGGTGCGAGGCACTCATGGCGGCGGTGCTGGAGGGTCTCGAGCCGACGGCCGACGGCGAACCCGAAGATCGCGACGCGGTGCGGATCGCGATCATCGGCCGGCCCAACGTCGGCAAATCCACGCTGGTCAACCGGTTGCTCGGCGAGGAGCGCGTCATCGCGAGCGAGCAGCCGGGCACTACCCGCGACAGCATCCTCGTGCCGTTCGAACGGGATGGTCGGCGTTTTCTGCTGATCGACACGGCAGGCGTGCGGCGGCGGGCGCGGGTGGAGGACGCCGTGGAGCGCGCCAGTGTCGCCAAGACGCTCCAAGCGATTGACGAGGCGAACGTGGTGATCCTGGTGCTCGATGCTCACGATACCGTGGCCGAGCAGGATGCGAGCGTGCTCGGCATTGCGCTCGAGCGTGGACGGGCGCTGCTGCTCGCGGTCAACAAGTGGGATGGCATCGAGCTGGACCAGCGCGAGCAGATTCACCGTCAGCTCGCGCTGAAACTGGATTTCGTGCCGTTCGCGCCCATGCATTTCATCTCGGCGCGCCACGGCACGGGCGTCGGCGAGCTGGTGCAATCGACGGTGCGCGCCTATGACGCCGCGATGCGCGAGATGCCCACTCGCGAGCTGACGCGTACGCTGGAACAAGCCATGACGGCGCACCAGCCGCCGCTGGTGCACGGCCGGCGCATCAAGCTGCGCTATGCCCATCAGGGCGGGCGCAACCCGCCGCGCGTGATCATCCACGGCAATCAGACGGCTTCCGTGCCGAACGCGTACACGCGCTACCTCACCAACGTCTTTCGCAAGCGGTTCGATCTGTTCGCCACGCCGGTGGCCATCGAATACCGCACGGACCAGAACCCCTACGACCGGCCGGGGAAGATCAAGCGCGTGGCGCCCGGGACCCGGCGCGGCCGCGCGCGCACCGCACACAGCTCGCGCCGCTGAGCGCGCCGGGCACCTGCCTCAGAAGGCGTTGTGCCCGGTCAGGGCGCGGCCGACGGAGAGCTGGTGGATGGTTTCGGTGCCCTCGTAGGTGATGACGCTCTCGAGGTTGAGCATGTGGCGGATGGGGGCGTACTCGGCGCTGATGCCGGCGCCGCCGAGCAGGTCACGGCAATCCCGGGCGATGTCGAGGGCGGCGCGGCAATTGTTCCACTTGGCGAGGGAGACCTGGACGGGGTCGAGTGTGCCGCGCTCCTTGAGGCGTGCGAGCTGCAGGGCGAGCATCTGCGCGCAGGTGATCTGGCGGGCCATTTCGGCGAGGCGGACCTGGACGGCCTGGTTGTGGGCGAGGGAGCGGCCGAAGAGGGTTCGGGAGGCGCTGTACTCGAGCAGCTGCTCGAGGCAGGCCTGAGCGGCGCCGATGACGCCCCAGGCGATGCCGTAGCGGGCCTGGGTGAGGCAGGAGAGGGGGCCTTTGAGGCCGATGACGCCGGGCAGGACGTTGTGCTCGGGGACGAGGACGTCATCGAAGAACAGCGCGGAGGTGACCGAGGCGCGCAGGGAGAACTTGCGCTCGATGAGCTGAGCGGAGAAGCCGCGCGTGCCCTTCTCGATGAGAAAGCCGCGGATGCCGTCGTCGGTCTGGGCCCAGACGAGGGCGAGGTCGGCGATCGAGCCGTTGGTGATCCACATTTTCGAGCCGTTGAGGACCCAGTCGCGCCCGCGCTGGCGGGCATGGGTTTTCATGTTGGCGGGGTCTGAGCCGCCGTGCGGTTCGGTGAGGCCGAAGCAGCCGATGAGCTCCCCGCGGGCCATGGCGGGGAGGAACTGGTTTTTTTGGGCTTCGGAGCCGTAGGCGTGGATGGGGAACATGCACAGGGAGGACTGCACGGAGACGAAGCTGCGGATGCCGGAGTCGCCGCGTTCGAGTTCCTGGCAGATCAGGCCGTAGCACAGGGCGTTGAGGCCGGCGCAGCCGTAGCCCTCGAGGGAGGAGCCGAGCAGGCCCAGGGCGGCGAGCTCGGCGACGAGCTCGCGCGGGAAGCGGTGCTCCTCGAAGCATTCGCGGATGATCGGCAGCACGCGCTCATCGACGAGCCGCCGCACCGACTCCTGCACCATGCGCTCCTCTTCGGTGAGCGACTCGCGCAGCGCGAACAGATCAAGAGGGTCGAGGCTGGGGTTTGGCAAAGCAATCCACTCCCGGTAAGAGCATGCGAGTCTGCGGCGCATCCGCCGCCATGGCGTGTGCGGGGCGCGATGATACCCTACTCAGCGGTAGGGTATGGTGACGCGGGGAATCGGTCGCGAAATCATCCTTTAAATTGTTAAAAAACAATGGATTACAAGCATTTTGAGGTGTCTCGGGTCGACCGCTGCCGGGCCCGCGGACGGGGCGGTCGGGCACGGTGGTCGATCGGGGAAGGGCGATGAGCGGCGCGACCCTGATCGGGGTCGACGGCCGGCGCCGCTGCGCGTGGTGTACGGTGAGTGCGCAGTACACCGCCTATCACGATACGGAATGGGGTTTCCCGGTGGCCGAGGACCGGCGGCTGTTCGAGAAGCTCAGTCTCGAGGGTTTCCAGGCCGGCTTGAGCTGGCGGACCATCCTCGCCAAGCGCGACCGCTTCCGTACGGTGTTTCACCACTTCGAGATCGACCGGATCGCGCGCTTCGGGGCGCGCGAGGTCGAGCGGCTGCTGCAGGACCCGGGCATCGTGCGCCACCGCGGCAAGATCGAGGCGGTCATCCACAACGCCCGGTGTGCGCAGGAGATGATCGGCCGCGAGGGCTCCCTGGCGGCCTTTATCTGGCGCTACCGCCCGGATCACACCCGGCGTGCCCCGAGCACGGCCGCCACCTCCCCGCAGTCCCTGGCCCTCTCGAAGGATCTGAAGCGTCTGGGCTGGCGGTTCGTGGGGCCGACCACGATGTACGCGTTCATGCAGGCGATGGGCCTGGTGAACGACCATGCGGCGAGCTGCGTGATCCGGGCCGAGGCCGAACAGGCCTGGGATCGGTTCGAGGTGCCGGCGCCGAGCCGCCCGTCCCGGCGGGGCGCCTAGCGGTTCGACGCGGCAGGCGACCCTGGCGCGCCTGCGGCAGGATGAGGCTGCGGGGACCGATGGGGCCGCACCGCCGACGGAGGGTCGCGAACGCGATCGAGAATCTCTCCGAAGATCGGCGCAGATCGCGCCGTCTGAGCGCAGCCCCGAGACCGCAGGGCTGCCTCGCCCGCCGTCCGCACTGCGCGTGGTGCGCCTCGCGAGCGCTCGCTCGCCGGTCTGCTGCTGGCGCCGGGCACGTTCGCGAGGAGCACGGGTCGGCGGCACCTGAGGACTCCCCCTGCGCACCGCCGAGGCGTGAGTGGCGGCTGTTGGTTGCGACCGATGCTCTGCGGCAGGGGCGTCTGCACAGCGAGTCGCCAACGCATCTCCTCTGCGACCGCCACCCCCGCGCTGTCAGCAGTCAGGTTATTTTTTGGAAGGTCTCGCCGCCGGGACGTACGACGGCGTCGAGCATCCCGAATGACCGTGCGCTTGTCCGCTAGCAGCGACACGGCCCGCGCCTCCTCCGGCGGCACGGAGTCGGTGTGGAACGAAACGCACCGCAAGCTCGGCGGTCAACTCGGTGCCGGCGCACACCGCGTGGCCGTCCTCGTGCCATCCTTATGCGCCCGTCCGGTTCTCTCGCAAGAGAGAGGACTGGATGTGTGGGTTGGGCAACACTGTGCACATCGTATGCAGCAGTCAGACCGCGGGTGCACCGCGGTCGCGGCGCCGGATGCGCCGCCCGTGACGCGCGGATGACCGTTTTGTGTCACTGACGTGAAAATTTATCAACGACGTACGTGACCGTGTTCGCTTGATTGTGCGCGTTGTTTTGCTACCGTGAGTTCCGGCGAGGGGCGCTCTGCCGTCCGCGACGGACCCTCATCAGGAGTTGACTGCATATGCTGCCGACGATGAACAGACACTTCATGCTGGCGTCCGACTTCGATCAGACGCTGAGTTTCAATGATTCCGGCTTCGTGCTCGCCGAGCTGCTCGGTGTCAGGGATTTCGAAGCCAAAGTCGCGGGACTCGCACGCAGCAATCTGGTCCAGCAGGGCGGAGAGCTCGCCTACCTGATCCGGCACGATCCGGACTTTCGCGGCGTGCGCCGGGAGCACCTGGTCGAGGCCGGGCGGCGCGTGCGACTGAAGAATGCGCTGCCGGCACTGGTCAACGTGCTGGACCAGGGGGTCGGTTCCGATCGATTCTCGTTCTTTGTGGTCTCGGCGGCGCCGCGCGAAGTGGTCGTGTCCGCGCTTGCGGGCATCGTACCGCCCGAGCACATCCACGGCACCGAGTTCGAATACGACGCGACTTCGGGAGAAGTCAGCAGTATCCGACGCGTGGTCGCCGGTTACGGTAAGGTGGCGGCGCTCGATGAGCTCAGCCGCGCACACG
This sequence comes from Pseudomonadota bacterium, assembly GCA_021834525.1. Taxonomy (GTDB): domain Bacteria; phylum Pseudomonadota; class Gammaproteobacteria; order Steroidobacterales; family Steroidobacteraceae; genus 13-2-20CM-66-19. The sequence goes on along the minus strand of JAKBDK010000004.1, from coordinate 2,188 downwards.
ACATTCACACCGATCGAATCATCTACGTCGGTGACGGTAGCTCCGACGTGCACGTCATGCTGCACGTCAACAATGGCGACGGCTTCACCATTGCGGTTTCGGAGAACCGACAGCTCGCGCGCATCGCGCGCTGCACCGTCGTCAGCGACAACGTCTGCAGTGTGCTCGTGCCGGTGTTCGACCAGGTGCTCGGGATGCGCACGGCGGAGATCCGACGGGTGCTCGAGGCGAACGGTCTGCGGCTCGAGGATTGGGAGAAGGCGCGTACCGATCGGGTGCTGCTGCGGGAGACGCCGGCATCGCCGGCGGCGGCGTGAGCGGCGTGACGATCGCACCGAACGAATTGCTCGGCTGGACCGCGACGGGCGTGTTCGTCGCCTCGTATTTCTTCTCCGCACCGGCCGTGCTGCGCGGCCTGCAGATGGCCGGCGCCATGCTGTGGATTCTCTACGGCGTGTGGATCGGCGCCGCGCCGGTCATCGTGGCGAATGTGCTGGTGTTCTCGGCGGCCGCGTGGACGCTGTTGCGGGCGCGCCTGCGCGCGGCGCGGGTGCGGCAACCCTCGCAGCTCGCTCCCGAGGAGCTCGGGATCTGAGCGCTGCGATCGTCGCTCGGCCTCTACTGGGGTTCTGAGGGCATCGCCGGAGTCACTCCGAGCGGCAGACGGCTGCGCCGGAGCACCCCCAGATAGTACGCGATGTAGTAGCCGATGAAGGCGCCAGAGACGGCCAGTGTCAGCGGACTTTCGTGAAAGACGGGCGAGCCGGCTGCCGTGACGGGGAGGGCCTCGGCCTGCTTGAAGAGCATGAAATCGTAGACCAGGCGGGCCAAGAACAAGACGGTCACGGTCAGACCGATGTACGTGTGGGGCGTGTAGAAGCGGCCCTCGGGAGTCCCCTCGATTTGCGTATGACGCAGCGCGAGCAGCGACAGCAGCGCGCCGCAGGCGGCGCCGGCGAGGATGCCCGCGACTGACCACGGCTGAGCGGCGCTGAGGGCGATCAGCACGACTCCAAACAGCCCGAGGAGACCAATGCGCACGGCCATCCGCCGCGGCTGCACCCGCTGGCGGCCGAAGGAGCGCCGTGTGCGCAGGTAGACGCGCCAGAGCACGACGGCGACGATGAGAATCGGAATGATCAGCTTCGCATGCATGGCGAGTGTGCGTCCTCGGTGAGCGGGAGTGCGCGCTTCCCTGTGGGCAGCATACCCCTGCGCGCCAGGCGAATCAGCAGCCGCGCCGCCCGGGGTCGGTGCGCGGCCGGTGCGAGCGCCGCGGTGCTCTGCAGCGCAGCCACGGCGGTCAACGGGCCGGCGCGACTGCGGGTGGGCGCCTGAGCAGGGCGACGTCTTTCACCGGGATCTCGCACGACCAGCCGCGCGTATTCGCCAGATACCGCAGCGTCTGCTCGCGATAAAAAACGACGTGCGTCGGATCGCGCCGGTAATGCCAGTCGGCGAAGCGCGCATCATCGGTTTGGAAGCAGGTCATGACGGCGAGCCACCCGCCCGGACGAACTCGATCCATCAGCTGTGCGAAGGTTTCTGCCGGCCGGTGGAAATGCTCGGCCGCCTCGGTGCAGGTCACGAAATCATATTCGTGTTGCAGCGGCTCAGGATGCGGACAGAAGAGCGGGTCATAGAGGGCCACCCCGTGCCCCGCCTCGCGCAGCAGCGCAGCCAGCGCCGGCGCCGGGCCGCAGCCGAAATCGAGCCCACAGGCACCGGGCGCGAGGCGCACCAGCAGCGGGTCGGCGAGTTTGCGCAGGAAGCGGCGGTAGTCCGGATCGTCCACATCGTTTTGATGCTTCCGATACTCGGCGAATTCCGCCTCGCGGGAAGGATGCTGGCGCGGGTCGAGAAAACGAGCTGCACATTGTGCGCACCGCCAATAGTTGCGCCCCTCGATCGACAGCATCGCCTCAGGCGTGGCGGCTGCGCACACGGGACAGGCCGGCGGCGCTGCGGCAGGCGCCGGGACGCTGCCCTCAGCGGTGGCCAAGGGCAGCGTGGACAGAGCGGTCATCGCTCATGATGCCAGGCGTCATGCGGGCCTCGTCACTCCCACTCGATGGTGGCCGGTGGCTTGCCGCTGATGTCGTATACGACGCGCGAGATGCCGTCCACCTCGTTCACGATGCGGCGTGAGACCAGATCGAGAAACTCATAGGGCAGCCGTGCCCAGTGC
>JAKBDK010000106.1:0-5363 GCA_021834525.1 Pseudomonadota bacterium | reverse complement strand
GAAGTGACTGCGCGTCATGTCGCGAGTGCCGACGAACGGCACGAATGCCAGTTGCTTGCGCTCCCACAGCGGCAGCATGCTCGAGCGCAGCGCCGGATGCAGTGCCCATTGGTCATCGAGGATGATCGCCCCGTCGGCTCCGCTGCCCGGTCTGGGCACGGCGATATGCGGTCGCGCTTCGTAGTAGAAGTCGCTCCCGTACGGCACCAACATGTTGGTCGCGTCATAGGCGCCACGCAGAAACACCAGGACGAACTTCGGCCGGTTCGCCTGCGTGGCGGCCCAGGCCCGTGCGCTCGGCAAAAGACAGGTTGCCGCCGCAGATTGCAGAAATTGCCGACGATGCATCACTGCGTTCTCCCGGGTGGTGAATGCGTGGGTCTCATTCGGTCATGAACTCTGGGGAGGAGAGCCACAGTGCGTTCCAGCGCACGCGACGATGGGTCTGTGCGAGCGCGGTGCGAGTGGCGCGACTCAGCGCCGCTGCGCTCGCTTCAAAGACGGCACCGTGCTCGAGATCGGGGGGTGGTGTGCGCCGCATTTGCGCACGGATGAAGCCGCGAGCGCTCATCCATGCAGATCGCCAATACAGTGCCGGGGCCCCTGCGGCCAGTTGCTGCGCTACGGCAAAGCGGACCGTGAGTTGGCCCGGGCTGCTCCAGGCGGCGGCATCGAGTGGATAGCCATCGGGCGTCTGGCGGCCGTAGAGTGGCTCGCCCAGGCGGTAGAGCACGCCGATGAGCGGCTGGGGATTGGTGATGATCCGCCCGCCATTACTCGCGCGCACGGCCGAGACCAGATAGCGCATCGGGTCCTTGAATTGCGGTCGCGTCAGGCTCGCTGCGAATTGAGGGCTCGTCAGCAGCGTGCGCATGACCGCGCGGATGTCCCCGCCGGTGCGCTGCCAGGTGTGCACCATGGCGGCGAGCAGAGCGGGGGAGGCGTGGCCTGCACCGAAGTACTGTGCGAGCTCTGCGCTGATGTGCCGTGCCGTGTCCGGATCATTGGCGAGCAGGGTGATGACCTGCTCGATCTCCCCGATACCTCGACCTGAGAACGTGTGGCCCATGACACGTTCGGGCGCGGGATCGTGCCGCATCGGGTTGAACACCACGAGTCCACGCTTCCAGACCCACGCCCGCAGCGCCGGCCGCACCCGGACCGGCCGGTCGAGCAGGTCGACTTCGAATCCGGTGAGCACGTGCGCGAGGTCGGTCACGTCACTCTGCGAGTAATCCGCGCCGAGACCGACGGTATGCAGCTCCATGACCTCGCGGGCATAGTTTTCGTTGATGTGGCCGCGGTGATTCTCGGCATTGTTGAGGTACAGCAGCATCTGCGGGGAGAACATCGTCGCTTGCAGCAGGCTGCGGAAATGTCCGAGTGCGTGCGGCGCGATCACCCGGCGCACGTAATCATCCATCATCGGGCCGAGGTTTCCGCCGGCGAATACGTTGAAATGGTTCGTCCAGAACCAGATGAGACGCTCTCGGAGTTGATCACGCGCGTAGATCGCCTGCAGCAGCTGATCCGCCATGGCTTGGCGCGTCAGCGCGTTCATGTGCTGGTGCAGTGCCTTCAGCGTGCTTTCGGTTGCCGCTGCCCCGCTCCCGCGGCGATGACGCTGCAGATGGCGCAGCTCGGCGACGAGCGGAGGCACCCAGGTCTCGAGGGGCGCGCGGGCCGGCAGTGTGCCGAGGGCTCGAGCCATCGCCGGGGGCAGCCCGGAGGGCGCGTGCGGATCCAACTGTGTCTCGAGGAAGCGCGTCGCACCGAGACGGCGCAACTGACGCAGTTGCGCAGCGTTCGCACCCCAACCGATTCGATCCAGAAACGCCGTGGGATGGGCACGGGCGGCGGCATCCAGAGCCGCGGCACGTGGCATCGGAACCGGACCTGAGCGGAGGGGCGACGGGCGCTGAGCGGCGGCGACGCAACCGCCGAGCAGCGCCAGGGACGCCAGCGCGCCGGCGCGCATGAGCGAGCCGCAGGCGCGGTGGTCGCGAACCGCCGCCCGCGCCCGACGGGGGTCCGGTGTGGCGAGGCGGTCCCGTCGGGGCCGCGCGAGGGCCTCGGCAGGCCATGGTTCCGGGGTCCTGGGAGGCCGCTGAGCGGTCGCGACTCTGTCGGCGGAGTCCCGCGCTGCGTCGGGCGTCTTCATGCTCCCCATAGCGCGGCAGCGCGTACCGGGTTGACGGGACGGCGGCCGATGCGCCCGGGCCGGGACGTCGGGCCGGCGATCCGTGTGCGCGCGATCACACTCGAAGCGCCCGCGACGCCTTCAGCGGCCCGGCGCCGCAGGCATTCCGGTCAGGTCAGGCGAGGTCAGTCGTCCAGGAGATCCAGATCGCGCACCGCGCCCCGGTCGGCGCTGGTCACCAGCTTGGCGTACGCCTTCAGCGCCGCGCTGACCTTGCGCGCACGAGGCTGTTGGGGCCTCCAGCCCCGCGCGCTCTGGGCTGCCCGTCGCTGCGCGAGCACCTCATCGCTCACCTCGACGTGCACCGTGCGGGCCGGGATGTCGATGACGATGGTATCTCCGCTGTGCACCAGGCCGATGGTGCCGCCCTCGGCGGCTTCGGGGGAGACGTGGCCGATGGACAACCCGGCGGTGCCACCGGAGAAGCGCCCGTCGGTGATCAGCGCGCAGGCCTTACCCAAGCCCCTGGACTTGAGATAACTCGTGGGGTAGAGCATCTCCTGCATCCCGGGGCCGCCCCGAGGTCCCTCGTAGCGGATCAGTACGACATCCCCGGCCTTCACGCGACCGCTGAGGATGCGCTCGACCGCCTCTTCCTGGCTTTCGACCACGACCGCGGGCCCCCGAAAGCGCAGGATGCTCGCATCCACCCCCGCGGTCTTCACGATGCAGCCGCGTTCGGCAAGATTGCCGTAGAGCACCGCGAGACCTCCGTCCTGGCTGTAGGCCGCCTCGCGGCTGCGGATGCAGCCGGCGGAACGATCGGTGTCGAGCTCGTCGTAGCGGCGGCTCTGCGAGAACGCCACCTGAGTGCGCACGCCGCCGGGGGCGGCCCGGAAGAGCTCGTGCACGTCCGGCGCAGCCGAGCGGGCGATGTCCCAGCGCTCGAGCGCCGTGGCGAGCGACTCGGCGTGCACCATGGGTACGGACGTATCGAGCAGTTCGGCGCGCGCGAGCTCCCCGAGGATGGCCATGACGCCGCCGGCGCGGTGCACGTCCTCCAGGTGAAAGTGACTCGAGGGCGCCACCTTGCACAGATTGGGTACCCGGCGCGAGAGCCGGTCGATGTCGCGGATGCGAAAGTCGACCTCGGCCTCCTCGGCGGCCGCGAGCAGATGCAGCACGGTATTGGTCGAGCCGCCCATGGCGATGTCGAGCGACATCGCATTCTCGAACGCCGCCTTGCAGGCGATGTTGCGCGGCAGGGCGCGGCTGTCGTCCTGCTCGTAGTAGCGCCGGGTCAGCTCGACGATCACACGGCCCGCGGTGCGAAACAGCTGTTCGCGGTCGGCGTGCGTGGCCACCAGCGTGCCGTTGCCGGGCAGGGACAACCCGAGCGCCTCGGTGAGGCAGTTCATCGAGTTGGCCGTGAACATGCCTGAGCATGATCCGCAGGTCGGGCACGCCGAGCGCTCGATGGTCTGCACATCGGCGTCGGAGACCCGCTCATCGGCGGCCGCGACGATGGCATCGATCAGATCGAGCGAGGCGGACTTGCCGGCGAGCTGCGCCTTACCGGCTTCCATCGGCCCGCCGGAGACGAATACCGTCGGGATGTTCAGCCGCAGCGCCGCCATGAGCATGCCCGGGGTGATCTTGTCGCAGTTCGAGATGCACACCAGCGCATCGGCGGTGTGCGCGTTGCACATGTACTCGACACTGTCGGCAATGATGTCGCGCGAGGGCAGGCTGTAGAGCATGCCGTCATGTCCCATGGCGATGCCATCGTCCACCGCGATGGTGTTGAATTCCTTGCCGACGCCGCCGGCCCGCTCGATCTCACTGATGACCAGCTGACCGAGATCCTTCAGGTGCACGTGCCCGGGCACGAACTGCGTGAACGAGTTCGCCACCGCGATGATGGGCTTGTCGAAGTCGCCATCCTTCATGCCGGTGGCGCGCCAGAGGGAGCGGGCGCCGGCCATGTTGCGGCCGGCGGTACTGGTCCGGGAACGATAGACGGGCATGATCGAGGCTCCCTCGAAGGCGGCGGCGGGCCGCGTTGGACGATCGTGACCGGTAGTGTGAAACCGGCCGAGCTATAGGGGATAATACGATATCGATGCATCAGCCATAGGATTTGCGAATAGTGGAACTGCGCCAGCTGCGCTATTTCGTCGCGATCGCGGAGGAAGGCAGCTTCTCGCGCGCCGCGCAGCGGCTGCACGTCTCGCAGCCGCCGTTGTCGATGCAGATCAAGAGTCTGGAGGCCGAGCTCGGCGTGCGGCTGCTCGAGCGCACCTCCCGGGGCGTCTCCTTAAGCGGCGCCGGAGCGGCATTTCTCGAGGAGGCGCGCGCGGTGCTGGCGCGACTGGAGTTCGCCCGGCAGCAGGCGCAACGCGCCGCGCGCGGGGAGCTCGGCATGCTCTCGGTCGGGTTCGTGTCGATCGCCGACTACGGCGTACTGCCGCCGGCACTGCAGAGCTTCCGGGCGCGCTTTCCGGCCGTCGAGGTCCAGCTGCACGAACTGACCAGCGATGCGCAGATCCCGCAGCTGCGCGCCGGGCGGCTCGATCTGGGCATTGCGCTGGCGCCGGTGGATGCGCCGGATCTCGAGTTCAAGCGGTTGCTGCGCGAGGAACTCGTGCTCGCCGCGCCGGCGGGGCATCCGGCGGCGCGGGACTCAGGGGCCCTGGATCTGCGCGCGCTCGCGAACGAGAGCTTCATCGTCCCGCCGCGCGACATTGCCCCGGGTCTTTACGATCTGACCATCAGCTACTGTCGCTCGTTCGGTTTTGCGCCCCGCATCACCCAACAGGCCCGCCAGATGCAGACCGTGATCGGACTGGTGTCGAGCGGGATGGGCTTCGCGTTGGTTCCGGCCTCGGTGCGCAACCTGCGTCGTGCCGGGGTGCGCTACCGGCGGCTGCGGCGCAAGGCGGTGAGCATCGAGTTGGGCACGCTCACGCGCTCGGACACCCGCAGCGCCGCATGTGAGCATTTCGTGGCGGCGCTGCAGGCGGCCGCACGTGCCGTTGCACCCGTCCCTTGAGGGACTCGCCCGCGCGCCGCCGGTTGCAGAGGCGACGTGCGCGCGGCGCGGCAGGGCGGCTACGGCGCCGCTGGCGGAGCCGGCAGGGTCGAGCGCAGCTGGATGCCGTCGTGCTCGCTCAGCAACTGGGCCAACCAATCGACGAAAATGCGCACTTTGCGCTGCAGATGG
>JAKBDK010000105.1:0-5445 GCA_021834525.1 Pseudomonadota bacterium | reverse complement strand
CCCTCAGCGCCGATAGCCGTTGGTGATCGGATAGCGCCAATCGCGCCCGAACGCCCGGCGGCTGACGCGCACGCCCGGGGGCGCCTGACGGCGCTTGTACTCGTTGCGCTTGACCAGATCGAGCACCCGCCCGACGGTGGCCCGATCAAAGCCGCGCGCCTCGATCTCATCGACCGAGAGATCCTCCTCGATGAAGGCCGCGAGGATCGGATCGAGCACTTCGTAGGGCGGCAGGCTGTCGGAGTCCTTCTGCTCGGCGCGCAGCTCCGCCGACGGGGGTCGATCGATCACTCGCTGCGGGATCACGGCGCGGATACTGTTGCGATACGCGGCCAGCCGATACACCAGCAGCTTGCTGCAGTCCTTGATCGGGGCGAATCCCCCCGCCATATCCCCATAGAGCGTCGCGTAGCCGACCGCCATCTCGCTCTTGTTGCCGGTGGTGAGCAACATCCGTCCGGTCTTGTTCGACAGCCCCATCAGCAGCAGCATGCGGCAGCGCGACTGGATATTCTCCTCGGCGGTATCCGGCGGCAGGCCCTTGAACTCCTCGGTCAGCGTCGCGAGCGTGGCATTGAACATGCCTTCGATCGACAGCACGCTGTATTTCACGCCGAGCAGCCGCGCCTCCTCGGCCGCGTCCTCCAGACTCATCGACGCGGTGTAGCGCGAGGGCATCATCACCGCATGCACCCGGTCGGCGCCGAGCGCATCGACGGCGATCGCCAGCGTCAACGCCGAATCGATCCCGCCCGAGAGCCCCATGACGACGCCGGGGAAACCATGCTTGTTGACGTAGTCACGCACCCCGAGCACCAGCGCATCGTAGACGCTCGCCTCCTCGCTCAGTTCCGGCTCGATCACGCCCGGCCGCGGCACCACGGTGCCCGACTCCCGCACGAACTCCGCGCAGAACACGCCGGTCTCGAACGGCGGCGCACGCATGACCACGGTGCCGCTGGCGTCCATCACGAACGAGTTGCCGTCGAAGACGAGCTCGTCCTGTCCCCCGACGGTATTGACGTAAACCATCGGCAGCCCGACATCCCGCACGCGGGCGCGGGCCACCATTTCGCGCTCATTCTGTTTGGCGCGCTCGTAGGGCGAGGCATTGATGACCACGAGCAGCTCGGCATGCGCGAGCCGGGCGCGGCGCGCCGGCTCGCTCACCCAGATGTCCTCGCAGATCAGCACCGCGACCCGGAACCCCTTGATGGTGAGCACCGTCGGCTCGCCGCCGGAGTGGAAATAGCGCTTCTCGTCGAAGACCTTGTAGTTCGGCAGCTCGAACTTCCGGTATATGTCGGCGATTTCCCCGTCGCTGATCACCGCGGCGGCATTGGCGATGTGCGCATCGGCGTACTCGGGAAAGCCCACCACGAGGTGACCCTGCGGCACCTCCTGGCACAGCTGCTTCAGCGCCCGGTCCGTCTGGACGCGAAACCCGCGGTGAAACAGCAGATCCTCCGGTGGATAGCCGGAGAGCGCCAGTTCGGGGAACAGGGTGAGATCCGCCCGGTGCTCACTCTGAGCGGACCGGGCGGCGCGCACGATACGTGTCAGGTTGCCCTGGACGTCGCCGACCAGAAGGTCGAGCTGCGCCAGGGCAACACGCAGAGACTCACTCATGAGCCTCCCTTCGGTGAGCCGATTAGCGCTGCCGGGACTTGCCGCGGGCCGCCGAGGCGCGCGTCTTGGACGCGCCTTTGCGGACCACACGCGAAGCGGGCTTGGAGAGCGTCTTGGCGGCCTTCTTCACCGCCTTTTTGGCCGCCTTTTTGGCCGCCTTTTTGGCCGCCTTCTTCACCGCCTGCTTCATCGCCTGCTTCACGGGCGCCTTCGCCACCTTCTTGGCGGGCTTGCGCGGCGCCGCCTTGACCGGTTTCTGGGCCGCGGGGCGCACGGGAGCCTTGGCGGCCGGCTGGGCTGCGGACTTCGGCGCCGGTCGGCTCACCGGCTTGGCGGAGCGGGCCGCAGCACGCGCGCGGCGGCGACGCAGCAGATCATTCATCGCCGAGCCGAGCTCGGCGGGGGACTTCACGGTGCGCACGCCCGCCGCCTCGAATGCCGCGTACTTGTCGGCCGCCGTGCCCTTGCCGCCCGCGACGATGGCGCCGGCATGACCCATGCGCTTGCCCGCCGGCGCAGTGACGCCCGCGATGTAGGCGACCACCGGCTTGGTGACGAAGCGGTGGATGTAGTGCGCCGCGGCCTCCTCGTCGCTGCCGCCGATCTCACCGACCAGGATGATGCCCTCGGTGCCCGGATCGCGCTCGAACAGTGCGAGCACGTCGACGAAATTCAGGCCGCGCACCGGGTCTCCACCGATGCCGACGCAGGTGCTCTGGCCGAGACCGATGCGCGTCGTCTGGTAGACCGCCTCGTACGTCAGCGTCCCGGACCGGGACACGATGCCGACCGCGCCCTTCTTGTGAATGAAGCCCGGCATGATGCCGATCTTGCACTCATCGGGCGTGATCACGCCCGGGCAGTTCGGACCGACCAGGCGCGTGGCCGAGCCCGCGAGGGCGGCCTTGACCCGAATCATGTCGTTGACCGGCACGCCCTCGGTGATGCACACCGCCAGCTCGATGCCCGCATCGGCCGCTTCCAGGATCGCATCGGCCGCGCCGGCGGCCGGCACGTAAATCATGCTCGCGGTCGCGCCGGTCGCCTCGACGGCTTCCTTGACCGTGTTGAACACGGGCTGACCGAGATGCTGCTCACCGCCGCGGCCCGGCGTCACGCCGCCGACGAGCCGAGTGCCGTAGGCGAGGGCCTGTTCGGAATGGAACGTGCCCTGTTTGCCAGTGAAACCCTGGCAGATCACTTTGGTTTGCTTGTTGACCAGAATGCTCATGCGTCGAAACCTTTAGTCTTGTGCTTGCGCGCGGTATCAGACCGCGCGGCCGGCCGCGAGCGCCACCACTTTGCGCGCCGCGTCGGTCAAATCGGTGGCCGGCGTGATCTTCAGACCGCTGCCGGTGAGCACCTCGCGCGCCTTCTCGGCATTGGTCCCTTCAAGTCGGACGACGACCGGAACATTGACCCCGACGCTCTTCACCGCGTTGACGATGCCGTCAGCGATGATGTCGCACCGGACAATGCCGCCGAAGATGTTGACCAACACGGCCTGCACCTTCGGGTTCGACAGGATGAGCTTGAACGCGTGCGTCACACGCTCGCTGGTCGCACCGCCGCCGACGTCGAGGAAGTTGGCCGGCTCGCCGCCGTGCAGCTTGATCAGATCCATCGTCGCCATGGCGAGGCCCGCGCCGTTGACCATGCAAGCGATGTCGCCGTCGAGGGAGACGTAGTTGAGCTCGTGCTCGCTGGCGCGCAGCTCCATCGGGTCTTCCTGGCTCGTATCGCGCAGCTCGGCGAGGTCCGGGTGGCGGAATACCGCGTTGACATCCACGTTGAACTTCGCGTCGAGCGCCAGCAGCTGCCCGGACTTCGTCACGATCAGCGGGTTGATCTCGAGCAGGCTCGTATCCTGCTCCAGGTACAGCTTGTACAGCGCGAGCGCGATGTGCTGGAACTGCTTGATCTGATCGCCCGTGAGACCGAGGCCGAAGGCGAGCTGGCGCGTCTGGAAGGGCTGCAGTCCGGCCGCCGGATGCACGGTGACCGAGAGGATCTGCTCGGGGGTCTTCTCGGCGACCTCCTCGATATCCATGCCGCCGGCCGAGGAGGCGATGAGCGCAATGCGCCCCTTCTCCCGGTTCAGTGTGAGTGACAGGTAGATCTCGCGGGCGATGTCCGAACCGCTCTCCACGTAGACTTTCTCGACCGGCAGCCCCTCGGGGCCGGTCTGCTTGGTCGCAAGACGCGTCCCGAGCATCGCTTTGGCGGCGCTGCGGACCGCATCGAGGTCGCGCGCCAGCTTCACGCCGCCCGCCTTACCGCGTCCGCCCGCATGCACCTGTGCCTTCACGACCCAGATCGAGCCGCCGAGCGCCTTGGCGGCCGCGACGGCCTCCTCGGGCGTGGCGGCCGGTCGGCCTGCGGGCACGGGAATGCCGTATTTCCGGAAGATCTCTTTGGCTTGATACTCGTGCAGATTCATTGTTCGCTCTTGCAGTCCTGACCGAAGGCGTTAAACATCCGATTGTCGCCAAAATCGTCCCGCCCCGCCAATAAATCCACCTAATGGGCCGCCGTGCTGCGACACCCATCCCGGTGCGCCGGCAGCGCGGATGCTACAGTCCGCGCCGGCTCCCGCTCTTCCGTCACCCGCACCGCCATGCCGGCCAGCGCCGCCATCAACCCCGCCATCCCCTCGGACCTCGCCCGACGCGTCGCCGGCTGGCTCAACGTCTATCGGCTGCTGGTGCCGACGGTGCTGCTCGGGGTCCTGGCATTCGCCAGGACCCCCTACCTACCCGTGGCGAATCCGGGGCTGTTCGTCACGACCTGCGTCGCCTATTTCGCCGCCGGCTTGGCGCTGATCCTCCGCCAGCGTCTCAGCGGTCCGGACGCCCTCCTCCCGCCGCTGCTGAACTCGCTGCTCGATTCGGTGGCGATCGCACTGATTCTCGTCGCCGGCGGTGGCGTCTCGAGCGGCTTCGGCATCCTGCTCGCCTTGCCGGTGCTGGCCCTGACGCTGCTCGCCGAGCGCCGCGAGGCACTCCTCATCGCCGCCGGCGCCACGTTGGCGGTGCTCATCCCGCAGTTCTTCATCGGCCTGCGCACGGCGCGGCCCGAGGGCTTCGCCACCGCCGGGATGCTCGGGGTGGTGCTGTTCGCCATCGCGCTGTCGGCCTGGCCGCTCGCCGACCGCCTGCGCGCCAGCGAGGCCACCGTGCGACGCCAGGAGATCGACCTGGCGAACCTCGCGCAGCTCTCGGAGTACATCGTTCGCCATCTGCGCGAGAGCATCCTGGTCGTGGATCCCCAGGAGCGCATCCGGCTGCTGAATGATTCGGCGGCGCGCCTGCTCGGTGCGGACCTCGCGCGGGCCGATGCGCCCCTGCAGAGCGTCTCGCCCGAACTGCTGAAGCTCCTCGCGCGCTGGCGGGACAGCACCGACCGCACCGGGCTGTTCCCGGCCGAAGATCCGACCTTCGCCAGTCCCGACGGCTCGCGCGAAATTCGGGCACATTTTGCCTCGCTGGGCGACGCGAACCCGGCGCCGGTGCTGGTGTTCCTGGAGGACACGAGCCTGCTCGCCGAAAAGGTGCAGCAATCCAAGCTCGCCGCCCTGGGCCGGCTCTCGGCCAGCATCGCGCACGAGATCCGCAATCCCGTCGGGGCCATGAGTCATGCCGGGCAGCTGCTCGCAGAGTCCCCGAACCTCGCGCCTGAAGAGCAGCGCCTGACCGAGATCATCCAACGGCACGCCGAGCGCGTCAGCCACATCATCGAGAGCGTGCTGCGCCTCTCGCGCCGCGATGCGGCGCGCGCCGAACGGCTGGCGCTCGAGGACTGGTGCACGAGCTTCGT
>JAKBDK010000041.1:0-25944 GCA_021834525.1 Pseudomonadota bacterium | reverse complement strand
CTCGCCCTCGGGCATTGGGTAATCATGTCACCACACATTCGGCGCCAATGAGTGCGTGACAGGACATCTCATTCATACGACTGAGGAGAACGACCATGCAGTATCTGGGCAACGTCTCAACCGAGACAAAAGGAGCCGTCACATCGGCATCCGAACAGGGAGCCATCGTCGGATACGATCCGCGTTGATGGAACTGGCGGTGCGCGACCTCGGTCGCGCACCGTCTTCGGTCACACGTAGAACCATACTGACACCCAGACCCGCCGATGTACGAACTCGCACCGTACGTGTCTGCCTGCACCACCGGACGGCACTGCATCTTTCTGGATCTAAAGCAGGATCGTTATGTCTCCGTTTCTCTGGAAAGCATGAGACGCCTCGCGCCCATGATCTGCGGCTGGCGTCCCAACTGCGACAGCGAGAATTCCGTACCCGAGCCCTCTTGCAACGCAGCAACAACCGCCGAGGATCTTATGCACGCCGGAATTCTTTGCAAAACAGAGGGGATAGCCGAACCGAAACGTCGACTCCCCGCACCTGCCACCCGCGACTTCGAATTTCCGGATTGCAGGCAGCATGCTGCATCGCCGCGACACCACAGAATCCAGTCCATCTACGCCTTGATCCGCGCAGACATCGCACTTCGCAGGATTTCGCTTTGGCGAATCGCAGAACGGATCCGCCGCGAAAAATCAAAGCCGGCACCGGATTTGCGTGATCCTCCGCCGTGGGATGTGGAATCGATTACCAAATCCTTCTTACGCGTCCGGCCCTGGTACCCGCGGAATTATGTTTGCCTGTATGACTCGCTCGCACTGATGTTACTGCTTGAATCCTACCGAATTCGCGCAGATTGGATCTTCGGCGTCCGAGAAGACCCCTTTGTTGCGCACTGCTGGGTGCAACACGGCGAGACGGTTCTCAACGATCACTTCGACCGAATCCGAAACTATGTACCAATCATGGCCATCTGAGTCGCGGTCATGGACTTCCCGTACATTGCGCTTCTATGGAACCCACAAGACTTAGCGCAAACGCAGAACGCGCAGTGCATCCTAAGATCTTTTTCCCGCAAAGACTGGCTTCCGACAATCGAACGGCCCGGGCTGGTGATTTACACTCGAACACCCGCAGGTCGCAGCATGCGCACACACATGCTCCGGAACGGTACTGGGGTCCTCCTGGGAACCGTTTTCGGGCGCCATTCGAATCAACCCCTGACTGCAGGGCAAATCAGCAACGACGAACATCTCCGCACCCCGTTCGCTGAAATCATTACCCATCTGAGCCGCAACTATTGGGGCGGCTTCGTCGCACTGCTATCCGATCGCGATTCCGGCCAGTGGTGCGTGCATCGCGAATGCTCTGGAACCATTCCCTGCTATTACACATCCGTTCGAAACGTCACGATCGTCACGTCCGACGCTAGACACCTCTATCGTCGCTCAAACTGGGCTTCCGGCCACGGAACACCCGTACCGCTGAGAATCAATTGGCAATACCTTTCTCGCTTCATCAATGACTCCCAGATGCAGACCCGCGAAACCGCTCTCGACGGTGTTCATGAACTGCTCGCTGGCGAGACCCTGACCGTCGGAAGAAATGGCCCACAGGTAACGATCACGTGGAATCCCACATCTTTTCTCGAGCCGTCACATGATACGTCGTCCGCGCGATTTGCCGAGGAGCTTCGCGAGACAACGCGAGCGTGCATACAGGCGTGGGCTAGAACACATGATTGGGTCGTTCACAATCTTTCCGGAGGATTCGATTCTTCACTAATCCTCGCGCTCCTGGCCGACTGCAACCCACGTCCCCACATCGTATGCATCAACCGATACGCCGACGGGCCTGCAGAAGATGAACGCGCGTATGCGAGACTCGCATCGCAAGCCACTTCAACGCCACTCATCGAGCAGCCTTGGGGTTTCCACGGATACACGCTGAACGAGTTCTGTCTACATACGCCGCTTGGTGCAAAACCCTACGTACAGTCACTCTTATATCCAATCGAGTCCGCCCACATCGCGCACCTTCAGTCCGTTCAGTCTTTTGACGCAATATGGACCGGGGAAGGCGGCGATCACCTCTTCGTCGCATATCGCACACATTTCGGCTTAACCGATTTTTTGAAATCGCATGCGCGTATTCGAAGGCTATTGACCGTCGCACGAGATTCATCACGATTGACTGGGATCTGCATTCCGTTTTTATTTCGCGATGAATTCCTTCGTATCATTAGAGACAATGCCCGTAGGCTACTCGCCCGTAACTCAATCCGTAGCGCACCGCCAGACACCGGCGTTTTCGCCGAGCACCCCTGGCTCTTTGACAAACACCAGTTCCCGCCGGGAAAGTATCAACAGATTAAGCTGCTCGCTGAAGTGCTCCACCGGCATTATGCCGTCGACGGATCGCCGGACGCCGTCTCTCGCCATCCCCTACTTTCTCAACCACTCATGGAGCTGATCCTAAGAATCCCAATTCACGAGTTGCTCCGCGGGGGCCGAACTCGAGGGCTCGCTCGGAGCGCCTTCTCAATCGATCTGCCCACAGCCATCGTGCATCGAGAAACTAAGGGAGAGACGACACACAGCCTTGCCGGGATTATTCAACGCAGTACCCCATTCGTGACCGAACTTCTCCTCGGCGGCCATCTCATAAAGCACGAACTGATTGACCGGTCAGTCATCGCCACAATCCAGCGAACGCACCAAACCCCTTCGAGTACCTGGATTTTTCCATTTTGCTCGATCATTGCCGCCGAATTGTGGGCGCAAATTTGGTCTTCCAGTAGCATTACATAGCAAAATGCGGTTCCGGGCGGGACGAATCACTCCTCGGATGTCACTTTTTTTGTGCCTCTGAATGGCATCGAGAGACCGACGCTGCGCAACAGCACAGGCGAGACCGCCTTTGGGCCGAGCAAATTCAATTCCGCCCAATAGAGATTCCGTTTCCTGGAAATTTTCGCTTCCTCCGGAACACTCAACCAATGGACGCTTCGTCGGTACGCAAAAGCCTCCACAGAAGTACCGGTTGCCTTCCATTCCTCCAAAAACTGTCCTGCATCGGGATTTCTGCTGACGAATTCAAACAAAATCGGCCCGTTCGCGGCCTTGCCCGTCCCAGACGGATCGAAATGCTGGTAGCGTTCTAAGTTCCTTCCGATGGGCGCGCCGCCGAAAAACAACTTTGACTGCAATCTCCAGAATGATCCCCCCAGCGCAAATTCTGTTACGTTGTAATCCGCAGGATCTCCAACTTCCGCCGCAACATATCTGTGCAACTTTTGAATGGCATCCGCCGCAAACAAACCACCAAAACTCCACCCAAGAACCATCGCTCTACTGACCTTGAGCCCGGCGTCCTGCGCCGCCGGTATCGCGTTCGCGAAGGTCGCCACGGCACTCTCTTGTGCACGTTTCGAGGCGACAAATCGACTATATCCACGGTCGTCAATGTGCGCCCAATTGACGAGCATCACTGCGATTCCCGCGTGGACGAACTTTCTGATCGGGTAGGACGTTATCCATTGCGCATCCTTCGAATAGCTCTCAGAAAAGCCGTACGCCATGACTGCCAACGGCACACGCTTGCCCATCGCGTGCCGCGGAACCGCCAGGAATCCTGTACTGTACGTTCCGAAGCTAGATCGCACCTTCACGTCTTTGAACGCAAAGCCCAATTTGTGCTGGCTCGAGTCAATTTTTCCAAGATTGTGCATCTTTCCACTGACAAGATTGACCGCGATCAATCTCGGCGGGTCCCTCAACGTCTGCGCTACGCAGATAGCCAGTGTTCTGCGAGCATCAAATTGACAGGGGTACTGACTACTTCCGAGATCTCCATGCGGCCAGCGAAATACGCGGGAGATGGTGTTCGTGATCGTATTAACTTCGTCGAGACGCCACCTATTCACTCCCCCAGGTCTCGCAAATCCCAATGAGTCTACGAATACTTTGTCCTTCCCGGAAAACCACATCCCTCCCACTTCTAAAACGAATCTCCGAGCGGCCAAGGCCGAAAGCTCCTTCATGTCGTCGTTTCGATTCAATACGAATAGGTTTAACGATCCTGTACATCCACATCGCAGCCGCGAAGGACGTTCTCGTACAGTCCGATTCGTGACGACCGCCAGATCCCCGTCATTCGATGCCGCCATACTCATCACTCGATATATAGGACTCTGGGACAGGATTCTGCGACCTGTTTTTGTATCGTAAATCTTGGTGTGTAGAGACTTCCGTGAGTCCGCAACCGCCAACAGTCGACCGTGACTCCACACCAGAGTCGGCGGCATTGAGAACATCTTCTTCGACAGAACAATCTTTCGTGCACTCGGCTTTCCGTCGTCATCGAAAATTCTGAACGCGCCTACTTCTTCGGATGACGGCCATCGCGCCCAAACAGGCGAAATCAGCTCCAACGTCGTCATTCCTCCCTTAACGCGAACTGAATTTCGCCCATGCCAGCCCCACGGAATCACGTACGCATATGCGAGAAGCCCGTGACGGCGGTCATAGGCGGCAACGTAAATTGAGTGCCTCGATCTGAATAGGGCCGCCCGCGCCAAGGTCTTGATATTTTCCCACTCGATTACGCTTGTCTTCGCGCCTTTCGTGAACAGAATTTCATCGGAATTCATCCAGTAGACGGATTAGCTACCAGACCCTACATAGACGACATTGCCTCCGACGCCGCTCGTGCTCTTCACCTCGATCTCCTCAATCCCCGGCGCGGCGACGGAACTGCGGAGCACTTCCGCGTACTTCAGTCCATCCGGAGCCAACGCATATGACGTGACTTCGTACGCCGCCGCAGATCTGCTTGGGGCTGCCATAGCTGGCGACGGGAGGCATGACGCAATCGATAACACGACGCATAGCAGTCCCAATACACGATATTCACGACGCACCGTTCTGTGTCTCATTTCATTGCTCCGAAACTTTCCGCATGCAGCTCCGATGCGCGACACTCACTTCGTCCATCAGAACTGAACTTAAATTTTCTCGCTCCCGCGAGAGCACCTGTCAACATCAACCGGATTCACCGTAGAGTTCACTGCGAAGCATCTGTGTACAACGATCGATCTTCTGCACAAGTACTGATGGCCGGCCGCCTCAACAAAATCTGAAGCCGGACTCAACTTCCTCATAGATTGGCATTCGCATCGCTGCAGATGACTCTCTCGTCTGCACGTAAGTGCCGCAGAACGCGCCGTCTCGTTCGACGCTTAACCGTGCCTCCGACGTCAAATCTCGCTACTGCATGACTGCGAACGCATCGGCAGCTGGGGCGATCTCTCATCACTGACACACCAACCAGCGACGTGTCCTGCACGACCTGACGGACGTGGTTCAGAAGCCTTCTATGACCACATCACCGCGCTTCGAGGCTCTGTGCTCCTCCAGCATTTAGAAGACGGCGGTTTAGCATTGCGATGGCGCCAAAAGAGGAGACTTCGCGTGATGGCGCTTATCCGTCTTACGGCTATGGCAGAACCTTCCCCATTTGGAATGACGCAAGCCCGGGATTCGCGTTCGCGCGCGATCCCGGACCTGCGTTCAACTCACCACCTGACTGAGACAGAGGCGCTGATAAATCGGCCCAGAGGATTCGCGTTAGCGCCGTCATATCCCAGCGTTGCACTGGTTATTTGGGAAACCTGAGGCGGCGCTCGGTCGGCACAGTTGATGCACGACACAATAATCGTTGGCCTGCCCCATTGACGATTGCCCTTAAACAGTTGGTAGGACGCAGTGACGTCCACGGTCGTCCACGACGCAATCGGAACCGGCACTGCTCCCGAGGTATCGGTATAGCGATTTACGTAATTCAGAAACGCACTCAGCGACCATGCGTCGTGATGGATGCTCGCGGAAATCCTCCCTCTGAAGTTGACGGGACGTCCGAAAATTCCCAAAGTACTAAATGCTGGACCACCGGCAACTAACTTGTTATCGAACGCGAATATATATGTTCCGTTGAATCCGAGATTGTATCGATAGCCCTCGATTTCGTTTACGTATCCGATATTTGCGATCAATCCCCGAGTGTTACTTGTTCCAACGTTTTGAAATCGATCATCGACAATCGCAGTGGCGTCCTGGATTTGCCGAATCGGCCCAAAGCCCGGGAGTTCCGTCACATTTTGGAAAATGTATGCCGCATTGATGTACTGATTGATCTCCGCGAGGGACGGGTTCTGCATAATGTATGCGGAATACAGAGTCTCATTACTGAGCGCATCAAATAGGGGAATGATTGCGTTCTCGATCTTCTGAGTGAAGCGAGCATCGTAGTACGTTACATGCACGCCCAGGCCGTCAATCTCTCTTGGCGTCAGGTCCATTCCGGCCGTCCATTCCGTGGAACGCTCAGCAGTCAAGCCCGGATTGGCCCCTAATCTCACAATCGCGGCAGCGGATTCTCCAGGAGGAAGACTCGGTTCCGGGGAGTTGATGAGGAGAGCGTATGTTCCGCCGTACAACTCATAGAAATTTGGGGCTTTGAACGACCTGCTCAGCGTGCTCCGAAATCTGATTCCCTGCGTCGGTTGCCACGCGATCCCAACTCTGGGATTCGTAGTGGATCCAAAGTCAGAATAATGATCTACGCGGGCGGCGACATCGACACTGAGCTTCTGCCCACGCGCGCCATCGCTTGCGGATCCCAGCACTGGGATCTCGCCTTGAATGAATGCAGAATCGACTTCTCGAGCTTTGTGGATATCTTTTTCGGTATAGAGTCCGGTGAAATACGCGGAGAGCGAATTTTTCCGGTATTGCACGCCGATCGCCGCTTTCACGGGTCCCGCGGGCAACCTGATGAGCGGACCACTCCCCACCAAAGACCCGGTAGTCAGGGCGTTGTCTCCGGCAACAAGCCCTTCAGCCGATTGGGTATGAGAATCATTCCCGCCATAGGAACCTCGGGCGCGCAAGGACCAGTGGCCTGGCAGTGAGACGTCGGTTCCGAGTGAATACGAATATTGCGTGACGCCTACGTAGGCCGCCAGCGTAATTCCCGATGTAACCAGAGTCGAGTCTCTTCGATGCGAATAGAATGCGGAGCCGTTTATGGCGATATTTCGATCCAGAGACTCATCGCCCGTGAGATATGCACTATTCGTAGTCACGGACGGGGTTAGCTGTCCGGGAACTGAGTTCACGCTGTACGGTCTATCTGCAGCATTGAGTGGCGTCTCGTCGTGGTATTCGTATGCGATCAAAGCGTGTCCGGACGCCCAATTTAACCCGTAGGATTGCGAAGCCCGATAGTCATTGAGGCTTCCGTGGGTCACCGATCCGTATTCCAAGGACGTAGATCCGCCTTCCTGTCGGTCCTTGAGAATGTAGTTGACGACTCCCCCCATCGCATCAGACCCGTAGATTGCTGACGCGCCATCGGTCACGACGTCCACTCGCTTGATCATACTCAGCGGGATCACGGAGATGTCCGTGAACGCTCCGTTGATGCCAGCCGGCGCCAGGCGATGACCATTCACGAGCACGAGGGTAGAGTCGTACCCCATACCCAGGAGATCGACCCCGGAGCCATCCGCGAGATTCCCAGCATCATTTTGGGTCGGCAGGTTGTTCACTTCCGAGCCGATCGAATGCAGGTTCTCCGGCAGTGAAGCCATCAGCTGCTCGACGCTCTGATACCCCGACTCGCGGATCTGGCGCGCCGTGATGCTCATGATCGGCTCGGACGGAGGCGGGCCACCACTGATGTGACTGCCCGTTACGATGACCTGCTGCAGGATCGGTGGCAACCCCGTCCGACGCAGCATCGAGGGCAGTCGCGACTTGCGTTCAATCGGGCCGGTCGTTCCCGTTGCCGGAGCGGACGCCCCTGAGGCACCGTGGCGCTGGGCCGCGCCGTCCGCGATCGGGTAGATCTCAACGGTTCGGTCCGTAATGGAATACGTGAGATGGGTCCCCTTCAGCAATCGGATCACCGCCTCGCGTGCGGTGTATCGCCCCGAGAGACCGGACACCTGGTGCGCCGTGTTCTCGGTGCCTCGAAAAATGATCTGCAGGTGCGCCTGCCGCCCGAATGCGAGCAACGCCTGGCGCAATCGTTCCGGTTGAATGCGAAATACGGTGACGTGATCCAAAGCCCCGGCAAACGCGGGTGTTGCAAGCGCGAGCGGTAATGCGCACAGCGATGCGGATAGGAATTGATGGAAGCGCGCAGAGCGGTGATCCGCGCGACGATGCGTTATCTTCGAAGTACCAAACACCATGGAGTCCCCCGATCGTCACTGTTGTCTTGGGTCAAGAGACGAACCATGACTCTGGAAGGGAACTCGTTCAGGTCGGGTGCGGGCTGCGCGGACTTTCGGGCACTCCGAGTCCAATACGTCGAGGTGGACGTCAGCCTAAGGCGCGCGGCATTCGTTGGATTTAGCCGTCTTCGTCGACGTCTGCAGTTGCACGCAGATTACGCCGCCGGTCTGAACGGCGACGACCGGAAGAACGCGGCTCAAACCGTCGATCCACGCGCGGATATGATGACTGAGGACGAGCGTGGTGAGATGAAGCCCTGCAGCCGCCGGGGACACTCGAATCGGCTGCGGCGAGTAGCGACTGATGTTTTCCGCCACGACGCCCAGCGGCTCATCGACGAATTCCAGGTGACCTCGGGTCCATCCGAGGGCCAGGCGGGGGCTGACGTGCCGGATGGCCAACGGGATGCGCGTTCCGTACACGAACCGCTCGCCCCGATGGAGCCGGATCGGCTTCAGTCTCAACGTCCCGAGGTGTGGCGCACGGAGCATCCCCGAGAGCGATACTTCGACCTGTCCCTGGGTGACGGTGACTTCGGTGCGCCCGGACTCCCGATCGACGACGAATGCAGTGCCGAGATCGCGGATCTGACCGGTGCCCGCGGTGACCACGAACGGCCAATGCGGACGGTGGATGACGTCGAACCAGGCTTCGCCGCGCTGCAAATTCAGGGACCGTCTCTCGGGGGTGATGACGACATCGAGAACCGTTTCGGCGCCCAGGACCACGGTCGATCCGTCCGCGAGACGGATCCGCCGCGTCTCGCCCGGAGAGGACCGGTAGACGGCGGATGCCACTGGGGGTTCACCGGAGGGCGGCGGGATGCGCGTTGGGCGCACACGGGGACTCACCAGCACAGTACTGGCGGCGCAGACGGCGAGGAGTGCACCGCCCAGCGCCCACTTCACGGCCTGCCCGACCGCTCGGGATCGCGAGCCGGTGTCGGCCGCGCTGACCCGGGCCCTGTGCTCGGCGTCATCGAGCCCCTGCGCGTCCCGGTAGAGCTGCGCGCAGGCGGCATAGACTCGACGGTTCTCCGCATCGAGTGTCCAGCGCCGCCAGGCGTCCTGCTGCTCGGGCGTCAGCAGATCCGCCGCACAACGCACCGCATGCCAGTCGAGCGCCTCGAGCCAGCGACCCTCGTCATAGTCGTAGAGGAGTTCAGCGGTCTTCACGGCTCTGCACTCCCGCCGTCCTCGTCCTCCAGCGATTCATGCAGATAGGCGAGTGCCCGGGCGACGTATATTTTGGCCATCCGGCCACTGATGCCCATGGCCTGGCCGACCTCGTCAAACGGAAGCCCTTGCACGACGCGTAGAATGAACGCCTCGAGACACCGTGGCGGCAACTGCTCGAGCGCCTGCTCGATGATTTCGAGCCGCTGGCGCGCGTCGACGACGGTTTCGGCCGAGGGCGCCAATTGCTCGGCTTCGGCGCGAACCGCCTGCACGAAGCGCTCCCGCACGCCGCGGCGGCGCCCGTGATCGGTCATGAGATTGAGTGCACACCGCCACAGGTAACTCGCCAATGAGGCAATCGAACCCTGTCGTTCGACTGCGAGCACTTTGACGTACGCATCCTGGGCAATCTCCTTGGCCACCTCGATGGAACCGGTCCGCTGAGTGAGAAATCTCACGAGCGGCGCATGGTGCTGCCGCGCGACCTCCGCGAGCGCCGCGGAACGATCCTCGCACGGTGCACCGTCGGAGTCAGGGCCCTCGCCGTGGGATTCAGAGACCGCGTCGAGCGACGCGTCCGCGCTTCGTGCGTTCACGGCAGGTCCATTCGAGTGAGAAACGCACGAGTCGTGTGGGCGGGAAACGCACGCCATCGCTCCTGGGTTGGTCTCGTCGTGTGCACTGCGCCCCCTCACGTCCGTACTCGTCCCGCCTTCGCGAGTCCGGTGCGTGTGCCACCGGCTACCGCGACCCGTTGTCCTCGCGCGACATACCAACGTCACACTGACAGTTTGTAGACTATAGTCCTCACGACAGCCCCAGCGCCAACCCTTTCGGCGCGGACGATCGGGATGCGCTTCGATGTGCCGTTGGAACGATGCATGGACGCAACAGCGTCCGGCATGACATCGGAGCCGTACTGCTAGTACAGGGGTATGAATGATCGTGAGACGACAGACGTAGACGCTGACGTCTCAGCCTGAGCAACACTCAGTGGGACGGAATGCCAACTCCGCCCGGTCTCGGTCTCGGGCCGTGCGGCCTCCGCTACGCGATCGACGCAGCGACGCCGAGCAATTCGCGCAGTGTGGCGCCCGTGGCCGGGGCCGCAGGTCCGATGATGACGTGGAGGCAGTCCGGTGCCACCCAGGTGCTCCCGCGCAGCCCGAGGCGCTGCAGGGCCTCGGCATTCACGCGCGTCGCATCGGCAATCGAAATGCGCAGTCGCGACGATGCGGTCGTGACCTCGCGAATGTTCACCGCATCGCCGAGTGCCGTGAGCAGGCCTTGGATCTGCGCCCGATCGAGCGGCGCAACCGTCGGTCCCGCGACCGCCGCCGCAGCCGGCATCGCGGCGGTCGCGGAGACGGCAGCCGCATGCGCCTCGCGCGGCATGTTCTGCAGCGCCTCGCGCATCTCTCCGGCGATCTGCTCCGCGATGGGCCCGATGATGACTTGCAGCGCCGTCGGCGACGGTCGCACCATGCCGATCGCCCCGAGCGCCTTCAGCGCCGTGTCACTGACCGCGCTCTGGGTGTGTACCGTCAGGCGCAGACGCGTGGTACAGGCATTGACCGACTCGAGATTCCCCGGGCCACCGAGCGCTGCGATGTAGGCTCGCGCCCGCTCGCCCCCGGCGGCCGGCGGGGGCGCCGCGGCGGGCTGCGCCTCGAGCTCGCGGCCGGGGGTCTTCAAATCGAATTTCACGATGGAATAGCGGAAGATGCCGTAATACAGCCCGAAGTACAGAGCGCCGATGGGCAGCAACAGCAACGGATGGGTGGCGTACTTGAAGTTCAGGATGTAGTCGAACAGGCCGGCCGAGAAACCGAACCCGAGCCGCACGTCGAGTGCGTTGGTAATGATGAACGCCAGGCCGGTGAGCAGCGCGTGCACCAGATAGAGCCCCGGGGCGAGGAACATGAACGTGAACTCGACCGGCTCGGTGACCCCCGTCAGAAATGACGTGAGCGCGATCGACAGCAGCAGGCCGGCGACCGCGGGCCGGCGCTCCGGTCGGGCCGTGTGGTACATCGCCAGGCACGCGGCCGGCAGGCCGAACATCATGACGGGGAAGAACCCGGACATGAAGGCGCCGGCGCGCGGATCACCGGCGAAGAAGCGGTTCATGTCACCGGTGACGCCATGGTAGTGCCCGACGATGAACCAGGCGAAGCTGTTCAGGATGTTGTGCAGACCGGTGACGATGAGCAGACGGTTGAGCACGCCGTAGACGAACAGGCCCCAGGGGCCGGAGGCGAGCACCGTACGACTCAGCGCGTCCATGCCATGCTGGATGTGCTCGAGCTGCGCGCCGAGCAGAATCGCCAATGGCAGCGCGGCGAATCCGGTAATGATGGGCACGAAGCGCCGGCCGCCGAAGAACGCCAGATAGCTCGGCAGCGTGAAGGTGTGGAAGCGGTTGTACAGCGATCCGCCCATCAGGCCGGAGACGATGCCCACCGGAACGGTGAGCTCGGCGAGCTGCTGGCGGGTGAAGGCCGCGATCACCAGCGCGTGCGCATGCAGCGGAACCCCCGCGAGCACCGCCGCGGGCGCCGTGACGAACACGGCCGCCCCCTTATTGATGACCAGATACCCGACGACCGCGGCCATCCCGGCCGCGCCGTGATTGTCCCGCGCCAGTCCGATCGCCACACCCACCGCAAACAGCAGCCCCAGGTTGGCAAAGATGGCCTGACCGGCGGCCGCCATGACCGGGATGTGCAGCAGGTCGGGCTGACCGAGCCGCAGCAGCAGCGCCGCGGCCGGCAGCACCGCGATCGGCAACATCAGTGCGCCGCCGAGCTTCTGCAGCGAAGTGAGGATCTGTTTCATAGGGGGCATTCCGTCACGGTTGCACTCCGCGGCGCGCCGAGACCGGCTCGCCAGTCGCCTCGTCCGATTCGGTGCAGCGCGCGCGCACGGCCTCGGCCGACTCCTGCGCGAGCGCCCACACCGCACGCTCACGGCACTGCTCCAGGGTGAGCGTTCCGAGCAGCGCCTTGATCTGCGGAATCATCGCCGGGACGCACGACAGCTCGTGCACGCCCAGCCCCACCAGGACCGGCACCGCCAGCGGATCGGACGCGAGCCCGCCGCACACCGCGGTGCGCCGACGGTGAGCATGGGCCGCCTCGGCGGTGCGGGCTATCAGGCGCAGCACGGCCGGGTGCAGCCCATCGAGACGCGCGGCGAGGTGTGCGTGGCCGCGGTCCATGGCCAGGGTGTACTGGGTGAGGTCATTGGTGCCGATGGAGAAGAAGTCGACCTCGCGGGCGAGCGAGTCGGCCATCAGCGCCGAGGCCGGGGTCTCGATCATCACGCCGAGTTCCACCGGGGCGTTGCGACCGATGCGCCGACACGCCGCCTCGACGTGCGCGCGCACGATGCGGATTTCCGTCACATCGGTGATCATCGGCAGCAGCAGCCGGCACTGTCCGGGCGGCTCGACCGCGAGCACCGCCCGCAGTTGCTCATCGAGCAACTCCTCGCGCCAGAGGCTGGTCCGGATGCCGCGCAGACCGAGCGCAGGATTCTCCTCCACCGGCAGCGGCAGGTAGGGAATCGGCTTATCCCCGCCGATGTCCAGCGTGCGCACCGTCAGCGGCCGGCCCGCCAGCGCGCTCGCGATGCGTTGATACTCGGCGCGCTGCTCGGTCTCATCCGGGGCGGTCTGGCGCTCGAGAAACAGAAACTCGGTGCGCAGCAGTCCGCAGCCCTCGGCGCCGTTGCGCACCGCGAGGTGCGCATCGGCGAGCGAGCCGAGGTTGGCGAGCACCTCGATGCGCGTCCCGTCCGCGAGTCGGCACTCCCGCTGGGCCGCCACCCGCTCGCGGGTGCGCCGCTCGGCGTCCCGAGCGAGGTGCCGGTGCGCGGTCTCCAGCGCCGTCGCGCCCGGATCGACGAGCAGCTCCCCGCGTTCGGCGTCGAGCACGAGGGTCGTGCCTTCCGGGATGTGCTCGAGGGTTGCCCCGAGCGCCACCAGCGCCGGAATGCCGGCGGCGGCGGCGAGAATCGACACGTGCGAGGTCGCCCCGCCAGCGGCCAGACAAATCCCCCCGAGCGTCCCGGCCTCGAGCCCCACCAGCTGCGAGGGCAGCAACTCGTGAGCGATGAGAATGGCCCCGGGCGCAACCGACGGCACGGCAGCGGTCTGCCCAGTGAGCACGAGCAGCACCTGCTGTTCGAGATCGATGAGGTCATCGGCCCGCTCGGCCATGCGACCATCCTCGAGCGCACGCAGCGCGGCGATGCTCTGGCGGATGACCGCCCGCCAGGCAAACGCGGCGCTCCTGCCCTGCCCGATCAACGCCCGTGCGCTCGCGTGCAGTGCGGGATCCTCGATCAGGGCCAGGTGCGCCGTGACGATTTCAGCCGCGGGGCCGCGCGCTGCCGCGAGGGAGCGCTCCAGGGACGCCTGCACGTCTGCGCAGGCACGCCGCAGTGCCGCCTCCTCGGCATCGATGCCGGTCCCGGCTTCGACCACGGCGATCTCCTGCCGGCGCAGCAGCGCCGCCGGCCCCACGGCCAGGCCGCGGCTCGCGATCACTCCGCGCAACGTCCCGCCGGCCTCAATCGGGGCACTCGGCGCGGCGGCCGCCGCGGGTGCACGCGGCGCGGCGCGGTGCGCAAGCGGCTCGGGCTTCGAGAGCAACGCCGCGAGCGCCTCCACTGCCGCGCCCGCATCGGCGCCTCCGGCGCGCACCTCGACCGAATCGTCCCGCCGCACCCCGAGCGTCATCAGTCCGGTTGCGCTGCGGGCATCGGCGCTGCGACCCTGGAACTGCACCTGAACCTGCGCCCGCAGACCCTTCAGCGCTGCGGCCATCTGGGCCGCCGGACGCGCATGGATGCCGTGCTCTAGTGCCACCCGTACGGTGCGCACCGACGCGACCTCGTCTTGCAGTGCCTGCTGCGCCTCGGTGTCCGGCGCGTGCGGCGCGGCCCACTCGAGCAGCAGATCGCCGACGGCGACGGCGCAACTGAGGATGCGCCGCGTCAGCTGCGGCGCGGGGCTGCCGAGCACCAACACCGGAGTGAGCACACTCGGTACGCGGCGCGTGAGCAGGTCGAGATCGAAGCGGATGAGCGGATCTCCGCTGCGCACCGTCTGACCGGCCGCGACGCAGGCCTCGAACCCCTCACCGCCGAGCGCAACGGTATCGATGCCGATGTGCATCAGGATGTCGTCGCCCGCCGCGGTCCGCAGCGTAATCGCGTGACGCGTCGCCGGCAGCACCACGACCTGCCCGTCACAGGGGGCAAACAGCGTCCCCTCGAGCGGATCGATGGCCACCCCATCCCCGAGCATCCGGCCGGCGAACACCGGATCGGGCACTTCCTCGAGCGGGGCGCTCCAGCCCCGCAGCGGTGCGCGCAGCACTCGTTCAGTCATGGCGCGGCATGCGGCACGTGCAGGCCCCACACCAGCGCGCGCAACAGCGAGTCGCGCGCATCATCTTCTCCGAGCACCCAGATCATCACGCCGCGCAAGTGCTCATGGCGCACGAACGCGGCCTTGATGCCGAGGGAGTGCGGATCGTCGTAGGTGAAGAAAATATGCCGCCGCGCGTTGTACAGCCAGGGCGCCTCGGCCGTGGCGCTCCAGTGGCGCACCCAGGCCGGATTGCGCAGCATGTGTGCGGCGATCGTCTTCCACGGCGTCTCCGGATAACCCGCGGTGTACTTCGAGTACAGCCCGGCATGTCGCGCGCTCACCCCTTGGAACCCCCGGCCGTAAAAGGCGATGCCGAGGAGAATCTTGTTCGCCGGCACTCCGTGCGCCTCGTAGTAGCGCACCGCACCGACGAGATTGTCGCGTGCCCGCTGCGGCTGCGGTTGCGGATCGCGCGGATCGGTCCGCAGCGGCGTATTGAATCCGCTGACGGGACTGAAGATCGTATTCATGTCATAGGTCATGACATTGAACCAGTCGACTTCCGGGGCGATCGCCGCCAGGTCGTAACTGTCGCTCACCGAGTACGCTCCCCCCTCCTGCCAGGTGCCGGCCGGGGTCGCGATGGTGAGCAGATAGTGCCGGTGCGTCTTCGCACCGAGCGCATCGAGCCGCCGGCGCAGCGCGCGCACGAGCGCGGTGGCATCGGCCCGGTCCTGCGGCCGCGAGCGGTTCATCCCGCCGTGCACCGGAAACTCCCAGTCAAGATCAAGACCGTCGAAGTGATCCTGCGCGATCATCCGCCGGACGCAACTGCGCGCGAACGCCGCGCGCGACGCTGCGGTGAGCGCGATATCAGAGTATTGGGGGGCCTCATCCCAGCCGCCGATCGACACCAGCAGCGTCAGCCCCGGATGGTGCCGGCGCAGTCGGCGCAGCGCAGCGATGGTGCGCTGCTGGGCGGCACTCGGTGGCGCGCAACGCCCCGCGCCATTCGGCTCCTCGAACGCATAGATGACGGTATTCAGGTGCTGCACCGGGATCGCCGCGACCGGCATCCCGCCGTCGTAGTAGGCCACGATCTGCGGCACCGCCGCACGCACCGGAGCCACCAGGCTGAGCACGCCGAGCAGCGCCCCCAACCCCGGGCCGAGAAATCTCATCACCGCGCCGCCGCGCACTGCCGGCGGGCACGGCACCGCGCCCGCCCTTGGGGTCCGCATACGCACTGCCTCTTTCAATTGATGGTCCCCCGAGGACGCCGGCGGCGCTTCGAGCCGCCGGCCCGGCCGACAACCGGTACAGCTCCCGTACCGGTTGTCAGCCTCACCGAGATCATCGCAGCTGGGGGGATTCGCCGCGAGGACCCCGGCGCCGGAATCATCGCACCGCTCTCCCGCGACCCTCGGCCGCGGGAGAGCGGCATTTCATCACCCGCTCTGCGAGCTAGAACTTGTACTCGGCACTGAGGTAGTACTGCCGTCCGTTGTTGTAGATCGCCACGGGCTGGGAAAGGTTCTGCCCATACTCCTTGATGAGCTCATCGGTCAGATTGCGCGCACTGAAGGTCAAACTGAGGTTGTGCAGAACGTCGTAACTGACCTGCATATTGAGAAAGCCGGCATTCGCCACGTTCTGCGGTGACCCCTCAGAAACCGCCGCGTAGTAGTGCGAGCGGAAATTGTAATCGACGTTGGCGTTCACGCGACCGTGCTGGTAGTACCCCATGACGTTGTAGGTGTACTTGGAGTTATCGAGCACCGGATTACCATCCGACGCCGTGCCGTCCGCGTACGTCACATTCGTGTTCAAGCCAAAGCCGTACGGCAACGCCTGATCCCACGCCAACACCACGCCTTTTATCTGCGCCGGAGTATTGAACGGCGAGGTAATGCTGAACGGAGCAAACTGCTTCGTCGTGGCATTGTAATAAGTCCCCTGAGACGTGCCGAAATCGACGTACGAGGACATGTCCATTTCGAACAACTTCGCCTCGAGCATCGACTCCGGACCATAGTAGTACTCGAGATCCGTGCTGTACACCGCGCCCTTGATCGGCCGCAGGTTCGGATTGCCGCCACTGCCGGTGAGGTTCGTATCGGTCAGATTGATGCCACCGCCCAAGGTGCTGTAATCGGGCATCGCGATGGTTTCAGATGCCGCAAATCGCGCGATCAGGTTCTTGGTCAGATCGAACTTCAGGTTCACGCTCGGCAGCGCGTTGAAGTACCGGTTGTCCACCTCGGTCGGCGTGAACGGCCCGAACGCAGACGTGTTGACCGGATTCGCCCCGCCGGCGACGTTCGTGAGCACTTCCTCAAGAGTATTCACCACGCGCACGCCGAAGTTACCGCTCCAATGATCGCCACCGATGTCCGCCATGATGTAGCCGGCGAAATCGTTCTCCGTGACGTTGAAGGTTCCCAGCCAGTAGTACCGACCCGGTCCGGTGCTGAGATTGGTCGCGTCGAACGCCTCGATGGCACTTTCGGAATTGGTGAAAATATTATTCGCCCAGGCGCCGCCACCGGGCAGCGTCGACTGGTAATTGCCCGGATACTCCCCACCGGTATAGCTCGGCACGCAGGTCGGCGGACCGGAATAGCAGGCCAGCCCCTGGTCCTGCGGCCACATCGTATTGTGGCCATGATGCGCGAAGCGCACGCCCATGCGGATGTCCTGGAAGGCGCCATCGTCGAAGGCGAGCGTGGCATCCAACTTGCCGTACACTTCCTTGTCGATCGAGTGCAGGATGTCATTCCAGGCCCAGCTGACCCCGTAGCCCGCCGGATTGTTGGTCGCGGTTCCCGGGAACTGGACCGTGGCGAGACTGTTCAGACCGTTCAGCTGATAGCTGACGCCGTTTCCACCCGCGTACTCGAAGGCCGGCTGTGAGGGCGTCTTGCCCTCCCCGTAGGTGAAGCCGACCTGACCCTCGAGGGTCAAGTAGCTGGTCGCCTCCCACTTGCTGTCGAGGTTGATGAACGCGCTCTCCGCCGACGCATCCGGGCGCATGATCTGATCGTACACGATCGAGGCGGGCGCACCGGCCATCGTCGGCCAGCTGCCGGCGACGAGCGTACCGTTCTGCACGGTGAGGGCCGTCGGGACGTAGGTCGGGGAGACGAAGTGGCTGCCCCACATCAGGAAGTTGTCGTTGTAGTTCGAGGCCAGCAGATGCGAGTAGAAGGCCGTCAGGTTGAACGACAGACGATTGGTGGGCTTGAACTGAAAATCGAGCAGTCCACCGGTATTCTCCTGGGTCTGCTCGAACAGCGCCTGCCCGAGCAGCGTCGGGTACATCGCACCGGCAGCGTTCGGCAGCGACGGGTTCGCCGCCTGCCAGGCCGCGGCGGTCGCCGCCGGCACCGGGGCGTAGCCGAGCTCTTCCTGGCCATCGCGACGGATCGACTGCTTCTGGTAGAAGATCTGACCGAGAATGCCGACCCGGTCATTGTGCCAGCTCAACTGCAGACTGCCCTGCGGGTTGGTCTTCCCCGACATGTCCCAGTAGTTCGCCCCGACGTCGACGAAGCCGTGCAGCCCGGCTTTGTAATTGAACGGCTGAGGAGTCTGGATGTCGACGGTGCCGGCGACACCGCCTTCGAGCAGCTTCGAGTCCTGGCTCTGATACGCCGTCACCTTGGAGACCATGGAGGCCGGAAACAGATCGAAGCTCACGCTGCGCCCGACGGTCGCATACTGGTCCTCGATGAACCAGTCGCCCGAGGACACGTAGTGGCCATCGACCGTGACCTGGGTGAGGATCGGCGGCGCTCCGAGCAGGCTCACGCGATCATTGATCGCAAAGCCGCCCTCGCCGGCGACCGACGATTGAGTATCGACGCCGGGCATGGTCTGCAGCACGTCGGCGACGTTCTGCGCGGGCAATTTGCCCACGTCCTGAGCGGTCATCACCTCGACGTTTTCGGTCGAAGCACGCTTCAATGCGAGCGACTCCCTCACCGAATAGCGAATACCGGTGACGACCACTTCCTGCAGCGCCGAGCTCGGCGACTTGGCCTTACCGGAGTTGTTCGACGACACGCTCGCCTGCTGCGCGAACCCTGTGCCGCCCCACAGCGCAACCGCGACGGCGGTGCCGATCAACGTAGATTTCGCGATTCTCATAAGTTCACTTACCCCGATGATGTTGTCGTTTGTCGAGACCGCCCATGTCGTGAGCCTCATCGGCGCCACACGCCCCGGCGACCGTTCCGCCTGATCCCAGCGCCGCCTCGTGGCCGCTTTTCCGATGTTTTGCGCCGCACCGCCCTGATGATCGACCTGCAGGCGTTGCGCAAACACCACACTGGTACCTTTTGAATGCCAGTGTAATACCAGTTTCTTGAAAAAGCTATACCATGGTGATGCCACAGACACTTCTCTGATTTAATCAAACCAATTCATATGCTTGAAACGACGATTAGACAGTGCGATTGCGGACTGGTACTGTAGTGGTATTATCGAACTGATGTCGAAACTGCTTTGGGGGGATCACGCCTTTGATGCTGTCGCAAACGCTCGGCAAGCTCGATGAGAGCAGCGCCCTCCCCCTGTACCAGCAGCTGCAGCGCGCCCTGCGGGGGGCCATCGAGACTCGCCTGATCGGCCCGGACGATGCTCTGCCGCCCGAGCGCGACATCGCGGAGGACTTCCACATCTCGCGCATCACGGTGCGCAAAGCGATCGACGGCCTGGTGGGCGAGGGACTGTTGATGCGCCGCCAGGGCGCCGGCACGTTCGTGTGCGCGCGCGTGGAGAAGAACTTCTCCAAGCTGACGTCCTTCTCCGAGGACATGCAGGCGCGCGGCCGCACGCCGCGCAGCGTGTGGGTCCGCAAGGCCGAGGGCAGCGTGACGCCCGAAGAGGCGCTCACTCTGCGCTCCAGCCCCGGAACGCCGGTCTACCGCTTCCACCGCATCCGGTATGCGGACGATGCGCCCATGTGCATCGAGTACGCGACTCTGCTCGCCTCCTGCCTGCCGTCGCTCGATGCCGTGGAGGCCTCTCTCTACGAGGCGCTCGAGCGCACCGGCAACCGCCCCATGCGCGCCCTGCAACGCCTGCGTGCGGTGCTCTTCACCGCCGAGCAAGCGAAGCTGCTGCAGATCCGCGAGCGCGATGCGGGACTGCTCGTCGAGCGCGTGGGCTTTCTCAAAGACGGTCGAGCCGTGGAATTCACCCAGTCGTACTTTCGCGGCGACATCTACGACTTCGTGGCGGAGTTGAGTGACGTATGAGCCCGCAGATGCCCGAATCCGCCACGCGCATGTACTGCGAGGCTGCACAGGCCGCGCAGGTCGTAC
Source organism: Pseudomonadota bacterium (assembly GCA_021834525.1). Classification (GTDB taxonomy): domain Bacteria; phylum Pseudomonadota; class Gammaproteobacteria; order Steroidobacterales; family Steroidobacteraceae; genus 13-2-20CM-66-19. The sequence goes on along the minus strand of JAKBDK010000041.1, from coordinate 5,762 downwards.
GCGACCAGCTGTTCAGCAACGCCGAGCGCATGGAGAGCCTGGCCGAGCGGCTGCGCGCGCAGCCCCCGCGCGTGGTGGTGACGTGCGCGCGCGGCAGCTCCGATCATGCCGCGACGTTCGCGAAGTACCTGATCGAGACGCGCCTCGCCGTGCCGACCAGTTCCGCGGCCCCCTCGGTGAGCTCGCTCTACGACGCGCGCCCGGATCTCTCCGGTGCGCTGTGCCTGGCGATCTCTCAGTCGGGGGCGAGTCCGGACCTGCTCGCCTCGGTGCGCAAGGCGCGCGAAGCCGGCGCGCGCGTCGTGGCGCTGGTGAATGCGGCCAACTCACCCCTCGAGGCACTCGCCGATGACGTCGTGCCGCTCACCGCAGGCGCCGAGACGAGCGTCGCGGCCACCAAATCCTTCATCGCCTCGCTCGCGGCCATCACGCACCTGGTGGCCTGCTGGAGCGCCGATCGGACGCTCTCCGAGGCGCTGCGCAAGGCACCGAAACACCTCGAGCGCGCCTGGAGCCTCGACTGGAGCGCGGCCCTGGAGCCGCTCGTACAGGCCAACAACCTGTACGTCATCGGCCGCGGCATCGGTCTCGCCGTGGCACAGGAAGCGGCCCTGAAGCTGAAGGAGACCTGCGGACTGCACGCCGAGGCGGTCAGTGCCGCAGAACTGCGCCACGGACCGATGGCGCTGGTGAAAGCCGACTTCCCGGTGCTCGTCTTCTCGCAGAACGACGAGGCTCGCGCCAGCATCGAGATGCTGGCCCAGGAGCTCACCGCGCGGCGCGCGACCGTCATGATCGCCGGATCGCGCTGCCCGCAGGCCCTGCAGCTGCCGGCCGAGCCGGCCCACCCGGTGATCGAACCGATGTTGCTGATTCAGACCTTCTACCGGCTGGCAAACTCCCTGTCGCTGGCGCGCGGGCTCGACCCGGACCATCCCCCTCATCTGCGCAAGGTCACCGAGACCGTCTGATGCCCATCGCTTTGTTCAACGCGCGAGTGCTGCGCGACGGCCAACTCCTCGACGATCACTGTGTGCTGATCGACGGCGGGCGCATCGTGGACGTCGTGCCCGCCGTGCAGGCGCGTGGCCCGAGGATCGATCGGGTCGACCTCGGCGGCGGGTTGCTGCTGCCGGGGTTCATCGACACGCAGGTCAACGGCGGCGGCGGGGTACTGTTCAACGACGCCCCGAGCGTCGAGGCGATCCGGCAGATCGGGCGCGCACACCGCCGATTCGGTACCACCGGCTTCATGCCGACGCTGATCAGCACGGACCTGGAGGTCGTGGCACAAGCCATCAACGCCACGCGCGGAGCGCTCGCGGCCGGCGTGCCCGGGGTGCTCGGCATCCACATCGAGGGGCCGTTTCTCAGCGTCGAGCGCAAGGGCGTGCACGATCAGGCGAAGCTGCGCGAACTCGACGAGAGCGCCGTGGGCCTGCTGAGCTCCCTCGGCGCCGGGCGCACCATCGTCACGCTCGCCCCCGAGGTGACCACCCCTGAGATCATTCAGCGGCTCGCCGACGCCGGCGTCATCGTCTCGGCCGGGCACACCAATGCCACCTATGCGGAGGTGACCGAGGCGCTGCGTCACGGGCTGCGCGGGTTCACGCACCTGTTCAACGCCATGTCGCAGCTGACCAGCCGCGAGCCGGGCGCCGTGGGCGCGGCGCTCGAGGATCCCGCCAGCTGGTGCGGCATCATCGTCGACGGCGAGCACATCGCCCCGGCGGTGCTGCGCTTGGCGCTGCGCTGCAAGCCGCACGAGCGTTTCATGCTGGTCACCGACGCGATGCCCGCGCTCGGCACGGATCTGCGCGCCTTCGAGCTGCAGGGCCGGCGAATCCTCGTGTCCGGCCCCGTGTGCTACGACGAGGACGGCCGACTCGCCGGCTCAAACATCGACCTGGCCAGCTGCGTGCGCAACGCCATCGGGCTGCTCGGCCTGCCCCTGCACGAGGCGGTGCACATGGCGAGCCTGCATCCGGCGCAGTTCCTCGGGCTCGCCGGGGAGCTCGGACGCATCGAGCCGGGCTACCGGGCCAACCTGGTCCTGACCGACGAGACGCTGCACGTGCGCGCCACTTGGATCGACGGGCAGCGCGAGGACGCCTAGGCGCAGCGGCGGGCGATCCGCTATCCTCGCGCGAGATTCGGCCCGGCCCGGCGTGCGCAGCTGCGTGCCCGTTCGGGGCCGACCGCAAGGAGACGCCCGCATGTCGATCATCCGTCGCGGCGCAGCGTGGCTGCCGGCACTGCTCGCCCTGGGTCTGAGCGGTTGCGGCAACAGCGGCGATGCTCAGATCCGCCTGCTCAATGCCAGCGCCGGCTACGCCGCGCTCGATGTGTACTTCGAGAGCAGTGGCACGGCCGGCACGCCGCAGATCAGCAACGTCGCCTCGGGCACGGTGAGCAGCTACTCCGCCGTGGTTCCCGCCGCGTACACGGTCTACTTCACCAGCCACGGCGTCGGGGCGGCCAACGCCCTCTCGAGCATCAGCAAGACCCTCGCCAACAGCGAGCGGCGGACCTACGTCGCCTACGGGGACAGCGGCTCGTTCGGTGTTCTGGACATCAACGAGCAGCAGAGCGCCCCGAACGGCGGCTATGCGAACGTCGAGGTGCTCAACGCCGACCCGGATGCCGGCAGCCTCGATGTGTACTTGACCAGTCCGGGGATCCCGCTGAGCAGCGCCTCGCCGAACTTCAGCGCCCTCGCCGGGGGTAAAGCGAGCGCGTTCAGCGCGATCCCGCAGGGCACGTACGAGCTGCGCATCACGGGGGCGGGCAAGAACTCCGACCTGCGCTTCGACCTGCCGAGCCTGCAGCTGTCCAACCAGGAGACGCTCTCGCTGATCATCACCGAGGCCCCCGGGGGCTACCTGGTCAACGTGATGGCGCTCCCGCAAAAGGGCTCACTCACCGTCTACCCCAACCCCGATGCACGGGTGCGCGCGGCGATCGGCGTCAGCGGCGCCAGCAGCGTGTCCGCGTCCGTAGGCTCAACGGTGCTCCTCAGCGGGGCGCCCGCCTCGACGGTCGGCACCTACGAGCTCGTGCCCGCCGGCAGCCAGGCGGTGACCGTGACGGTCAACGGTGCCGCCGTCAGTGTCCCCAACCAGAGTCTCACGGCCGGCCAGGACTACACCCTGCTCCTCTACGGCACCCCCGCGAGCGTGCAAGAGAGCTGGCTGGCCGACCTCAATATCCCGGCGCTCAGCGGTTACGCGAGCGTCCGGCTGGTCAATGCCATGTCCGGCAGCGGCGATCCGCTCTCCCTGGCCGTGAATTTCATGCCGGTGGCGAGCGGAGTGCCCCTGGGCTCGGACCTGCCCAGCGGCGCACCGAGCGGCACCTCCCCGTACGATACCCAGGTGGTCGCCACCACGACCGGAACCGTGACCGTAACGGATTACACGACCGCGCAGACGCTGTACTCGCAGACCGCCGCGACGCTCGGCTCGGGCAACGTCTACAGCATGTTCATGTTCGGCAGCACCAGTGCCCCGATCGGGGTGCTCTCGCAAGATCGCTAGGCCGCCCGTCGCCGCAGGCCCATTAAAGTGCCGGGGACCGGAACCCCGGCGACGTGGCCCGCTCAAAGACGTTACACTAGGACTTTTTACAGCCGTTCGCCCTGAACGGACCTGAAATATCCATCCCGAGCCAAGGGGAAGATTGATGAGATTCGATTGCGCTCGCGCAATACCGGGCGCCGTGGGCACCCTGCGCACCTCGATCTGCGCCGTAGGCGCGGCGCTGGCCATCGCGCTCGGCGGCTGCAGCGCGAACACTCAGGTGTACAACGGCACGCCCGTCCTGACGCTCACCGGCGAGGCCGCGGGCGACTTCAGCACCTATTCGGTCGGCCTGTACACCATCACCCTCACCCGCTCCGATGGCTACGTGGCCTACGTGCAGACCTCGGATGAGCAGGTCGATCTGACCCGCCGGACGAATCTCTCCGAACTGTTCAACGCGACCGGCGTTCCGGACGGCACCTACAAGAGCATGACGGTCAGCCTGGATTTCTCCACGCCGATCATCTACCTGAAGGGCCAGAGCACTGAGGCGAAAGTGGAAAACAGCTCCGGGACCGCCAATCCCGGTGTGATCACCGAGACGGTGAATTTCGATCCGTCGAATCCGCTCGTGATCGGGTTGAACAAATCCACCCCGCTCGCCCTCGACATCGACCTGGCGGCATCGAATTCGATCAATGCGAGCACCAACACGGTCACGGTCAAGCCGTTCATCGTCGCGACCGTGCAGCCCTACGAGAGCAATCCTCTGCGCGCGCGTGGCCAGATCGTCATCACCAACGCGAGCACCGGGAGCTTCACGGAGAATATCCGCCCGTTCGACGACACCTACTATGCGGACGGCGACGTCGGGGCGCTCACGGTCAATACCAGCTCGAGCACCTACTTCAACATCAACGGCACGACGTACACCGGCTCAGCCGGGCTGAATGCCATGGCCGCCCTGAACCCCGGCATCACCATCACGGCCTACGGGACGCTCGGGGACCTCTCGACGATCACGCCGGTGTTGAACGCCACGGGCGTCTATGCCGGCACCACGGTGATCAGCCAGGGCAACGAGGCGCTGCGCGGCGTGGTCACGGCCCGCAGCGGCAATACCCTGACGCTCTCCGGCGCGGAGTACATCTGCCAGGAGGGCCCCTGCTACTCGAACGCTGCCTTCAACTACTACACCACCGCCACCGTGACGATGGGCTCGGGGACCGTGGTGAGCCAGGACGGGGTGGATGCCAGCGGACTCGGCACGTCGTCGGTCTCGGTCGGCCAGCAGATCACGGCGCTCGGAATCGGTGCGATCAGCACCTCGAACGCGCTCTCGATGAATGCCAATCCGGGGCAGATCCGCCTGCAGCCGACCAGTCTGTGGGGCACGCTGAGCAGCGGCGCCTCCGGCAGCGCGACGGTGAACCTGCTCGAGCTCGCCAATGACGCGCCGAGTACCTTTGCGTTCGCCGGCACGGGGATCACGAGCAGCGCGGACGCCAATGCGGCGAGTTACACGCTGAACACCGGCACGTTCGACGCCAGCACGCTCAGCGCCGGCACGCTGATCAATGCCGTCGGCATCGTCGCGCCGTTCGGCGCAGCGCCGCCTGACTTCACGACCAGCGCCGTGACGAACATGACGAGTGGCCCCTCGACGCTGATCGTGGAGTGGACCTCCGGTACGACCGCGCCGTTCACCAGCGCGGGCAATGCCGGGATCGTCGTAAATCTCGGCAATACGGCGATCACCTCGGCCGTGCTGCGCACCGGACCGCAGACCGTGCAGCTCTCGAGCCTCTCGGCCAGCCCCACCGTCATTGCCGGGTGCGCCAGCGGCACGTGCAGCGGTAACTCCGAGTACGCCATCGGCAACGCCACGAGCGGGGTCAGTGTGTACGACGGCGCCTCGAGCTTCATCAGCGGCCTGTCGAGCACGATCAACGGCACGAACAAGGTGTTCAAGCTGGTGGCGCTCGGCTCCTACGACTCGAGCACCAATACGTTCTATACCCAGCGCATGGACGTCGCGCTCGAGTAGCCCTTCCAGAAGCGGTGCACCGGGCGGCCTCGCGCCCGGTGCACCCGCCTCCCCGTCGGCGGTTCGCTCAGAACGTCACGACCGTACGGATCGACTCGCCGCGGTGCATCAGGTCGAACGCCTCATTGATGCGCTCGATCGGCAGCACGTGCGTGATCAGCTCGTCGATGTGGATCTTCTTGTCCATGTACCAG
>JAKBDK010000104.1:0-5702 GCA_021834525.1 Pseudomonadota bacterium | reverse complement strand
CGCCTGAACGTGCCTGTCGCCGAGGCCGGCTGGAACCTCTATCCCAACGGCGAGCGCTATTTGCGCGAGCCGGAGCGGCTCGCCAAGCTCTATCCGCCTGAGCTCATCGCCGAGACGGTGCGCCTCGCGGCGCGCTGCACGTTCTCCCTCGATGAGCTGCGCTACGAGTATCCGCGCGAGCTGGTGCCCGCCGGTGAGACCCCCGCGAGCCATCTGCGCCGGCTCACCGAGGACGGTGCCCAGCGCCGCTGGCCCGAGGGCATTCCGCCGGCCGAGCGCGCCGCGCTCGAGCACGAACTGGCACTGATCGGGGAACTCGGTTACGAGCCGTACTTCCTCACCGTGCACGACCTCGTCGATTTCGCGCGGCGCCGCGGCATTTTCTGTCAGGGCCGTGGCTCGGCGGCCAACTCGCGGGTGTGTTACTGCCTCGGGGTGACCGCGGTCGATCCGGGGCGCGGGGCGGGATTGTTGTTCGAGCGGTTCATCTCCCGGGAGCGCAACGAGCCACCCGACATCGACATCGACTTCGAGCACGAGCGGCGCGAGGAGGTGATCCAGTACGTCTACGCCAAGTACGGCCGCGAGCGCGCCGCGCTCGCCGCCACCGTGATCCAGTACCGCTCGCGCAGCGCGCTGCGCGATCTGGGCCGGGTGTTCGGGTTCGAAGCCGCAGCCTGTGACCGGCTCGCCCGGGTGATGCAGTGGTGGGACGGGAACGAGGCGCTCGCCGAGCGGTTGCGCGCGGCGGGGTTTGATCCAGAGAGTCCGCCGCTGACGCAGCTGGTGCCGCTCGCGCGCGAGCTGCTCAGCTTTCCCGGCTTCCCGCGTCACCTCTCGCAGCACGTCGGCGGGCTGGTGATCAGCGCCGGGCGGCTCGATGAGCTGGTGCCGATCGAGAACGCCGCCATGCCCGAGCGCACCGTGGTGCAGTGGGACAAGGACGATCTCGATGCGCTCGGTCTGCTGAAGGTCGATGTGCTCGCCCTCGGCATGCTCAGCGCACTGCGCAAGGCGATCGATCTGGTCAACGCGCTGCGCGGCACGCGCCATGCACTCGGGTCACTGCCGGCGGAGGATCCGGCCGTGTACGAGATGATCTCGCGCGCCGACACGGTCGGGGTGTTTCAGATCGAGTCGCGCGCACAGATGGCGATGCTGCCGCGGCTGAAACCGCGCTGCTACTACGACCTGGTCATCGAGGTGGCGATCGTGCGTCCGGGGCCCATCCAGGGCGACATGGTGCATCCGTACCTGAGGCGCCGCCAGGGACGCGAGCCGATCGAGTATCCGAGCGACGCGGTCGAGTCGGTGCTGCGGCGCACCCTCGGGGTGCCGATCTTCCAGGAACAGGTGATGCAGCTGGCGATGGTGGCCGCGGGGTTCACGCCGGGACAGGCCGATCAGCTGCGCCGCGCCATGGGCGCCTGGAAGCGCACGGGGGGCATCGGGCATTTCCGCCCGATGCTCCTTCAGGGCATGGCCGCGCGCGGTTACTCGAGCGAGTTCGCCGAGCGGGTCTACCGGCAGATGATGGGGTTTGGCGATTACGGCTTTCCGGAGTCGCACGCCGCGAGCTTCGCGCTGCTGGTGTACGACTCGGCCTGGCTGAAGTGTCACGAGCCGGCGGCCTTCACCGCCGCGCTGCTGAACAGCCAGCCGATGGGCTTCTACGCCCCGGCGCAGCTGGTGCGCGATGCGCGCGCCCATGGCGTGGAGGTTCGTGCCGTGGACGTCGGGGCGAGCGAGTGGGACTGCACGCTCGAGCGCAGTGGGGCGGTGCAGCCGGCGCTGCGGCTCGGTCTGCGCCTGGTGAAGGGTCTGACGCGCACCGGCGCGGCGCGGCTCACCGAAGCGCGCGCCGCGGGGCCGTTCAACGCGCCGTCGGATCTTGCCCGGCGGGCCGGACTCGAGCGCACCGACCTCGAGGCACTGGCGGGCGCCGGGGCGCTCGCCAGCTTGAGCGGCAACCGCCATCTGGCCTTCTGGGACGTCGCGGGCGTGGAGCGGCCACTGCCCCTCGAGACGACGAACACACCGGCCGCTGCGCACGATAGCGCGGCCCCGGCGGCCGATGCGGCCCGACCGCTCATCGGTGCGCCGAGTGAAGCGGAGAGCATCGCGGCCGACTACGCCTCAGTGGGTCTGACGCTCGGTCGGCATCCACTGGCGCTGCTGCGCGAGCAGCTGCGCGCTCGCGGGGTGAGCAGTGCCGAGGAGGCCGGTGTGCGGCCGGAGGGGAGCCCCGTGCGCGCCGCCGGCATCGTGTTGATGCGCCAGCGTCCGGCGGCCGCCGGCGGCGTCACCTTCCTCACGCTGGAGGATGAGAGCGGACAGGTCAACGTCATCGTCTGGGAGCGCATCGCGCAGGCCTACCGCGAAGCGCTGCTCGGGGCACGGCTGCTCGAAGTGCACGGGCGGCTGCAGCACGCCGAGGGCGTCACGCACCTGATCGCGCGGCGGCTGTTCGACCGCACGGGGCTGCTCGGGGCGCTGGTGACGCGCTCGCGGGACTTTCACTGACGGGCGTCGGCGCCTGCGCCGTTATTTTTCCCGCCGCCGCGCCCGCCCGCCGGCGCCGTCCGCGTCGATCTCGTAGTCATCGAAGTCGCTGGTCAGCTCGGCGGTGTGCTTCTCCTCGAACATCCGCTCAAGGCGACGCCAGGCCGGCTCTGCGCTCTTCGGACCGCGGTGCTTGGCGAGATCGAGATCCTTGATGACCTGATCGAGATCGACGTCACCTTCCTCGACCTCCGCTTCCTCTTCGTCCTCGAACTCTTCCGATTCGGATTTCTCGCTCATGGGACACGCCGAACTCCCGCCCGGGGGAAGGTGCGCAGATTTAATCACAAGCCGCGCCGGGTGCAATGGGTCGCTCAGTGAATCAGATCATCCAGTCGGAAGATGGGCAGGAGCATTGCAAAAACGATGCCCATGACGAACAGTCCCATCACCACGATCAGCAGCGGGCCGAGCAGTCCCACCATGGCCGCCATGATCGCGTCGAGCTCGCGCTCCTGGCTGGCCGCGGCCTGGATGAGCATCGCATCGAGCTCCCCGCTCGACTCCCCGCTCGAGATCAGGTGGATGGTCATGGGCGGAAACAGCTTGCTCACCCCGAGCGAGCGGCCGATCGGCGCGCCCTCGCGCACCCGCTCGGCCGCCTGCAGCACCGCATCGCGCATCGGCACGCTGGTGACCACCTCCCCGGCGATGCGCAGCGCATCGAGCACCGGCACGGCGCTCATCGAGAGGATGCTGAAGGTGCGCGTGAAGCGTGCGGTGTTGAACCCGCGCACCAGCTTGCCGGCGAGCGGCAGGTCGAGCACCACCCGATCGAAGCGGCGGCGGGTGGCGGGGTTGCGCAGCGCGCGCCGCCCCAGCACGAGCGCGAGCCCCGCGCCGAGCACGAGCCAGATGCCGTGCACGCGCAGGAAGTGGCTGGTGCCGATCAGGATGCGGGTGATCAGCGGCAGCTGCGCCTTGCTCGCCTGGAACACCGCGACCACCTTCGGGACCACGTACACCATGAGCGCGGTCACGATCAGGAAACACATCACCGACAGCACGATCGGGTAGAGCATCGCCGCCAGGATCTTCTGGCGGATCTCCTCGCGGCTCTCGGTGTAGTCGGCGAGGCGCTCGAGCACGGTGTCGAGGTGTCCGGCCTGCTCCCCGGCGGCCACCGTGGCGCGGTAGATCTCCGGAAAGACGCGCGGGAACTCGGCCAGTCCGTCGGCGAGGGTGTGGCCCTCCATCACCCGGGAGCGCACCCCGAGCAGGATGCTCTGCACGCGGGGCTTGTCGGTCTGCTGCGAGACGGCGAGCAGCGACTCCTCGAGCGGCAGTCCGGCGCGCACCAGGGTGGCGAGCTGGCGGGTGAGCAGCGTCACGTCCGCCGCGGCGACCCGCCGCAGCGTACCGAAGCCGCGCTGCCGGCCGGCCTCGCGCTCGGCGACTTCACTCACCGTCACCGGCAGCAGCTGGCGCTCGCGCAGCTGCTGGCGGATGTGGCGCGGGGTGTCGCCCTCCAGGATGCCCTTGCACTCCTTGCCGCCGGCATCGAGTGCGGTGTATTCGAACGCGCCCACCTCAGTCCTCCCGCGTCACCCGCAGCACTTCCTCGAGGGTCGTCTGCCCGCGCAGCACGCGCGTGCGGCCGTGGTCGCGGATCGAGGGGGTGGCGTGGCGCGCGTGCCGCTCGGTCTGCTGCTCGCTCGCCCCGTCGTGGATCATGGTGCGCAGCGTCTCGTCCACCACGATCAGCTCGTAGATCCCCGAGCGGCCGCGGTAGCCGCCCATGGCGTCCTCACCGGGGCGGTAGAGCGTCGGGGCCGGGCCGCCGGGGGGGAGGTTCAGCAGCCGCCGCTCGGTCTCCCCGGCGGTGAAGGCCTGCTTGGTCTGGGGGTTCAGGACCCGCACCAGGCGCTGGGCGAGCACGCCGATCAGGCTCGAGGCGAGCAGGAACGGCTCGATGCCCATGTCGCGCAGGCGGGTGATCGCCCCGGCGGCGGTGTTCGTGTGCAGCGTGGAGAGCACCAGGTGGCCGGTGAGACTCGCCTGCACCGCGATCTGCGCGGTCTCCAGGTCGCGGATCTCCCCGATCATGACCACATCAGGGTCCTGGCGCAGGATCGCCCGCAGCCCGCGCGCGAAGGTCATGTCCACCTTGGTGTTGACCTGGGTCTGGCCGATGCCGTCGATGTAGTACTCGATCGGATCCTCGACCGTCATGATGTTGCGCGTGTCGTCGTTCAGACGCTCGAGCGCCGCGTACAGCGTCGTGGTCTTGCCCGAGCCGGTCGGTCCGGTGACCAGCAGAATGCCGTGCGGCTTGTGGATGAGCTCATCGATCAGCCGTTCGGTGTCCGGGTCCATGCCGAGGGCGGTGAGCTCGAGCCGCCCGGCCTGCTTATCGAGCATGCGCAGCACCACGCGCTCGCCGTAGCCGGCCGGGATGGTCGAGACGCGCACGTCGACCGCCCGTCCGGCCACGCGCAGGCTGATCCGGCCGTCCTGCGGCAGGCGCTTCTCGGCGATGTCGAGCTTGGACATGACTTTGATGCGCGAGACCACCAGCGGGGCCACCGCGCGCTTGGACTGCAGCACCTCGCGCAGCACCCCGTCGACCCGAAAACGCACCACCAGCCGGTTCTCGAACGGCTCGATGTGGATGTCCGAGGCGTTTTCCTTCACCGCCTGGGTGAGCACGGCGTTGATCAGGCGGATGATGGGCGCGTCATCGTCGCTGTCGAGCAGATCGGCCTGCTCGGGCAGCTCCTGGGCGAGGTGGGCGAGATCCTCGGTCTCGTTGAGGCCCTCGACGGCCTGCAGGGTATCGGAACCGGCCTCGTAGACCTGCTGCAGCAGCCGATCGAACTCCTCGGCCGACACCTTCACGAGGCGGATCGGCCGGCCGAGCACCCGGCGCGCCTCGGCGAGGCCGAGCGGTGAGGCCTGCTCGCGGTAGACGCACTCGGCGCCATCCTCGCGCAGCGAGCGCACCAGCACGCCATGGCGCTTGGCGAAGGCGAACGGCAGGCGCGGTTCGGATGCGCCGGAGCGGAGCGGAAGCGGCTGCGGTTCGTTCACGGCGGCGGTGGATGCTGCGCGGGGGCGGCCGTGCCGCCGGCCGGGGCCGGGGCGGGCTGCGCCGGGGCGCGCTCGGGTGTCGCCTTCGGCGCCGAGGCCGGCGCCGAGGC
>JAKBDK010000040.1:294-27129 GCA_021834525.1 Pseudomonadota bacterium | reverse complement strand
GGCTTGTGCGCCAGAATTTCCTCGCGCGTCAAACCCTGGATCTCGTGCGGGAACACGAGCCATTCGGATGTCTCGTGCACGAAGAAGTCCGGGATCAGCGCACTTTGCCGTCGCTGCGGCTTGTAGTACACGGTCGCAATGCGGATGCGCTCCGGGAGATTGCGCCGACACCGGCGCCGCAGTTCCTCGATGACCGCCTCGAGGCTACGCCCCGAATCGTAGACGTCGTCCACGAGCAGCAGTTCGTCGTGCGCCTCGAGCCGCGACACCAGGTAATCGAGCGCGTGCACCCTGACGGTCTTGTCCCGAACGTCGATGCCACCGTAGTACGACGTGCGAATCGCGATATGGTCGACCTGGATCGAGTGGTACTCCAGCACCTCCTGAACGGTGATGCCGATCGGGGCACCGCCGCGCCACATCGCCACCAGGAAGGTCGGGCGCATCCCGCTCGCCACGACCCGCCGGGCGAGCTCCAGCGAGTCGCGCAGCAGCTGATCGGCGGAAATGAACAGCTTCTCCACGGCGACTATTGTTCCATAAAGCCGTCCCGGGCGCCCGCGGGCCCGTGTCGGCTCACGCGGCTTACGGACGATGCAGGTGCGGTTGGGCGATGCGCAGACCCAGATAGTAAATGAGGGTCACCACGGCGGCCGAGCAGACCTGCCAGGGCAGAAAGTGGACCTGCAGCTGCGGCAAACGACGCTCCGAGGCGCCCAACCCCACTCCGGCCAGCAGCATGATGATGGCCCAGGGCGCCGGCCAGATGAACCAGTCCTGCAGTCGCCGGGGTTGCGCATAGAACCGAGACACCGCATCGGCATAGTAACGACCGTGGAACCAGTCGACGACCAGGATGAACGTAAACGGAAAGAGCACCGCGCCCAACGCCGAGAGAAATCCCTGGATGAACGCCAGGATGCCAAGAAGCGCGAGCGCGGTCGAAAACAGCCCGAGGAGGATGACCAGCATCGGCTGCAGCAGGCGATGACCGCTTCGGCCCGAGGGATTGACCGCGAGCAGCGTGGTGACCGCCGGGTACAGATTCATCGCATTGGTATGGGCGATGGCGAGAATCACGCCGATCGCCGACACCTCCCCCCAGATCGGCAGATGCTGACCGAGCAGTGCGATGTTCCACTCGCCCGTCATGCCGAGCGCGACCCGTCCGAGCGCGCCCATGATCACGACCGCGCTCATGACGCCGATGCCCGGCGCCAGCATGTACGCGGCGCGGCGAATGGAGCTCTCCTGCGGAGTCGACGGCGGACAGAATCGCGTCACGGTCGGGAAGATATAGGCCCACGACAGCAGACTGAAGCTCAGGATCAGATCGATGTCCCGTCCCCAGTCGATGGCGCCGCGCTGCTGCGGCATGACGAACGAATACCGCTCGAAGAGGTAATAGGCGAGCACGGCGTAGCACAGCAGGAACACCAGGGCTGTGTAGTTGTAGAACTTCTCCAGCACCTCCATGCCGAAGAAGACGAGCGCGATCTGCAGAGCTCCGAGCAGGACGAACCACAGCACGCCATGCCCGGGGAATAGAGTGGAGAGGATCTGCCCGCCCACGTCGGTGTTCAGCCCGAACCAGCCGGCGCCCACGATCGTGTAGAGGATCGACAGCAGCGTTGCGCCGCCCATCCCGAAGGTACGCCGCGCCATCACCATGGAGATGATCGGCACCTGGCGGCCCATGTGCGCCAGCAACATCGAGGGCACCAGGCCAATCAGCAGGGCGAGCAGGTTGACTCCGATGAATTCCGCCAGTCCCATCCCCTTCAAGACCAGTCCGATGACCGGCGTCGTCGCCGATGCCGAGGCGAGACTCCAGATGACGAACAGGGAACGGATGCGCAGGGTGCGCTCGCTCGCAGGCACCGGAGCGATTCCGAGCGTTTCGACGGCGGGGGCCTCGGGGCCAAGGTGTTCGGCGGGGAGCGGGCTCATCCGCTGCGCAGCTGTGAGGCGGTAAAGCCGCTCGGCAGCAACTCCGAGACCGTCCACCGCTGCCGCTCGCCGGCGGCCGCGACGCAGTAGACGGGTGTGTCCCCGGCGGCGAACTCCGCCATCACCTGCCGGCAGGCGCCACAGGGTGAGAGCACTTCCGCCACATCGCTGGTGACGGCCATGGCAGTGACACGGCGGGCGCCGGCGGCGATCGCCGCAAAGATCGCGACGCGCTCGGCACACATGCTCAGTCCATACGAGACATTTTCGACGTTCACGCCCGTAAACACGCGGCCCAACTCATCGCGCACCGCCGCGGCTACCTGGAAGCGCGAGTAAGGCGCGTACGCATGCCCGAGGCTCTCTCGCGCCCGCCGCATCAGCTCATCCGCATCATGATCCATGCATCGTTCCCCATCGGGCAGATCGCCCGCACGTCGCCCTCACACGCGCATCGCAGGAGCGCCCGACCCGCCCATTCTGCCTGCCCCCGGCGTTGCACTCACGCATCGGTCGCTCTCGCGTTCGCTGCTCTCGATCCTTCGCCCCAGAGTCCGGCCGCGCCCCCTCATCGCACCGCTGTTGATCGCGCCCGTGTGGATCGGGACCTGACGGGCCGATCTGCCGCCTCACAGGTCATCGCGGCACCGCGCGAGCCCGGCGTGATTTTAGTGGGACGGTGTCACCGGTGCTCGAACTGCCGCTGCCGGCACACCGCGCACGCGACGTGACCGCGGGATGCTCTCGCGACCACCTGGGACGCTTCCTCCTCGGTCGTCGGCACTGCGATGCGGGCGGCGAATCTCCTATTCACCCCGCTCCGTTCGAAGCTCAGCCTGAAGCTCCGCCTGTTCTTCTACGCATCCGGCTTCGTGCGGGCCCTGCTGTCGAGCGCCGTGCAGGTGCCGTCGGTCATCCACCGCGCACTCGGCCGGTTGAATGACACAACCGCGAGAGCTCAGCAGAGCGCAACGGTTTTGGCGCCTGCGGCCGCGGGGAAGTGCGCACGGCCCCGGGGGCGCACCGGTCCGCCCGGGCCGAGCTTCTCTCAGCAAAGCCCGCGATGCTGTGCTACACTGCGCAGGTCAGACGTCTCGACGCGCTCTTCGCGCACCCCCCCCTTTTATCCATACGAGCTTCGCGGGCCGAACCACCGCGCCCACGGAGACCATGAGAGTTCCCAAAGACCTGCAGCCCTTGATCGATGACGGGGTCATCGATGAAGTGGTCCGCTCCCTGAAAAGCGGCAAGGAAGCCACGGTGTATGTCGTGCGCTCCGGGACGCATCTGCGCTGTGCAAAGGTCTATCGGGACATGGCACAGCGCAGCTTTCAGCGACGCGCGCAGTATCAGGAAGGCCGCAAGGTGCGCGGCAGCCGGGAGGCGCGCGCGATGAACCGCAGCACGCGGTTCGGCCGCCGAGAGCAGGAGCAAGAGTGGAAGAACGCCGAAGTCGAGGCGCTCTACCGGCTCGTGGCGGCGGACGTGCGCGTGCCGCGACCGATCGGCTACTTCAACGACGTACTGGTGATGGAACTGGTCACCGATGCCGCAGGAGACCCGGCGCCGCGGCTCGGGGAAGTCGAGCTCACCCCTGAGCTCGCGCGGGACTATCACGAGTTTCTCATGCGGCAGATTGCCCGCATGTTGAGCGCAGGGCTGATCCATGGGGATCTGTCTGAATTCAATGTCCTGCTCGGGCCGGAGGGGCCGGTGATCATTGACCTGCCCCAGGTTGTGAACGCCGCGGGCAACAATGCCGCCTTCGCGATGCTCGAGCGCGACGTCAACAACCTCAGAGCCACGCTCGGGCGCTTTGCGCCGGAGCTGCTCGAGACCGAGTTCGCCCGGGAGATCTGGGCGTTGTATGAAGCGGGCGAGCTGCATCCCGACAGCCGCCTCACAGGAATCGTCGTCCGCGACGAGTCGTCGGCTGACACCGACGGCGTCATCCAGGTGATCGAGGACGCCCGGGAAGAAGCGATACGCCGGCGCCTCGGCCGGGAAGAACGAGTTGAGTGACCGATATGAGCGATGAACAAACCCCCGCCGGCTTTCGCGAGCTCGGCCTACCCGAACCCATCCTGGAAGCCTTGACGGCCGTGGGCTATGAGACGCCCTCGCCGATCCAGGCCCAGACCATCCCCTTGCTGCTGTCGGGCTCCGACCTGCTGGGGCAGGCGCAGACCGGCACCGGCAAGACCGCGGCTTTCGCCCTGCCGATTCTTGCGCAGCTCGATCTGCAGAGCACCCGCCCCCAGGCCCTCGTGCTCGTCCCGACGCGCGAACTGGCCATCCAGGTGGCCGAGGCCTTTCAGCGCTATGCGACGCATCTGCGCGGCTTTCACGTCCTGCCGCTCTACGGCGGCCAGAGCTACATCCCGCAGTTGAAGGGCCTGAAACGTGGCGCGCACGTGATCGTCGGCACGCCCGGACGCATCATGGATCACATGGCGCGCGGCACACTGGCGCTCGACACGCTGCGTTTCGTCGTGCTCGACGAAGGCGACGAGATGCTGCAGATGGGCTTCGTCGATGCGATCGAACAGATCCTGCAGCAGGCCCCGCCCGAGCGTCAGACCGCACTGTTCTCCGCGACACTGCCGCCGGCGATCCGGCGCATCGCGCACACCCACATGCGCGATCCGGCGCAGATCACCATCCAGAACCGCGCGAGCACCACGCCGAAGATTCGCCAGCGCTACTGGCTGGTGAGCGGCATGCACAAACTCGACGCGCTGACGCGAGTGCTCGAGGTGGAGCGCTTCGAGGCCATGATCGTCTTCGTGCGCACCAAGCTCGAGACGGCCGAGCTGGCCGAGCGACTCGAGGCACGCGGCTTCAACGTCGCGGCCCTGCATGGGGATGTCCCGCAGCAGCAGCGCGAGCGCACGATCGCCCGCCTGAAGGCCGGGCAGGTCGAGATCGTCGTGGCGACCGATGTCGCGGCGCGCGGCCTCGATGTCGAGCGGATCTCGCACGTCGTCAACTACGACATTCCGTACGACTCGCAGACCTACGTGCACCGGATCGGTCGCACGGGACGGGCCGGACGCAACGGAGAGGCGATCCTGTTCGTCGCGCCGCGCGAGCGCAACATGCTGCGCGTCATCGAGCGGGCGACCAAGCAGACGATCGAACAGATGCGCCTGCCGAGCATCGAGGACGTCAATGAACAGCGCATCCTGAAATTCAAGGAAACCGTCACCAACGCGGTGCGCAGCGCCGAGGGTAAAGTTTTCCAGCCGCTGATTGAGCAGATCGAGCGCGAGGAGAACATGCCGGCGGTAGAAATCGCTGCGGCACTGGCCAGCCTCTTGCAGGGTTCCACGCCGCTGCTGATGACGCCCAAGGCCGAGGCGCCGCAGACGTTCGCGCCCGAGGACTCCCGCCGCGACGAACCGTCGGGCAAGAAGGGCCGCCGCACGGCGGATCGGGACTCCGCCCCCGAGGGGCGGTCGCGCCCCCCGTCCGGCAAGGGCCCGCGGTTCGACACCTATCGGATCGAAGTGGGGCATGCCCATGGCGTGCAGCCGGGGAATATCGTCGGTGCGCTCGCCAACGAGGCGGGCCTCGACGGGCGCAACATCGGGCACATCGACATCCGCGAGGATCACAGCTTCGTCGATCTGCCACCCGGCATGCCGGAGGAGGTCTTCGAGAACCTGCAGGCCGTGCGGGTGCGCGGCACGGAGCTGCGCATCAGTCGGGTCGATTCGAGACCCGAGCGCGCCGAGCACTCCGAGCGCCGTTCTCACCCGCCCAAAGGCATGCACGGCCCGAGAGGCAAAGGCACTGGGCCGCGGCACGGCCACGCGCCCAAACCTCGCGGCAAGCCCCCCCGCCGCTGAGGCGGGCCGTTTCAAGGCGCCCGGTCGCGAGCCGACCGGGTGCGTTCCGCGAAACCCCTCGAGGCGCCGCTGAGCACCAGCTAGCGCGCCCGGACCGGCGGTTACCCTGCCGCTCGCGCGCCCTCCCGATCGCCGACGGCGATATGATGATGCGCAGGTGCGCGAGAGCAGTCCCGCGCAGCGCCAGACTCCAGAGCGGTCAGCGGGGAAGTCGGTCCATGACGCGTATCATCGCCAGTGCATTGTTGACCGTTGTCGTTCAGTCGGCAGCGGCGAGCGCACCGAGCATCCCGGTCGTGGCGGCGGCGGCGGTGTTCGCTCGCGCGCACGCGCTGTGCGCTGCCGACGGCGGCCGTTTGTGGGGCGTGTCGTTGTGCGGCCCGCTCATGTTGGCAGACCCGCGCACTGGCGCCGCCATCACGAATACCTCCGTGCCGGGCGCGCGGCGCGTCGGCGCATACTATCTCTTGACGCTCGCACGCAACGAGCCGATCGCCAATGCACCGTTCGAATACGAAGGCGTCCGCTTCGCGCAGGTGACGTGGCCGCCCGTGCAGAGCGCGGCGCACGAAGCGGTCAATCTCATGCACGAGTCCTTTCATCGGATCCAGCCGCAGCTCGGGTTCGTGGTCCGCGGTGCCGCAAACGCCGACAGCATGATCTCGGGGGACCCGGCCCTCGACACGGAAGCGGGCCGGATCTGGCTGCGCGGGGAAATCCATGCGCTGCGTGCCGCGCTCACCTCGAGCGGCGCGAAGCGCACCCGAGCACTCGCCGATGCTCTGAGCATGCGCGCCTATCGGCACTCCATGGTACCGGCGACCGTTGCACCCGAGCACGAACTGGACATCATGGAGGGTCTGGCGGAGTCAACGGGCATCGATGTCGGACTGCCGCCCGCGCGCCGCATCGCGTATACGCTGCATGACATGCGCTTCGTTGAGCGTGCCCGCAGCTATGCGCGCACGTTCTTCTTCGCAATCGGCCCGGCGTACGCCGAGCTCCTCGATGCGGCAGAGCCGCATTGGCGCCGCACCGTGACGATGAAGACCTCGATCGCAACGCTTGCGGCACGGGCCTACGGCATTTCGGTGACGGTCCCCTCGGCGCGGCTCGCACAGCACATCCTCGCCCGTTACGGCGGCGCCGCCATCGAAGCTGAGGAGGCGGTGCGCGCGGCGCATCGGGCGGCCAGGAGCGCCGCGTTGCGCGCCGAGCTCATCTCCGGCAGGACGTTGCGCATGCCGCTGCAGCGGTTCAAGATCAGCTTCAATCCGAGCACCCTGACGCCGCTCGGCCGCTACGGCTCGGTCTATCACCGCGTGATGCTGAGCGCCCCCTGGGGACGCATCACCGTCGTGCACGGCGATGCGCTCATCGATGCGAAATTCACCACGCTCACGGTCGCGGCACCCGCCTCAGTGGCCGGCCGAACCCTGCAGAGGCGCGGCTGGGTCCTGAAGTTGGCGCCGGGCGCGACCGTGCGCCCCGATCCGGCAAAGCCGGGTTCCTACGTGGTCGCGGATCACGGCGGCCCCAAACCCTGACCCAGTGGGCCGCAACCGCAACACCCGCGGCCAGAGCGCACGATGGAATCATCCTGTTAGGTTGCCATCATGAGTCGCATCCTGCTCGCGACGTTGGGTTCGCTTGGCGATCTGCACCCCTACATTGCCGTGGGCAGAGCCCTGGTCGCACGCGGACACGAGGTCCGCTTGGCGACGTCGATCGAGTATCGTACGCGCGTCGAAGGCGCCGGCCTGGAGTTCGCCCCCCTGCCGCCCTCGCTCGCCGAACTCGGCGAACCGCAGCAGATCGCTCCCTATTTCTTCGATCCCTGGCGCGGACCTCGGCGCCTGTGCGAGGCGATGATCAATGTCCCGCTGCGGCGAGCGTGTGAGGCGCTGCGCTCGGCGAGTGCGGACGTCTCGATCGCCGTCTCCCATCCACTGACGCCCGCGCTCGCTCTGCTCGCCGAGGCGCGTGGGCTGCCCTGGCTCTCCAGTGTGCTCGCCCCGTGCAGCCTGTTTTCGCTGCTCGACCCGCCGGTGCTCCCGAATTTTCCCTGGCTGCACCCTCTGGCGCGCATCGGCCGCTGGCCGCACGGCGCCGTGCACCGCCTGGTGCGTGCCACGGTGCGCCGCTGGGAGCACCCGCTGCACGCATTGCGCGCCGAGCTCGGCCTGGCACCGATCGCCACAGCCCAATTGATCGATGGACAGTTCTCCCCATTCGGCACGCTCGCACTGTTCGATCCACAGCTCGCGACACCCCAGTCCGATTGGCCCGCCCGGACGGTGCGATGCGGGGCCGCCCTGCACGATGCGCCTGATCCTCAAGCCCTGGAGCCGTCCGATCACGAACGGCTGGAGCGGTTCCTCGCCGCAGGCGCACCGCCGGTGGTGTTTGCGCTCGGCTCCTCGGCCGTCTGGCTCGCCCGCGACTATTGGCCGCAGGCCATCGCCGCCTGTTCCCGCCTGGGGGTACGCGGCGTGCTCCTCACCGGCGCGCCTCTGCAGCAGTCCCTGCCGCCTACGGTGGCCGCGTTCGATTACCTACCGTATTCCCAACTGTTTGCGCGCGCCGCGGCAGTGGTTCATCAGGCCGGCATCGGCACGCTGGCGCATGCGCTGCGCAGCGCTCGACCCCAGCTGCTCACCCCGGCCGGATTCGATCAGTTCGACAATGCCGCCCGCGCGGTGCGCCTCGGAGTCGCTCGTATGTTGCCGTTTCGCCGCGCGCACGATCCGCTGCGCTTGGCACGCGAGTTGCGCAGACTGCTCGATGAGTCCACGTACGCGCAGGCCGCGGTGGACGTCGCCGCGGCCTCGCGCCCACTCGACGGCGCGGGCGCCGCGGCCGATCACATCATCGAGTGCATGCGTGCGCTCAAGGTCTGAGTCGCCGGGCGCACGCCTCGGGTGCGCCACAGGATCGCCGCGCCGGGCGCGGGAGTTCAGGGCACGGGATGGAAGAACAGCCCCTGCACTTTTCCGTCCGCGGTCAGCGGCGCGATGATCACCTCGAGCCGCCCGTCCGCAAACGTCGCGAGGTAATCATCCGCGCCGTTGCCGAGCACTTTGTAGTGGCGCAACGACCGGAAGGCACCCAGCGAGTGAAACAGCGGTGCGGCCTTGCTCGCCTGACTGCGCGCCGCGGCCGCGAGCGCCGGCGTCATCTCGGCATAGAGCGCATGACCGGTACGCTCGAAGAAGCGGATCTGCGCCCGCACCGCGGCGGCCGTTCCCGGATTGGGAATGTTGTGCTGGATCCGGCGCTGCAGCCGTGCGGCGGCGCGTGCGGCCATTCGCCCGGACACCCGGGGCGCGGATCTCAGATAGCCGTTCTGATGCAACACCAACCCGGTGACCCGACCCTGCGCGTCGAGGACGAAACGGATCTGCGCCGCCACCACGGTGGCGAAGAATGTGGTGGGACTCTCCGGGTACTCCCGCACCGGCGGCTGTCCGGTGAGCTGCGCGAAGTAATGATCGCCGCGACGAAAGACGTGAAAGAAGGCCGTGGGCGACAGTTCGTAGTCACCGACGAATTTGTCGAAGTCTGCCGGGTTGAACGCCACTTCATGCTGCGGCCGAGTCTGCGCGGCGAGCCGACGAGCCTGCAGCGTCGCCGCCGATTGCATCGGTCGCATCGCGGCGGCATGGACCTCTGGCAGCGCCCGCAGAGCGAGGCTCCCGAGCAGGCCTAGCACGACGCCGAGGAGCATCCGGTGGGTCAAACTGACGGGACGGGCACGAGTCGCATTCATGAGGGGCTCCACACGCCTCTGCCTGATCGGCGCCCGAGAATACCATCGGCCATCGGCGCCGCGTAGGACATCCGCTGCCCAACCGGTGCGCCTGCGGATTGCCGTTCGGCGCGGATCACGCTTAGGATCGCGCCATGGACTCCACACTGGGCGCCCTGCTACCGCTGTTCTCGACTGAGCGGGCCGCCGGCCGCGCCGTCGTCCTCGGGATCCTGATCCACACTGCCGGCTCCACCTACCAGCGCCCGGGAGCCCTGGTGTGCATCGCCGCTGACGGGCAGTTCGCAGGCTTGATCTCCGGCGGCTGTCTCGAGGGCGATCTCGCCGAACATGCCCGCGAGGTCATCGCGGGCGCACCGGCACGGCGCATCGTCTACGATCTGCGCGACCCGAACGACCTGCTGTGGGGCCTCGGCGCCGGCTGTGAGGGCGAGATGCACATTTTGCTCGTGCGCGTCGGGCCGCAGGAACACTGGGAGCCGCTCGCACACCTCACTGAAGCATACGCCGCACACCACTCGACGGCCGTCGGACTGGTGAGCGAATGCCGCGATCCGCACGTCGCCCTCGGCGCGCTGGCACTCCCGGGGAAAGATACGCACACTCTGCTCCCCGAGGCCGCCCGCGCGGCGCTCGAGCGCGCCGCCGAGACGGGCGTGCCCGGTGAGTTCGAGGTATCGGGGCGCTATCGGCTCTTTCTGCTACCGCTCGCGCTGCCCCCGCGGCTGCTGCTGCTCGGCGCCGGTCCCGACGCGCTGCCCGTGGTGCGCCTCGCCGCCGAGCTGCACTGGAAGGTGACCGTGGCCGATCACCGCAGCGCACTCGCCACGCCGGCGCGGTTTCCCGAGGCGGAACGTGTCCTGACGTTGGCCGCGCAGCAGCTCACGACCGGACTCGATGTCGAGGGCTTTCAAGCCGCCGTCGTCATGACCCACCAACTGCAAGCCGACGGCGACTATCTGCGCGCGCTGGCGCGGACGAGCGTGCCGTACATCGGGTTGCTGGGTCCGGCGGCGCGAGCCGAACGCCTGCTGGAGGACCTCGGCGAGGACGCGCACCGCGTGCGCGAACGACTGCACGCGCCGGTGGGCCTGGATCTCGGCGGACGCTCGCCGCAGGCCATTGCGCTGTCGATCGTCGCGGAGATTCTCGCCTTCCTCCACGGCAAGGCCCACGGCGGCGCACCGCCCGGCCAGACGGCCGCGACGCGGCAATGAGCGCGCCGCGCACCGAACTGCACGCCATCGTGCTCGCCGCCGGCGCCGCACGCCGTTTCGGCACGCTGAAGCAGCTGCAGCCGATCGAGGGCGAAGCGCTCCTGCTGCGGGTCGCCCGCCGCGCGGCCGCCGCCGTCGATCGCACCGCCGTGGTCCTCGGCGCCCACGCCGAGACGCTCGCGCCACTGCTCGCCGAGGAGCCCTTCGCGCTGCACGTCAATGCGCAGTGGTCCGACGGGCTGGCCAGTTCGATTCGCACCGGGATCGCAGCGCTGCCGCCCACCTGTGCCGGCGCGATGCTGGTGCTCGCCGACCAGATGGCGATCCGCGCCGAGCACTACGCGCAGCTGGCCGCCCTCTGGCGGCAGGCCCCGGACTCGATCGCCGCGGCGCATTACGGCGGCCGCGCGGGAGCACCGGCAATTTTCCCCCGCCGGCTGTTCGCCGCGCTGCTCGCGCTCGAAGGCGACGTGGGCGCGCAATCCGTGCTGCGTGAGCATGCCGGCGATCTGAGGACGCTCGCGATGCCGAGCGCAGCCCTGGATCTGGACACGCCGGCGGATCTCGCAGTCGGCCTGCCGTCGGCGCCGCGCTAAGCCCCGTTCGGCCTCCACCCAACGCTCGAGACGACGCTCCCGGTCTGCCCGCCGCGGCTGACCCCGCGAGCCCGATCCCCTATACTTTGGGTGCGAGAACGCCCGGCCGCCCGCTCCAGGCGGCGCCACGAACGCGGAGGCGCGCATGCACTTTTCGATCCTGGTCAATGGCGAACGGCGCGTGGTCGAGGCGGATCCTGACACCCCGCTGCTGTGGGTGCTGCGCGACGATCTGCATCTGAGCGGCACGAAGTTCGGCTGCGGCATCGCCCAGTGCGGGGCCTGCACGGTGCATCTCGACGGTGTCCCGGCACGTGCGTGCGTCACCCCGATCTCCGCCGTCGGCACCGCTCCGGTCGTCACCATCGAAGGCATCGGCGCGAGCGAGTGGGGCCGCAAGGTCAAAGCCGCCTGGCTCGAGCTCGACGTCATGCAGTGCGGGTACTGTCAGGCCGGGCAGGTCATGTCGGCCACGGCGCTGTTGGCGAAGAATCCCCACCCGACCGATGCGGACATCGACCAGGCCATGCACGGCAACATCTGCCGCTGCTGCACCTACACCCGGATCCGAGCGGCCATCAAGCAGGCCGCGGGTCTGCCCACCGCCGATACGCGGGAGGCGCGCTCATGAGTGTCCGAGATGATCGTGAGCCGCTCGGCGACGCCACCGAGCTCTCGCGCCGCGAATTCCTGAGCGTCGCACTCACCGCCGGCGGCAGCCTGTTGCTGACGCTGAACGTGCCGAGCGCCGCCGGCGCCCCTGGGCACACCGCGGCGGCACCTCTGAACCCCTACATCCGCATCGACCCGGACGGCACGATTACCATCGTGGCGAAGAACCCGGAAATCGGCCAGGGCATGAAGACCACCCTGCCGATGTTGATCGCGGATGAACTCGACGCCGACTGGAGCGGCGTGCGGGTCGAGCAGGCCATGCTCAATCCGATCTACGGCCCGCAGTTCGCCGGTGGCAGTCTCGGCACGCCGTTGAACTGGATTCCGATGCAGCGCGTGGGCGCGGCCGGCCGGCAGATGCTGCTCACCGCCGCCGCGCACGCCTGGCACGTGCCGCTCGAGGACTGTGTCGCTGAGCGCAGCACCGTGCGCCACCGCACCAGCGGGCGCACGCTCGGCTACGGTGCCCTGGCGAGCCGTGCCGCCGCGCTGCCCGCTCCGGATCTGAGCACCGTGCGCCTGAAGACCCCGGCCGAGTACACGATCATCGGACGATTCACCGGTGGCGTCGACAGCCCGCGGGTGCTCGCGGGGGAGCCGCTCTTCGGCATCGACGTGCAGCTGCCGGACTTGAGTTACGCGGTGTACGCGAAGTCCCCGGTCTTCGGCGCGCGACTGGTGCGCGCCAACTTGGAGGAACTCAAGGCACAGCCCGGGGTGCGGGACGCGTTCGTGCTGCGCGCTTCGCAGCCCGATGCCGCGATCAAGATGGGGCTGGTCGACGGCGTCGCCATCATCGCCGACAAGTGGTGGGATGCGCAGAAGGCACTGCGCACGCTGCGGGCCGAGTGGGAACCGCGAGCCGCCTCGAACCAGAGCACGCACGCCTTCGCCCTCGAGGCCGACCGGCTGGCGCGCCTCGCACCTCAGTCGGTCCTGCGGCGCGATGGCGATGTCGAGACCGCCTTGGCGCACGCCCACCAGACCGTGAGCGCCGCCTACGCGTATCCCTTCCTGGCGCACGCAACGCTCGAGCCGCAGAACTGCACCGCACGAGTGGGTCGGGATGGCAGCGTGGAGATCTGGGCACCCACCCAGAACCCCGCGCCGGGCGCGAGACTCATCGCCCAGACCCTCTCGGTCGATCCCAGCAAGATCCGCGTGCACATGACGCGGATCGGCGGGGGATTCGGGCGGCGGTTGAATAATGACTACATGGTCGAGGCTGCCGCGATCGCGCAGCATGCCCGCCGACCGATCAAACTCCTCTGGAATCGCGAACAGGACCTCCAGCACGACTCATATCGCCCCGGGGGATTTCATCACTTCACCGCCGGGCTCGATGCCGAGGGCCGTCTGACGGCGTTTCGCGATCACTTCATCACCTTCGGCCAGAACGGCCACGTCGCCTCCTCGGCTGAACTGCCACGCGACCATTTTCCGGCCGGATACGTGCCGGCCCTGCAGTTCGCGCAGTCACTGATCCAACTCGATGTGCCCACCGGCCCGATGCGCAACCCCGGCGGCAACGCGCTCGCCTTCGCCTTCGAATCGTTTCTCGACGAAATCGCGCATGCCGGCGGTCGCGACCCGCTCGCGTTGCGCCTGGAGCTGTACGGTCCGGCACGCGTGCTGCCGGCACCCCCGCCGCGGTACGGAGTGACGCCTCCGCCCTTCGACACCGGCCGCGTTCGCGGCGTGCTGGAGGACGTCGCGCGCCGCTCCGGATGGGCTGAGCGTAAGCGCCTGCCGGCCGGAACCGGCATGGGCCTGGCGTTCTACTACAGCCACTTCGGTTATGTCGCCGAAGTCATCCAGGCGAGCGTTGCGCCCGACGGCATCCCGCGCATCCACAAGGTCTGGGCGTCCGTGGACATCGGCAGTCAGATCATCAACCCGGCCGGCGCCTACAACCAGGCGCAAGGCGCGATTCTCGACGGACTCGGTCAGGCGTTGCACCTGCTCGTCACTCTGGAGGAGGGCCGCGTGCTGCAGAAGAACTTCGATACGTATCGGCTGCTGCGCATCGAGGAAGCCCCGCCCATTGAGGTGCACTTCGTGCGCAGCGCCAACCCCCCGACCGGCCTCGGCGAGCCGGCGCTGCCACCCGCTCTGCCCGCGCTGTGCAATGCGCTCTTTGCCGCAACGGGCCAGCGCATCCGTTCGTTGCCGATCAACGCGCAAGAGCTGCGTACCATCGCCGCCTGAGCCGAACGCCCGAACCCTGCGGTGCGGGCGCTCCCGGAGCGCACCTGGCGGCCGCATCGCTCGAGGGGTGACGCGCAGCGCGCGACACCGATAGGCACAACTGCGGATTCACGCCATCCCCCAGGCGCGTACCGTCTGCGCGAGGGCACTGAGGCACCGCACCGCGGCGCGCTCCGTGTCACCTGCAGTCACGGGGGCGAAGATGGCCGGCGCAGATCGCTTCATCCGACCGTTTGCGCAGATCTCCTCGGCAGATCTGGCACTGGTGGGCGGCAAAACCGCCTCGCTCGGGGAGATGTACCAGGCTCTGCGCCCGCAGGGCGTGCCGATCCCCAACGGTTTCGCCATCACCACCGACGCCTATCGGCACCTCCTCGAGCACAATCAGCTCTGGCAGCCGCTGCGCGCACTCCTCGCCCCGCTTCGCCTCGAGGATCCTGAGGACCTCGCCGAGCGCGGCCGCCAGGCACGCCAGAAGATCTACGCCGCGGGGCTTCCCGCGGATCTCGAGGCGGAGATTCTCGGTGCATATCGGCGCCTGATGAGCGAGTCCGCCACCATGACGAGCGTCGCGGTGCGCAGCTCGGCGACCGCCGAGGATCTGCCGACGGTGAGTTTTGCCGGACAACAGGACTCGTTTCTCAACATCACAGGCGAGTCGCAGCTGCTCGAGGCGACCCGGCGCTGCTTTGCGAGCCTGTTCACGGACCGGGCCATTCATTATCGCGCCGACAACGGCTTCGACCATTTCAAGGTCGCCCTCTCGGTCGCAGTCCAAACGATGGTCCGCGCCGATCGCGGCGCGAGCGGTGTGATGTTCACGCTCGACACCGAAAGCGGCTTTCGCGACGTGGTGCTGATCACCGGCAGCTACGGACTCGGGGAGAACATCGTCCAGGGTGCCGTCGAACCGGATGAGTTCCTGGTCTTCAAACCAACCTTCCGAGCCGGCCGGCGCACGGTGCTGCGCCACACGCTCGGCAGCAAGAAGATCAAGATGATCTACGCCGAAGGCGGCGCGGGAGAGTCCACCCGCAATGTCGCCACCACGGACGAGGAGCGCGACCGCTACTGCATCAGCGATCCACAGATCCTGACGCTCACCGACTATGCGCTGAAGATCGAATGGCACTTCAGCGAGCGCGCCGGTGAGCCGGTGCCGATGGACATCGAGTGGGCCACGGACGGCCCCGATGGAGCGCTCTACGTCGTGCAGGCTCGCCCCGAAACCAGCGCGGCGCGGCGCAACGTGGCGCTGCTGGAGGAGTATCGACTCGGCGCCACACCTGCGCCGCTCGTCACCGGACATGCCGTCGGCGCACGCGTCGCTAGCGGCGCGGTGCGGCGCATCAAGAGCAGCGCGCAGATCGGTCAGTTCCGCAGCGGAGAGGTTCTGGTCACCGAGCGCACGACGCCCGACTGGGAGCCGATCATGCGCCGCGCCGCGGCCATCGTGACCGATCGCGGCGGACGGACCTGTCACGCTGCGATCGTGGCCCGCGAGTTCGGAATTCCCGCCGTCGTCGGCACCGGGAATGCGACTGCTGTGCTGCACAGCGGCCAGCGCGTCACCGTGTCGTGCGCCGAAGGCGAAACGGGCAAGGTCTACGCGGGCGATGTTCCCTTCGCCCTGGAGCGCACTGACCTCGCGCAGCTCGCCCGGCCGCGCACCCAGATGATGCTGATCCTCGCCAATCCCGCCACCGCCTTTCAGATGAGCTTCCTGCCCAATGACGGTGTGGCGCTCGCGCGCATGGAGTTCATCATCACCGAGCACATCAAGGCGCACCCGATGGCGCTGCTGCACCCCGAGCGCGTCGCCGATGAGGCCGAGCGGCGCGCACTGGCGCAGTTGACGCATCGGCATGCCGATCCGCGCGAGTTCTTCATCACGCAGCTCGCCGAGGGTCTGGGCACCATCGCCGCGGCCTTCTTCCCCAAGCCCGTCATCGTGCGCCTGTCCGACTTCAAGACCAACGAATACGCCGGTCTGCTCGGCGGCCGCTGGTTCGAGTCGAAGGAGGAAAACCCGATGCTCGGGCTGCGCGGGGCGGCCCGCTATACCCATCCGTCCTACGCGGCGGCGTTTGCGCTCGAATGCGCCGCGATCAAACGGGCACGGGAGGTGATGGGACTGCGCAACATCACGCCCATGATCCCGTTCTGCAGACGGGTTCAGGAGGGCGCGGCGGTGATCTCCCGCATGCGCGAGCTCGGCCTGGAGCAGGGCAAGAACGGGCTCGAGATCTACGTCATGTGCGAGATCCCGAACAACATTCTGCTCATCGACGAGTTCAGCAGACTCTTCGATGGCTTCTCGATCGGGTCGAACGACCTCACCCAGTTGACCCTCGGTGTGGATCGCGACTCGGACACTGTGGCGTTCGACTTCGATGAACGTGATCCGGGCGTGCGCAAGTTCCTGCGACAGGCCGTCGAGGGCTGCCGGCGCAATGGCCGGCACAGCGGAATCTGCGGCCAGGCACCGTCGGATTACCCGGAGATCACCGCCGAGCTGGTCGGTCTTGGCATCGATTCGATCGGCTTGAACCCCGATGCGTTGATTCGCACCACGGTACGTGTCCTGGCGCTCGAACGCGAACTCGCCACGAGCGCCTCGGCCGGTTCGACCGGGCGCACCGGAACGTGAAACCTTCGATGGAGGCGACATGACTATGAACGTCGGCAGCATCTGTACCCGCGAACTCGTCACGGTGACGCCGCATATCGACCTGGTCACCGCGGCGCAGTGCATGCGCGAGAAGAACGTGGGCTTTCTGGTGGCCGTCGATCCGCAGCCGAACACCCCGTATGGCCGCCCCGTGGGCGTATTGACGGACCGCGACATCGTCGTGTCGGTCGTTGCCGGAGGGGCGGACCCGAAGATGCTCAAGGTGGCGGATGTGATGAAGCAGTATCCGGCGATGGCCGATGAGACCGATCCGCTGGAACAGGCGCTGCGCACGATGCGCCGCATGGGCGTGCGCCGGTTGCCGGTGGTCGGCGCCGGCGGGATGCTCACCGGCGTGCTCTCCCTCGATGACGTGTTGGACGTTCTCGCCGGAGAGCTCAGCGAGGTGTCCGGCGCGGTCCGCGGTCCGCGACACAGCGGAGCTCGCGCCCAGTGAGCCTGCGGCCGGTCAGCGCCACCGCTGCGACCCTCGCGGCGCATCTTGCGACGTCGGAATTCGCCGCTCGCGGTGCGCCGTGACGCGACGCGTCGCCATTCTCACCAGCGGGGGTGATGCGCCCGGCATGAACGCGGCGATCCGTGCGGTCGTGCGTGCCGGACTGGCGCGCGAGTTGGACATGTTCGGCATCAGGCACGGCTACAGCGGGTTGATTGCCGGGGATTTCCGCCACCTCGGGGCACGCGAAGTCGGCGGCATCATCGACCGCGGCGGTACGATGCTCGGCACCAGCCGCTGCCCCGCCTTTCTCACCGATGAAGGGCAGCAGACCGCCGTGCGTCGGCTCGCCGAACACGACATCGCCGGGCTGATCATCGTCGGCGGCAACGGCTCACAGCGCGGTTCGCTGGCGCTGGCGGAACGCGGCGTGGCCGTCATCGGCATTGCCTCGACCATCGATAACGATCTGGCCGGTTCCGATGTGACGCTGGGGGCGACCACGGCCGTCGATGTCGCGCTCGAGGCGATCAGCCGTCTGCGCGTGACGGCTGCCGCACACGGGCGGGTCTTCCTGGTCGAGGTGATGGGGCGCGCCTGCGGCTATCTGGCACTGATGGCCGGCATCGCCGGCGGCGCCGAGGCCATCGTGATCCCGGAGGCGGAGCAGTCTCCCGAGCAGATCGCCCTCGCCATCCAGGATGCGTACCGGCGCGGCAAGAGTCACGCCATCGTGGTGGTCGCCGAAGGCGCAAAACACGATGCGGACGCGCTGGCGCGGCATTTCACCGAGCATGCCGAGCGGCTGAACTTCGAACTGCGGGTCACCAAGCTCGGTCACGTGCAGCGCGGCGGAAGCCCCGGTGCATTCGACCGGTTGAGCGCGACGCTGCTCGGTGCCGAGGCGATCGAGCGCTGGTGTGCCGGGGAACACGGCATTCTGCTCGGGCTGAGCGGCGCTCGCCTCACGGTGAGCCCGCTGCGCGAGGCGGTGGCGCGTGCGAAGCCGCTGCAGCCGCAATGGCTTCATTTGGCACACGTCCTCTCGCGCTGAGCGGGCACCGCGGCCATCGTCGTCACCTTCGAGGTCGATTCGCACCGTAGCGAGGAGAGCGCATCATGAAACTGAAAGAGCTCTGCACCCCCGATGTCGTGTACTGCACGGCACAGATCAGTGCGTTGCACGCCGCTCGCCTGATGCGTGAGCGGCACGTCGGGGATCTGGTCGTCATCGATGAGAGCGAGGACACGCATGCCCCCATCGGCATCGTCACGGACCGCGACATCGTCGTGGAGGTCCTCGCCAAGGACCTCGATCCGGCCACGACCCGCGTGGGCCAGATCATGCGCGTGCCGCTGGTGATCGCCCGAACGTCCGAAGAGGCCGACACTGCGCTCGAGCGCATGCGCACGCACGGCGTACGCCGCGTTCCGGTGCTCGATGACACCGAGCAGCTCGTCGGGATTCTCTCGCTCGATGATCTGCTGAAGCGGCTGGCCGCCGATGCCGCGGTGCTCGCCGACATCGTCACGCGCGAGCAGGATCGCGAGCACCGCCTGCGCCGCTGAAGGGACACCTCGGCGCCGAGCGGCGCGGCATTGCCGCGGACATCGTCGCAGCGCATGACGGCTGGTAAAATCCCACTCACCCGAACTTCCGGGTTCCCCTCCGGCGACACCCAGGACCGCGATGAACACGCCCGCTCTCTTTACGCCGCTGCGCGTACGCAATCTCGAACTGGCCAACCGTATCGTGATCGCTCCGATGTGCCAGTATTCGGCCGACCACGGTCGCATGACCGACTGGCACCTGATCCATCTCGGCCAGCTCGCCCTGAGCGGCGCGGGGCTGCTCACCATCGAAGCCACCGCGGTCCTCCCGGAAGGGCGCATCACCTATGCGGACGTCGGTCTGTGGAACGACGAGACGCAGGCCGCCATGGCCGACACCGTCGAGCGCATCCGCCGCTACGCACCGGTTCCCATTGCGGTGCAGCTGGCCCATGCCGGACGGAAGGCCTCGACCGAGGTGCCGTGGAAGGGAGGTCAACAGCTGCCGCCGACCGATGCGCACGGCTGGCAGACATCCGCCCCGTCCGCCCTGGCGTTTGCCCCCGGACAGCTGCCCCCGGCGGCGCTCGATCGGGACGGATTGCGGGCCGTGCGCGAGGCCTTTGCCGCCGCAGCGGTCCGCGCCGGGCGCATCGGTCTAGATGCCGTCCAGATCCACGCCGCGCACGGCTATCTGCTGCACCAGTTCCTCTCCCCCCTCAGCAATCACCGCGAGGACGAATACGGCGGGTCTCTGCAGAACCGGATGCGGTTTCCGCTCGAGGTGTTCGATGCGGTCCGCGCAGCCTTCCCGGCTGAACGGGCGGTCTCGGTACGGGTTTCGGGCACCGACTGGTTCGAGGGCGGCTGGGACTGCGAGCAGACCGTCGCCTTCGCCGAGCAGCTGCAGGCGCGCGGCTGCGACGCGCTGCACGTCTCGAGCGGCGGCCTGCATGCCGCACAGCGCATCCCGGTGGGGCCCGGCTACCAGGTGCCCCTCGCCCGCGCGGTCAAGGCGGCCGTCAGGATTCCGGTGGTCGCCGTCGGGCTGATCACCGGGTTCGAGCAGGCCGAGGCAATCGTCGCGACCGGGGATGCCGATCTCGTGGCGCTGGCGCGCACGGCGCTCTACGACCCGCGTTGGCCCTGGCATGCCGCCGCCGCACTCGGCGGCCGGGTCCGCCCCGCGCCCCAATACCTGCGCTGCGAGCCGCAGCGGTTGCGCGGTTTGTTCGCCGCGGACTGACCGGCTCTAGCGCCCGAGCGCCCAGAGCACGACGGCATCGAACAGCGCCTTGCCTTGCGCAGTCATGTCGTCGTACGACGGGTTGTCCAGAGGCAGGAGCGCGCGGCGGGCCGGGGCGATGAACCCCCCGGCCATTCGCGCCCCTTTGGGGTAGCCGAAGATCGCATCCTCGCGCGGCTCATTCGGCAGCGTCGCGATCACCGTCGCGTCCGGCAGCGGCCAGGCCCACTTGAGCACGCCCGGATGATCGGTGAATTTCACCAGACCCGGCTTCAAGCCGGCCGCCATCGGACTCCACGCACCGACGATGTCGAGATAGTTCTCCGGCGGATCGACGCTCTCGAGCAGCTCGCCGTGCTCGCCGTAGTCGACGTAGCGATTGCGCCCGCTGAAATGCAGTGAATCGGACAGGAGGCCCTCGAGGGAGATCAGCGGCACCGGCACGTCGATGTACTTGTTGGCCAGCTTCCACTTCGAGCAGGTGCCGGAGATGATGATCAGATCCATCCCGCGCGCGATGCGCTGCGGCGCGGTCTGGTCGGCGACCGTGACCGTGAAGCCGAGACGGCGCAGATGCGCCACGATGTGCGCATCCGAACGGCGGCCCTCCCCGCCGTTGACCCGCTCCACGTACAGCAGCCGCTTGCCGCGGGCCGCCTGCAGTACCGCCGCATCGAGCGCGCGGGGGTCGTAGGTCGGTTCCGGTGGCGGCGGTGAGAGCGCCCAGCGCAAGGCGGCATCGAACAGCTTCAGCCCGATGGCCCAGCGGCGCAGGTTCGGGTCCTTGGCCGCCGGTCCGTACACCGCGGTCAGCAGATGGAAGTTGTCGCTGCCCAGATAGAATCCGACGCGACGTGCCGGCGCGGTGCGCCCGTCGGCCAACGTTGCCTCGCGCTCATAGGTGAACACCCCGGCATAGTGGCGCGACCCGAAGAAGTCCGTGACCACCGTGCCGCCCGGTCCGGGATCTCCCCAGCCCGCCGTCTGCGGTTCGAGATACAGCGTGCCGAACAGCCGCGGTCGCAACCCGACGGCGCGACTGATCTCGGAGGTGATGTTGGCCCCGAATCCGTACAGCACCGCGAAACTGTCCGCATAGTGCTGGGTCGGATCGATGACGTCGAAGTCCCGGTGCAGCGTCGCACCGGTCATGCCGAGATTCGGATAATCGAACGTGTTCCAGGTGAAAATCGGGATCGGCGCGGCCGCAAACTTATTTCCGAGCACGCGCGCATTGGCGGTCGAGGAAATCACGATCAGCGCCGCCCCGTGCGCCGCCGAGGGACTCACCCGCGCATCGACCGTACGGACCCGCAAGCCCAGCTTGCGCAGGTGACGCGCCACCTGCGCATCATCATTGGGCTGCGGCGCATGGATTCCGCCCGTCACGAACAGCACCGTCTTGCCCGCCAACGCCGACCATGGTGCAAGCGCCGCCTGCGCCTGTGGCAGGCCGATCAGCACCCCGAGCACGCCGCCGGCGAGGCGGCGCACGATACTGCGGCGGCGGCTCATGGCGCCTCCGATCGGCCTGCGCCGAGCACCCAGAGGACGGACCGCCCCGTCGCAGCGGAACTGAGGGCGAGCCACAACTCCCCGACCGGTGCCGCCAGCGCCAACGCGCTGCAGCGCGCCGGAAGCGGCAACTGCCCGTGATTGCGATACCGAATGAACGCCTGCATCTGAATCCCCGCAACCGCCTTGGCGCCGGCAAAGAACACCCCGCCCTTCCAGCCGTGCGCACCGAAGGGGTGAAATGCGAATGTCGCGTGCAGCCGCGGGCCACCCGGAAGGGGCAGGCGAACGAACGTGAACCCGAGGTCCGCATCGACGATCAGCGCCCGATCGTTGGCACAGCCGACGAACAGCCGCCGGCCCACGCTGTCCATGGCCAACCCGCTCGGCGCGTGGCAGCGGCTGAGTGGAATCGAGCCGGCGCGACGCATGGTGCGCGTGTCGATGACCTCGAGCGCATCATGCGCCGTGTTCGAGACATACAGAGTGCCGCGCCCGTTGCCGGCCATCTGGCCGAGTGCGCCGGGAATCCGGACTCGCCCCAACGGTCGACCGGAGTGCGGATCGAGTCGCACGATGGACCCGCTCGAGCGACTCTCGAGAAAGAGCCTGCGGGCCGTGCGGTCATAGAGCAGCGCGGTCGGCGGTCCCGAATCGAGCGAGCGCAGATGCTCGACGGCAAGCGTGCGCGGCGATAGAAACACGAGCTGCGCCGGCGCGCGCACCGCCGCGACGATCTGCCCGGTTTGAGTGCGCGCCAACGCGCTCACCGTCCCGGCGAGCCGCCGATGAAGGGCGAGCGGCGCACCGGCCGGAGAATACCCCTCGATTCGATCACCCTGAGCGACGTAGATCACCCGGGTCTGCGGATCGAACAGCACCGCGTGCACGACGCCTGCGGCCGGCAACGCGATGCGATGCATCAGCCGGTACGGAAATCCGGTCCCGGCCGCCGCCGGCCGCCACATGGTCAGCAGCAGCATCCCGGCGGCCAGCACCCCGACACGCCCCACCGTCCTCGCATGCATCGTGTCAGCCTCCATTGTCCAGACGGGCCCGATGCAATGCCGCGCGCACCTGGAACTCGCGCAACGGCACGAAGACCCCCTGGCGGCGCACGTCCCGCTGCCCGCGGCGACTGAGAATCAGGCGCAGAAACTCCTGCACGACCGGGGAGAGCTGCCCGCCTGGACGCAGATTCACGTTCGCATAGATCACGCGGCTGAGCGGATAGCGCGCCAGGGCGACATTCGTATACGTCGGGGAGCGGGCCTGCGCACCCCGGCCGAGCGCGAGGATCTTCACTCCCGCATCGACGAAGGCGAGGCCGGTATACCCGATGCCCTCGGGATCCGCAGCGATGCGCTGGGCGAGCGGGAATACCGTGCGAGTGAAGCGCATTCCCTTGCGCCAGTGCCCGCGATGCCCGGCGCGATCGAGCACCCGTTCGCGCACGAACTCCTCGAACCCGTTCCAGGGCTTGATGCCATAGACGTGAATCGGCCGATGCGCCCAGGCCCCGCGCGCCCCCACGGCGCCCCAGGTCAGCGCGGGACGGTCCCCGCGCAGGTGCGAACGGGAGAAGATGGCATCGAGCTGCGTGAGCGTCAGCTGCTTGACCGGATTGCGAGGATTGACGATGACGGCCACGGCATCCAAGTAACCGAAGTGTCGCCACGAGCCCCCGGAGACCGCAATGCTGGTCGGCCGATAACCGTACTTGGCCCGGAACGAGCTGACGTCGGTCGGCTTCAGCTCCCGCGAAACGAACGCGACGTCAATGCGTCCGTCCCGCAACGCCGTCGCGGCGTCGCTGCCCTCGAACGGCGGACCGAACACGACATGCACCTGCGGGTACTCATGCGTGAAGGAGCGCAGCCACGAGCGCACGAGCGCCGGCATGGTGTCCGAACACATCAACCGCAGTGTGCCGCTCAGCGTCCGGGCGTGATGTGGCGTAAAGCGCTTCAATCGCGGATCGAGCGTCGGCTGGAGCACCTCTGCGGCCGGCAGCGTGCGACCCTCGCGCATCCCGGAGAGATCCTGCGCACGCGTCTGCACGGCGTGGGTGGGCGCCGGCGGCAACTGCCACTCGACCGTGGCCGGCCCACCGACCCCTGCGCCCGCCCAGGCACACCCCGGTGCCGCCAGCCCGAGCGCAGCGGCACCGGCCCACGCCGTGAGTGCCGATCGGCTGAGCCGCCTCATTGCAGATACACCCGTGCCGCGAGCGTGAAGGTACGCGGCGCTCCGGGCAGGACACTGAGATTATTGGTGAATCCCGAGCTCTGATAATAGGTGGCGTCGAGCAAGTTGGTCACCTTGAAGGTCAGCGTGTACCTGGAGCGCACGTAATAGAGCGCCGTGTCGACCCGCGTATAGGCCGGCAGGATCAACATCGGCTCGGCACCGGTCGGGCTGATGCCATTGCGCTGGCCGTCATGGATGATTCCGAGCCCAAACCCAAAGCCCCGCAGCGCCGGCGTCGAGAACTGATATCGCGACCACAGGTGCTCGGCCATCCGCGGCACGTTCGGCAGCTGCAGCCCGATCTCGTACGGGTCGGTGGACTGCGTGACCTGTGCGCGCGTATAAGCCGCCCCGGCGGTGATCTGCCAATTCGGCAGCGGCCGGGCATTCAGCTCGAACTCCACGCCCTTGGATTGCGCCGTGCCCACCTGCTCGTAACAGGTTCCATAGTTGGCGCAGGCGAAATGGCTGAAGGTATTCTTCTCGTCAATCTGAAACAGCGCGAGCGTGGAGCCGAACCGACCGTGCAGGAAACTGTCCTTCTCCCCGACCTCGTACTGGGTCGCCGAGGTGGGTACGAAATTGCTCGTGCCGTCGATGCTGATGGCGTTCGAGGCCGGCGGTTCGAACGAGGTGCTGTAGCTGGCGTACAGGCTCCAGTGCTTGTCCGGCTGATAGACGATGCCGCCCATGGGCAACACATCGTGCGCCGTCGACACCGACTCGGCCGACCAGGTCCCGAGGATCGGATAGAACGTGCGCTGCCACTGTTTGTCGTACGCGTAGCGCAGGCCGATCGAACCCTTCCAATGGTGCCCGAACGACAACTCATCGGCCATGTACGCCCCGAAATTCTCGATCACCTCATTGCGGTCATCGAGGAGCGTATTGTGCCCAGGCGCCACCAATGGCAGAGCGGAGAGCGGCGGCACATTCGCGTAGCTCGGGTTGTAGACGCTGATGTTGAGGGAGTCCGGTCCGGTGGCCGGCGCATTGAAGAACTGGGTGCGATCCTCGTAGGCCGAGTCCCGGCCGACGGTGAGTCCCACCACCATATTGTGCGTGACGCCGAGCGTATCGAACTTCATCTGCAGGTGCGTATCGGCATAATGGTAGCCACGCTGATTCACCTGGCCGCGGGCGCGCCGCTGGATGAATTGCAGATTCTTGCTGATCGCGTACATGTCAAAGCCGTGCGCCTCATCCGTGTGCCACACATCACGCGTCTCCAGGTGCCAGGTCCAGCCGTTGGCGAAGCGATGCACGAAGAACATCGACAGGACGCTGCCGTGCTCCGTCCCGTAATCGTTTGGCTGCTGGTAGCGGGTCGTGATGGGCGCGACGAGATTGATGTCGTTGTTGGGTGCGACCAGGTAACTGTCGTAGCTGTAGCGAAGCGCCTGGTAGACGTATTGCAGCGTGAGTTTCGTCGCCGAGGAGACGCGCCACGTGAAGCTCGGCGCGAGATAGATATTGCGGTTGTAGGCGTACGTGCGGTAGGTGTCCGCGTTCTGGTCGGAAAAGATGAGGCGATAGAGAAAATGATGATTGCCCGCGATCGGTCCGGTCGCGTCCATCCCGGCCGTGAATCCCGGCCGCTGGGTCACCCCGACGCCATGTCCGTCGTAGGTCGTGCCAATCGCCGACAGCTCGACCGACGTGCGGGGCTGGGGTTTCTTCGTCACCAAATTGATGAACCCACCGGGCTGCTCCTCGCCGTTCATCACCGAGGCGGGCCCGCGCACCACGTCGATGCGCTGGACGCCGATGGTCACCGGGGAGCCGAAGCGGGTCTCCAGGCCCGGCAGTCCGTCCACCAGGATGGAATTCTGGTCATTTGCACCGCTCTCGAAACCGCGGAACACGATGTCGTAACCGGTCGAGCCGGCGCTCTGGATGCCGGTCATGTAGGAGTAGAGCGAGGAGACCTGCTGCGCCTCGATGGCATGCATGAAGCTCTGCGTGTAGGTCGAGATCGAGAACGGGGTATCTTTCGCCGGGAGGTTCATCTTCATGGCACTGAAGCCTGCCTTGGAGATGAATCGCGCCTCGACCAGAACCGTCTGCAGGGCCGGGGGTCGCTTGTGCACGCGGGCGGGGCTGATCGTGGGCCGCGGCGGCCGGGAATCGGGCGCAGCCGGGCTTTGCGACGCAGGCGATGGATGTTCTGCGGTGCCAACGCGGCGGATCGCGATGGTGCGCGCATTCACTCGGGTGAACGTGAAGCCGGAGCCGAGGAGCAGCTGCTGCAGTGCCACACGGGCGTCCATGCGGCCGGCGAGCCGGCGCGCCTCCAGGTGCTCGAGCGCCCGGTAATCGAACAACAGCTGCAGGTGCGCCTGGTGCGCGAACGCCCGCAGAGCGGCGGGCATCGGCTGTGCGGAAATGTTGAATGCGATCGGATGGTCTGCGGCGGCTGCGATCGGCGCGGTCGCCATCGAGGCGCAAAGCAGCAGAACCATCGGCAAGATCCACCGCCATCGTGCGATGCGTAGCATGCGACCCCCTCAGTCGTTTTCTTGGTGTGCCTGAGTGTCGACGGATGGCGCTTGAGTTTCCTATACCCCCATCATCCTCATTTAGCGGCCGACCGGTACAGCAGGATCGTGTGATGCGGGCCGGGCAGGGACTGGATGTTGAACGAGCGTGCGAGTGCCGCGACGAAACTGTGCACGGCGAGGACCCGGAACGTTCCGCCGATGCGCAGCCCCCCGAGCGCCGGGTCGGCGATGACGATCTTGCGGTAATTGGAGCGGTTGAACTGCGCAACGGCGCGACCGAGCGTCTCACCGCGAAAATTCAGTCTGCGCCGCAGCCAGTGTAGTTGCCGCGTGATCTCTCGGGCGGAGCTGTGGCGCACCACGACGCGATGCGCGGTC
>JAKBDK010000040.1:0-284 GCA_021834525.1 Pseudomonadota bacterium | reverse complement strand
GCCGACGATCTCATCGTCGGCCCACAGCACGGGGCTCGCACCCGCCGAGGCGCGCGAGACACCGGCAGGCGGCAACACCGCGACCCGGCCCCGACGAACGAAAATCTGCACGGTATGCGCGTCCTGGCGCCGCACGTCGAATACGGTACCCACATCGCGCACGGTGCGGCCATTGACGCTGACCTGGAATGGCCAGCGATCATGGTGCACGACGTTGAATTGCGCCTCCCCATGCATCAGGACCACGCTGCGTGTTGATTGAGCGAACTGCACTCTCAGTTCTC
>JAKBDK010000039.1:0-27321 GCA_021834525.1 Pseudomonadota bacterium | reverse complement strand
GCGACTAGCACGGCAATGGCCTCTCACGACGCATCGTTAGGCACCACATTGATGGAGAGGAGCTTCATGTCCAGGGTCAAGGTGGCCAGTTTCGGAATGTCCATCGATGGCTTCAGCGCCGGTCCACGACAGAGCCTTGAGGACCCGTTGGGCATCGGCGGCACGTCGTTGATGACGTGGCTCTTCCCGACCCGGACGTTTCAGCAAATGCACGGCGATGGCGGAGGCGAGGTTGGCACCGATGACGATTTCGCCGCGCGAGGCTTTGTCAATGTCGGTGCGTGGATCCTGGGGCGAAACATGTTCGGCCCCGTCCGAGGGCCATGGCGTGATGACTCCTGGAAGGGCTGGTGGGGCGAAGCACCGCCGTATCACATGCCCGTGTTCGTGCTGACGCACCACGCACGCGCACCCCTTGTGATGCAGGGCGGCACGACATTCCACTTCGTCACCGAGGGTATTCATGCAGCCTTAGACGCGGCGAAGAAGGCCGCTGGCAATCGCGATGTGCGCATCGGCGGCGGTGCGGACACTGTTCGCCAGTACCTACAGGCAGGACTGGTGAACGAGGTCCACTTGGCGCTTTCGCCTACGTTGCTCGGGCAGGGCGAAGCCTTACTCGCAGGCATCGATCTGACGGCGCTTGGGTTCAAGTGCGCCGAGCACGTCACCTCGCGTCGCGCGATGCACGTCGTGCTGTCAAAATAGAATGATGTGAGCAGTCCGCCCATTCCGCGACGCAAGTTTCGAGGGCAGTCGCGGACAACTCTGGCCCTTGGGGTGTCACGCAGTGTCGAAACTCATGTCCGAAATCCCTGATCAGGTCTGAGAATGGCGAGAGGGCCGTACCGATATCGATTAGGCTCTCGTGCTCAAACAGGAGTCCTTCGGTGCAGAATCTCGAATCGTTAGATCTGGCGTGGTCGGCGGCCAAGGAATGGCTTTCGGGTCTGGATGAGCGCCCGGTGAGGGCGGCGGCGAGCCTTGAATCTCTGCGCAGCCGACTGGGTGGGCCGCTGCAATCGACGGGGGCGCCATCGAGGGAGGTCATTGAACATCTCCTTCAGGCCACCAAGGAGGGGCTTCATGGCAGCGCCGGCGGGCGATTCTTTGCGTGGGTCATCGGCGGATCGCTTCAGTCGGCGCTTGCCGCTGACTGGCTGACGTCGGCGTGGGATCAGAATGCCGCGCTTTACGCTTGCAGCCCAGTGGCGAGCGTGATCGAGGAGGTTGCCGGTAGGTGGATTTTGGATCTCCTCGACCTGCCCCAAGACGCCTCATTTGCCTTCACGACGGGCTGCCAGCTTGCGCACTTTACGTGTTTGGCCAGCGCGCGAGCCGCGGTCCTGGAAAAGGCGGGCTGGAACGTCAATGAGGACGGACTCTTTGGGGCGCCAAAGATTCGCGTGTTGACCAGCGAACATCGGCATGGTTCGATCGATCGCGCAGTGCGATTTCTGGGATTGGGTAACAAGTCGATTGAATCTGTTGCCGCGGATCGAAATGGGCGGATGGAGTCCGCAGCGCTCCGGGCGGCGTTGCACAACGCACAGCAGCCGACGATTCTGGTTCTTTCAGCCGCGGACCTGAATATCGCAGCCTTCGATCCGTTTGAGGAAATCATTCCACTCGCCCAACAGGCGGGATCCTGGGTCCACGTCGATGGCGCATTCGGATTGTTCTCACGGGCTTCCGGAAAGTTTCGGCATCTGACGGCGGGAATTGAGCAGGCGGACAGCTGGGCGACGGACGCACACAAATGGCTCAATGTGCCATTTGACTGTGGAATAGCCATCGTACGGGACCGTGCCGCACACCGAAACGCGATGACGATCAGCGCCTCGTACATCGCCGCGGATTCAAATGCAAGAGATCAAATCGATTGGAACCCGGAGTGGTCGCGGCGAGCCCGCGGAATTCCCGTTTACGCCGCACTGCGCGAACTCGGTCGAGAGGGCGTTGCGGATCTGGTCGAGCGTACCTCGAGGCACTGCTTGAGGTTGGTCACGGAGATCGGGAAGCTCCCTGGGGCGCAGATGCTGTGGGAGCCGCGTCTCAATCAAGGTCTGGTGCGCTTTCTGGATCAACGTCCAGGGGCGACCGATGGCGATCATGACCGCACGACAGACAGGATCGTCGCCGCGGTGAACGCGGATGGGGAGGCGTTCTTTTCCACTACGACCTGGAGAGGGTTACGCGCCATGCGGGTCAGCGTCGTGAATTGGAGAACATCGGATCGAGACGTCGAGAGGGCCATTGCCGCCGTGAAACGCGCACTGGCCCGGACGGACAGCGAATCAGAGACGGTGACTGCGGACTGAAGAGCGGTCGAACAGACGAACTCAAAGATAGGAGCCCAGCGGACGGGCACTACGGAGCGTCCTTCTGTACATGAAACCCTCGTGGTCTTGCGTTGCGTACGGCGGCACGCTCGAGCATGCCAGTGAGTGCTGTGCGGCAATTGTGCAGGAGTGCGGTTCCGGGCGCCGCGCGGATCGGTGATGAGAAGCGTGGCTGGACCGTGAGGCGCGGCACGTTCGGTTTGTCTGCGGCCGTCGCGGATCGTTACAGAACGCGAGAGGGCTCCTGCTTCAAGGCCCCGGGGTCATCGCTGCGCGTATGGGCGGAGGTGTTTTTCCCTGATGCTGCACATTCGCATGCGCGGATCAGTCAATACTGCGGCGGTACGCATTCTCAAGAACATCGGCAGCAGCTGCGGAGGGGCGCGCCGGAAGATCACGTGCTGGGAAATGCTCGGCGGTCATGACGCAAGGCAGATGCGCCGAGCTTGACCGAGACGGATCATTATTGTGTACTGACGAGGCGGCACGTCATGATCACCCAAGAGACGGGGTAGATCACGTCTGACCGGCGGAACTCGGTCTCGCCGATTTGGCTGCAGGGGATGCGGGCGAAATATAATCAATACGCGGTCGAGCCGGAAATAATAAGTTCATAGAACACGCGAGGAGTGAGCGTGAAGAAATCATATTCTGCGGCGTTAGTGACGTTGATGATGCTGTCGACGGCTGCCTGGGCAGGGCAGGCCAAGATGAACCTCGCGGCCGACTTCGGTGCGCTGCCGAAAGTTCGTGAGCTGACGCTCAGTCCGAGCGGACATGTAGTGGCGTGGATGCAGCCTCGGGGGCGGGGGAGTGGGGTCTTCATCTTTAACGTCGGCGCTAAAGCGGTCCGGCGCGAGGTGCAGCTGTCCCCAGCGCTCACGGTGTATTGGTTGGGTTGGGAAAGCGACAATACGCTGTTGATGAGAGCCGTCACGACGGAGCCGGCGCCGCCCCAATCGGAGTTGCGATGGCATCAGCCCATCCGGCTCAATATTGTGCTTGCGCTGAATATCGCCAGCGGAAAGATCCGCACGTTGCTGTCGGACCGTATGGTCGGGGGAAATTATTTCACCACCGGCGTGCAATTGCTCGACTGGGATATTCCGAAGCGGCCACACACGGTGATCATGTCGGTGAGGATGTTCAATCCGACCGCTTACCGCTCGACGCTCGGCACGATGATCCACAGCGAAGTCGGGGATTCCGGCATGGTGGACTCGCTGTTCGCAGTGGACACTCGGACGGGTAAGAGTACGGCGATCTCCTCCGGCGATGCGTACACCGACGGCTGGTTCATTGACAATGCCGGCAATCCAGTGGCGCGCTCCGAATGGCATGCGAATCGCTTCACGATCGAGGCGAGGCAGGGTCATACGTGGCGACCGATCTACCATCACGGCGCCGGGCAGGCCCCCGATTTTGGTGCGCAACTCGATCCCACGGCGCATGCAATTCTGGCTTTTGCGCCGGGCGGGAGTGGATTGTGGAAGATTCCGCTCGATGGCTCGCCACCGCAGGAACTCCTGTCCGCCGCGAAGCACAGGGTGACTCAGTTCGATCTCTCGCGGTATTCGAAGACATTGATTTACGCGTGGGTCGGTCGGTCCGATCCGCACAGGCTCTGGTTCGACCCTTCGGCGAAATCGCGCTACGAATCGATCGCCCACGTCTTCCCGGGCCGGCGGGTCGAGGTCTACGATCACTCGAGGAATGGCCAGGAGGTGCTCGCAGAGGTCGATGATCCGCAGGATGCACCCACGTATTACCTGATTAATTTCGCGGCTCACAGCGCAGTGATTGCCGGCGCTGCTTATCCGCAGCTCGCCCATGTGGAGTTGGCGCAAGTGCATGCCGTGCGGTATCCGACGCACGACGGACAGACCGTGAAAGCGGAGGTCTACGTACCGCCGGGCGGCGGCAAGGATCTGCCTCTGGTCGTGTTGGTCCCCGGGGGCGCGGTCGGGAACGATCCGCGGAATTTCGATTGGTTCGCGC
This sequence comes from Pseudomonadota bacterium, assembly GCA_021834525.1. GTDB lineage: Bacteria > Pseudomonadota > Gammaproteobacteria > Steroidobacterales > Steroidobacteraceae > 13-2-20CM-66-19. The sequence continues at coordinate 22,981 of JAKBDK010000039.1, read as the reverse complement.
AGTTTCTGGCCGCCGAGGGCGATGTGGTTTTGCAGCCAGAGGTGTCGGGTACTGCGCTTGCGACCGAGGGGGGGTACCTCCTGTGGGGAGGTGTGTCACAACGCTATGCCATCGCCGGTGTGCACCTGCTGGTCAAACAGGGTCTCGTGGACCCTCATCGGGTGTGTATCGCGGGCATGGGGTATGGTGGGTATGCCGCATTGGCGGGAGTTGCGTTTTCTCCGGGCACCTATGCCTGTGCGGTGAGCGTCAATGGCATCTCGGATCTCGGTGCGTTGGTTGCGCATATGATTCACGTATTTGGTGGAAGCGATTCGACGCACGCGGCGCTGGTGGCCTGGCGCAACGGGATTGGATCGCCCGTGGATCCCAAAGTGGCCCAAGAGTCCCCCATTCACGCGGTGGGCGCCATCCAGGCGCCGGTCCTGCTCATCGGTACGCAGGACGATACCGTCGTGCCGGAGAGTCAATCGGCGGCCATGGCCCACGCGTTGAAGGCGCAGGGCAAGGCCGTCACGTTCTTGAAGCTGGCGCGGGGCGGGAATTCGCTGGCGAGAAGTGACGATCGGATCAAGGCACTGACGGCCATCGGGACATTTTTGAATCGCTATTTGCACCCCACGGGGTGACGTCGCCGTCGCGGTAGGACTTGGGATGGCAGGGCCGACCGGTGAGCCGGTCGAATGCACGGCATTTGGTGTGTTGGATCGAACGCGTACGGCCGATGAGTTCGGCTCGCGACCTGCGTGCACGGCCGCGGGAGGGCGGCGGCGAGTACGTCGCCCGGGCGCACGGTTAAGGAGTATTGCGTTCGGGCGAGGCGCCGCGGGATCAGCCGATCACCTCGCGGGGAATGTGCTTGCGCGTACTCCGAGGTGAAGCGCGCGATGTGGCCTACGGGCAGAGCCTCGGTGCATCCTGCGGCACGCATCGAGCGCTACGGAAACTCGAATACTCCTCGGTGCGCGACGTGGGCACGTAGGGAACCCATCGACCTTCGGTCACAGTGCGCGAGGCGGTGCTTGCGGATCGGTGGTGGCGTCCGTCGCGGCGGCTTTCGTGCACTTCTTGTAGTAATCCGGATAGTCCGGCGTCATGCCCTTGAACCGGCGATGGATCCACAAATATTGATCGGGGACCGCCTGCACCTGGGCTTCGATCAAGCGATGAAACTGCGCAGCATCCGCGGCCGGTGAATCGCTCGGAAAATTCTCGAGCGCCGGCAGGATCACGAGCCGGTAGCCGCTGCAGCCGGGCAGGCGTTCGACGAAATACGGCAGCACGGCCGCGCCGGTCATGCGTGCGATGCGCGAAGTGGCGGTATTGGTCGCGGCGGGAACGCCGAACAGAGGAACCATCTCCGCGCCCTTCTTGCGGTAACACTGATCGGGGGCGAACCACACGCATTCATTGTTCTTCAGCGCCATGACCATCGCGCGGATGTCGTCGCTGCGAATGGCACGTCCACCGTTGCGGGTGCGCAGCCGGCTCTGCAGATGCGCCAGGACTTCGTTCTTGGTCGGCCGATACAGAATATTGATCGGGAACATTTCCGAGAGGATCCGTCCGCCGATCTCGAGCGGCGTGAAATGTGCCGTCAGCAAAATTGCCCCGCGTCCTCGCGCGAGGGCGCTCTGGACGTGCTCACATCCCTCGACGCGTGCCAGTTTGCGGATACGCGTCCCGTCTCCCCACCAAGCCAGTGCGATTTCCATTGCCGAGATGCCGAGGCTCTGGAAGTGGCGCTGCAGCACCTGCTCCCGTTCCTGCGGTGGCAAATCCGCCAGGCAGATATTGATGTTGGTTTGCGCGATGCTGACGTAGCGCACCGGCATCCTGCGCAGCAGCGCGCCGAGTGCGCGTCCCCAGGCGAGCTGCGCTCGAAACGGCAGCATCACCAGAAGCCGCAGCATGCCGAGGATGAGCCACAGCGCCCAGTAGCGCGGTGCCAGCAGTCGAGTCCAGTGAGAACGAGAGGGGAGTGCGTCTACATCATCGGCATCGCGCATTCGCAACTGGCCTGGTCGGCCGGAACGTTTGAGGCGCGCCGGCTATGGTGGCTCTCTCGGCCTCGGGTCGGGCGTGAGGGCCGCGCAACGCTCTACGCCGCCCGCAGCGTCTGTGCGGAGTGCGCGATCGATTCCGTCGCCCGGATGAAGAAGTTCCCCCACTGCACGTCCGCACCGCTACGGTGTTGCCGACGGTCACACGTCCCCAAAACGCTGACTGTCATTCCCGTCCCAAGCGGTTGCGCCGCCGTCTGATCTAAATCCTTGGTCGCGGAGAACTTTACAGCACAAAGTAGGGTCTGACTAGAGAATTCTTCACGGATGTGAACCGGTGCCGAACGGGCGTCGCACGGGCTTTCCAGCTCGCCAGAGGCGCTGACCCCGCGTTCAATTCCATTCATGACCGCCGCATCGAGAACCTCCGGGAGCGATCCGGCAGCGGTGGGGCGCCGCTCGAGCGAGGCTCCGGCTCCCCGTCACGAAACAGTGCTTTCTCCGGGACGCGCCTTGAGAGTAGTCTTGCGGCTTTCATTACAACAGGGGGCGTCGATGCTCGAGGATCAATCGACCTTGACGGGTGAGTGCTCGGCGAGCACGCACAGTGGCGTGGATCTGAGGCGCACGGCTGCGAATCCCGATTATTGGTATCCGCTGGCGTGGTCCGATGAGCTCAAGGCGGGGCAGATTCTCGGGCGCCGGTTCGCCGGTGAGCCGATCGCGCTGTATCGTGGCGAGAGCGGGCGGGTCTTTGCGCTCGAAGACCGGTGTGCGCACCGCCAGGTGCCGTTGCACCTCGGTGTGGTCACCGGGGACGTCCTGAAGTGCCACTATCATGGCTGGGCGTACGATTGTTCGGGGAAATGCACGGATGTGCCGTATCTGGGCAAGGAGCGCCGTCCGAACGGGGTGCGCAGCTACCCGGTCCGCGAGATCGACGGCCTCATCTTCATCTTCCCCGGCAAGGCCGAACTGGCCGAAGAGCGCCTGCCGAAGTCCCTCGGTGCGTCTCAACGGCGCGACTACAAGACCCGGCGTCTGAACCGCGAAGTCGCCTGCCACTATACGTTCATGCACGAGAACCTCTTCGACATGAACCACCAGTTCATGCACCGCAAGCAGATGGGCTCGATCCGTGCCAGCTGTCTCGGGCGCAAACATGGGGAGCGCTGGGCGGAGGTCGAGTACAGCTTCAGCCGAAGCGAGGGTAAATCTACGGTCGGCGAGCGCGTGATCGTCGACATGATGCGCAGCCGTGGCGAGGAGCGGCAGGATTTCCGCGATCACATGCGCATCCGCACCGATTATCCGTCGCAGAGCCTGAGAGTCTGGGTGGGTCGCAACATTCAGGAGACCCAGGATCCGGTGCTCGAAGTGTGGTTGTGCTACACGCCGCTCGATGCCGAGCACCGCACCAACCGCACGTTCGGCTATCTGTCGGTGAAGAAGCCCCCGATCCCGGGGCTCATCCACGTGGTCTGGCCATTCGTGGTGCGCTTCACCGAGAACATCTTCCGCGAGGACCAGGAAATCGTCGAGCACGAGCAGCGTGCGCACGATGCCCAGGGCTCGGACTGGAACAACGAGGTTTTCCCGCCGATCCGCGATCTGCGCGATGTCCTGGCGCGTTGCGGCGTGCCGCTCTGAGGCAGTTGCCGGGAGTGCCTCGGGGCGCGCGTGCGGGGCGGCAGACAAGACCGCTGCGTCGTGAGCGGCGGAGGTCGATCCGGAACCGATGCTCCTGACGTCGCAGACGTCAGGAGCATCGTAAGGGATCCCAGGGAGGCGCGAGCGGCGTGGTGCCGTGCTGCGCTCAGCCGCGCCGTTCCAGGGCCTCGCGGCGACGGCGCGAGACGGTGAATCCGAGACCGAGCGGACCGGCGGCCAGCAGTGCGAGTGAGCCGGGTTCCGGCATGCCGACGGTCGTGACGCCGTTGGTCTGAATGCTGAACGACAAACCGGCCTGCACCTGATTCATGTCATCCTAAGAAGAGCAGGAGGCTGTGCGATCCGGCACTGAGCGTCTGCGCGGTGCATGTCCCGAGGGTGTAGGGGTGAACACCGCCGAGATCGCAAAGGTTCATCCCGTCCAGGGATACGAACGCCGAGTCGTCCGCGCCGATGCCGAAGGTGACGTTCTCGGTGGTGGGAACATTCAGATACCCCGAGAAGATTGCCGTCAGTCCACCATTCGTAGCGTTCGTGCCCGTGCCATTCGGCGGGAAAAAATTGGAACTCTGATCGAAGGGCAGGGTGATCGTCCCGGTGCCGGTCTGCTGGACGTAGGGATTCAGTCCCGGGCTCCACCAGGTCAGCTGGCCGTTGATCAGATCCTGACTACTCGGCATCGTGCCGGAGTCGCTCGGGTTGAGCAGGGGGAGTCCGTTCGGACCGAGGGTGGGCAGGACCTCGTTGGAGGAGGTCCCCCGACACAGGGTGTCGTAGCTCGGATCATGGCTCGCGACCTCGAAATACGTGGCCGAAAGCGTGCTCGCGTGGGCCAGTCTACCGGCGAGGAGCGTCAGTGCGCTGGCGACCAGCCAGCCATGGGCGTGTTCCAGTACCGACTTGTGCGTGACTCCCAGGTCTGATCAGGTCGTCCTGGCAGGCTCTGGCGGTGCCGGCGTCGGAGCCGCAGCACCCACTCCGTGTACCGCTCGCACGATTGCACTCGATTGACGGCACGCAGCCAAAGTGGCAGAAACAAGGATGCCAGGGGTGAAGTTTCGCCGTAAAAACAGGGTGTTGCGAAATTTCAGATCCGAGCGATGCGAGTGGTTTGTAAGAATTTTCGACGATATTTATCCGCGCAACCTACCGGTGCTCCGTATTCGTGACGCACACCGGCGCTGTCACCGATCGATGCGCAGTGTCATACGGTTGTCAGGAAAGGCTGCGACACTGATCGCCGCTGACACCCTGACCAAGAGTCCTCCTGTGACTGATACCGTTTCCTCAATCCCGGCGTCGCGGCGCGTTTGTGCTCTGGGGCTGCTGACGGCGGCGATCGCCGTTCTGGCCGGTGGCGCAGCGGCGTCCGCGGCACCGCTGCGGCCTGCATTGCGGCGGGTGGGCGAGATTGCGGTGCCGGGCCGGGCGCTGCGGAAATTCGACATCGGCTTTGTCAATGCGGCCGGGATCTATGCGTTCTCGGACAAGTCGAATCAGGGCCTCGACCTGATCGATGCAGCGACGGGCCGATTTCTCGGCCGTGCCGGCGGTTTCGGCCACGACGGTCCGAAGGGCGTGGTCGCGGTCGGAACGGGGACGTTCTGGGCGAGCGACGGCGACAGCGGAACGGTCAAAGTGGTGGACGTGCGAACCCGCCGGATCATCGCGAGCATCCTCACCGAGCGCGGCAAGACCACCGATGAGCTCACCTATGATCCGCGCGATCACCTGGTCGCCGTGGTCGCCAAGCACGACGGTCCGCCCATTCTCAATCTGATCTCCACGCGCAGCCGCAAGGTGGTCGGGCGCGTGACGCTCACGGCCGCCACGGACGGGGCCGAGCAGCCGGCCTACGTGCCGGCGACCGGTCTGCTCTATCTGTCACTACCGGTGCTCCATCACGTCAAGGCCGAGGGCGCCATCGCGGTCATCAACCCACGGACGCGCCGGCTGGTGAAGCTGATCCAGGTGCGCCAGTGCATGCCCGCGGGGCTCGCGCTCGGGCCGCACAGCGATCTGCTCGTGGGGTGCAGTGACGATGCCGTCACGGCCGGGTTCCCGGCGCATTCACTGATCCTCGATGCACGCACGGACAGGATCGTCGCGCGCATCGCGCAGGTCGGCGGCTCGGACGAGGTGTATGCCGATCCGCGCGCGCACCGGTACTACCTGGCCGCGGTGAAAAATCCCGGCGGCCCGGTGCTCGGCATCGTCGATGCCCGTACGCGCCGCTGGATCGCGAATCTGCCGAGCGGACCGGATGCGCATTCCGTGGCGGCCGATCCGCGCAGCGGAAAAGTGTTCGTGCCGATGGCCGCGAGCCGGGACGGCGGCCCCTGCCGCGAGGGCTGCGTTGCGGTGTTCGCGCCGCGCTGAGTGAGCTGAGCGCCTACCGACCCCCCTCAGGTTGGGATGCGCGTTCCCGCAAAGGGTTCCGATGCGGGACGCGCATCCCAGCCTGTCTTTTGGCCGGGTGGGCCGGCGCGGGTGCACCGCCGGCCGTGAGGCCGCTCAGAGCACGAGCACGATCACGACCTTCGTCTCGGGCGAGAGCGTCGTTTCATTGGCGCGCAGCAACCGGTGCGACGGGCCGTCTCGGTACAGGATGCGCCCGCAGCTGCCGATCTCGAGGCCTGACACCGGGGTTCTCATAGTCATCGCGAATCTCCTCTGACGGTGGGAATGTGGGCGTGCCTGCCCCGATCGTTCGTCCTGAAACCTGAATGCGTGAGGCGCCGTGCGCTCGCGGCAGCGCTTCAACCTGCGGCGTACTCACCGCGCGCCGCGTCGGCCGTAGTGACCCAGCCGGGCTTCTCCGGGTGGGTGATCCCGTAGGCCTGCCCTGGAACGCGGGCGCCGCCCTTGCGATGCGTCAGCGACAGGTCGGTCAGACGCACTCCGAGCAACTCGGCGCGGCTCGCGTCCGGATCGGCAGGCAGCCCCGGCGGGACGTACAGCGTGCTCAGCGCATTGATGTCCTGGCGCGCCAGATCCCGCAGCGCGAAGACGTGCAGGACCGGCGCGATGTTCTCGTACGCGGAGGCCTGGTAGAGCACCGCCTGGTGATCGCTCGGGTAGCTGCGCAGCAGGATGTCGGTGAGCGCACCGAGGTTGCTGCGCGAGGGGTGCGCCTCGGGCGTGAGCAGGCCGACCACCCCGATCTGCCACAGTACGAGCGGGATGCGCGCATCGATCGCCGGTTTCAACAGCACGAAGCCGGTGGCCTCGTAGGTCTGCAGACCGGGCAGCGCCGGATCGATGCCCAAATCGGCCACCATCATGTCCTCGGCCGAGATCCCCGGCAGCATCTTCGCCTCGTGACCTTCGCGGCGCGCCTGCACGATCGCCTCATGCGAGGGGTACACGAACACGCCGGGGTGGCCGTAGAACGCGGCGCACACCGACTGCCCCTGGCGCACCGGGGCGAGCAACGTCTCGACCATGTCCTGATAGGCCCACAGCCGCGGTTTGCCGGTGCCGTGCTCGTAGTGGCGTTTGAGACATTCGGCCGACGCATTGAGCTGTTTGACGTAGCCCTCGGTATGCGGGTCGGTGAGCAGATAGAAGACTTTGTCGGCCGTGAACAGGCAGTGCTCCGCTTCGCGCGTGAGCTGACTGATTGCGGTCATTCCGGTGCCGACCACGGTCAATTTTCCATTCATGGCAGCCTCTTCTGTCGTTGTGTGGGACAAAAAGCGGGCGGGCGTTGCAGACCGGGCGGCGCAGGCGTGCGCGGCGGCCGAGCGAAAACGCTGTCTTGGCAGTGTTGCGAGTGACGGACCGCACCGCCGAGGTGCCCTGCGCGCCGGGCGCAGCGAGCATCGGGGTCGCGTCCCGCGCCGGCGGTTCTGGTTTTTCCGGGGCCATAAAGATATGAGACACTTTGGCTCAGCCTTCGGGAATAGGCGCTACCACGAGTTCGTCCCTGCCATCGACGATTTCGTCCCAGCGCGCCCGCGGCGGTATCGGTGACGGCGGAGGTCCGGACGCGCTGCGTGAGGGAGGGCCGATGCAAATCAGGGGCAAGTGCCGCGGGGCACGTGACGTGACGGGTCGCATCCGCCTGCCGCTGGTGCTCGTGAGCGTGTTCTGGGTGTACGTCACGGGCGTCGATCTGCTGCAGACCACGAGCACTCAGGCCGCGCTCTCGGCGATGCGCGTCAAAACCGTCTTCGCCCCCTGGGGCGCGCAGCTGATCGGGCATCTGCTGCTCTACCCGGTCCTGCTCGGCTGCCTGTGGGGCTCGCAGCGCCTCGGCTGGCGGCCGTCCGCGCGCAGAATCCCGGTGCAGTTCGCGCTCGGTCTGGGTTTCTCGGCACTGGCCGCGCCGAGCCTGCTGCTCGGGGAGTTCTGTGCCGGTGATGTCGCCGCCGCTCCGCACGTGGCCGTCGCCTCGCTCTGGCGCGCCGCAGAACTGGAGGCGAGCCTGTGGCTCTCGAGCGTCACACGCTTCCTGCTCGCCTATGCATTTGCGCTCGCACTCCTCTGGGCCTGCCACCTCGGCCGTGCGCTGCGTGAGGGCGAGACGCAGGCGGCATCGCTGCGCCGGGCACTCTCGGCGGCGCGTCTGGCGACGCTGCGCACCCAACTCTCGCCGCACTCGCTGTTGAATCTGCTGCACACCCTGCAGGGCCAGATCGGCTGGGATCCGCCGGCCGCCCGCGAACTGGTGGCGAGGTTGGGTGAGGTCCTGCGCGAGCTGCTGAGCGCGAGTGAGCGGGAGTTCTGGCCGCTCGAGGCGGAGATTCGCTTCGCGCAGCAGTACCTGGCATTGCAGCAGCACCGGTTCGCCGAGCGGCTGCGGCTGAACGTGCCGGCCGCAGCGGGGCTGCCGGGCGTGTGGGTGCCGAGTCTGATTCTCCAGCCGCTCGTCGAGAACGCGGTCGTGCACGGTCTGCGCGGTCACCACGGGGCGGTGTCGATCCGGGTCGAGGTCACCGCTGCCGGGGATGAGCTCACGTTGCGGGTGGTCAACACCGTAGCGCAGCGCGACGCTGGTCTTAGCGAGGGGATCGGCCTGAAGAATGTGCGCCATCGGCTCGCGCTGCATTTTGGTGAGCGAGCAACGATGCGCGCCGCGGCGCAGCGGCAGGGCGAGTGGACGGCCGAGATCCATCTGCCGCTCCTCGGGGTCGATTGCGGCGCACCGAGCCTGTAGGGAGGGCGATCGATGCTGACGGCAATGATCGTGGATGACGAGGCGTGCGGCCGCCGGCTGCTGCGCGAGTACTGTGCGGCCGAGCCGGATCTGCAGATACTCGGGGAGTACGCCGACGGGTGCGCCGCGCTGCAGGCCGTGCAGATCGCCCGCCCGGATGCGCTCTTCCTCGACATCGAGATGGATGCTCTCGACGGCGTGACGTTGGCGCGTGCCCTCGAGAAGCCCCGGCCGCCGGTGGTGGTTTTCGTCACGGGGCATGTGCGCTACGCCGCGGAAGCGTTCGAACTCAGCGCGGTGGACTATCTGCTGAAGCCCTTCGACGCGGCGCGCTTTCACGACTCCCTCGAGCGGGTCCGGTGGCGTCTGCGGGCCGAGCGCAGTGCGGCGCGTCAGGAGGCGCTGGAAGCGGCGCTCGAGCACCTGGAGCGGGCCCGTGCGGCACGTGTTGCCCGGCGGCCGCGCCTGGTCGTGGGAACGGGAAGTGACCGGCAAGTGCTCGACGCCGATGAGATCGAGGCCGCCTGTGCCGAGCGCAACTACGTCAGACTGAACGTGGGGTCGGAAGCGCACCTTTTGCGAGCGACGCTGCGCGCGGCCCAGCAAGCGTTGGGCAGCCAACCGTTGCTGCGGGTCAGCCGCTCCTGTCTGGTCAATTTCAACCACGTGCGCCGGATCAGTCGCACGCGCCGCGGCGATTACATCCTGGTGCTCAGAGGAGGAGCGACGGTGACGAGCGCGGAGGGATACCGGGAGGCGGTGCGGTTGCACCTCGAGCGGTATACGGTCGGCTGGCCGGCCGCGTGCGTCCTCGCGTCAGCCGAGCGCGGCGGGATTGGCGCGCCAGACCGCCCAGGTGAGCGCGCAGGCAAACAGCACCCAGGCGAGGTAGGGCAGCAGCAGCGCGCCGGCGGTGCGGCTGACGCGCCAGAACGCGCCCACCGTGATGGCGAGCAACACGACCAGCAGGACGATCCAGACGAAGGACGCCGCGCCGAGGTGCAGCCGGAAGAACAGCCATGACCAGGCCGCGTTGACGGCGAGCTGAGCGAAGAAGAGCCGCACCGGGCGGGATTTCGCGGGCCGGACCCGCCAGACCCGCCACAGCGCGATCCCCATCATCCCGTACAGTACGGTCCAGACCGGGCCGAACCACCCTCCCGGCGGCGCCCAGACCGGGCGCACCAGATGCGCGTAGAAGGATGGGGCACCGATCGAGGCGATGGCCCCGACGGCCGCGGCCCCGTAGGCGAGCACCAGTGACATCCCGAGCCGCTGCAGGGAGTGCCGGCGAGCGTCGCGGCCCGCGAGATCGGAGGAGGGAGGCATGATGCGCATAGGATGCGCAGTGCGCGCGACGCGGTCAAGCAAGGTCACCGGGCGCACCGGGCGGGGTGCCGAGCCCGCGGCCGGCCCGCCCGGGGTAGGCCTCGCGGGTGATGTGCGCCTGCGTCCAGGGTCGCAGCAGGTGCCCGAGCAGTTCCAGATCGTTGGCGAGGGCGAGCGGCTCGCGCTCGAACGCCGAGCGCAGCGTGTCTTTCAGCCACGCGCTGAGGGCTGGGTGCCCGAGCGCGTGTTGAATGCGCCGTTCGGCGCTGATCAGATCGATCTCGGCAGTGCAGGGGGGCATAGTTTCATCTCCTCACGAGACCTCAGAAATAGCCTTCGCGTTTGTGCTGTTCGAGCGAGCCACCGGCGTCGTGATCGGCGAGCCGGCCGCTGCGTTCCGAGTGGCGCGAGCGTAGGGTTTCGGCGACGACCGCTGCGAGTGTCTCGGCCTCGGAGGCCTCCGCCGCGGTGACCGGCCAACATCCCAGCGTCCGAAAGCGAACCTTGCGGACTTCGGGGATCTCGCCGGGCCGCAGCGGCATGCGCTGGGGTTCGTCGATGACCAAGAGCTGTCCGTCGCGCCTCAGCACGGCACGGGGACGCGCCAGATACAGCGGCGCGAGTTCGATGCCGCGCGCCAGTGCATAGGTGAGCACGTCGAGTTCGGTCCAGTTCGACAGCGGGAAGACCCGCGCGCTCTCGTGCGGGCCGAGACGGAAATTGAACAGGTTCCACAGCTCCGGCCGTTGCCGGCGCGGCTCCCAGGTGTGGTGCGGGCCGCGCAACGAGACGACGCGCTCCTTGGCGCGCGAGCGCTCCTCGTCGCGCCGGGCGCCGCCGAGGATGATGTCGTACCGACCGGCATCGAGCGCGCTCTTCAGCGCCTCGGTGCGCATCACCGTCGTGTAGTGATCGCCGTGCTCGAACGGGTTGATGCCCGCAGCGCGGCCGGCCTCATTGTGATGAACGCGTAAGTCAAAGCCATACCGCTGCGCGAAGCGGTCACGGAACTGCAGCAGTTCGCGGAACTCCCAGGTCGAATCGATGTGCAGCAACGGTACCGGGGGGCGCGATGGAAAAAATGCGCGGCAGGCCAGATCGGCGAGCACGGTGGAGTCCTTACCGGCGGAGAACAGGAGCACGGGGTTGCGCGCCTCGGCGATCGCTTCACGCAGGATGTGGATCGCCTCGGATTCCAGGGCCGCGAGCGCAGCGCACAGCCCCTGCGGGGCTGGCGTGCCCGGGCGCGGCGCCGGTCCCGAGCCGCCGGTCATGCGGGCACCTCTGAAGGCTCGCGGACGGCTGCGGGCGTCGCGCCGTGCCGTCCGCCGCGCGGGTCAAACAGACGTTCGGGGCGCTCTCCGCGCAGGCCGTAGAGGTACAGCCATTCGTTTTCGACCAGCTGCAGGACGTCGGACTGGCGCCGGACGATCCGTTCGATGCGCTCGTGCGGGGCATCGATGAGCACCGTCAGGCGCAGCGGCGCGTGCCGCCAGTCGGTGCCATCGTGCACGGACTGACGAGCCAGGCCGATGCGCAGGTCCCCACTGTGTCCTTCCAGGACCCCGATTCGCCCGCCGAGCACGTTGTGCAGCAGCTTGTCGCCGCTGCCGAAGCGCTGCGGATCGACGGTCGAGCCGTAGTACTGCAGGTTGATCCAGTGCGCCACGACCAGCGGGCCGGCGAGCAGTTGCTCGAGCAGCGCACCGTCAGGGTCCTCCTCGGCGCGATACTCATGCAGGAAGGTCCGTCCCTGAAGATCGATGCCACGGGTCCTCTCGCGCGGCGCGAGGATGAAGGCCGCATTGCCCGCGAGCCCCCACTCGGGGCGCACTTCGGACCAGTCGCGCGTGCGCCGCTGCAGCCGGCGCAACAGGGCCGCCTCGCGTGCGGCGAGATGCCCGAGCCCGAGGTCTGCGGCGCGCTCGCGGCGGACCTGCGCGCCGGCACGCTGCAGCGTCTGGCGCAGGCGCTCGAGATCGGCCGCATGGCCGGCCGGGAGATCCGGCGGCACGAACAGTTCGACGGTGTCGGTCACGGTGTCGTGCAGCCCGGAGATCACTACGGTCTGCTCCGGGAGCGAGTGGCCCTGTTCGGTGAGCACGCCGCGCACCGCAGGATCGTTCAGCAGGTCCGCGAGCGTGCGTGCGTTGACTTCGCCGCTGTGGCCGCCGCAGGCGCCACAGGCGAGCGCGGCAGCCTGTGGGTTGTTGGCGGTGCGTGCGCCGTGCCCGATCAGTACGAGCAGTCGGGCCCAGGGCCGCTCGGTCCCCAGGGCGCGCAGGATCCGCGCCGCAAGCTGCGCGTGTTCGGCGAGTGCTTCAGGGCCGCGGTCGATCAGCCGCGGACGGAGCGAGTCGCACTCGGTGCGCTTCAGTCCGAGGTGCGTCGGGGTGTCCGGCGCGAGCCCGAAGGTGCGGGCGAGCAATTTCGGCAGATAGGTGAGGCCGAGGATCTCCACGGTGCTGAATGCGCCCGTCGGCAGACGCGAGAACGATTGCAGGCTCGCCCGACGCTGCAGCGTCCGTTGGCGCCGGTTGGCGAGCCGTTCATCCTCGGCAGCGGTTCCGCTCGTATCGCGGGCCGTGAGCGTCGGGGCGAGCAGCGCGGGCAGCTGAGGCCGCTCGAGCGAGGTCCCGAGCGGGGTGTAGCGCAGCGGCAGACCGAAGAAGCCTGCAAATCCATACGTGCGTACGCCGCCGTCGGTCTGTTCGACGGCGCGCCGCATGCGCTCTGAGCGCACATCGATGCAGAAGACCAGCTGTGCGTGCGGCGCAGCGGGTTGCACAGCGGGTTGCGCGGCGGGGCGTGCGGCGTGGGGCGCGGCGAGCGCGCGAAAGAGACGCTCCTGGTAGGCGATCTCGTGCGCGCGCTGCCAGAGCAGGTCGATGGCCAGCGATGCGGGAGGGGTGGCGGCGAGCGCGGCGTTCCACTGCTCGAGCCAATTCCACCACACGGAGCGCTCATCGTGTCGCCCGTCCTGCAGGAGCGCCTCCCAGCTGAGACGGATCACGAGCAACTGCGCCAAGTGCTCATCCTCGGCGCCGGCGAGCGCCGCCTCCCAGCGCAGGTACGCGCACCACGCCGCCCATCCGTCGATGCGTCGGGCAATCACTTCGAACAGCTCGGTCAGGTGTGCATCGCGCACGGACAGCCGATCGAGCGCCCAGTGGAGCGCCGCGTCGGTCTGCTCGGGCAGCTGTGCCGCGTGCCGGTGCAGCGGCCGGAAACGCCGATCCGCGAGCAGCGCCGCGCGCCAGCCGGCGAACAGCCCGGGCTCGCGCTGCGGCGTCGCGTCCGCCTGCAGCCGATCGAAGTACGCCGCACAGTACTCGCTGATCTGCTGCGTGATGCGAAGGCGCCAGGGGATCGCGCCGCGTCGGAGTGGGTCGGCGTCGAGCCGGTCGCTGAGCAGCGGCAGTCCGGCCGCGGCCGGGACCGGTTGCTCGAGTGCCCGCACGGCGGCGGCGAGACTCGCGACCACGGGCTGTTCGCGCAGCGCCTGCTCGAGGTGCGGCCGCTCGATCTGTCCTCGCTGCCAGGCGCGCAGGTACTGCGCGCGCGCCGCCGTCAGGGGCGCGCCGCAGAGGCGCTGCAGCCGCTCGGCCGCCGTGCCGAAGGGCAGCGCCCGATAGCCCCAGTAGGGGCTGACCGCGACCTGTCGATCGATCGGCCAGGCGGGCGCGATGGTGCGCGCGGCCGCCTCGAGGGCCGCGCGGTGCAGACTCGGGCTGCGGTGCCGCACCGGTGGTGTCGCCGCGCGGCTCACGCGGTTCCCCGTTCGCTCGCGGCCCGCCACGGACCGAGGTGTCTCTCCAGACCGCTCACCGCGCACCAGGGCCATCGCGATGTGACGAGCCGCGTGACCGGTTCGTCGAGGAAGTACCCGGCCGCGCTCCAGACGTACAGAGGTGAGCGCCGCGTCGCCGCGCCGGTGCGCCAGAGGTGCCCCTGGGCCGCATACAGCGCGAGCAGACAGAGTGCGTCGTACAGCGCCAGGAGCGGTGCCGGGTGTGCCGAGGGGACACCGAGGTCCCGATGCATCGTGAGGTGCCAGAGCAGATACAGTTGCACGGCGAGCGCGGCCGCCAGGAGATTGCGGATCCGGGTGGCCCGATCCGGCACACCGTCCCACAGAAGCGTCGCAACGCCGAGCGTGCACACCCACAGTGCGATCCAGGGAACCGCAGGGGCGTGCCATACGGTCTGCCACAGGCGCGCCGAGGCTGCGACCAGGCCGGCGGTGACCGCCAGCCCGAGCAGCGGCGCGTACGGTGCGCGCGACGGGGGGGCTGCTCGCATGCGCACCTCAGCGCTCTCTCGGACCGCCTCGCCGGAGCAGAGGAACGCGTGCGCCTTGTAGAGCGCATGGCCGAGCAGATGCAGCAGGGCGAGACCGTAGAGCCCCAGGCCGCATTCGGCGGCCATCAGCCCCATCTGCGAGCAGGTCGACCAGGCGAGGCGCGTCTTGCGCGTGGGGCAGGTCATCAGGGTGAGTCCGGCGAGCGCCGCGGTCGTGCCGCCGACGATCACCAGGAGTCCCTGGGCCGCAAGCGACGCGCCGATCAGCGGGGCAAGGCGAATCAGCACGTAGCCGCCGAGGTTGACCACGCCCGCGTGCATCAGGGCCGAGACGCTGGTCGGCGCCTCCATGACCTGCACCAGCCAGCCGTGCAGGGGCAGCTGAGCGGATTTCAACAGCACGGCGGCGGCGAGCAGCACCGCGGCGCACTGCGCCTCGGCACCGGCGGCGCCATGGACCGCGATCAGCCGCGCCAGGGGCGTCAGTCCGAGGGTGTGCCAGCGCCGATAGAGGAGCACCGCAGCGCCGAGCAGGCACCCATCGGCCAGGCGGCTGGCGAGGAATTTCTTGCGTGCGACGATGCGGGCCGCCGACCGCTCGCGGTAGTGCGTCAGGAGCGGGTGCAGCGCGGCACTGCTCGCGGCCCAGGCGAGCACCAGCACGGCAAAATTGCGCGCCGCCACCACGGCACTCACACCGGCGAGGGTCAGCAGCAGCGCACACACGAAGCGCCGCTCGCCGGCCTCCCCGGCGAGATTGCCGCGCGAGTAGCGCGCGATGATCCAGCCCAAAAACGTGATCAGGGTCATCACCGCAGCAGCCGGGCCGTCGTGCAGGCCGAATGCCACGCCCGGCACCACGCGGCCGACATCGCCGGCGAGCGCTGCTGCGAGCGCGCCGCCCGAGGCCCACGCGAGCGCCGGCCAGAGTGCGCGGCGGCGCAGCGCGGCGGCGGTGGCGCCGAGCAGATACAGCAGCGGGACGAGCCAGGCGGTCCAGTGCGGGTGATGCAGCATGCGTACTCCGGGGGGTGCGGACGACGCGAGGGAGTATTCGCATGGGGAGCGGATCTGTAAAATAGAATAAATAGAACGAATCGTTCGAGAAAACAGAACATGCGAAACCTCAACTTTCGTCACCTGCTGTATTTCTGGACCGTCGCGCAGCGCGGGCACCTGACCCGGGCCGCCGCGCAGCTGCGCGTGTCGCAATCGGCCCTGTCGGCGCAGATCCGTCAGCTCGAGACGTATCTCGGTCAGCCGTTGTTCGAGCGGTCCGGACGCTCGTTGCATCTGACGGAGTTCGGCGCCGTGGTGCTCGATTACGCCGACAGCATCTTCGGGCTGGGGCAGGAGCTCATGGCGACGGTGCGCGGCGGGCTCGGGCAGCGCCAACAGCACCTGCGTGTCGGAGCGGTCGCCACGCTGTCGCGAAACTTCACGGAGAATCTGCTGCGGCCGCTGTTCAGTCGTCGGGAAGTCCGCCTGACGCTGCAGTCCGGCAGCCTTGCCGAACTGCTCGAGCAGCTGCGCGTGCACAACCTCGATGTGTTGCTCTCGAACCGACCGGTGGTGGCCGAGCGTGATCGGCCGTGGCGTTGCGTGCCGCTCTCGCGCCAGTCAGTGTGTCTGATCGGGCCGCCGCGCTCCGGGCGGCGGCGCCTGCGGCTGCCAGAGGATTTGGTCGGTATGCCCCTGGTGCTGCCCGGACCGAGCAGTGACGTGCGCACTCAGTTCGATTTGTGGTGTGAGCGCCGGCGCATCAAGGTCGAGGTGGCCGCGGAAGTCGACGACATGGCGATGCTGCGCCTGTTCGCGCGCGACTCCGGCGCCGTTGCGGTCGTGCCCGAGGTGGTGGTCCAGGACGAATTGCGCGAGGGGCGTCTGCAGCGCTACTGCGCGATCCCCGGCGTGTTCGAGCATTTTTTCGCCATCACCGCGTTCCGGAGCAGCCCCTCGGCGCTGGTGCAGCAGCTGCTCGTGCGCACGCGCGCGAAATAGGGCACTCGGGAACTCAGCGCGCGGCAGGTGCGTCGAGCGGGGCATCCGTTCGCCCGTTCTGAGTGCGCCGGTGCGCGGTTTGATTCTGACATCGAGAGGCATGGTCTATCGGCCCGGCGGGGGCCATTTCACCGCAGGATGGGGTGCACCCCGGGCGCTGCCGTCGGCTCGGGCGCTCAGCCGCGGTCCCATTGATGCACCTGCAGCCGTTGCACGGGAGGATCCGGCAGCGCCACGAACCGATCCGACGCGCCGAGCAGGCCGAGGACGTCCGCGTTGAGGCGCCGTGCGTGCCGTTGGCGTATCCAGTGTGCGAATGCGCGCGCGCTCTGTGGATCGGGAAACACGAGCGGGAATGTGCCGCGCCGAGGATCGAAGACCGCGAGAGTCGCGGGGGGTACGTGTGCGACGAAGGGCGGGCGCAGCACCCAGAGATTCGCCAGCGCCTGTCGGTGCGTGACGAGGGTGAAGTTCCGGTCGATCGAGCAGTGCCAGCGTTCGCGTGCGCCGCCGAGATGCTGCACCCGGAAGTGAAACGTTGCGGTCGCATCGACGGCGTGCACGCGGGTCATGTGCGCTGCGGTGGTGAAGTGCAGCGTGAGGTCTCGTGCCGAACGGGCGCGTCCGTCCGGCCACCAGAGCGCCGGGGGACGCACGACGAGGATGGCGCGCGGATCACCGCCCGGAACGACCCGCACGTCGAGCACTTCGGTGCGGGAGTGCAGGTGGGCGCCCGGGATGAACGGGGCGAGCTCGAGCCAGCCGCCCTCGGCGGTGAGGCTCTGGCGGCGCTCGGCGTCGCGGGGCCGTACGATCCGTGCCCGACCGTCGAGCGTCCCGCCATAGGTGAGCAGATCGAGGGCGTCGGCGAGGATTCGCACGCGCGGGCCGATGCGAGCGACGTGTACGGCCACCAGCAGGCGCCGATCGGTTCCCGCCATCAGGGGTACGGAGCCGCCACCGTCGAGCGCCCCGGGGCGCGGTGCGATCGGGCTCACCGAGACGGAGACGACCACCGCGCGGCGCAGTGACGGCGGACAGCCGCCGGGATCGAGGGCGGGCGGTGGACTCGCGCAGCCTGCCAGTGCCGCGATGACCCCTGCGGCGACCCCGCGGATGAGGGGCTCGCCGCGGCGGTTCATGTCGATCGGGGCGGCGGCGCCGCGGGCCGCGCGGCCGCCGGCCGTGTGGGTGCAAATTTTACCGGCAGCGTCGTCTGCTCGGTCCGGTGCGCTCGGTTGCCGTAATGCAGCGCGAGAGCGAAACGCAGCGCCGCGGCTGCGAAGCCGGCCCCGGTGGGTGTCACATGCAGCAGACGGACGCTCGTTGCGTGCCCGTGCGCATCGACGGTCACCCGAACGAACGCCATGCCGTGAAGATGGCGTTGTGCCGCGAGGGGCGGATAAAACGATGTGCTGAGGAGGCGCAGGTTGTAACGGGAGGGGGGAATGAAGATCGCCTGCCGTGTCGAGGGTGTGCGGGCCTGCAGCGCTGCGGCCGGCTCGACGTGCACCAGCGCGCACGCGAGCACCGCGGGCGCGAGGGCGACGATGCCCAGACGCCGCGCGAACCGCGTGGGCGGCCGTTGCGGCGCGCTCGCCCCGAGGATGCGCTCGATGCGCGCACTGAGCCCCTCGCGAAACATCGCCGCGGCGCCGGGCGGCAGGTGCACCCGGCGCTTGCCCTCGAGCGCGCGGGCGGCGAACTCAAGGAGCAGCTGGGCATAGCCCGGTCCGTCGCCGAGGCGGCGGATCGCGGCGGCATCGCTCGTGGCCTCGGCGAGCGCACTCAAGTGTCGCGTGAGCCACCAGGCGAGCGGATTGAACCAACAGATGCACTGGTACAGCTGCGCGAGCCAGAGGCGGTAGCAGTCCCGGTCGCGAACATGCGCCTGTTCGTGGGCGAGAATCGCCGTGCGTTCGAGCGCAGTCCAGTCCTCGTAGTTCGCCGGCAGCAAAATGGTGGTGCCGAAGGTGGCCGGCTGCCTGATCGTTGCGCTCACCCGGACGTCGAACCGTTGCGTCCACGGCGCGCAGACGGGGCGAGCCGCAGCGCGCAGCGCCGCGAGCCGTACCATTCCGCCGCCGTAATAGAGCAGCAGTGCGATCGCCATGACGGCATAGAGACTCGCCAGACTCACGGCGGCCGCGGGCCGCAGCCCGAGGGTCGGACTCAGAACCTGCAGCGCGAGCGTCGTGGGGGCGGTGCCGAGGGCGCCGATGTGCAGCGGCATCAGCAGCGGCATGGCGAGCATCCCCGCGAGCGCGGCGGTCCAGAGGGTCTTGCGCCAATACGCATTGTGGGTGCGGGTCAGGGCGAGCGCAGCGGCCACTGCGGCACTCAACGCCAGGGCGCGTACGCTCCAGGCGGCGAGGAAGGCGATCATCGCCGCGACTCCTTGCGCGCCGCGGCGACCTTCGCCGCGAGCCGCTCGAGCTCGCGTGGCTCGAGCAGTCGCGCATCGAGCAGACCCACCAGGACCTCCTCGAGCGAGCCGTTGCAGAAGCGATCGAGGATGCCCTTGACCGCGCGCGCGGCCGCAACGGTGCGGCTGTCGCGCGATGAGTAGATGTAGGCGCGGTTCTCCACGGTGTGCGTGACCAGTCCCTTGGCCTCGAGCCGTTTCAGCACCGTGCGCACGGTGGATTCCTTCAGGGGGCGGGCGAGGGCCTTCTGAACCGTATCGGCCGAGGCGCGCCCGGATTGCCAGAGAATCTCGAGCACCGCTCGTTCGAGCGTGCCGAGGTCCGTGATCGGGTGTCGATTCATAGTGCGACCCTCTGTAGTGCTACGAAGCGTAGCACTACGGGCGCGCCTCGACAAGAGGGAGGGATCGCGGGGGGTCCGGTCAGATGCTGCGGCCGTAATAGAGTGCCGAGACGTGGGTCGCCTGGGCGAAGAACAACCAGCGTTCGGTGAGCAGTCCGAGTGCGGCGCAGACGACCGCGAGCGCGCTGCTCGCAAGCGGCACGCCACCGCTCGCACCGAGCAGGCTCAGCAGCAGCGGCAGGAGGAAGCCGAGCCCGAGCGCGATGCGCCGCAGGGTCATGCCGTGGCGCCGCGCGATCTGAAAGCCCATCTCGCGCAGCACGAAGTTCTCCGTGAAGTGGGGGGCATCGAGCGGCCGCACGACGGTGCCGTGCGCCATTCCGATCGCACTCGCCAGGGTCGCGAGCGGGGGCTGGCGGTCGACGTGCCGCCAATAGGCGAGCTTGGCGAGCAGTGCCGCGGCGGCCGCGAGCGCCGCGAGCGCCGCCGGCCACGCCCCGGCGCCGATCAGCACGGCGTGCAGCAGCACGAACAGCGTCCCGCCGGAGAACAGCGCGAAGACGAGATAATCGGGTGCCGTGTGCGGGTTGTGCCACTGGCGGATCGGCTTCAGGCTCCCGTAGATCATCGCGGTGCAGTAGACGGTGCCGAGGCCTGCGAGCGCCGCGGCGGCCCCGAGGAGCCGCGTCAGCGGGGCGGCCGGTGCGCGGTAGGCGCAGGCCGCGAAGGCGAGCGCCACCGGATAGGTGAGCAGCGCTGCGACGCCCTCGCGCGAGAGCCACGAGGAGCGCCACTGGCTGAAGGCGCGCCAGGCGCGCTCGCGACGGCCGAGGTGCAGCGCCGAGGCCGCCAGGCCCGCAGTGGCGAGCACGACGGCGAGTCCGACGCCGCTCAGAATCAGCGTGCGGGCCGCGCCCGCGGCGCCCACGGCGGCATACAGGCCGAGCCACGCGAGCAGCCCGTAGGCGAACCCCGTGAGCGTCGTCAGCAGCAGGATCGAGGCCGCCGGCCTCATCGGCTCAGGGCCTTGTCGAGCAGTCGCAGCAGCGCCGCGCCGACCCCCGAGGTCGGCCGCACCGGACTCTCCTCAGGTCCGCTCGAGAGCGGCGCCTGCCGGGGCGGCAGGTACTTGTTGGTCGGGCGGTAACCGAGCTCGGCGAGCAGGTCCACACCGCCGCGCTCCTCGACGAGTTTCGCCACCGGACTGTCCGGATCGGCCAGATCCCCGAAGTGACGGGCCTTGGCCGGACAGGTCGCCACGCAGGCCGGCTCGCGCTCCGCCTCCGGCAGCGCCTCGTTGTAAATCCGGTCGATGCACAGCGTGCACTTGCGCATCACGCCGTTGTCCTCATCGAACTCGCGCGCCCCGTAGGGACAGGCCCAGGAGCACAGCTTGCAGCCGATGCAGGTGTCGGTGTTGATGAGCACGATGCCGTCCTCGGCGCGCTTGAACGAGGCGCCCGTGGGACACACCGTGACGCACAGCGGGTTCTCGCAGTGCAGGCAGGAGCGCGGAAAGTTCACCGTGCGCGAGCGCTGCGGGCTCTCGGTCTCGTAGGAGTGGATGCGGTTGAGCCACACGCCGTCGGGGTTCGCCCCGTGCGGGTCGTAATCGGGCAGCATCCCGGCCTCGCCCCCGGTGTTCCACTCCTTGCAGTTCACGGCGCAGGCGTGACAGCCGACACAGGTGTCGAGGTCGATCACGAGCCCCATCTTGCGCGCCCCCGGGGCGCGCTCGGGCAACATCGTCATGTGGGTTTCTCCGAGCGAGGCGTGATGCGCAGCGGATTGGCGCCGGGGCGCGGTGCGGTCTCATCGGGGCTGTCCGGCGGGCAGCGCTCGAGGCGCACCGTGAGGTCGAACCAGGCGGCCTGTCCGGTCACCGGGTCGGAGTTCGACTGCGGCGCATCGGCGCCGCTGCCGGGCAGGAACTCCGAGATCACGTGATTGAGGAGGAAGCCGCGGGTGAACTCCGGCGCATCGGGCTTCAGGCCCCAGGCACCGGCGCGCTTGCCGATCGCATTCCAGGTCCACACCGTGTGGCGGTTCACCCCGCTCATGGTGCGCGCCCGCGCCTTCACCCGCCCGGTGCGCGATTCGACCCAGACCCAGTCCTCGTCCTCGATGCCGAGCTCGGCGGCGAGCTCGCGGTGCAGATAGAGGCGGTTCTCCGGGAGGATCTGGCGCAACCAGGCGTTCTGCGAGCCCCAGGAGTGATACATGGCCATGGGCCGCTGCGTGATGGCGTGCAGCGGGTAGCGCGCTCGCTCGCTCATCGATTGCTCGAGCGGCAGGTACCAGATCGGCAGCGGATCGCAGTAGCGCGCGATGCGCGCCCGCAGCCGCTGCGGCGGCACGCGCGCCCCGTGCCCCTCGGCCGCGAGCCGCAGCCGCTGCAGCGGCTCGCAGTACAGCTGCAGGACGATCGGGTCGGCGGCGCCGATGAACCCCATCTGCTGCGCCCCGTCGAGATAGTCGCGGTTGGCGAACTTGTAGTAGAGCTGTTGCGGCGGCAGGTGCTGTGACCAGAACCCGCCGTTCTCCACGTAGCGGCGCAGCTGCTCGGGGTTCGGCTCCCCGCGCCCGACGGCGGTGCCGTCGGCGCCGCGAAAGCCGGCGAGCGGGCCGATGCCGGGGCGACGCTGATGGCGCACGATGTAATCGGCGTACGAGGCGTAGAGCGGGCCGCCCTGCGCGGCGGTGAAATCCGCCAGCCCGAGCCGTCCGGCCAGTTCGATCAACACGTCCTGGAACGGACGTACGTCCCGTCCGGGGTCGAGCACCGGCACGCGGATGGCATCGGCCGGCCCGTGCGCCGAGCCGATCGGCCGATCGAGCAGCGAGATGCAGTCGTAGCGCTCGAGGTAGGTCGTATCGGGCAACACCAGATCGGCGTAGGCGACCGTCTCGGAGGCGAACGCGTCGGCCACCACCACGAACGGGATGCGGTACTCCCCGTGCGCATCGGTGGCGCACAACATGCGGGTCGTCTCACCGGGGTTCATGGCCGAGTTCCACGCCATGTTGGACATGAAGAGGAACAGCGTGTCGATTTTCTGCGCGCCGGCCTCGAAGGCCCGCGCGATCGCCATGTGCATCAGGCCGTGGATGGCGAGCGGCGCCTCCCAGGAGAAGGCCCGGTCGAGCCGCAGCGCCTCGCCCTCCTCATCGACCAGCAGATCCTCCGGACCGAGCGGAAAGCCGAGCGGTGCGGCATCGAGCGGCGTGCCCGGCGGCCCGACGGTGCGTCCCGGGGGGCCGCCGCCGGGAATGGGCTTCGGGTACGGGGACTTGTAGCGCCACGAGCCCGGCGTGTCGACCGCACCGAGGAGCATCTGCAACACGTGGATCGCGCGGCAGGAATGGAATCCGTTCGAGTGCGCCGAGATCCCGCGCATGGCGTGGATGGCCACCGGGCGGCCGACCATGCGCTCGTGACGGCGGCCGGCGGTGTCGGTCCAGGGCTGCTCGAGCACCACGGGGTGACGGAAGGCCGCCTCGGCGATCTGCGCGGCCAGGCGGCGAATGATGGCGGCATCGACGCCGCAGCGCGCCGCGACCGCCTCGGGGGCATAACTCGCCTCGCTGTAGCGCTCGGCGAGCAGTGCGAATGCCGGACGGGCGGGGCGGCCGTCGGGGAGCGTGAAGCGCCCCATGAGCGCCGGATCGATGTCGAGGGACTCGGCCGCGACCAACGCACCGGCGGTGCGATCGAAGGCGAGCGGACGGCCCTCTGCGTCACGCG
>JAKBDK010000103.1:0-5948 GCA_021834525.1 Pseudomonadota bacterium | reverse complement strand
GGCGGAGCCGCTGAAAACCGCGGTCTTAGGCGTTTGCGAAATTGCATCAACTGACTCGAGGGGGATCGATCATGAAGCTCACGTCAAGGCTCGTGTCCGGAGCCGTCGCGCTGGCATTGGCCGGCGCAGTGCCCGCCTGGGCCAAATCGGCCGGACCCGGCCCCCAGGCCGCAACGGCCGCCGACTCGACCGCGGGCAACGCCCACGATCACAAGAAAGCCGCGGCGCCGGCGGTCCTGCAGGAAGTCGTCGTGACCGGCATTCGTGCCAGCATGGAGAGCGCCTTGAACATCAAGCGCTTCTCGAACACCATCGAGGACGCCATCGTCGCCTCGCAGATCGGCAAGCTCCCCGACGTCACCGCGATCGATGCACTGCAGCGCATCCCGGGCATCCAGGTCAGCCGCCAGCTCGGGGAAGGTGGCGGTACGGTCAACATCGGCGGTTCGGTGGTCAACAGCGGCTATGAAATCCGCGGATTACCCTACGCTGAGACCACCCTGAACGGCCGCGAGGTGTTCAGCGCCACCGGCAGCCGCGTCCTGAACCTTGAGGATATTCCCTCCTCGCTGCTCGCCGGGATCGACGTCTATAAGGACCCGACGGCGAGTCTGATCGCCGGCGGCCTTGCCGGCACGGTCGATCTGCGCACGCACCGTCCGTTCGATTTCGCGGGCCACCAGCTCGACTTCAGCGCCGGAGAGACCTACGGCGACATGATCGGCACGGCGCGGCCGAACTTCAACATGCTGGCGAGCGATATCTGGCGCACCGGAATCGGCAAGATTGGCGCACTGCTCGATTTCTCCTACCACGACCGTGCCTACCGCGAGGACGGCGCGACGAACAATTCGATCGCCATCAGCAAGACCGCCGTGCCGGGGCAGACCGTCGAGTACACCAACGGGGTGTACAACACGATGTTCGTCGGCAACCGGCACCGCGTCGGCGTCGATGCCGTGCTGCAATGGCAGCCGACCCACGATTTGCAAGCCTACCTCGAGGCTACGAGCGAAGACTTCACCTGGGCACAGAATCAGTACACCTTTTATTCCCAGCAGGGGGGTGGCACGGTTCAGCCCGGATCCGTCTCGCTCTTCCCGGGCACCAGCGATGCCAGCGCCGTCACGTTCAACAACGGACTGGCCAGCACCGTGGGCGCGTGGCGTACCGTCGAGGACGTCAACCGCCAGTACAATCTGCACGTGAAGTGGACGCCGATTCCGTGGACGGTGGTCGGCGACCTCAGTTACTCGAAGGCGACCGAGCGGCTGAACAATCCCGCCGTCGACATCGGCACGACCGTACCGACGCTCGCACAGAGCGTGTCGACCTCCGGGATCACGACCTCGATGGTGCCGGGCTTCGATCTGACCAATCTCGCCAACTTCAACGACAGCACGTCGAGCAACTATCACAGCTATCTGTACGACACCGAGCAGCATTTCCGTGGCAGTGAGACCGCCGGCACGCTGAATGCGACCTACGCCTTCGCACACGGCTTTCTCAGCTCGGTGGAAACCGGCGTGCAGCTGGCGGACCGCAAGGACCAGTTCAATCAATGGTCCACCTTCACGGCCATCAACAGCGCGCAAATCCAGGCGAATTCGCAGTGGTTCGGCAATGTGCCGCTCAGTCCGTTTCTCTCGGCGGTCTCCTCCACCCCGGTCATTCCGGACTACACGGTATTTGACCCGAGCAAGCTGCACTTTCAAGCACCGAGTGTGTACAGCGCCTTCGGTGCGGCCATGCCCACGGACAATGGCACCGCCGACTACCATGTCGACGAACGCACCTATGCCGGGTTCGTCCAGTTGAACTTCGATGCGCACGTCGGTGTCCCAATGAGCGGTAACGTTGGGGTACGTTTGGTGCGGCACGAGGACTTCATGAGCGGTGAGATCGGCAACGCGGGCGTCTACACGCCAGCGAACTTCTCGCACGGAGAGACCGACGCGCTGCCGAGCCTGAACCTGCTGTTCAAGCTGACCCATGACCTGCAGTGGCGCTTCGCGGCGTCCAAGGCGATCGCCTACCCGGATTTCAGCCAGATCCGTCCGTCGATCAGCCTGCTGCCGGCGCAGGGTGCGGCAAGCGGTGGTAATCCGAACCTCAAGCCGACCACCGCCACGCAGTTCGACACCTCGCTCGAGTACTACTTTGCGCACGGTTCGGCGCTCACCGCCGATGTGTTCTACAAGCGTCTGCAGAACTTTTGGTTGTCCGAGACGCAGCAGGACGCGTTTGCCATCAACGGCGTCACGTACAACCTCACCGGCGCAGTCGACGGCGGCAACGCCTCGCTGAAGGGGTTGGAGGTCGGATACCAGCAGTTCTTCCGCGATCTGCCGGGCTGGCTGAGTGGCCTCGGAATTGCGGCGAACTACACCTACATCGATGCGGCGGCGCCGACCGCAGTCGCAGGGCAGTCGACCACACTGCCCGGGCTGTCGAAGAATAGCTACAATCTGATCGGCATCTACGAGAAAGGACCGGTGTCGTTCCGCGTCGCGTACAACTGGCGCAGCGACTTCTACACTTCGCTGTACAACGGCTCGAACGCACAGCTGGCGGCGAACCCGATCTACACCGCGAGCTACGGCTGGCTCGATGCCTCGCTCGAATACCAGATCAACCACCATCTGTCGGTCTATGCGCAGGGCTCGAATCTGCTGCGCACCAAGATCGTGACCTATTACGGCACGCCGACGCTGCCGCAGGGCGCCACGGTCGATGATCGCGAGGTGATGGTCGGGGTGAACCTGAAGCTCTAAGGAGACCCGCCCGCCATGGTCGATCACCAGAGACGGAATCTGCTTACAGGGATGTTGGCGACGGGCGCGGGCTTGTCGGTGCGGCGTGCGGTCGGGAAACCGGCCGCACGCCTGCCGAACATTGGACCGTTTCGTACGCCATACAAGCTCGAGCAGCGCATCCTCACAGGCTCGGGCGTGCCCGGGAGTTTCGACCGCCTTCTGGTCGATTGTCCATTCGTATTCGAGAACGAAGGTCATTACTTCATGACCTATATCGGATTCGACGGCATCGGTTATCAGACCGGACTCGCCGAATCCGATGATCTCGAACACTGGCGGCGCGTCGGGCAGATCCTCCACCGGGATCCCAAGAATCCGGTTACGCGCTACAACATCGCGATGATGTCTATTTTGCGCGATGACGGACTGCACTCACGGGGCTCGCTGATCAAAGTCGATGGCCGATATGTGGCCACGTGGTTTGCGTGTCCTCACTCGGGGTACGAACAAGGCCCGGGGGTGATCGGTCTGGCCTTCAGCAAGGATCTGCTGCACTGGGAGATCACCGAACCGATCCTCACGCCCGACCCGTCGCTGCCCTGGGAGGCCGGCGGCCTCTACAAGGCGTATTTGGTTCGCGACAACGGGCTTTACTACCTTTTCTACAACGCGAAATCCAATCATCTGCGCGACTGGCACGAGCAGATCGGCATCGCCACTTCTCCGGATCTGAAGACCTGGACGCGATATCCCGGCAATCCGATTCTCCGCCACGGCGGGCCGACTGCCTGGGATGCCCGCTTCGCCAGCGATCCGTGCGTGGTCCGTTGGGGGCCCTGGTGGGGCGTGTACTACTACGGGTTTGCCAACGATGGACACGCCCGCGACTTGCTCGCTCTCGGTACGGATCCATATCACCTGACCAAGGTTCCGCAAGTCATGGTCAATGTCGGCCCCCCGGGCTCGATTGACGAGGACTTTGCGCACAAGCCGTCGGTGATCTATGCCGACGACACGCTGTATCAGTTCTATTGCTGCGTCAGCGGTAAGTGGCCGCACGACGATCGAGCCATCACCGTGGCTCGTTCGCGGCCCTGGAAGAGCTGATCGGATTCTTCAGCCCCCCCGCGTGGCGCCGGACAGGATGGCCGGCGCCACGCATTCTCCCGGGGAGCGCTATTGCAGATTGACGAAGAGTCCGCCGTCGACCAGGACGGCCGCGCCGGTCACGTAGCGGGCCAGATCCGAGGCGAGGAACACCACGCACCCGGCCACGTCGCGCGGCTCGCCGAGGCGGCCGAGCGGAATGCGCCTCTCCATGTACGCTCGTTTGGCGGGGTCGGCCAAATCGTCCCGATTGATGTCGGTCTCAATCGTGCCCGGCATGACCGAGTTGCAGCGGATCCCATGCGGACCGAGGGCGATCGCGCAGGATTGCATCAACGAGTGCACCCCAGCCTTGGTGGGCGTGTAGTGCGCCTGCATTCCGCCGCCGACGAGCGCGCTGATCGAACTGATCGCGATCAGCGCACCGCCCTGGCCCTGCGCGCGCATCTGCCGCGCGGCAGCCTGCGTCATGTAATACGCCCCGTGCAGATTGACCGCCATCGTCCGCTCGAATACCTCCGGCGGGGTGTCGAGAAACGCGTGAAACGGACAAATCCCGGCGTTGCTCACGAATACATCGACACCGCCAAGGGTGGCCACGGCGCGCGCAACGAACCGCTCGGCCGATTCCGCCAGAGCGACGTCGCCTTCGACCTCGACGACTCGCCGCCCGAGCGGCTCGAGTTCGGCAAGCGTTGCGTCGATGCCGGCGCGGTCCTTGAACCAATTGAGGACCACATCTGCGCCCTGACGCGCGCACTCAACGGCGATGGCGCGGCCGATGCCGCGCGAGGCGCCGGTGATCAGGACTCGCTTACCCTCGAGCAGCATGAGACACCTCCCTCGCCGTGGTCCGCGCGGTGGTCGGACGCGTGTCGATCTTCAGCGCATATGGCATCCCGCTGCGGGTCGGGGGCAACGTGACGCGCAGACCCGCGCGGGTCTGGCGCCAGGTGATCGGCTGCGGGTCCCCGAGCAGCGTGACGCCCGTGATCGGACCGGGCAAATAGGGCGTGGCTCGATACAGAGTCTCGATCAGTGCGGTGCCGTCCTGTGGTCGGACCATGCCGAGCGCATAGAGCGCCCCGGCCTTCTGCGTGAAGCGGAAATCCTCCGGCGTATACCGCTGACCATTGTCGCGGCCGGCGGGCGCCTGGGTCGGCCCCTCGCCGTAGAGCACCCAGGGCCGGGTGCCATAAATCGCCTCGCCGTTGATCTTCAGCCACGCACCCATCTGAAGCAGGATGTGGCGCACTTTACCCGGGATCGTCCCGTTCGCGCGCGGCCCGATGTTCAGCAGCAGATCGCCGTTCTTGCTCACGATGTCGATCAGGTCGGTGAGCAGTGAGCGCGCCGAGCGATACTTGTCGTCGCGCACGTAGCCCCAGGAATCCAGGCTCACCGAGGTGTCGGTCTCCCAGGGCCGCAGCCGCAGCGTATCGAGCTTACCGCGCTCGATGTCCAGCACCGCCGTGCCGGCCGCGAACGCCTGCAGCTTGTAGGTCAGCACGACCCCCTGATGCCGCGCCGCTGCGACATCGTAGTCATAGGCCGCCATGCGCTGCAGGTAGGGGGCGAACGCCGGCTGATTGATCCACCAGTCGAAGTACAGGAAGTCCGGGTGGTACTCATCGACCAGTTCGGTGCTGCGCGCGAGCCAGTCCTGCAGGAAGGCCTTGGAGGGCGGCAGCCAATCCTGCAGCTGGTTCGGATTAGGCTCGCCATGCGAGTGATCACCCGGCAGGTGCATCGGTTCGGCCGGCCCGTACAATCCCGCATAACGCGGATCGTCGACGTCCGAGGCGTACTTCGTGCCCGGGTGGTACCACCACCAGTGCTCGGCGCGGTGCGAGGAGACGCCAAAGCGCATACCGTCAGCGCGTACAGCCCTCTCGAGTTCCCCGACCAAGTCCTGTTTCGGTCCCATGCGCACTGCGTCCCACAGGGTGAACTTGGAGTTGTATTCCGCGAATCCGTCGCAGTGCTCCGCGACCGGTACGACGTACCGTGCGCCGGCTCGCTTGAATAGCGCGGCCCAGGCGCGCGGGTTGAATTTCGCCATCGTGAAGCGGGCGATGAAGTTCT
>JAKBDK010000102.1:0-5955 GCA_021834525.1 Pseudomonadota bacterium | reverse complement strand
CTAATTCAGCCGTTATTCGACCGTGACACTCTTTGCCAGGTTGCGTGGCTGATCAACATCCGTGCCTTTCAG
The DNA here is from genome assembly GCA_021834525.1 of Pseudomonadota bacterium. Classification (GTDB taxonomy): domain Bacteria; phylum Pseudomonadota; class Gammaproteobacteria; order Steroidobacterales; family Steroidobacteraceae; genus 13-2-20CM-66-19. The sequence goes on along the minus strand of JAKBDK010000102.1, from coordinate 5,883 downwards.
GATGGCCACGTGGTAGGCCAGCAGCTGTAATGGGACGGTGTATACCGCCGGTGCCTGGAAGTACGTGACGTGCTTCGGCATCTCGATGACCGTCACGCCATCGCTCGGCTGCAAACCGGACTCCGGATCGGCGAATACGATCAGCTCCCCGCCGCGCGCCCGCACCTCCATGAGATTCGACTTGAGCTTCTCGAGCAGGTCGTTGTTGGGTGCCACCGCAATGACCGGCATGTCGGCATCGACGAGCGCCAGCGGCCCGTGCTTGAGCTCACCGGCCGGGTAGCTCTCGGCGTGAATGTAGGAGATTTCCTTCAGTTTCAGCGCACCTTCCATCGCAATCGGATACAGCGCGCCGCGCCCGAGGAACAGCGTGTGATGCTTGTCGGCGAAGCGCTCGGCCAGCCGATGAATCAACGGATCGAGCGTGAGGACCTTCTCGATCATGCCGGGCAGTTCGACGAGCCGGCTCACCAGTCCGTGCTCGCGCTCGGCATCCGCACCGTGGTGGCGCGCCAGCGCGATGGTCAGCATCGCGAGCGCGGTCAGCTGCGTCGTGAATGCCTTGGTGGATGCCACTCCGATCTCCGGTCCGGCACGCGTCAGCATCACCAGATCGGATTCGCGTACCAGAGAGCTCTCCGGGACGTTGCAGATTGCGAGCGTCGAGAGGTAACCGGACTGGCGGGCGAGGCGTAGGGCCGCAAGCGTGTCGGCGGTTTCGCCCGACTGCGAAATGGTCACAAACAGCGTGTCGCGCGGCACGAGCGGATTGCGATAGCGGTACTCGCTGGCGATATCGACCGCGCACGGAATCCGGCAGATCTGCTCGATGAAATACCTCACGACCGAGGCGGCGTGATAGCTCGTGCCGCAGGCGACGATGTGCACGCACGCCGTACGTTTGAAGATTTCGGCCGCCGCCGGTCCGAATGCGGCTTCGAGCAGCCGGCCGTTGGCGACGCGTTCGGCCAGGGTGTCGGCGATGGCGCGCGGCTGCTCGTGAATCTCCTTGAGCATGAAGTGCCGGTAGGGGCCCTTTTCGGCGGCGTCGGCACTGAGTTCGCTCTCGCGTACCGCCCGTTCGACCGTGTGGCCGTATCGATCGGTGATTCGCACCGAGGTGCGACGGAGCTCCGCGAGGTCGCCCTCTTCGAGGAACATGAAGCGTCGGGTCACCGGCAGGAGCGCGGCCACATCGGACGCGACGAAATTTTCCTCGACGCCCAATCCGATGACGACCGGGCAGCCGGCGCGGGCGACGAGCATTCGACCGGGTTCCTGCTCGCTGATGACCGCGAGCGCATAGGCACCCTGGAGTTCCGCCACCGTGGCGCGCACGGCCGCAAACAGATCGTGTTCGCCCTGCAGGTGGTAGTGGATGCGATGGGCGATGACTTCGGTGTCGGTTTCAGACTCGAAGCGGTAACCGCGCCGTTCGAGATCCGCACGCAGGGCTTCGTGGTTCTCGATGATGCCGTTGTGGACGATGGCGATGCCGGCCTGTGACAGGTGCGGATGGGCATTGCGTTCACTCGGGGCGCCATGTGTCGCCCAGCGCGTATGCGCGATGCCGGTTGCACCGCCGGCGGGCGCCGCAGCGAGGGCCTCCTCGAGTTTCTTGACCTTGCCGACGGTGCGCACACGGGCCAGTTTGCCGTTGCCGATCACGGCCAGACCAGCCGAGTCGTAGCCTCGGTATTCCAGGCGACGGAGGCCCTCGATGAGGACCGGAACGATGTTGCGCTCGGCAACGGCGCCGACGATTCCGCACATGAATGAGGCCTTCGGACTCGACAGGGGACGGACAGTTTGCCTCAAGTCGATCCGCCGAGGCAGGAACCGCGCACAGTTCACTCCGGCGAACCGTCCTCGGCCACCGGAGCCGCTCCGGGGCGGTGGTGAACCGACTCCGGTCACGCGCGTTACCCTCTTTTCGGCGATGATTGGATCAATAAACGCCTGTGTTGGCGCACGTTCGAGACAATTCTCGGACAAGCCTCAGCATCCGGGCGAAACCGCGGTCATTGCGGATAGACCGTCGGCGTCCGTCTGCCTAGCGTGGCACGATGAGCGTACCGCACTCCAGCCCGCGCCTTTCGCCCCCGGACGTGCGCCGTGTCGCCCTGGACAGCCTGGCGGATGCCGTCGCGCTGCTGGGGCAGCGCCCCTTGTCCGATCGGGCGGTGCACGGCGTGCGCAAGGATCTGAAGCGGGCCCGGGCCATGCTGCGGCTGATGCACGAAGGCCTGGGCGAGGACGAATATCATCGCGGGAACACCGCGCTGCGGGATGCCGCCCGGGATCTCAGCGCGGCCCGCGACAGCAAAGTCCTGCTCGACACGCTGCGGAATCTGCCCCAGCACGGATCGACTTCGGACCTGCGGGCGCGCCTGCGCAAGGAGCATGCCCTGGCGCGCAGCCACCTGCGGACCGACCTGTCCTCGGTGAAGCGGACCCGTCAGACTCTGCGCACCGTCGGGCGCGACCTGGCGGAAGCCTCCGCGGAGCGCTTCGACTGGCCGATCCTCCGGAGTGGTCTGCGCAGGGTCTACGCCCGGGCGCGCGCCGCGCTCGCGCAGGTTCGCCGGCACCCCACGGCGGAGAACCTGCATGAGCTGCGTAAGCAGACGAAGTACCTCTGGCACCAACTGCAGGCACTCCCCGTGGCACGGCCGCTCGAGGGGCCGTACCTTGCGACGGCGGCGCATCATCTGTCGGATCTGCTCGGTGGCGAGCACGACCTCGCCGCGCTGCGCAGCCGTGCGCTCGAGGCCCCGCTGCGCGGCGGCGCGCGCACCTGGCTGCTGACTCACATCGACGCCCGCAGCGCCCGACGGCGTGGTCAGGCGCTGACGCTGGCGTCACAGCTCTATCGTGATCCGCCCGCCGTGTTCACGGCCCATGTGCTGCGGGGCTCGGCGCGGCGTCCGACTCGGCGGACTGCGTCTACTTCTTCTTGATCGGCCGCTGCCACTCATCGATCGTGGTCTGACGCGCCCGCGCGATGGTGAGCTTACCGGCCGGCACGTCTCGGGTGACGGTCGAGCCGGCGGCAATCGTGGCGCCCTCACCGACCGTGATGGGTGCCACCAGCACGCTGTTCGATCCGGTATGCGCTCGATCTCCAATGCGCGTGCGGTGCTTGTTGGCCCCGTCGTAATTCGCGACGATGGTGCCGGCACCCACGTTGACCTGGGCGCCGACTTCGGCGTCACCGACATAGGAGAGGTGGTTGGCCTTCGACTCGCTACCGAGGGTCGCGTTCTTGACCTCGACGAAGTTGCCGATGTGCACGCCATCACCGAGCGCGGAGTGCGGCCGGATGCGCGAGAACGGACCGATGCGCGCACCGCAGCCGATCGTCGCGCCGTCGAGGACACAATGCGCGAACAGCTCGGTGTCATCACCGATACTGCAGTCACGGACGACACAGCCCGGACCAATCCGCACGTTGTTGCCGAGGGTCACGTGTCCTTCGAGGACGACGTTGACGTCCAGGAATACATCCTGCCCGTGAACAACGTCACCGCGCACATCGAGCCGTGCGGGGTCAGCGATCGTCACGCCCGCGCACATCAGCGCGCAAGCTGCATTGCGGCGGCACACCGCTTCGAGTTCGGCCAGCTGTACTTTGTCGTTGACGCCGAGCGCTTCGATGGGATCGGCGAGCGGCACCGGCGTGACGGTGACGCCGGATCGTGCGGCGAGTCCGATGACGTCCGTCAGGTAATACTCGCCCTGGGCGTTGTCATTGCGCAGCGCCGACAACCAGCGCTTGAGCAGACGGGCTGGCGCGGCCAGCACCCCGGTGTTGCACTCACCGATGCTCCGTTCGGCCGCGGAGGCGTCCTTGTGCTCGACGATCCGGGCCACATGACCGGCCGCATCCCGCACGATCCGCCCGTAGCCGTTCGGATCGGCCGGCTGCATGGTGAGGACCGCGAGCGCGCCCGCAGCAGCGATGTCGAGGAGTCCGACGAGAGAGTGCGCCCGCAGCAGCGGCACGTCGCCGTAGAGCACCAGCACCGTGGCGGCATCATCGAGTTCGGGGGCGGCCTGCTGCAGAGCGTGCCCGGTGCCGAGCTGCTCGGCCTGATGCACCCACGTCAGCCCCGGCTCGGGGAAGGCGGCGCGCACCTGCTCTCCGCCATGCCCGTACACGACCTGGATGGCCGCGGGGGACAGTGCGCGCGCGCTCTGGAGCACGTGCGCCAGCAGCGGCCGGCCCGCAAGACTCTGCAGCACCTTCGGCCGGCGGGATTTCATCCGCTTGCCTTCGCCGGCGGCCAGAATGACGATCGAGAGTGTCGCGCTCGACGCGGCGGCGGGCCTGTTCATACGGCGATTATCGCCCGGACGGGCACGGTGCGCGATCAGCCGCGCACTTTGCGCAGCTTCGCGATGAGTTTCAGCTGGGCGGCGGCGCGGGCCAATTCCGCCAGCGCCTCGGCTTGGCTGACGTGGCTGCTGCGATCCTTCAGTGCCTCTTCGGCGCGCTGTTTCGCCGCGAGCGCGGCCGCCTCGTCGAGATCCTTGGCGCGCAGCGCCGTATCGGCGAGCACGGTCACCCGGTGCGGCTGCACCTCGATCGCGCCGCCACCGACGAAAAAGAACAGCTCCTCGCCCGCGGGCGTCTGCACCCGCACCTCGCCCGGCTTGAGCATCGAGAGCAGCGGCGCGTGGCGCGGCGCCACGCCGATGTCGCCTTGCGAGGCCGGCGCGAACACCATGGTCGCCAGCCCGGAGAAAATCTCACCTTCGGCGCTGACGACTTCAACCTGGAGCGTATGCGGCTCGGCCATGAAGGGCTCTCCTACTGAAGCGTCTTGGCCTTGGCCACGGCCTCATCGATGGTGCCGACCATGTAGAACGCCTGCTCGGGCAGGTGATCGAACTCACCATTGATGATGCCCTTGAAGCCACGGATGGTCTCGGCGAGCGGCACAGTCTTGCCGTCCTGGCCGGTGAACACCTTGGCGACGTTGAACGGCTGAGAGAGGAACCGCTGCACTTTACGGGCGCGATACACCGTCAGCTTATCGTCCTCGGACAGCTCGTCCATGCCCAGGATCGCGATGATGTCCTGCAGTTCCTTGTAGCGCTGCAGCACCGCCTGCACGCCACGGGCGACGTTGTAGTGCTCCTCCCCGACGACCAACGGGTCGAGCTGGCGGCTGGTCGACTCCAGCGGATCGACCGCCGGGTAGATACCGAGGGTCGCGATCTGGCGCGACAGCGCCACGATCGCATCAAGGTGCGCGAAGGTCGTCGCCGGCGACGGATCGGTCATGTCGTCCGCCGGGACGTAGACGGCCTGGATGGAGGTGATCGAGCCGGTCTTGGTCGAGGTGATGCGCTCCTGCAGCGCGCCCATTTCCTCCGCCAGCGTCGGCTGGTAGCCGACCGCCGAGGGCATGCGCCCGAGCAGCGCCGAGACTTCGGTGCCGGCGAGCGTATAGCGGTAGATGTTGTCGATGAACAGCAGCACGTCGCGACCGCGGGTGCCATCCGGATGTTCCTCATCGCGGAAATACTCGGCCATGGTCAGGCCGGTGAGCGCCACGCGCAGACGGTTGCCCGGCGGCTCGTTCATCTGGCCGTAGACCATCGCCACCTTGGAATTGCTGAGCTCCTGCGCGTCGATGACTCCCGCCTCGATCATCTCGTGGTAGAAATCGTTGCCTTCGCGGGTGCGCTCACCGACGCCGGCGAACACCGACAGACCGCTGTACTGCTTGGCGATGTTATTGATCAGCTCGAGCATGTTGACGGTCTTGCCGACACCGGCGCCGCCGAACAGGCCGACTTTGCCGCCCTTGGCGAATGGCACCAGCAAGTCGATGACCTTGATCCCGGTGACCAGCAGATCCTGTCCGCCCGCCT
>JAKBDK010000101.1:0-6021 GCA_021834525.1 Pseudomonadota bacterium | reverse complement strand
GTCTACATTCGCGCCGCCACCGGTCGACTCCATAAGAGTCTCGGGGTCCACAATGTCTAAAATAGACCGGATGGATGTATGCGTGCCAGCAAACCGATCGTTCATCAAGAATCAAGATCGCCTTGCGAGCTCGGCCACCGCGATTTTCAGTACGCCGATCCAATCATGGGCAACAGCGGGCGGAAAACAATGTGAGACACAGGAGTCATCGGCCCGTTGCGGATCCCGCCGCACGCAGGGCATCCAACAGTACCGCTTCGCGTGCCCGCGCCTGCGATTCGCTTGCCTGCAATTGCCCCTGAATGGTCTGCGCGCGCGCTTCGCTTTCCTGCGCGCGTAATGCAAACAACGCCATGCCCACTTCGTGGGCGACATGGAACAGCAGTTCGCGCTCATCCGCTGAATAGTGCTCGCCGGCGCGCTCACCGACCACCAGTGCGCCGAGGAGGCTCCCGCGCACCATCAGCGGAAAGGCGTAGCCGTCACGGCCGAGTTGGCTTTGCGTGTCATCGAGATCGAGCACGGCGGCGCGCGCCCGCAGAGTGACGAAGGCGAGATCATCAGTGGCGATCTGTGCGGGCAGCGCCGGCTCGCCCCGCTGGCGAATGCAAACATAAGCGTCGGTCGCGCGCTCGTACAACGCGACCCGCGGTGCGGCGGCATGCCGGGCGATCTGCTCGACGGTCAGATCGAACAGGTTATTCGGTTGAGTGACGAACGCGCAGTCCTGGGCGAAGCGGCGCAGTGCAGTTTCGGCCCGGTACTGGCGTCGGAAGATGAACCGCTCGGCCGTGGCCTCGATGCGCCGGTGCACAGTGCTCAAGCCGGCACCCAGAGCGAGAGGCACGGCCAGTTCGAGCAGCAGATTCGCGTCACGGCCGAGAGTGGTGCGCTCGATGAGGCTCTCGAGCAAGGCAAACAGACCCAGCACCAGGCTGGTGGTCGACGCGTACACCAGGGCGCGATTGAGGACCACCGAGATGTCCACCACGCGATGGCGAAGCACGGCATACAGGAAGCCGGTCATGGCGATCGGCAACATGAGGGTGTTCGTGATTTCCGAAGTGAAAAACCCCAGTAGTGGTGTGTTATCCAGCAAAACCGAGGTTACAAGCATCACGCTGCTCCACAGCATCCAGCGCAGTCGCAGCCGATGTGATCCGTCCGCACGTCGATAGTTCGCAAACAGCAGCGCAACCGGAACGAAATAGCTGGCGGTGAATACAAAGCCGTACTGAGACCGCAAGAACTCCGCCCAACCCGTAGCGACGAAGATCAGAAGCCCTCCCGGCGTCACCGCAGCTCCCGCGCCGAGGAGAAGGAGAAAACTCGCGCGCCAGAGTGTCCGGCTCCGTTGGCTCATTGCGGTGCCAACCATGGCTTCGACCATCAGGTAGAAGCCGCCTCGCGCGAGCAGGTACAGGATATCGATGCTCAGTTGCGCGCCCAGTCCGAGTCCGCCGTCGAGTGGCACGGAACCTGCCGCGACACCAACCACAAAAGCGATCGCCCAGAGTGCCAAGCCCGCGGCCGCTCGATCCCGGCCGCGCCACGCGGCGAGCAAGGCAATTCCGCCGAGAAGTACCACGAAAAAAAAGAACGCCCACTCCGACCATTGCGCGTCGGTGCCGGCACTGGTGTTGACATTCGCGACCGGCACGTCGACGTTTGTCTGTCCGCGGCGAATCACGAACTCGTAGGTACCCCTGATGGGCAGGCTGTCCTGGAATTGCGCGAATCGGCCGAGCGCAATACGGGTCGCACGCGGTGTTGCCGCGAGGTCGACGCGATCGCCTGGCTGGAGGGCATTCGGCAGCCCGATGCCGGGAATCGGTTCGATCACGGCGGTATGGGCGTCCACGAAATCGACTGAGAACGGCAAACCGGAGGGATTGAAGGTCCTGATACCGGCGTACGTGACGGCCAGCACGACGACGACGGTAAGGAGTATCAAGAGTCCGTAACGACGGTGCATGGCCATCCCCTGACAATGTTCTGTCGAACTGCGCGCGACACTTGTACCACAGACGGCTTGCGCCACATCCAGCGACGCTGTCACTCGTTGGAAACGAATCTGTCGGTGCCTGCTCAAGATTGTCCAGCGGTATCCTGCCGATGAACAACCACTCTTCGCCGATGGCGAGTGGACGTGACACCATCGCGGCGAGGCGTCGCATAGGGAGCCAGGGCATCGTGGCCAGCGCTGGAGATCTGCCGAGCCCCCGACAACACCACCTATCGTGCCATTGTCGCGAAGGTCGCCGTGGCCACCAACCTCGCCGCAGCGACGGTTCATCTCTGTCGATCGAGGGCGAGCGCGAGGTGAGGTTCGCGGAGCACCACCTTCATCACCCCGGTCCCCCGCAGCATCACCGAACGGAGTCTCGCGACGCCGGACACCGGAGCGCAGGACCGAGTTCTATCCGAATATTGAGATTGCCGTTGCTGAGGTCGGCCGATAGCATCCCGCGATGTCCCATCGGATCGCCCACTTCGTCGCACCGCCACCGGGAAGCATCGCCGCTTGGCTGGAACGGCAGGCCGCGGCCCAAGTCGAGTACCTGAAAGCGGAGAGCCGCGCGCTCCATGCCCGCCTCGGCGGACGGCGCACGATTTTCACTAATGCGCAACGCCGGACTTTGGGTGCTTCGGCAATGAAGCTCGGCGGTAAGGCGCTTCGCGAGCTTGATCCCATTGTCTCGCCAGCTACTCTGCTCCGCTGGCATCGGGAACGGGTCGCGAGGAAATGGACATTTCCCATTGGGCGTCGACCCGGACGCCCACGGACCGCAGTCGACATCGAGCAACTCGTCGTGCGGATGGCGGCCGAGAATCCCAGTTGGGGGACACCCGAATTCTCGGTGCGCTGAGCAATCTTGGAATCCAGCTCGACCGGGGTACGATCCAGCGGATCTTGAAGGATCACTTGCTCGAACCCGCTCCCATTCGCATGAAGAGGATCTCCTGGTCCAGCTTCTTGAAAGCCCATTGGCGCGGTCTCGCGGCGAGCGACTTCTTCACCGTGGAAGTCTGGAGCCTGAAGGGACTGTTGACCGTCTATGTTCCGCTCGTCATCGATCTTCCAACACGCCGGATCTCCATCTGCGGCATGACGACCCAACCGGACGAGAGCTGGATGCTGCAGATGTCGAGAAATCTGCTCGACCCGGATACCGGCTTGATACGCGACAAGAAGCACCTGATCGTCGATCGCGACACCAAGTATTCGGCCGCCTGGCGCTCGAGAGATTCGTCCGATCGATCAAGGCGAATGCCTATCCAAGCTCATTCCAATTGGTCCGCGGACGCTACGCAACTCGTTGCTCGAGTACGCCGATCATTATCACTTGGAGCGCAATCACCAAGGGATCGGGAATCGAACTATCGTTCCGATCGCGGTTCCCGAACGTCCCCCCGAATCTGTCGATTCGCGGCGCCGACCCGGCGGACTTCTGAATTACTACTACCGCACCGCGGCCTGACGAGTCGAGAATTGGAACATTAAGGGACAGAGTGGACGCCAGCGCCTCGAGCTGCGGCGGGTCGAACCGATAGCACCGCAGGTTGGCGCGTTCGGTGACCAGACGCGTCTCGTAGGTGGCGAGTTTGCTCTTTAGATTGTTTACGACCCGTGGCCCTGTGCGGGTCGGCCCGCCAATCCCGGGAGAGCCAAAATCGCACGGGGGCGTATCGGCGGCCGATTACAACCGGGAGGAAGGCGACGTGGCGGAATCCGGATCGGGACGTTGGGTGAAGAACTAAGGTCGAGAGCGAAGACGGCGCCGCGCGCCGGCTGTGCTCCGTCTCAGGAAGTTCTGCTTGCCTGCTCGCGATCACCCCTTACTCATATGCTGTTTGGAGTCACAACCGTGTGCAATGTAATTGCATTTCGTGTTCCGTTCTATGCGCAACGGGCAGGATGCATGGAATTGGCGGGCCGTTACGCCCGCCGATACTTCCGGAAGAACAAATCGACCAGGAGAAGGAACATGCCGGTGCCAAAGAGGACGAGCACGCCAGGCTCAGGGACGCCTGACACTTCGCCATTGGAGGCTTGACCAGTTGCAAAACCGGTTGAGCGCACGAGCCCCGAAAGAGCGCCGGACATCGAGAACGTGTAATCGATGACCAGGGAGTTTCCCATCGGGAAGTCGGCGGCAAAGGTCGCGCCGTCGGTTCCAGAGCCGGTGACGCCTGAGACCACGAGAAAGCCATCGAGGGTCGCGGATTGCGGGCCGGGCTGGACAAGCGAAGTCCAGTCAATCTGCCCATTGACCGTGTCACCGCCGCCACCGCTGAAATTGAATGCCGCCGTCTGGCCGCCGTTCTGGTCGACCCCATAAGTGTAGGTGGAGCCGGAGCTCGATGGAGCCAGCAGGGACAACAACGGGGGGACTGAAGGAACCGAGAAGCTCCAAGCGGCGCCCGAGAAAACCGTGGTCCCGAGCGGGGACTCGAAGCTGCCGGTACTATTCGAACCGATGCAGGTGGCCGGGCCCGCGCAGCCTCCGGCAGTCCCGGTAGTCATGATAGTGATGACATCCCCGGAAGAGGAGCCCGTGCCCGTGAATGTGGCCGTTCCGTCGCCCCCCAGGGTTAGCTGATCGGCGAAAACAGGCGGCAGAGATAACGCAACTGTCGCCACCGCGGTCGAAAATATCATGATCATTTTGTCCATCGATATTTTCTCTTTTGTTGTCATCAGGAAAATTATGATGCACGTGGCAGTTAGGGATTTCAAGCCGCATGTCGCGTCCGGATATGTTCCGATCTGCTCTACCCGATGGGAGCCCACGAGCTGCGGAACCGTGTCATCGTTTGATTCGTGGACGGCTGCGTACGGTTCGCTTGCGGCGAAACGTCGGAAAATCATACCTTACTTGCCGCACATCGCCAGGATGATTTCAGGACGACGCTTTATACATAATGCGAGAGAGACATCCGGTTCTGGTGCATCCGCGGATTCCAAAACAAACGATTTCCGACGTGCCATTTGCGACACGTTACGCCAGAGCGCGCGCCAATTGATGCTTGAGGGATTCGCCGCGTCTACGTCGACCGGACCCGAACGAGAACTGGCGCTTGTGGATACGATGAGCTAATTCGATGCCCGCAATCGTGATCGACGCAGTGGCGAATGACTTGAAGCCGGCCATCGACGCGCAACGCCGCTTGATCGCTCGGTGGTCCGGCTCAACGATATTGTTCAAATATTTGCAGCTGCGCACCTCGACGTATTTCCACTTTGGATTCTCCCGCCGCAAGTGCCGTAGCCCGCAGTGGCTCGGCACATGACCGTCCAGGGTCACCTCGCGCGGCCACCGCGATGGGTTCGTCGCGAGAGCCTTCCTGAAGAAGGCTTGCGCCGCGGCAATGCCTCGATCCGGTCGCAGCAGAAAGTCCATGGTCTTGCCCTGCTCGTCCACCGCACGATAGAGGTAATTCCATTTTCCCCGAATACGGAGGTAAGTTTCGTCAACCCGCCAAGATGACCCTATTCGACGTGCCTATCGGCTCCACCGCTTCTCGATCCTCAGCACGTCCGTATTCCTCATCCCGAGTGAACACGCGAAGAACGGCGATGAACGTTTGGTCGTGCTCAATCGGGTGGCAAAGTCCATCGTCGAGGGACTGCGCGGCGCGCATCCGATCTACGTGTTTGCGCATTCACGCCGAATAGGGAGCCACTCCGTTCCCGGTGACGAAGATGTACAACACGGCGTGGAAGCGGGCGCATCACTACGCACTACTCGCGCGCGGAACTGGCGAATCTGATCGCGGCGGCAGACAAGGCGTGCGTCACCGAGTCCCGCAAAACTCCCGCGACCACCTGGCTTCGGCGCCGGATCGGATGACGGAGGAATCGCCAACTGATTGATTGGACGGAGTTAAATTGGCGCGCCCGGAGAGATTCGAACTCCCGACCTTCTGGTTCGTAGCCAGACGCTCTATCCAACTGAGCTACGGGCGCAGACCGTGACCGTACGGCATGGGCATGCCGCGCGGCGGCCGCCCCCGTTT
>JAKBDK010000038.1:0-28583 GCA_021834525.1 Pseudomonadota bacterium | reverse complement strand
GGTTGGGAAAGCGGGGTTTGAACCCGCCTGGTGCCCGGGGCCGGACTCGAACCGGCATGGAGTTGCCCCCGAGGGATTTTCATACCCGCTACGGTTTACACCGCTGCGTCCGTCCGGCGAGTTCGCCGGCCACGACGCATTTGGGGTCTGGACTTTACCTTCACCGTGCCGCGACACGATCACGCCTCGCGGTTTAGGCAGGGGCCGTCAAGTCTCTACACTTTCCGGGCAGCCCCGCGGCCGCTCGGCTTAGCTCGGTATTGCAGCCACCGTGACGTGCTGCTGGTCCACCGACTTTGACCCCATTCACACCGGGCGTTTCCGCCCCGGGTGCTCAACTTCGTTAAGTCCCTTGCGTCTACCAATTTCGCCACCCGGGCAAGGGAGGCCGGCGCATTCTACCCGAGGCCCGAGCGTCCCTGGCACCGTTGCGTGCTCGAGGCAATAAGGAGCCCTACCTATGCTCGGTTGCGCACTGCCTATGGAGATAAATGTCCGAATTGGCGAGACTTGCCGCCCATCGAGGCTGTGATGGGCCGATGAGAGGCATGTCCGAGACGACGCTCAAAGGGGAAAATGTGCATCTGTGGCGCGGCGAGCGGCACGTGCTGCGCGGCGTCGCCTTCACGGTCTCCGGTGGGGAGTGCCTGCAGCTGACCGGGCCGAACGGGGCGGGCAAGACGAGCCTGCTGCGCACCGTGTGCGGCATGGCCTACCCGGAAGCCGGACGGATCTGCTGGCGGGGCACGGACGTGCGCGAGGACCTGCCGAGCTTTCACGCCGAAATGGCCTATCTCGGCCATGAGCCGCCCCTGAAGATGGAGCTCACGGGCCGCGAGAACCTGCATTACTGGGTCGGCGTGCGCCGGCGGTTCGCCGCAGCGGAACTCGAGACCGTGCTCGGGCGGGTCGGCGCAGGACGCTGGGCCGACCGACCGGTGCGCACGCTCTCGGCCGGCCAGAAGCGCCGGGTGGCCCTCGCGGGGCTCCTCCTGATGGCGGTGCCGCTGTGGCTCCTCGATGAACCCACCACGAATCTCGATGTCGAAGGGCAGCACCTGGTGGGCGCCCTGATCGACGAGCATCTCGCCGCCGGCGGGCTGGCCATGGCGGCCGTACATCATCCGCTCGCGGTCTCGGAGCGGGGACTGCGGCGATTGGAGCTGGGCGGTGTCTGAGCTGAGTGTCGTTCCGTCCCTGGTACGCCCCGAGCGGGCCCCGCACCGCGCGCCGGGCGCCGCCGCAGTGGCCTGGATGATGCTCGAGCGTGACCTCAGGCTTGCCTTTCGCAAGGCGAGCCAGCTGGTCCAGCCGCTTGCGTTTTTCGCCATGGTGACCACGCTGTTCCCGCTCGCCATCACCCCGGAGCTGACCCGCCTGCGGCACATCGCCTCCGGCGTGCTGTGGGCGGCGGCACTGCTGTCCTCGCTCCTGGCGCTCGAGTTTCTGTTCCGCGACGATGCCCAGGACGGCACGCTCGAGCAGTACGCGCTCTCCGGACGCGCCCTGACCGGGCTCCTGGCGGCCAAGACCGCCGCGCACTGGCTGCTCACCGGGCTGCCGCTCGCGCTCATCGCGCCGCTCGCGGCCGTCTCCCTCGGCGTGCCGGTCCATGCGCTGCCCGGGATCCTGGCCTCGGTGACGCTCGGCACCGTGACGATGAGCCTGCTCGGGGCCGTCGGCGCGGCGCTCACCCTCGGGGTGCGGCGCGCCGGCGCGCTGCTGTCGCTGCTGACGCTGCCGCTCGCCATCCCGGTGCTGATTTTCGGCGCGCACGCGACTCAGCTGGCGATCCGCGGCCAGCCGTACGGCGCGGCGCTGACGCTGCTCGGCGCACTGGCGGTGTTCGGCATGACCCTGGCACCGCTCGCGGCGGCCGCCGCCGTTCGCATCAACCTGGAGTGAGGGCTCACCGCAGATGACCTGGACGTGGTTTCATCGGCTCGCTTCCCCGCCGCACCTGTACCGGACCGCGGGGCGGCTGACGCCCTGGTTGGCGTGGCCCGCGGCGCTCTTGATCATCGCCGGACTGATCGGCGGGCTGTGGCTCGCGCCGCCCGATTACCAGCAGGGCGATGCCTACCGCATCATGTACGTACATGCCCCGAGCGCGTGGCTGTCACTCATGGTGTATACGATCATGGCCGTGGCCGGTGCGATCGGTCTGATCTGGCGCATGAAGGCCGCGCACGCGCTCGCCGCCGCGGCGGCACCGATCGGCGCCTCCTTCACGCTCGCGACGCTCGTCACCGGCTCGCTGTGGGGCAAGCCGATGTGGGGCACGTACTGGCAATGGGATCCGCGCCTGACCTCGGAGCTGCTGCTGTTCTTTCTGTACCTGGGCTACATGGGGCTGCGTGCGGCGTTCGAGGATCTGCAGCGCGCCGATCGGGTGAGCGCGGTGCTCGCCGTGGTCGGGGTGATCAACGTGCCGATCATCCACTACTCGGTGGTGTGGTGGAACTCGCTGCATCAGGGACCCTCGGTGATGTATCTCGGCAAGCCGACGATGCCGCCCTCGATGCTCGTGCCGCTGCTGCTGATGTTCCTCGGCTTTACGTTGTTCTTCGGGGCGGTGGTGCTGGTGCGCCTGCAGGGCGAGGTGCTCAATCGCGAGCGCGCCGCACGCTGGGTGGAAGAGGAGGTCGGCGCATGATGCGATTTCTCGACATGGGCGGGTATTATCCCTGGGTGTGGCCGGCGTACGCCGTGACACTCGGGGTGATGGGCCTGAACATTTACTGGGCCATGCGCCTGCGCGAGCGGGCGCGGCGCGCGGCGCTGCGCAGACTGCAGACGCAGGAGGAGCCATGACACCGACCCGACGCCGCCGGCTGTTGCTGGTGATCGGCATTCTCGCCGGCGTTTCGATTGCCGGTGGGCTCGCGCTCTCGGCGTTTCGCCAGAACGTGACGTTCTATTTCGTGCCCACCCAGGTCGCCGCGGGCAAGGCGCCCGTCGGGGAGTCGTTCCGGCTCGGCGGCATGGTGGCCAAGGGCAGCGTGCACCGCGCGCCCGGCAGCATGCAGGTGCGCTTCATGGTCACCGACTACCGGCACGAGATCCCGGTGGAGTACACCGGGGTGCTGCCGGATCTGTTCCGGGAGAACTCCGGGGTGATCGTGCACGGCAAGCTCCTGCCCGACGGGGTGTTCCTCGCCAATCAGGTGCTCGCCAAGCACGACCAGAACTACCGTCCGCCGGGCATCCACCAGTCCTGGGGGATCCAGCACGGCGATCCGCGCGACCCGGCGCTCGCGGTGAGTGCGACGGCGAGCGCCGCCGGCGCGCACAGCAGCACCATCCAGGCGGCCACGGAGTACGCCAAGTGATTCCGGAGCTCGGCCAGTTCGCCCTCATCCTCGCGCTGCTGCTGGCGGTGCTGCAGGCGTTCTTCGGCATCGCCGGTCCTGCGCTCGGGCGCGAGCGCTGGACCGCCGCGGTGATCCCGGCGGTCGCCGGGCAGTTCGTCATGGTCAGCACCGCGATGGGCTGCCTGATGGCCGCCTTCATCGGCAATGACTTCTCGGTGCGCTACGTGGCGGAGAACTCCAACTCCGCGCTGCCGCTGTTCTATCGCATCGCCGGCGTCTGGGGCGCGCACTCCGGCTCGCTGCTGCTGTGGATCTTCCTGCTCGCCTGCTGGACGGTCGCGGCGGCCTTCGGCACCGCGCGCCTGCCGCGCAACTTCGCCGCACGGGTGCTCGGCGTGCTCGGCACCATCAGCATCGGCTTTCTCCTCTACACCCTCATCACCTCCAACCCCTTCGTGCGGCTCGATCCGCCCTGGGCCGATGGACTGGGCTTGAACCCCATCCTGCAGGACCCCGGACTCGCCGCGCATCCACCGGTGCTCTACACCGGTTACGTCGGGCTCGCCGTCGCGTTTGCCTTCGCCGGAGCGGCGCTGCTCGAGGGGCGGCTCGATCGCGAGTGGGCCCGCTGGACGCGCCCGTGGGCGACGAGCGCCTGGGCGTTTCTCACCTGTGGCATCACGCTCGGCAGCTGGTGGGCGTACTACACGCTCGGCTGGGGCGGGTTCTGGTTCTGGGATCCGGTCGAGAACGCCTCGTTCATGCCCTGGCTGATGGGCACCGCGCTCATCCACTCCCTCGCGGTGACCGAGAAGCGCGGCCTGTTCAAGAGCTGGACGCTGCTGCTGGCGGTGCTCGGGTTCTCCTTGAGCCTGATCGGCACCTTCCTCGTGCGCTCCGGGGTGCTGATCTCGGTGCACTCGTTCGTGGCCAGTCCGGGCCGCGGGGAGTTCATCCTCACCTTCCTCGTGATCATGATCGGCGCGGCGCTCGCGCTCTATGCCTGGCGCGCCCCGCAGATGCAGTCCGAGGCGGGCTTCGAGCTGAGCGCGCGCGAGTCGTTCCTGCTCTTCAACAACATCCTGCTGGTGACCGCCTGCGGCACCGTCTTCGCCGGCGAGATGGCCCCGATCATCTCCCTCGCGCTGCATCTGGGCAAACTCTCGGTCGGCCCGCCGTACTTCAACCCCACCTTCCTGGTCTCGATGTTGCCGCTCCTTGCGCTGCTGCCGCTCGGGATCCACGCGCGCTGGAAGCGCGGCGGACTCGGTGAGCGCGGCCGCACGCTGCTGATCGCGCTCGCGGCGGCGGCGCTGATCGGCTGCGCGGTGGCCTTCGGGGTGTTCACCGGCGCCGGCATCCTCTCCCCGGTGAGCATGACGCTCGGGGCGTGGATCATTCTCGCCTCGCTGATCGATCCGATCGACCGGCTGCGCCGGCGCATCGCCGTGCCGCGTGCGGTGCTGGGGATGACCGTCGCGCACATCGGGCTCGGCGTGTTCGTGATCGCCATGACCGCCGTGCAGGGGTTCACGGCCGAACAGGACGTCGCGCTCACACGCGGCATGAGTGCCCGCGATGGCGGCTACACGTTCCAGTTCGAGCGCATCAAGCCGGTGCACGGCCCGAACTACGGCGGGGCCGAGGCGAAGATCCTCGTCACCCGGAACGGGCACCCCGTGACCGTGATGTATCCGCAGAAGCGCACCTACTGGGTGCAGCACATGGTCACGACGCACTCGGCGATCGACATCAACGGCGGCAGCAACATCCTGGTCGCCTTGGGCCAGGATCTCGGCGATGGGCGCTGGAGCTTCCGGCTGCAGGTCCGGCCGCTGGTGCTGTACATCTGGATCGGGGCGCTGATCATGGCCGCCGGCGGGCTGCTCGCCATTACCGACCGACGCTACCGGCTCGCCGAGGCGCGCGAGGCGGCGCCGGACGGTGCGCTGCCGGCGGGGGGCTCGAGCCCATGATGCGCTACTTCGCACCGCTGGCGGTGTTTGCCGTCATCGTCGTGGTGTTCGCCTTCGGGCTGCACCAGGCGCCGCGCAAGGATCTCGTGCCCTCGCCGCTGATCGGCAAGCCGGCGCCGAGCTTCACGCTGCCGAGTCTCGCCGATCCGCAGACCCCGGTGAGCAACGCGGCGCTGCGCGGGCACTGGTATCTGCTGAACGTGTGGGGCACCTGGTGCATCTCCTGTCGCATCGAGTCCCCGGAGCTGCTTGCCATCGCGCACACCGGCGTGGTGCCGGTGATCGGGCTCGACTGGAAGGACAGCCGCAGCGCGGCCATCCACTACCTGCAGCAGCGCGGCAACCCGTATCAGCAGATCGCGTTCGATCCGGGCGGACTCGAGGCCATCCACTGGGGCGTGTACGGCGCGCCGGAGACCTTCATCGTCAACCCACAGGGCATCATCGTGTACAAGTACATCGGCCCGATCACCCCCGGCGCGTGGGCGCGGGATTTCCTGCCGCGGCTGCGGGCCGGGCAGGCGGTGTCCGGCTCATGAGTCGCCGCGCGCCGCTCGCTGCTCTGCTGCTGACGGTGGTGACGCTGCTGGCCGCGCCGTTCGCCCACGCTCTCGCTCCGACCCGCATGCCCACGGCTGCGCTCGAGGCGCGTTACGAGCGACTGATCCACAACTTCCGCTGCATGCAGTGTCAGGATGAGTCGCTGGCGAACTCCCCGGTGAGCCTCGCGGCCGACATGCGCCGGCAGATCCGCCAGATGCTGCTCGCCGGGGACACCGATGCACAGATCCGCCATTTCTTCGTCGCGCGCTACGGTTACTTCATCCTGTTCAAACCGCCGTTCGTGTTGAAAACCGCCTGGCTGTGGCTCACTCCGCTCGTGCTGCTGGTGATCGGCGCGGTGAGTGCGCTGGCGTTCATTCGCGGGCGCGCCGCGGCCGTCGAGGGCGATGACGAGGACGAGAGTTTCGATGACGGCCTCACCGGGCCGCGGAAGCACACCTGATGATCGTATTCATTTTGCTCGCGACGCTGCTCACGGCGATGGCCGTCGGGGTGGTGTTGATCCCGCTGATCCGCCCGCTGCGCACCCAACAGGCACCGGCGCTCTGGGCGGCGCTCGGCTCGTGCGTGCTGCTCGCCGGCGGCGCGACGGCGCTGTATGTGCACTTCAGCACCTGGTCGTGGCGCCTCAATCCCGGCATCGACTCCCCGCAGAGTCCGATCGAGCAGCTGATCGACCACCTCGATGCGCATCCGCGCGATCTCGATGCGTGGCTGAAGCTCGGTAAGTCCTACGTCGTGCTGCAGGAGTACCCGCTCGCGGTGCGCGCCTTCCGCCATGCCGATCGGGTCGCCGGCGGGCGCAGCGCGCCGGCGCTGATCGGGGAGGCCGAGGCGATGATCTTGATCCACGATGCGACGCTCGACGGGCCGGCCGGGCAGCTGATCGAGAGAGCGCTGGTGCTCGAGCCGGATTCTCCGAAGGCGCTGTTCTTCGGGGCGGCCGAGGCGATGCGCCGCGGGGACCTCACGCTGGCGCGCTCGCGCTTCACGCAGCTGCTCGCCATGCAGCCGCCGCCGGACGTGCAGATCGTGTTGAAACGGGAAATTGCTGCGATCGATGCCAAGATGGCGCCGAAAAAGCCGCAATCTCCCGAAAAATTGGCAAAATCATCCCGGGGCTGAACGGGCCTGCCTTCGCGGGCGTTACCGTTGCAGGAACTGAATCGCCTTTGGAGTAGTCTTATGTTGAGCGGCGGCGGTGCCGCCGCGGGTTCTTCGGAACCGGTTTCTGAGTCCCCATCGAAGGAGAGCGCTCATGATTCAGCCAGCTCATGAGGGATCGCAGGTCCAGAAGGGCACCAGTGGGCGTGGATTCGCGTCCATGAGTCAGGAACGTCAGCGGCAGATCGCCAGCATGGGCGGCAAAGCCGTGCCGGACGGGAAACGCAGCTTCTCCCAGAACCGACGCCTCGCCGCCGAAGCCGGCCGCAAGGGCGGGCAGAGCGTTCCGGACGAGAAGCGCAGCTTCTCCCAGAACCGGCGCCTCGCGGCCGAGGCCGGTCGCAAGGGCGGACAGAGCGTTCCGGACGAGAAGCGCAGCTTCTCCCAGAACCGCCAGCTCGCCGCCGAGGCCGGTCGCAAGGGCGGGCAGGCGAGCCACTCGGTGCATCGCGACTGACGGACGGCGGCCCGACACGGCCGTCGCAGGCGGTCGTGGAACAGCGTCCTCGGCCTGAGTTCGCCGAGGACGCGTGAGGCGTGCACTCGGGATCGCACGGGCACGCCGCGCATACGGTCCCGTTCGGTCCCGGAGGTCGACCGAGCGATGGGAGGCGGGAGCGCGCCCGTGCAGCAGCATCGGGTCGCGCTCCAATGCCCGACGGGGAGGCAGGACGGCTGTCACGCCACTGTCACATCCCGTCATTACCCTGCGGCGCGCTGTCGCAAAACTGCAAAGATAGAGTGACCGATGCGTGCCCATCGCCCGTTCGCGCGGCTTGCCGCGCTGCTTGCCGTCCTGCCCCTGCTCGCCCCCCGGGCACAGGCGCAGACGTCCGTGGTGCCGATCCGGCACGTGCTGCTGATCAGCGTCGACGGCCTCCACCAGGAGGATCTCGCGCGCTGCATCGCCGCCGGGACCTGTCCGCACCTCGCGGCCCTGGCCCGTCACGGGGTCACCTACACCGACGCGATGACCACCCGACCGTCGGATTCCTTTCCGGGCATGATCGCCCAGGTGAGCGGCGGAACGCCGCGGGTCACGGGCGTCTACTACGACCATACCTTCGATCGGGCGCTGTACCCGGCCGGCTCGCAGTGCCACGGTGCGCGCGGGGCGGTCGTGCGCCTCACCGGCAAGCTCGATCTCGAGGAGGCCCGACTCGATGGGGGCAGCCCGCAGGGGCTCACCGGCAACAGCGCCACGGCCATCGATCCGCAGCGCCTGCCCGAGCGGCTGCGCCACGGTCATTGCGCGCCGCTCTGGCCGCACAACTATCTGCGCGTCAACACCGTGTTCGGTGTGCTGCATGCGCATGGCCTGCGCACCGCCTGGATCGACAAGCATCCGGCCTACGACATCCTGAACGGTCCGGGCCGCCCCGAGGAGGGTCCCGGGCGCAACATCGATGACTTCTACGCCCCCGAGGTGCATGCCATTCTCTCGCGCGCCAACCTGGCGCTCACCGGCCCGGGCGGTGCAGGACTGATCGATCCGCGGCACGCCTTTCAGGACTCGACCGCCGCCATCCAGCGCTACGACCGCCTGAAGGTGCGCGCGCTGATCCACGAAATCGACGGCTTCGATCACACCGGCACCCGGCGCGTCGGCACCCCGGCGCTGTTCGGGATGGACTTCCAGGCCGTCAACGTGGCGCAGAAGCGCCCCTCGGGCGGCTATCGGGCACCCGGTGCCGTGCCGAGCGCGAAGCTCACCGCCGCCCTCGCGTTCGTCGATCGCTCGATCGGTCGGATGGTCGCGGCGCTGCGCCGCCGCGGGCTCGCCGCCTCGACCGTGCTCATCATCAGTGCCAAGAGCGGCAACACGCCGCTCGCGCGCTCAGAGGTGAAGATCATCTCCGACCGCACGGTGCTCACGCCCGCGCTAGAGAAGCTCGGCGCGGCGAACCGCTTCCACGTCGCCGATGACGTGCTGCTCGAGTGGCTGACCCCGGCGTACCGGGGACGCGTGCGCCAGGTGATCGCGAGCCTGATCGCCCAGCAGGCCGCCGGCACCGATCTCGGCATCGGCACGTTCTACAGCGGCCCTGAGCTCGATGCGCTCTTTGGCAATCCGCGCACCGACTCGCGGGCGCCGGACTTCATTCTCGAGCCGCGCGCGGGGGTCATCTACGCCAACCACGTGGGCAAGATCGCCGAGCACGGCGGGTTCCATCAGGACGACCGGCACGTCGCGCTCCTCGTGGCGAACCCGCAGCTGACGCCCGGTACCGTCTTCGGCGCGGTGCGCACCGTGCAGATTGCGCCCACGATCCTGCGCCTGCTCGGGCTGCGCCCGCACCTCCTGCAGGCCGTGCGGCGCGAGGGCACCCGTCCGCTGCCGGCGCTGACATTGCGCCGTTGACCGGTAGGCGGCACCGTACTATCGTCGCTCGCGTGACTAGGGGAGCCCCGGCAAGGGGCTGAGAGGCCGACGGCGCCTGCGGGCGCGGCGCGGCGACCCTTCGAACCTGATCCAGTTCATGCTGGCGTAGGAAAGTTCTGCTCGCGTGCTTTCTCTCGGTGGTGTGGCTGGGTCTCCTGCGGTTGATCCGCATCTAGGAGCCTGCCCGATGAATGCCGTTCCCAAAGTCGTCGCCGACGCGCTGCCCGCGTCCCGCAAGATCCACGTGCAGGGCCGCCTGCATCCGAATGTACGCGTGCCGATGCGCCAGATCGCGCTGCACCCCTCGAGCGGTGAATCGCCGCTGACGGTGTACGACGCGTCCGGCCCGTACACCGACTCTGCCGTGCACATCGACATCGAGCGGGGTCTGGCGCGCCTGCGAGAGCCGTGGGTCATCGCGCGCGGGGACGTCGAGCGCTACGAGGGCCGACGCGTGCGCCCGGAGGACAATGGCACCAGTGGAGCCGGCGCGGACGTCTTCGCCGCCACCGCGCCGCCGCTGCGCGCCCGGGACGGCCGGGCCGTGACGCAGCTCGCCTATGCCCGCGCCGGGATCATCACCCCGGAGATGGAGTTCATCGCGATCCGCGAGAACCTCGGACGCGAACGCGCCGTCGCCGCGGCGCGCGACGGCGAGGACTGGGGCGCGAGCATCCCCGATTACGTCACCCCGGAGTTCGTGCGCGCCGAGGTGGCCGCCGGCCGAGCCATCATTCCGGCCAACATCAATCACCCGGAACTCGAGCCGATGATCATCGGGCGCAACTTCCTGGTGAAGATCAACGCCAACATCGGCAACTCCGCGGTCAGCTCCTCGATGGCCGAGGAGGTCGAGAAGCTCGTCTGGGCGATCCGCTGGGGTGCCGACACGGTGATGGACCTGTCCACCGGGCGCAACATCCACACCATCCGCGAGTGGATCCTGCGCAATGCGCCGGTGCCGATCGGCACGGTGCCGATCTACCAGGCGCTCGAGAAGGTCGGCGGGGTCGCCGAGGCGCTCACCTGGGAGGTGTTCCGCGACACGCTGATCGAGCAGGCCGAGCAGGGCGTCGATTACTTCACCATCCATGCCGGGGTGCGCCTGGCGCACGTGCCGCTCACCGCCCGGCGCGTCACCGGCATCGTCTCGCGCGGCGGCTCGATCATGGCCAAGTGGTGCCTGGCGCATCACCGCGAGAGCTTCCTCTATGAGCACTTCGAGGAGATCTGCGCGATCTGCCGCGCCTATGACGTGAGTTTCTCCCTGGGCGACGGCCTGCGACCGGGCTCGATCGCCGATGCCAACGATGCGGCCCAGTTCGCCGAGCTCGAAACGCTCGGAGAATTGACCCAGATCGCATGGCGGCACGACTGCCAGGTCATGATCGAGGGCCCCGGCCACGTGCCGATGCACAAGATCAAGGCGAACATGGACAAACAGCTTCAGCACTGCGGCGAGGCGCCGTTCTACACGCTCGGGCCGCTGACCACCGACATCGCACCGGGCTACGATCACATCACCTCGGCGATCGGTGCGGCCATGATTGGCTGGTACGGCACGGCGATGCTCTGCTACGTCACGCCGAAGGAGCATCTGGGCCTGCCGGATCGCGATGACGTCAAGACCGGCGTCATCACCTACAAGATCGCCGCGCACGCGGCGGATCTGGCCAAGGGACACCCCGGGGCGCAGGAGCGCGACGACGCGCTCTCGCGCGCGCGCTTCGATTTTCGCTGGGAGGATCAGTTCAACCTGTCGCTCGATCCGGATACGGCCTGCGCGTTCCACGACGAGACGATGCCGAAGGAGGCGCACAAGGTGGCGCACTTCTGCTCCATGTGCGGCCCGAAGTTCTGCTCCATGCGCATCTCCCAGGAGCTGCGCGCCGAGGCGCGCGAGCAGGGCATGCAGGAGATGGCCGAGAAGTTCCGCGCCGGCGGCGCGGAACTCTACGTCCCGGCGCCGAAGGAGGGCTGAGCCATGCACGCCACGATCATCGGTGCGGGGGTCGCGGGCCTCGCCTGCGCGGTGGAGCTCGCCGAGCGCGGCGCGCTCGTCGAGGTCCTCGAGCGCGCCGCGAGCCTCGAGCGGGCGGGCTGCTCCTGGTTCGCCGGCGGGATGCTCGCGCCCTGGTGCGAGCGCGTCAGTTCCCCGGCGCACATCGTGGCGCTCGGCGATGAGGGCTTCACCTGGTGGGCCGAGCGCTACCCGGCCATGGTGCGGCGCGGCACGCTGGTGCTGGCGCATGCGCGCGACACGGCGGAGCTGAAGCAGTTCGCGCGGCGCACCGAGCATTACCATTGGCTCGATGCGGCGGGCATCGCGGCCCTCGAGCCGGATCTCGAGGACCGGTTCGAGCAGGGCCTGTTCTTTCCGGAAGAGGCGTACATCGATCCGCGCGCGGCGCTGGCGGCGCTCGCCGAGCGGCTCACCGGCCTCGGCGGCACGATCCGCTTCGGCGCCGACACGCCGCCGGCAGGCGCCGAGGAAGGCCACTGCGTCATCGACTGCACCGGACTCGGGGCGCGCGCGGTGCTCACCGACCTGCGCGGGGTCAAGGGCGAGATGCTGCACGTGCAGGCGCCGGACGTGACGTTGACGCGCACCATCCGCGTGTTGCATCCGCGCACGCCGGTGTACATCGTGCCGCGCGGCGAGGGCCGTTACATGATCGGGGCGACCATGATCGAGAGCGATCAGGCGAGTCGCATCTCGGCACGCGCCATGCTCGAGCTGCTCGGCGCCGCCTACGCGCTGCACCCGGGGTTCGGCGAGGCGGAGATCGTGGAGATCGGCACCGGCGTGCGTCCGGCCTTCCCGGACAATTTGCCGCGGCTGACGCGCCGCAACGGGACGCTGTACGTCAACGGTCTGTTCCGGCA
The DNA here is from genome assembly GCA_021834525.1 of Pseudomonadota bacterium. Lineage (GTDB taxonomy): Bacteria > Pseudomonadota > Gammaproteobacteria > Steroidobacterales > Steroidobacteraceae > 13-2-20CM-66-19. The sequence goes on along the minus strand of JAKBDK010000038.1, from coordinate 16,296 downwards.
CGGGTTCCTGGCCGCCCCGGCGCTGGCGCGCCGAGCGGCGGAGTTCGTGCTCGAGGGACGCGAGGCTCCGGAGGTGATGCAGTGAACCTGCAGGTGAACGGCGAGTGGCGCGAGGTGCGCGCCGGGGATCTCGCCGCGGCGCTCACCGAACTCGGGTTCGCCGACGCGGTGCTCGCCACGGCGGTGAACGGCCAGTTCGTGCCGGCACCGGAGCGCCCCGCGGCGGCACTCACCGAGGGCGATCGACTCGAGATTCTCGCGCCCATGCAAGGAGGGTGAATGTTCACGCTCTATGACGTGCCGGTGCGCTCCCGGCTGTTGCTCGGGACCGCCCGCTACCCCTCACCGGCGATTCTCACCGAGGCGGTGCAGGCGAGCGGCACCGAGGTGGTGACGGTCTCTCTGCGGCGCGAGGCCGCCGGGGAGCGGGCCGGCCAGGCGTTCTGGTCATTGGTGCGCGAGCTCGGCGTGCGCGTGCTGCCCAACACCGCCGGCTGCCACACCGTGAAGGAAGCGGTGACCACCGCGCACATGGCGCGCGAGGTGTTCGGCACCCGCTGGGTGAAGCTCGAGGTGATCGGCGAGGAGGACACGCTGCAGCCGGATGTGTTCGGGCTGGTCGAGGCCGCGCGCATTCTGTGTGCGGAGGACTTCGAGGTGTTTCCGTACACCACCGAGGATCTCACCGTGGCCGAGCGGCTGGTCGCGGCCGGCTGCCGGGTGCTGATGCCCTGGGGCTCGCCGATCGGCTCCGGTCACGGCTTGAACAACCTGTTCGGCTTGAAGGCGCTGCGCGCGCGCTTCGCCCAGGTGCCGCTCATCATCGATGCGGGCATCGGCGTGCCCTCGCATGCCGCGCAGGCGCTCGAGCTCGGCTTCGATGCGGTGTTGATCAACACCGCGGTGTCGCAGGCGGCCGATCCGGCCCGCATGGCCGGCGCGTTCGCGCAGGCGGTGATCGCCGGGCGCGAGGGGTTTCTCGCCGGCCCGATCGAGCCGCGCGACATGGCGGTGCCCTCGAGCCCGGTGGTGGGCACCGCGCTGCTCAGCTGATGCTCGCACGCGTCTATCCGGTCGTGGACAGTGCCGAGTGGGTGGCGCGGCTCCTGCCCTGCGGGGTGCGGCTGATTCAGCTGCGCATCAAGGATCCGCACGCGCCGCTGCGCGAGCAGATCCGCTCTGCGCGCGCACTCTGCGCGCGCGCCGGTGCGCAGCTCGTGGTCAACGACTACTGGCAGCTCGCCCTCGAGGAAGACTGCGATTACGTGCATCTCGGCCAGGACGATCTCGACGGCGCGGACGTGCCGGCGCTGCGCCGTGCCGGTGTGCGTCTTGGCATCAGCACGCACGATGAGCACGAGCTCGAGCGCGCGCTGGCGCTCGAGCCGCAGTACGTGGCGCTCGGGCCGATCTATCCGACGCTCTTGAAGGTGATGCCGTTCGCGCCGCAGGGCCTCGGGCGCATCGGGGAGTGGAAACGGCGCATCGGATCGTGCCCGTTGGTGGCGATCGGCGGACTGACGCTCGAGCGGCTGGCGGGCGTGTTTGCCGCCGGGGCCCATTCTGCCGCCGTGGTCAATGACATCGTGCGTCACCCCGATCCCGAGGCGCGCATGCGCGCGTGGGTGGCGGCGGGCGAGGGCGGCGCATGAGCGAGCGCTACGCGCGCCAGAGCGTGCTGCCACAGGTCGGGGCGGCGGGCCAGGCGCGCCTCGCGGCCGCCCGGGTGCTCGTCGTCGGCGCCGGCGGGCTCGGCTGCGCCGTGTTGGAATACCTCTGCGCCGCGGGGGTCGGGCAGATCGAGGTCCTCGATCCGGATCAGGTGGAGCTGTCGAATCTGCACCGCCAGCCCCTCTACCGGATGAGCGACCTCGGGGCGCCGAAGGCGAGCGTCGCGGCCGCGAGCCTCGCCGCGTTGAACCCCGAGGTGTCGATCCGCGGGGTCATCGAGCGGCTCACGCCGCTCAATGCGCCCGAATGGTGCGCGCGCGCCGACGTGGTGGTCGATGCCGCCGACAGCCTCGCGCTCACCTACATCCTCAGCGATGAGTGTCATCGTCGTGGCACGGCACTGATCAGCGCCTCGGTGCTCGGTCTGGCCGGCTATGCGGGGGTGTTCTGCGGCGGCGCGCCGAGTTATCGAGCGGTGTTTCCGCACATGCCGCAGAGCGCGGGCTCCTGTGCGACGAACGGGGTGCTCGGCAGCGCGGTCGGGGTGCTCGGAACGCTGCAAGCGCACCTGACGCTCGCGTATCTGCTGCAGCTCGCCCCGTCGGTGCTCGGGCGGTTGGTCAGCGTCGATCTGGCCACGCTGCGCTTTGGCGGGTTCGGCTTCACCGCTGCGAGCGAACCGGCCGAGCCGCAGTTGCGCTTCATCGCCCCTGAAGAGGTGCGCCCGAGCGACCTGGTGATCGATCTGCGCAGTCTCGAGGAAGCGCCGGTGTCATCCCTGGCGCAGGCGCGACGCCTGTCGGTCGAGGCGCTCGGCGCGCAGCCGCTGCCCGAGTCGGACCGGGTGGTGTTGTGTTGTCGCTCGGGGATCCGCGCCTGGCAGGCCGGCCGCCGGCTGCTCGCGCGGGAGAGCCGTGAGGTCGTCCTGGTCGCGTTCGGAGCGTAACGGCATGGGTCGACGTCCCGCGGTGCTGGTGATTGCCGGATCGGACAGCAGCGGCGGGGCGGGTCTTGCCCGCGACGTGCGCACGCTCGAGCTCATGGGCGCCGATGCGCTCTGCGCGCTCACGGCGGTGACGGCCCAGACCGATGCGCGCGTGCTCGGCGTGTACCCGGTGCCGCCGGCGCAGGTGCGCGCCCAGATCGAGGCGGCGTTCGCGACGCGGCCGATCGGAGCGGTGAAGATCGGCATGCTGGTGGATCGCGCCACGCTCGAGGCCGTCGCCGATGCTCTGCAGCAGGCCCCGGCCGTCCCCCTCGTGCTCGATCCGGTGCTGCACGCCTCCTCGGGTGCTGCGCTGCTGCAGGATCCGGGCTTCGAGCGGTTGCGGGCGCGGCTGTTGGTGCGGACCACCGTGCTGACGCCCAACATTCCGGAGGCGGCCGCGTTGTGCGCCGAGGGGATCTTCGATGCTGCACCGGACGCGGCGCGGTTGATCGACTGGGGCCGCAGACTGCTGGCGCAGGGGCCGCAGGCGGTGTTCATCAAGGGCGGACACGCCGCGGGCGCGGCGGCGGCGGATCTGCTCGTGCGCCCCGGGGCCGAGCCGGTGTGGCTGTCCGGGGCACGGTTCGCCATGGGACGGCGCGGCACGGGCTGTGCGCTCGCCTCGGCACTGGCGGCGGCGCTCGCCGCGGGGGCGGATCTCGAGACGGCCTGCCGGCGCGCACGCGCGCACGTCCGCTCGCTCCTGGAGGCGGCGCAGGACGAGGTCTCGCCCGCGTCGCTCGAGCACCAGGCTGCAGCGCATCCGTGAGCCCCGCAGCGTGCGGCCGGTCGGGTGGACCCGACGGGCCTGAGCGGATGCGGCGGCGCTGAGGCCCGCGGATGCCGGGCCTTGTGTGCGCCGCGGCACGACCCCATATTCTCGTCGTGGCCTGCGGGCACCACCGGGTGTCTGTGGGTTGCGCTCCCGGACCCTGCCGGTCCGCCATTGAGACGACGCAACATGATGTCAACGCGATTTCGACTGCCGCTCGGGGTATGCCTGGCGCTGATCTCGGGCGTGGCGCTCGCCGCCGACCCCAGTGCGCACCAGATTTACCTCGCGGTCCGCTCCGGCAACATCGCCCAGGCCCAGCAGATGGTGGCCCAGGTGGTCAAGGATCATCCCACGAGCGCCAAGGCGCACTTCGTGGCGGCCGAGGTCCAGGCCCGGGCCGGGAACTTCGGCCTCGCCCGCGCCCAGCTCGCGCAGGCCCAGGCGCTCGCGCCGGGACTGCCGTTCGCCAATGCGCGGGCGGTCGCTGAGCTGCAGCGGGAACTCGGCGTGAGCAGCGGGCGGGTGCGTGCCGCGCACCGCGGACACTCGGCGCATCTGGGCTGGGCGCTGCTGCTCATCGTCGGGGTGCTGGTGGTCTGGATGATCGTGCGCCGGCGCATGGCGGCGGCCGCCGCCTATGGAAGTCCCTACGGCGGCGGGATGATGCCCGGCGGCATGGCAGCCCCACCGGGTGGGTATCCTCCCGGCGGGTATCCGCCCGGGAGCGTGCCCCCGGGATACGGCCCCGGCTACGGGCCGGGCTATGCGCCGGGCGGTTCCGGGCTGATGGGCAGCGTGGCGTCGGGCCTCGCGATCGGCGCGGGGGTCGCGGCCGGTGAGGCGGTGGTCGGACATCTGCTCCAGGGCAACTCCGGCGGCGGCGGGATCATTCCGGACGCGGGTGCCGCACCGGCGTTCGACCCGCAGGCCAATGCGGATGCCGGCGGCAACGACTTCGGGCTGAACGATCCGGGTTCCTGGGACGACGGCAGCGGAGGCGGTGGTGGTGGCGGCTGGGACAGTGGTGGCGGCGACGGCGGTTGGACCTGACCGAGCGGCGAGGGCGCCTCAGGCGCCCTCGCGGTTCCAGCGCCGGACCAGCGGCTCGACGGTGGTCGCCTGCACGAGGATGCTGAAAATCGCGATCAGGTAGGTCGCGGTCACGATCAGATTGCGGGCCGGCCCGACGGGCAGTGAGAGCGCGAGCGCCACCGACAGTGCACCGCGCAGCCCGGCCCAGGTCATGAGTTTCACGAAGTGCGGCTCGAACTTCAGGAACGGCCGCAGCAGCAGCGTCGGCAGGCCAACGCTCACGAAGCGCGCGGCGAGGACGAGCGGCAGGGCGAGCGCCGCCGGGAGCAGATCGGTCTGCACCGTGCCGGCGAGCGCGGTGAGTTCCAACCCGACCAGACCGAACAGCAGCAGGTTGAGCAACTCGTCGGTGAGCTGCCAGAACTGCAGCAGCCGCGCACGCGTCGGTGCGGCGAGGGCGAAGGCTCGCCCGTCACCCCCGACGGCGAGCCCCATGACCACCGTGGCGATGGGCGCCGAGACCCCCAGAGCGAGCGCAGCGTCGTAGCCGGCCGTGGCGAGTGCCAGGGTGATGAGGATTTCCACGGCGGGGCTCTCCACGGTGCGCAGCAAGGCAACGCCCGCATATCCCACGAGCGCCCCGAAGGCGAGACCACCGACGACCTGGCGCGCAAAGAGCACCGCGACGTGCCCGACGCTCGGCGCCTGCGTCCCGCTCAGCCCGAGCAGCACGATGAACAGCACCACGCCGGTGCCGTCGTTGAAGAGCGCCTCCCCCGTGATCTGGGTGAGCAGCGAGTGCGGGACCTGCGCCTTGCTGAGCAGCCCGAGCGCGGCGATCGGATCGGTCGGGGAGATCAGCGCGCCGAACAGCAGACTCTCGCGCAGCGTCAGCGGCAGTGCGAGCAGACGGGCGAGGCCGTAGAAGGCACCGCCGATGAGCGCGGTGGAGATCAGCACGCCCACGGTGGCCAGCAGCAGCACCATCCCGCGCGCTCTGCGCAGGGCGAGCACATCGACGTGCAGGCTGCCGGCAAAGAGCAGCAGCCCGAGCAGCCCGTGGAACACCAGGGCGGGGAAGTTCACTCCGCGGGCGACTTCACCGCCCCAGGCCGCCACCTGCGGCACGAACGGGCTGACGCCCACCGTACCCACCGACACCAGCAGCGCCACCGCGGTGATGCCGATCGAGTCGGGCAGGTGCACCAGCTTGTGATTGGCGTAGGCGCTGAGGGCGACCACGGCGATCACCGCCGAGATCACCGTGAAAATCGGCATCAGGACCGCTCGCCGCCGAAGGGCGCGAGCATCGGGGTCGCGGCGGGGAGGGACGGCGGGGGCTTAGGCACGCGGCCTCCTCGACGATGGCGAGAACGGAGGCCTGAAGTATGGCATGCCCGGACCGCAGAGCCGGTCCGGGCCGCCGCAGGGCGCGCCGCTCAGAGGGCGCTGAACAGGCTGCCCACCAGGTCGCTCGCCAGTCCGAACCCGGCGCCCATGCCGAGCCCCGACATCACATTGCCCATGAAGCCGCCGCCGCCGGCGTAGGGCTGGGACGCCCAGCCGCGGGTCTGGTAGGTCGGCTGCGGCTGCGCGTTCAGGTGCGATTCGAGGGCGTGGATATACTCGGCCATCTGCTGGATGAGCATCAGGGCCGACTGGTTCTGATTCTGCACGGCGAGCGCCGTCTCGCGCAGATCGAGCATCAGGTCGCGCCCGATCGCCGGATCGGTGACGGTGCGCTGCAGTTTCTCGGCGAGGCCCTTGATGCCCTGGCCGACCTGGTCGGCCTGGTTCTGCAGCTGCAAGGCCTGGTTTTCGGCGGTCTGATAATCCATGGTGCGCTCCGGTAATGAACGGTTCCGGGACGGTAAGTCCCGGCGATTCGACCCCTCTGCGGGGCGGTCGGTTCCGCCTACGGTGGGGACGTCCACCCGGTCCGTCAAGCCGCGGAGGCTCCGAAAGGCGTCAGGACTTGGTCAGCACTGCAGGGCTATCGTCGCAGGGCCCATTACCATCCGAACAGAACCATCCGAACAGAGGGTCAGGTCTCATGCCGATGAAACGTGCTCTTGGGCCGCTCGTGGCGCTCGCCGCCGCGGTGGCCCTCCAGTGTCCGGCCACACGCGCCGCCGTTCCCCTGCCGCCGCTGAAGCACATCGCGACGCTGCGCGTGCCCGGAGCGCCGCTCGATGTGTTCGACATCAGCGAGGTCAATGCCGACGGCGTGTATGCGCTCTCGGATCGCTCCAATCACGGACTCGACTTCTTCAACGCCGCCACGGATGCGTTCATCGGCCGTGCCACGGGGTTCGCCGGGTTCAATCCGGCCCAGGGTTTCGATGCCGCCGGGCCGAACGGCGTGGTGGCGGTCGGGCGCCACGAGTTCTGGGCCGGTGACGGCGACAGCACCGTCAAGGTGGTCGACCTGCGCACCCGCAAGGTCATCGCGAGCATCTCCACCGGCGGACACCGACGCACCGACGAGATGACCTACGATCCGCGCGATCATCTCGTGGTCGCCGTGAACAACGCCGACGATCCGCCGTTCGTGACCTTCATCTCCACCCGCACGCGCCGGGTGGTCGGGCGGGTGGTGCTGCGCCAGGCCACCGATGGGGCGGAGCAGCCGGTGTGGGATCCGGCCACGGGACTGATCTATCTGTCGGTCCCCTCGCTCGATCACGACAAGGCGCGCGGTGCGGTGGCGGTGATCAATCCGCGCACGCGCACGCTCCTGCGCTTCATGCCGGTGGCCCGCTGCATGCCGGCGGGTCTGGCGCTCGGTCCCCACCATCATCTGCTGCTCGGCTGCAGTGACGATGGGGTCGCGGCGGGCTTTCCGGCCCGCTCGTTCGTCATGAGCACCCGCGGGCGGATCGTGGCGCGTCTGCCGCAGGTTGGCGGATCGGATGAGGTCTGGTCCGACCTGCGCGCACACCGCTACTACCTCGCGGCCGTCGCGAACACCGGTGGACCGGTGCTCGGGGTGGTCGACTCGCAGACCGATCGCTGGCTGGGGAACATTCCGACCGGTCCGCACGCCCATTCGGTCGCGGCCGATGCGCGCAGCGGTCGCGTGTTCGTGCCGATCGCCGGGGGCTCGGGCAGCCCCTGCCCGCGAGGGTGCATCCAGGTCTTCGCACCGCGCCGCTGAGCCGCCCTGCGCGGGGTACGGCGCCGGGAAGACCCGGCGCCGTACCCGCAGTCGCTACCAGCAGGTCCCGGTCGGATTGGTGATGCCACCGACGGCGGTCGAGGACTCGACGCCCGCGGAGTTGACCGAAAACGTCGCGCAGGTCGTATCCTCCTGCTGCTGCACGGTGCCCGGGACCGGCACGGCGGTGAGGATGTAGGCGGGCGGATTGGTGCTCACCGTCGGTGGCTCCATCTCGTAGAAACCGTCACTGCCGATCGTGATGGGCCAACTGCCGGTATAGCCGAGCTGCCCCGCATTGGTGGTGTAGGCATTCATGGTGGCGTAGTAGCGCTCTTCCCGGGCGGCGAGCTCGAGCAGCGCCGAGCGGGCCTCGGTGCGGCGCGATTCGACCACCTGGTGCTCGTAGATCGGATACGCGATGGCCGAGAGGATCGAGATCACGAGCAGCGTGATCATCAGCTCGATCAGCGTGAAGCCGGCGCTCGGGTCGCAGGGCTGCAGGTGCGGTGTGGTCCGTTCACGGTACATCATGGCAGGTTCCTAGCGCAGCTCGATCCAGGTCTCGGGCAGCCCGATCGGGGTACCCTGAACGGTGATCTGCTGGATGTTGTGCTGACCGGTATTGGTCTGGTAGACCAGATAATAATCGACTGGAGTCGATCCGGTGCCACCGGTGGTCACCACCGAGTCCGTACCACTCGCGTTCGACTGGTAGGCAATGGTGTGCGTATTGCCGTTGTTGATGAAGAAATTCGAGACCGGTCCGCCCGAGCGCGCGTCGATGGCGTACGTCCAGCCCGTGTCCGCGCCGGTGTTGCAGGCGAGTGGTGAGTCGATGCCCGGCAGCGTCGAGTTGAATACCACCGCCGTACCGACGATCTCCGGGTTATAGACGACCTGCTCGTAGGTGGTTTGATTGTAGGCGGAATTGCTGCCCGGCAGGTTGATGTACCAACCGAACTGGTCGTTACCGGTGGTGCCACAGGCGAGGGTGCCGGCCCAGCAGATCGGCGTCGTACTGGTGACGTTGCGATTCCCGGAGGAATCCACCGAGACGATCTGCTGCTGGAGATTGGCGATCCCGAGAGTGTCGGTGCTCGTCCCGGCGGCCGTCATCATGGCGCTCGAGCTGAGGCTCGTGAACTGGGTGAGGTTGTGCGCATTCCAGGCAGACAGGTTCCAGTCCCACACGCCATAGAACGACTGCGTTCCGGTCTGGTAGGTGGTCGCGCTGCTGTTGGTCAGTGCGGTCTTCTCGCCGGTGCCGAAATAGAGCATCATCTGGGTCTGGTTCGTCGTCGGATTGGTCACGAACGCCGGCGTCACCGATGAGGTGATCGGCTGCCCGTTCGGCGTGGTGAAGATCGGCGCGGCGCTGGCGTGCCAATTCGTCGGGTCGTTGCTGGTCAGGTTGAACCGCCAGACGTTCCCGTTCGAATCCCCGGCGTAGACGTAATCGACGATGTGGTCGCCGTCCATGTCGACCGGGGCGGCATAGGCGATGCCATCGCTCGTGCCCGCCTGGCCCGTGGACAGGTAGTACGTCGAGATCGCCTCCGAGGTCGGGTTGACGGTCATCACGTAGATGCCGGCATCCCCGCTCGTGCTGCCGAGGCCGTTACCGAAGATGATGCCCCAGTCGCCGTTGTGCAGCAGGCGGATCACCGGGGTGCCATAGGTATTGCCGAGATTAGAGCCGCAGCTCGACGCGTTCGCGCAGGTCAGCGTCGCAGGCGTCCAGTCGCCGACCACGAGACTCGAGGCGTTGCTCTCGCTGAATTGCGAGGGGTGCGTGACATCGAGCGCGAAGATCTCCGCGCCGCCGGCCCCGAGGCCGCTCACCAGCCAGGTGTGCCACGCGCCGTTGTAGTACAGGTCGCCGACGCCCGGGGAAGCGTCGACGTAAAAGTTGTGGCCGTACTGAGGGTTGGAATAATCGAGGTTGACATTGGTGCTGTTGTGAATGTCCGCGACGACCGTCTGCGGCATGTAGGCGAGCATTTCCTCGCCGGTGTTGTTCGCGCTATCGAACGTGCTGCCATTCGAATTGAAGTTGCCGGCCGCGAAGGCATGCAGGAGGCCATCGTTGGCCCCGACGTACACCACGTTGAGGCGGCTCGCCTCGGCCGAGGCGTACTGCTGATAGCTTTGCCCTGAATTCTCCGGCATGACGGCCGTGGGGTAGAGTTTGTCCTGCCAGGTGACGGGCGTCTCGTAGGCGCTGTACACCGTCTTCGCCGGCGGCCCGACCCAAGCCGGGCTGGAATCGACGATGTCCCCGAGCACCGAGTCCCGATCGCGGAACAGACCCGTCGCCTGTGGGGTGATCTCGTTGGAGCGATCGCCGCGCAGGTATTGGAGAAGATCCTGGCCCCAGGTAGTGGTTTGACCGGCATCCAGAGCGTTTTGCTCCGATGTCGTCAGATCCGACCACTCGAAGGGGATGCCCGAAGTGCCACTCCAGGTGAGGATGGCGCGGGTGGACGGGGACTCGGGACTGATCGCACCGTTCTGCCCGGTACTGCCGCAGGTGCTGCCGCTCGGTACGCCGGTGAGGACGCAGGAGGCGTCCCAATTGGCCGACGTCGCGATCGAGAGTCCACCGGAGCTGGTGGCGACTAAGCTGTAGGCAGTCAGATCACCGGTCCAGTCGGACGGGTCGTAGTAGCTGAAGTACTCTTGCGTGCCGTTCTGTACGCGCGAGGACTCCTGCTGGTTGACCGTCGAGGAGCTCTGGGCCTGCGTCGCCGGAGTCGCCTTGAAGCACAGCAGCTCGTGGATGTTGCTGTCGCCGCCCGTGGAGCCCGCGAAGCCGAAGCGCAGCTGCGAGGGCAGCGGGCCGTTCGCCGCCGTGATGCTCTCGTTCTGGAGCACACCGATCCAGGAGCCGCCATTGTAGCTGTACCAGAGGCTCAGCAGACCGTTCGATGTGATCTTCAGGCGGTACGTAATGGGCGTGGCATTCTGACGCGAATAGCCGCCAGAGGTATATTCGTCCGCAATCTTGTTGGCGATGATCGCATAGGCATTGGGGATCGCCGGATAATCCATGACCGGCGACGACGCCAGCTGTTGTGGGTCGTTCGGATCCGAATAATCCCACAGCGTGCCGCTTTGGCAGGTCGCCTGTACTGCGCCCGGCTGCACAGATGAGGGAGTGTTCGGTGGGTAATCGCTGGGATAGTTCGCGCTGAGCCACGCCCAATTGATGTTGCCGGCGCCGCGCATACCGATGCGGTTCCCTTGGTAGCCAGGACCGCTGTTGGTGTTGTCGCCTGGGTTTAGAAAATTTCCGAACTCGTCAATACCCAGACCCAGGTACGCACCGATCATGCCGTGGTAATCGGAGTTTGAGTTCGAGCAGCTGTAGCCAAGACTGCCGCCCCATGAGCCGATCGCGACTTCCGGGGTGGGACTCCACATCGAATCCTCCGAGGCGTCGACCAGGAAGAAGCTCATGCCGTCAGCGCCGTCATGGACGCTACCGCCGCCCGAGTCGCCCCGATACGTCACCGTCTTGAAGGTGATGTCGAGGCCCTGGTTCGTCGAAAACGTATTAGCCGATATGATTGCGCCGTTTTCGCCTTTGCCGCCATAGCTGCAATTTCCGTCGTAAATGCAGCCATTGGTGAAGCGCAGCGCGCCATCGCCTGAGGGATCCGGCAACGTTTGGGCGGTGCCGGAGGTGCCGTTGTAGCCGCCCACCAGGTTTTGGTTGTAATAACTGGACTCTATTGCAGTGCATCCCGGGGGGCTGCCGGGTCCATAATTCGTCGAGCCCGTTCCGCCGGTAGTGCTGGCGGTCAGGCAGGCCCCGTTGAAGTAATACCACGGGTTCTCGGTGGCCGTTCCGGTGAAATTCTCCTGCACATTCACCGTGGCGTCAGCGGGCAGGCACCTCAGCGCCAGCGCTGCGAAAAGTAGTGCGGCGATCCAGATTTTGTGGCGCAACATGGAAATACCTCCGCGCGCTTACGGGCTCGTGGCGGATGCAACGGGACGGATGATCTGGTAGACGCTCTCGACCACCGCGACGGTCGATTGGGAGCCGCCGTAGGACCAGGCATCCACGATGTAATCGGTGGCGTTGGCGATGGTGGCGTCCTCGCCGAGTTCGCCGATGTAGGCAACCGGCGCGCCATAGAAGGTGTTCGCGCCGCCCGTGGTGCTGATCGTGAGCTGATTGTTCGGATTGTAGGTGAAGCCTACCGCCGTGCCGCTGATGTACCACGGTGCAACGGCAACCTGACCGCCGGCGACCTGCTTCACGAGCGGCATGTTGCAGATCACGGGCAATGCGGTCGCCTGCGGATCGCTCGAGCAGTCCATCGGCGCGACGCTCTCGATGTTGCTGATCAACCATTGCTCGGCGTACTGCTGGGCACTATTGGCGCCCTGCAGTGCGCGCTGCTTGTCGAGAGTATTGCCGGCAATGCGGTTTTCCAGGCCGACGCCGCGGAACATCGCGAGCGCCAGGATGGTGACCACGAGCAGCAGCAACAGCGTGGTGATCAGGACCATGCCGCGGGAGCCGCGGGGTTGGTGCGCACGACGCATGCTCAATTGCCTCCCGCGCGACCCATGATGTCGATGACCTTGGTGAAGGTCACGGTCTGAGGCTGCCCGGCCTCATTCTGCAAGGGGTTCACGAAGGTCACCGTGATGCGCACGGCGGTCACTTCGCTCCAGTCCGTAGGCTGCATGTCGCCGGCCGGGACGTAGACGTTCACCGCGTAATCACCCGGTGTGGTGATCGAGCCGGAGCTCACGTGCAGGCCGTAGTCGATCTGCATGTACTCCACGTTCTTCACCAGCGGCACTCCGCTGTTGGCGGTCCAGGTGGTGCCGGCCTCGAGCGCGCAGTAGAGGAAGCTGTCCGGCGGCTTGCTCGGATCCGGATCGGGGGCGGTCTGGATGTAGAAGTAGTTCGTATAGTCGACGTTGCCGCCGCTGGTGTTCGACGTTCCATCGCAGAGCGGAATGCCGTCGCCGCTGGCGGTCATGTAGCGCACGGCGAGCGTGTCGAGGCTGTAGGTCTGACCGTTCGCGCTCTGCGTCGCGTGCAGCCCGTAGAGAGTTTGCCCGGTGGTGAAGGTGAGGGCATCGCCGGCGTTGTTCGGTGCCGTGGCGTTCTGCGCGGGGAAGGCGGTGACGACTGAGTTCGTGGCCGGATCCGGGTAGTAGCCGGCCGATTGCACGACCTCGGTGAGCAGCGTCATGGCGAATCGTTCTTCGTCATCGAGCTTCTGCAGTCCCGAACGGTCGGCATACGAGGTGTGCACGCTCTGCTCGATGATGATCACCCCGCCGATGAGGAACAGCGCGATGACGATGGCGACCAGCAGCTCGACGAGCGTGTAGCCGCGCTGGCGCGTCGGTGCGTTGCGGGTGTGCATCCGCCGGCTCATGGCGAGACCACCAACTGATAGGACTGGTTCTGCAGCGCCGCACTGCCTTGCTCCTGGACGGTTGCGTTCGCGAGGGTTTCGGTCCAGTTGATGGTGATCGTGCAGTAGACCTGCAGGTTTGCGTCCTGACATAGGATCTGACTCGTGGCGCTCGGCAGCAGGCTCTGCATGGCGAGGGACCATTGCGCCAGGTCGTAGCCGGCCATGTTCGGCGGCGTGCAGTAGGTGACGGTGGTCGATTCGCAGGACTGCGGATTGGCGATGGCAGCGCTGATGCCGCTGCTGAGGGTGGCATCGCCCGAGGCACTCACCGCCGGGGAATTCGCCGGGCTGACCGATACGGTCAGGCCGGCCGGTGCGCTCGCCCAGTAGTCTCGATTGGCATGCATCGAGGCGGCGAGACTCGAGGCCTCCAGTGCCACCAGTGCGCGCACCCGCGAGACGCCGCTGTCGGCGATGAGCAGCGCCTGCATCTTTGCGATGCCGAGCAGGCCGACCGAGACGACGATCAAGGCGACCAGGACCTCGACCAGACTGAAGCCGCGTGCAGCGGATGGTGTGCCGGTGCGTCTCATTGGCAATAGGAGTCGGTGGAGTGCATGGCGGTCGTCATCATGCCGGACTGGCTGATGTACAGGCAGCGCGTGTACTGCACGTCGTTGGATTTGTCGTTCAGCGTGACGGTCATCTGGGCGACACCGAGATTGGCGAAGCCATCACGATTGAAACTGATGGCATTCACGTCCACGGTGTCGGCGAACGTGTCGCCGCTGGAGAACGCGCTCTGCACGCGCAGCATCTGATCGCCGACGCTGCTGTCGTAATTCTTGGTGCCCCCGACATCGCTGAACACGAGCCATCCCTGATCCCAGTTCTCCGTGCCGGTGGCGGCGCAGGAGTAGGGACTGGTGGTCTGCGCGGCGATGCACACCGTGACGGCCTGTCCCTGACGCACGGCTTCCGAGCGGGCGTACTGCAGGTCCCCGAGCAGCGCATTGAGTTCGGCACTCATGCGGCTCGAGGTGGTCACGTAGCGATAGGTCGGGATCCCGATGCCGGTGAGGATGGCGATGAGGAGCATCACGATCACGAGCTCGAACAGCGTGACGCCACGCTGGCGGGGCGCACCTGCGCTGGGTGCAGAGCGGGGCTCGCAAATTGGAGGCTGCGGATACACGGTTGTTTTGATCATCGCTCCCCTAATGGTGAGCACTGTACCGGCGCTTCGGGCGCGGCACGAGCGGTGCCGACCAGCGGCGCAACAGGGCCGATGGGCGGTGCGGGATGTGACTGTGATGGTGTTCACATATCGCCGGCAGGCGACCGGCGGTGTACGTCCTCGCCGAGGCGGCGCACCCGCGTGCTCGGTCGATGACGTCCCGGGGGATGAGTCACGCTGCCACGGTGAGGAGCGGCCTGTCAGGTCTCCCCGGCGCGCGCCGACGGCCTCATCGCGCCTGCCCGTGCCTCACGGGCAGGCGCCTGTTCGCAGACTGACGCGTGGCTCAGTGCGCTGGATGGCGTGGATGTGCGGCGTCCCAGCGCCGAACCGCCTGCAGGGTATTGGCGACATGCCGCCGCGGATCGAGGTTGGTGTAGGAATAGAACACCCGATCGCCCGGGGTGATGACGTAAGACACCCGGTTGGCGAGCATCGGGTTCGACGGCAGTACTGCGTCGTAAGACTTCATGATCCGGCCGGTGGTATCGGCCGCGACCGGGAATTTCTTGCGGCAGGCACTCACCGAGAAGCGCTTTAATTTCGCGATCGAATCATGCGAGACGCCGATGACGGTCGCGCCGAGCGCCTTGAACTTCGGCATCGCCTCGGCGAACAGGTGCGCCTCGAGGGTGCAGCCGGGGGTGAAGGCCGCCAGGTAGAAATACAGCACCACCGGACCTTTCTTCAGCGCCCGGGCGAGCGAGAACGGGTAGGTCTTGCCGCCGAGCGTGGCGGTGGCCGTGAACAGAGGGGCACGGGCCCCGTCGGGCAGCGCCGCCCAGGCACTTTGGAATCCGACCAGCGCCAGCAGCAGCGCGATGGCAAGGGAACGTCGCATGACTCGCCTCCGGGGTTGAACGGCCCGGCGCATCATCGCGCAAAGGCCGCGCACCGTCACGCGCGGCGCGCACCGGCCTCACGCGAGGGGCGTGCGCCGGTTCAGTCCTGGTAATCCTCGTTGCCGGGCGTCGGGATCGGCTTCAGGCGGGCAATGGCCGCCTGATTCTCGAACTTCAGGGTGTAGAAGCCACCGTGACTCGAGGTCACCCAGAGGTACAGCTGCCCATGCCGCCAGACAAAGCGGCTGTGCGCCTTCGACCAGGCGAAATTGATCGGCGGACTGACGCCCTGAAACACGTTCAGGAGCGAGCCGGGATCGATCTCATCGGGGTTCGCCGGTGCCGGTCCCTTGAAGTAGGCGATCTCACGCGGCCGGTAGGGGTCGTGGATGTCGAAGACGCGCACGCCCGCCTGGTGGCTCGAGCAGGCGAGCAGCTTCGCATCGAGCGGGTTGTCGAACGTGCAGTCGTGCACGCTGTAGCCGTAACCGCCCATCGTGGCGGTGACGTCGTGTTCGGTGAGCGCACAGTTGTGCGGATCGTCGACGCCGAGCATCAGTTGCGCGACGAGCTTCGGGTGGGCCAGGTTGCTGATGTCGATGAGCCGCTCCATGCCGTTCGGCGCAAGGCCGGCGCGGCAGGCGGCGATCGCGCCCTGCGGGTCGCTGCAGCCACCGGAGCCGCACTCGTCGCCGACGCCGACGTACGGCGTCCCGTTGATGAAGGCCAGATCCGGCTCGATGGCGATGTCTCCATCCGTCCAGTACAACGAGCCGAGCACGCGGATCTGCGGATGGGGCCGACGCTCCTGCACCTGACTCACGTCATAGATCACCAGACCGTTGCCCGAGGTGAAGTCCCCCGCATGCACCAGGTGCCCCACCACGCCGCAGAACAGCAGCGTATCCGGTGGATGGCCATCGACGGCGAACTGATTCAGGGAGATCCGGTGGCAGATCTGATGGGCGCCGGCGCCCCCGGGCTGATGGTCCGGGAAGCTCCAGTCGATCAGTTCCTTCGGGTGGCGGGGGTCGGAGACGTCGATGGCGTACAGCCGGCGCTTGTTGAACGAGCCGATCCAGTAGGTTCTGCCGTCGGCGGCGAAATTGCCCGCGTGCGCCTGCAGATTCGCATCCGGGATCTGCACGCTCGAGAGCAGCTGCGGATGCGTGCACCGAGTGAGGCTGTAGAACGAGACGGC
>JAKBDK010000100.1:0-6070 GCA_021834525.1 Pseudomonadota bacterium | reverse complement strand
CTGGCGGGGGAACTCAGCCCGTCTTGAGGGGGGGGGCGCCGCGGGCGGCGCGAGCGGCTGCCACGCCGCGCCAGTGGGGAAGCGATACCGCAGGAGGGTTTCGGGGCGCATCTGCGCCGAGAAGCCCGTGGCCGCGGGCGCGCGGTAGCGGCCCCGGCGCACCCCGAGCGGATCGACGAAGCGCTCGTCCATCCGGCCGCTGATCGCCACGTCATCGGCCATGGCGAGGTGCTGGACCCGTTCGCACAGTCCGCCGCCGCCAATGGATCAAATGCGCGCCCTGTGACGAGACCTCTGCTACACTTAACGACAGCAGAGGAAACATCACAGTGTCCCCACCGTCCACACAACGATCTCGCGCGCTCGCGCTGCTGGGCCGGCAACCCATCCTGCGGCTCAAGGACTTTGCCGCCCGGGACGTAGGACCAGAAACGCTGGCGCGTCTGGTCCGCGAAGGAGTTGTCGTTCGGGTGGCTCGCGGTCTGTATCAACGAGCCAATGCGTCGGCCGATGCCGGACATTCCCTCGCCGAGGTCGCAGCGCTGGTACCCAAGGGTGTCATCTGTCTCACCTCAGCGCTGCAATTTCACGAACTCACGCTGCAGATGCCCTCGCAGGTCTGGATGGCTATCGACCGTACGGCCTGGCGCCCGCGGATCGAATACCCACCCGTCCGGTTCGTGCGCTTCACCGGGACGGCGCTGACCGACGGCGTCAAACGTCACCGCATCGAGGGGGTCGAGGTCGCGATCACCGATCCGGCGCGAACCATCGTGGATTGCTTCCGCTATCGCGGCAAAGTCGGGCTCGATGTGGCGCTGGAAGGTCTGCGCGAGGGCCTTCGCCGCCGCAAGGTGACCAGCGATCAACTGTGGCATCACGCGACGAAGATGCGAGTCTGGTCAATCCTGAAACCCTACGTCGAGGCGACGGCGGCCGATGCCGCGTGAGCCGCGCAAGAACGTTGGCGAGTCGGTTCGCGCCCGACTGCTGCAGCGATCGCGCGATGAGCGCACGGACTTTCAGATCTTTCTGACGCGCTACGCGCTCGAGCGGCTGTTGTACCGGCTGAGCAAATCCGCGCATCGCCAACGATTCGTGCTGAAAGGCGCCATGTTGTTCGCTACCTGGGTGGCAGCCCCCTTCCGGCCAACGCGTGATCTGGACCTGCTGGGATACGGAGAGAACAGTCCTGAGGCCATCCGTGAAGCGTTCCGCGAGATTTGCGGGCAGACGGTCGCCGATGATGGTGTAGTGTTTGATGTCGCCGGAATCGAGGCCACACCAATCCGCGAAGATCTTGAGTACGGTGGTGTGCGCATCCGCACACGTGCCACGATCGCCGGCGCTCGTATTCCTATCCAGGTCGACGTCGGTTTCGGGGATGCGATCACTCCGGGTCCTATTGAGATCGATTTTCCCGTATTGCTCGATGCGCCGGCACCTCACCTGCGCGCCTATCCTATCGAGACGGTGGTCGCGGAAAAGTTCCATGCACTGGTAACCCGTGGGATCACCAACAGCCGGCTGAAGGACTTCTACGATCTGTGGCTAATCGCCGAAACCTTCGAGCTGGAGCGTGGCCCTCTGACCACAGCGATCCTCCAGACCTTCGCCCGACGCGCGACGGCGCTGCCCCAGGGAAGACCGACTGCATTCACGGAGTCCTACGCGGCGGCTTGGGATGGGCAATGGCGGGCGTTCCTGACACGCGAACGGACGGCCACGGTGCCAGTGGATCTGGCGTCAGTGCTCGCGGATCTTGAGCGATTCTTGCTCCCACTCCTCGAAGCAGCGGAAGGGGACTGGTGCTGGAAGCAACACGCTGGCTGGGTTCGGGGGATCGGCTGATGCCCCGTTGTATCTATTGCCAGCAGGACCGATCCGAGGACGGCTTCACAAAGATCGAGCACGCCATACCGCAGTCCTTCGGGCGGTTCCAGAACAACTTCGCGCTGAGGAACCTGGTCTGCGATGACTGCAATCAGTACTGCGGAAACCATCTTGAGCTGTTCCTCGGGCGCGACTCCTATGAAGGGCATCTGCGATTCCGGCACAGATTGAACCTAGAAACGGCGGTTGGGAGCTGCGGGGATAGTCCCTGGAAATCAGGTTCGGTGCGATCGTATAAACCGTATTGATACATATGATGCGGAGATCGCGATGCAGACCATCAGCGCCACAGATCTGGCACGTAAGACCCGCGAGATCTTGGATGCGGTCGCTGGCAATGGAGAGACCTTGATGATCGAACGCAACCACGTCGTGATTGCCCAGATCGTACCGCCCGAGCGGACCATGACGGCTGCTCGGGCGCATGTTGGGTTGCGGCTTATGATTGCGCCGAAGCAGGCGCAAGCCTGGATCAAAGAGAGCCACGGCGCATTTGATGAGACGGTGCGCGACCCGTGGGCGTGATCTTCGATAGCCGCATTTCGTTCGGCCATTTGGTCGCACGATTGGAGACAAACATGGGGCATAAGAATACGGCTGACTCTGGCGCTGCGGATGTTAACTGCACGCTGCGAATATTTTTTTATGTAACGGGAATCCTGATTTCCCTTCTTATTGAAGTTTTGGTTGTCAAGGTTTCCACTGACACGGCAGTTGTGAGCTTCGTGTCTTTTGCGCTGACTCTTGCGTCGATCGTGCTCGCGGTTGTCGCAATTTTTTTATTCCATGGTATCCGGGACGGCGATAATCCAGTCCTTCTCAACTGTTTTTCAGTCTGCGGAAGGCATTAGATCCAGCGCACGGTCGCTGAATGACGGTGCCGCGCGCATAAACGGCAGTATTACTGAGCTCGTGAGCACTTCCCAAGCGACACGAGATGGTCCGGGAGCTTTCGAGAGATTTGACGTCGCCCGCCCAACGAGTTGGCACGCAGGTTTCTTCTTAGGCCTCTGCTCGGGATTTTTCTTACTTTATGCCGGCTGCGTCTCCGGCCGGTCTTCTTACTACCTATGCGTTTGTTCTAGCGTTTGAGCAGCGGAAGCGGGTCAGTCGTGAGAAGCTCACTGAGGCACTGTCAGATTTCGAAAGCGCATATGTTTGGGGGTGGGTAATCGCGCTCGATGCTTCCGGCTTGCTCTCAGTCGAAATCACTGGCACGGGCACTGATGACTGGTGGGACGTATCCATCGTTGCTGAGAATCTCGTCAGCATGATTCATCGAGCAGCGAAGTCAGCGCCGGATCAGAGCGAGGAAGGCTGAAGTGGTCCCTACGCCGCGGATGTGCAGGTTCGCGCAGGATCGGCGACCTGATGCGCTCCACTCCGTCGTATCACCCGTCCCTGGCAATACCCAGCTCCTGGCCGGGGTGCCCCCTCTCCCGGGTCGGCGCCTGCCTCCCCTCAGTCGGGACCTTCCCTACGGGTCTTGGCAGGAGGCTGTAAGCCGGAAGCCGTAGCGGAGGCCCGGCGAAGCGGGACGGCCAGGAAGCCCGGACCCCGAGCGGGCAGACCGGCTTGGAGCCGGTCAGTTGCCAGGAATGGCCAGGACGGTAGGTTGATGCGGAGTGCAGTCTTGGAATTACTGATTATTCTGGCTGATGACGGACACGGTTTCCAGAGCAACGTGGACACTGATTCCATCGGAACGTGGACAGGAGTCTGGCATGTTCGTAGACAGAATCCGCCGGGTGCTGGAATAGCGGTCACGATGCCGTTGAGGCGCCGTGGACAGGACGCCACCAACGGGGAAGCCTTGGGCCAAGGCACGCGATCTGCTGGTCGGCGCACGCAAAGAAGGTTTTGCGAGAGGCCGGCAGCCACGATCGAAATTCGTCGTGCATCACACCTCATCGTGGACAGCCGAGCACAACCGGCGCCGTCCGCCGCCGACTCCCGACCGCTGCCCACGATGGCCCGGAATCGCTGTTCACGATCGATGGAATAGACATTCAATGACGCGAAGAGTTGGATCGTAGCGTTCGCCGAAATCTGGGCGGTGCCTGTTAGCAAGAAATTCGCGCGGGCGAATTACTGGGCAGGCTCGTCAGCCCGGAATGAAGCTGCACAGGACGAGGCGATGAAAATTCGCGAAGGCGAAACTCGTAATGGTTTATATTGCCCGGAGCCGCCGAAATGTCGGAGTGTGGAATGCGCAATACTGCAAGACCGATCGCGTTCATCCTCGCATCAACCAATCACGGAACGCTCATAGTCAATAGAAATGACTACAGAATGATCGACGAGAGTCGAGGCTTCGATGTCGGATTCCAACTTCTGAACACATCCAATTTCGACCCCACGGAAGTGGAGCTCGAGTGCGCGTTGCTGCTCAAGCGACGGCAATATTTTGGCGATGGAGTGGTGGCGGTGGATTGTGGCGCCAACATTGGCGTGAGAACAATTGAATGGGCGAGATTGATGCACGACTGGGGCTCGGTGTTTTCATTCGAAGCGCAGGAGAAGATTTTTTATGCGCTAGCCGGAAACGTCGCGATCAATAACTGCCTGAACGTCGTTGCCAGGAATGTGGCAGTGGGCGACAAATGCGCCACGTTGCAGATCCCAGAGCCGAATTATCTGACGCCGTCGTCCTACGGAAGTTTCGAGTTGATCAAGAGAGACACGACAGAATTCATCGGTCAGATGATCGATTACAACAAGACGCGTGAAATTCCGCTCATATCCATTGATTCGTTGAATTTCGGCCGATTGGATTACATGAAAATCGATGTCGAAGGAATGGAAGAGGCGGTGCTGGCCGGAGCGATGGAGACACTCGCCAGGTGCAAGCCCATTTTGCTCGTGGAAAACATCAAATCGAACAAGGAAAGTCTGAGTTCCACTTTCGTGAAACTCGGCTACAAGCCGTTTGACATCGGGATAAACACTCTGGCCTTTCACACCGCGGACCCGACGATCAAGCACCTGAGCGTCACCGGTAATTCTCTGAATTTCTCGACCTGATCGTTTCGCAACGCTTCGATCGAGTTCTCGGACATCGTTGAACGGGCGAGTGAGGAGCGTTCGGGGGATCGCCGAGAGCCCAAGGCCTGCTTCCTGCGGAACATCAGGGCAGTTGCGCTGCAACGATCGAATTCTTCGAGCCCACACGATCTCGAGCGCGCCGAGCCGGTCTCGGCTCTGATTCGCCTGCGCGATTCTGGCCTCGGTGAGGCGTGGCTGCAGCTGGGGCAGCGCGAGAAGTCTCTGCGGCTCGAGGGTCTTGAGTGGAACCCCGCACGTACGCGCGACGAGGGTTTGCCACAGCCCTGTGCGGCGCCGGCGGTCGGCGGGTTCGGCGTGCGGTTGGCGCTGCAAGTCATTGAGCCATCAAGACTCGTGTCCTGGAATTTCCGGAAGTTCGGGCGCATGGGGCGGGGCGCAGTCTCGGGCGTGGGCGCGCGACGCGACGGGCCAGGATGACGAATGCCTGCATTCGGCATTTGACAGCGCTGTCATTGCGCGTATGCTCCACGGCCATGGGGTATGGGGGGCTGGGGCACAAGACCACGGGAGCCGGTGCGGCCGGGAGCGGGGTCGGCTTGGCGCGACGTCGCGCAGCCGGCTCGTCGCTCCGATGGCCGTCGCAACGTGGCTCGAGAGGCGGACCGTGCGATACGTGAGCGGTCGCATCGCCCGCACCGTTCCGATGGAGTGTGACCCTTTGGCCCGTTCGCTGAAGCCGGTGATGTCTGTGGACGCGATTCGCATGGAGGAGTCGGTGAGCCGCTGCGGGTCGGGGTGTCTGCGAGGCCGTTCGAGCGCTGCGGATGTCGCGTTCTTGACACGCGAAAAACAGCAGGCGTATCGTAGAAAAGCTCGGCCAATGACGAGATCGCGACCTACGTGTGGCGATGAGACAACAAAATTGGGGCGCTGCGTTCCGTGGCGTTTTGAGTCGTTGACGTTCTAACCTGAGGGGAGAATTCGCATGTCGCATCGTAAAGAGAAGCGCGCCAGGCGTTCGTACTGCGCGTTTAATACGGGAATTTTGACAGCGCTGACATTCGAGGCGCTGATGTTGGCGCCGCAGGCGGTCCGCGCGGCGGTGCCGGTCCAGAAGGCAACTTCCGCACGCACGACCGCACGTGCGTTCGCGCACCAGACCCTGCTCGCT
>JAKBDK010000037.1:0-28704 GCA_021834525.1 Pseudomonadota bacterium | reverse complement strand
GTTCTCCTGCGCCTGTGCCTCGGGAACGCCAAAGGGGCGCGTGCACAGCCCACCGCCCGGACCTCTGGTGTTGCCCTCATCATCCACTCGGCGCCCTTGCTGGCGATCCTGTTCGCGCTGGCGCTGCGCAAGACGCACCCGCGCCGCCTCGATGGCCTTCAGGCGCGTCTCGCGCCGCGCAATCTCCGCCGGTATGTCCAGCTCCGGTTCATGCTTCTCCGCCTCGTCGGCCTGCGCTGCGCGCTTGAGCAACCCCTGGATCTGTCCCTTCAACTCAGCCTCAGCCTTCATCATGTGCCCGTAGCTCATCGCCTTGTGGCGGCTCGCGTTGGCCTTGATCTTGGTGCCGTCGATGGCCACTGTCCCGAGCTTCACCAGCCCCATCTCCCCAGCCAGGCGCACCACTTGCACAAACAGCTCCGAGAGCTCCTTGAGGTGCTTGGCGCGAAAGTCCCGGATCGTGCGGTGCGCCGGAAAGTTCCCCGCCCCCAGCACCCGGAAAGCCACGTCCTCGTGCAGCTTGCAGGCAATCTTGCGCGAGCTGAATACCCCGGTGGCATACCCGTACAGCAGCACCTTGACCATCATCGCCGGGTGAAAGGGCTGGTTGCGCGGACCGTCCTGCTCGTACCGGGCATGAAAAGCGCCCAGATCCAGTGTATCCACCGTGTCGCTGATGAAGTGCGCCAGATGCCCCTCGGGCAGCCAATCCTGGATCGCCTCGGGCAGCAGCAGCATCTGCTGCGGATCGTACGGAAGGTAGCTTGTCGCCATGACCCAAACTACCTCACCGCAATCTCCTCGTCAGCCCCTTCTGCCGCCCAGACTCCTAGGGGAAAACCACACTTTCGGGGGCGCCGCAGGGCGGACTACCGTGATGCAGTCGGGTCCTGACCCGCGGGGACGCCCATGCACACCAGACGATCGGCGGCACGGCCGGCACGTGCCGCGGCCGAGCAGGCGGCGCAGCGGCTGCCGCGCCCGGGCAGCGCCGCGCGCAATCTGCTGATCCGCGCTCTGCAGCGACGGCAGACGACTCGCGCATTCAGCACTCGAAAACTCTCGGCCGAAACGCTCTCGGAACTGCTCTGGGCCGCCTTCGGGGTGAATCGCCCGCGCGGGCCTCTCGGCGGCGTCGGTCGCACGGCCGCCTCGGCGAGCAACTCCCAGGAGATCGACGTCTACGTCGCGCTGGCCGACGGGACGTACCGATACGATGCGCTGGCGCATCGCCTCGAGCTCGTCGTGCCCGGGGACCTGCGGGCGCTGGCCATCGGCCGACGGCAATCCAAAACGGACACCGGTGCCGGTGCGCCCGTGCGGCTGATCTATGTCGCGGACCTCGCGCGGCTGGTGCACACGCGCGGCGTGCAGGAGCCGGGTCTGCGCGACCCGGACATGCAGCGTGCCTACTCCTGCGTCGACACCGGCCTGATCGCCGCCAACGTCTATCTGTTCGCCGCGGCCACGGGTCTGGGGGCCTGGCTCCACAACTGCGACCGCGAGCGCCTGGCGGTGCGTCTGGCGCTGCGAGCCGGACAGCGTGTACTGTTCGCGCAGACGGTCGGACATCCACAGCACCGGTTCCGGGGAGGGCCTCCATGAAACTCGACGGCAACACCGTGCTGATCACCGGTGGCGGCAGCGGCATCGGTCTGGCGCTGGCGGCGGCGTTCCTGCAGCGCGGCAACGAGGTGATCATCTGCGGGCGCAGCGCCGACCGGCTCGCGGCCGCCAAGCGCTGGTATCCGGCGCTGCATACCAAGACGGCGGACCTGTCCGACCTCGCAGGCTGTCAGGAGCTGTCGCTCTGGGCGGCCGACCGCTTCGAGCGGCTGAACATCCTCATCAACAACGCCGGGCTGCAGCGCGACATCGACTTCACGCGCGGTGCGAGTGACTTTCTCTCCGGGGAGAACGAGCTGCGCGTCGATCTGGAGGCCCCGATCCTGCTCTCGGGCCTGATGGTGCCGCTGCTCGTCGGGAAGCGGCCTGCCGCCATCATCAACGTCACCTCGGGGCTGGCGTTCGTGCCCTCGGCGCGCACCCCCGTGTACAGCGCCGCGAAGGCCGGCCTGCACGCCTTCAGCATGGCGCTGCGTCACCAGGTCATGCCGCTGGGGATCCAGGTGTTCGAGGTGGTGCCACCGGCGATCAACACCGGGCTGAACCCGCAGGGCCGTGCGCGCCGGCCGCAGCTGAAGATCGACCTCGAGCCGGCCGAGTTCGCGGCCGTGGTCATGGCCGACCTCGAGAGCGACGTCGCGGAGATCGGCTATGGATTCAGTGCCGATGCCATGCGTGCCTCGCGGGCCGAGATCGATCGGCGCTTCGTCCAGCTGAACGCGCCCTGAGGAAGGCCCTAGCGGTCGGGTTGCCGACCGGCAGGGCGGGCGGATAATGCACCCATGAGAGCCTGGCTGATCGTGCTGACGGCGCTGCTGGCGGGGGCGCTCGCTCCGCGGGCGCTCGGCGCCGCACCCGCGCTGCCTGCGCCACCGGCGATCGGGCTCGAGCTGCAGGGTGCGATCGGGCCGGCCACGGCGCACTACATCGTGCAGGGATTGCGCACGGCCGCCGCGCACGACGCCCCGTTCGTCATCCTGCGCATCGACACGCCGGGCGGACTCGAGACCTCGATGCGGGAGATCATCGAGGCCATCCTGGCCGCACCCCTGCCGGTGATCGGCTACGTCGCGCCCGCCGGCGCCCGCGCCGCGAGCGCCGGGACCTACATCCTCTACGCCTGTTCGATCGCGGCCATGGCACCGGCCACCCACCTCGGGGCCGCCACCCCGGTGTCGCTCGGCGGCGGAACGCCGACGCCGGCCCGCATGAGCGCCGAGCAGCGCAAGATCCTCAATGATTCCATCGCCTACATCCGCTCGCTCGCCGAGCTGCGCGGACGCAACGTCACGTGGGCCGAACAGGCGGTGCGCGGAGCGGCGAGCCTGCCGGCCGAGGATGCGCTGCGCCAGCACGTGATCGACCTCATCGCTCCCAGCCTCCCGAATCTGCTCACGCAACTCGAGGGCCGCGCCGTCGAACTGCACGGCCGCACCGTCCACTTGGCGAGCGCCGGAGCCGAGGTGGTGTGGCGGGCGCCGGGCTGGCGCACCCGGGTGCTCGCGGCCATCACCGATCCGATGATCGCCTA
Organism: Pseudomonadota bacterium; assembly: GCA_021834525.1. Lineage (GTDB taxonomy): Bacteria > Pseudomonadota > Gammaproteobacteria > Steroidobacterales > Steroidobacteraceae > 13-2-20CM-66-19. Next base: position 25,547 of record JAKBDK010000037.1, on the reverse strand, counting down.
CGGGCTGCTGCTGATCGGGCTGTGGGGGCTGATCTTCGAGGGCTTCCATCCGGGCGGCGTACTGCCGGGGGTGGTGGGCGTGGTGGCGCTGCTGGTGGCGCTGTTTGCCTTCCAGATGTTGCCGACGGATTTCGCCGGTTTGGCGCTGATCGCGGTCGGATCGGCCCTGATGGCCGCGGAATTCTTCTTTCCCACCTACGGCTCGCTCGGCATCGGCGGCCTGATCGCCTTCGTCATCGGATCGCTGGTGCTGTTCGACTCCGGAGTCCCGGGCATGGACATCAGCCGTGCCGTGATCGGCGCGCTCGCCACCGTCGGCGGCGGGGTCATCCTCGGGATCGTGTATCTTGGCACCCGCGCACAGCGGCGTCCGCCCGCCGCGGGCGTGCAGGCGATGCTGGGTCAGATCGTCGAGGCGCAGGAGGACCTCGAGGCGCACGGCCGGGTCCGCTACGGCGGGGAGATCTGGAACGCGTTTTCCGTCTCGCCCCTGAAGCGCGGTGAGCGGGCACGGATCGTGAAGGTCGAAGGGCTGCAGTTGTGGGTCGAGCCGCTCTGATGCACGGGCGCCCGGCGCGGAGGTTCACATGTCGTATTTTCTGATCGTCGTGATCGTGCTGGTCGCGCTGCTCGTGATCAGCTCCGTGCGGGTGCTGAACGAATACGAGCGCGCGGTCATGTTTACGCTCGGGCGTTTCACCGGTATCCGCGGCCCCGGCCTGATCCTGCTCTGGCCGGTGATTCAGCGCATGAACAAGGTGGACCTGCGCGTCATCGTGCTGAACGTGCCGAAGCAGGACATCATCACGCACGACAACGTGTCGGTGAAGGTGAACGCGGTCGTCTACTTCCGCATCGTCGATCCGAGCAAGGCCATCATCCAGGTCGCCAATGCCTGGGATGCCACCAGCCAGGTGGCACAGACCACGCTGCGCTCGGTGCTCGGGCAGCACGAGATGGACGATCTGCTCTCCCAGCGTGACAAGCTCAACGCCGACATTCAGCGGATTCTCGATGAGAACACCGAGGCCTGGGGCATCAAGGTGGCCAACGTCGAGCTGAAGGACGTCGATCTGGACGAGAGCATGGTGCGTGCCATGGCGCGCCAGGCCGAGGCCGAGCGCAACCGCCGTGCCAAGGTGATCAACGCCGAGGGCGAGCGCCAGGCGGCGCAGACCCTGGTCGAGGCCGCCCGGGCCCTGGCGCAGCAGCCGAGCGCGATGCAGCTGCGCTACCTGCAGACGCTCGCGGACATCTCGCACGACAAGTCGCAGCTGATCATCTTTCCGCTGCCGCTCGATCTGATCGGGCCACTGTTGAGTCGCGGCAGCACGCCGCCGACGAGCTGAGGCGCGATGCGCCAGGAGTCCTCGCTCGGGCGTCTGCCGGTGGTGGCGGGCGCGGCGCTGCTTGCACTCGCGACGCTCGCCGGGGCCGTCGGCGCGCACGCGCTGCCGCACGAGTGGACGGCACAGCAGGTGCACATTTTCAACATCGCGGTGCGCTACCAGTTCTTCCAATCACTCGGACTGCTCGCGATGGGGGTGTGGCTCGCCACGCGCAATCTCGAGACGCTGGCGAACCCGCAGCGTCTCAGGGTGCAGCGCTGCGCGAGTGTCGCGCGCACGCTGCTCGCCGGCATCGTGCTGTTCTCCGGCAGCCTCTACGGACTGGCGCTGCACGCGCCGCGCTGGGTCGGTCTGTTCACGCCCATCGGCGGTGCGCTCATGATCGTCGCCTGGGGGGTGTTCGCCGTGGAAGCCTGGCGCAGCTGATTGCCCGCCGCGGTGCACGAGTCGGGTCTGCCCATTGATGCGGCGCTGCCGGCGTTGCGCGCCGAGCTGGCCGCTCACGGTGCGGTCGTGCTGACCGCGCCGCCGGGCGCGGGTAAGAGCACGGTCGTACCGCTGGTGCTGCTCGGGGAGCCCTGGGCCCGGGGCAAGCGGCTCCTGATGCTCGAGCCGCGGCGGCTCGCGGCGCGCGCGGTCGCCGAGCGCATGGCGCGTACGCTCGGGGAGTCGGTCGGACGCACGGTCGGCTACCGCATGCGGCGCGACACGCGCGTCTCGAAGGACACCCGCCTGGAGGTGCTCACCGAAGGGGTGTTGGTGCGCATGCTGCAGAGCGATCCGGCGCTCGAGGGTGTCGCGGCGGTGCTGTTCGATGAGTTTCACGAGCGCAGCCTGCAGGCCGATCTGGCTCTCGCGCTCGCGCTCGATGCGCGCGAGACGCTCGGCGCACCGGTGAAGTTCCTGATCATGTCCGCCACGCTGGAGGCCGAGAGCGTCGCTCAGCTCCTCGGCGGAGCGCCCGTGGTGCGCGCCGCCGGCCGCTCATTCCCGGTGGAGACGCGCTATGCGGGTACCGGTGCGCCACCGCTGCCGGAGGCGCTCGCCCGCGGCACGGCGAGCCCCGAGCAGAGCGTCGCGCGCCTGGTGCTGCGCGCACTCGGGGAAACGCACGGTGACGTGCTGGTGTTCCTGCCCGGGGCGCGTGAGATCCGCCGGGTGGCGCAGCTGCTGCAGAGCGAGGGTGCCGAGGCGCGCATCCTGCCGCTGTACGGGGAGCTGTCCGCCGCGGCGCAGGATGCGGCGCTCACACCGCTCGCGGGCGTGCGTCGCGTCGTGCTCGCCACCAACATCGCCGAGACCAGTCTGACGCTCGAAGGGGTGCGGGTGGTGGTGGATTCCGGGCTGGTGCGCCGCCTGCGCTTCGATCCCAACACGGGGATGAGTCGCCTCGAGCTCGAGCGGATCTCGCGGGCCTCGGCCGAGCAGCGTCAGGGCCGGGCCGGCCGACTCGAGGCCGGCGTGTGCTATCGGCTCTGGAGCGAGGCGGCCCACCGCTCGCTCGCGCCCTTCACGCCGGCGGAGATCCTGGAGGCGGACCTTGCTGCGCTCGCGCTCGAGCTGGCGCAGTGGGGAGCGCGCGATGCGACTGCTTTGCCCTGGCTCGATCCGCCGCCGGCGGGGCTGTTGCAGAGCGCCCGCGACCTGCTCGCGCGACTCGGCGCGCTCGATGCGCTCGGGCGTATCACCGAGCACGGCCGAGCGATGGCGCGCCTCGCCGTGCATCCGCGCCTTGCGCACATGCTGCTCTGCGCCCGCGAGCTCGGCGCCGTGGCGCTCGCGGCGGATCTCGCGGCGCTGCTGGCCGAACGCGATCTGGTGCGCAGTGGCGGCCGGGATGCCGATATCCGCACGCGTCTGGAAATTCTGCGCGGTGAGGCGCCGCTCGGGGAGACGGATCGGGCCGCGCTGACGGCGGTGCGGGCGCAGGCGCGAGAGTTCATCCGACAGCTCGGCGGTGCGACGCCGGCCGGCCCGTCCGCACCGTCCGCCGGGGCGCTGCTCGCGCTCGCCTTTCCGGACCGCATCGGCGCTCTGCGCGCCGGCGGGGAGGGGCGATTCATGCTCGCCAACGGTCGCGGCGCACACTTCGCCGAGGCGCAGAGCCTCGCCCGCCAGCCGCTCATCGTCGCGGTGCATCTGGATGACCGCGAGCGTGATGCACGCATCCTGCTCGCTGCGCCGCTCGAGCGCGAGGCACTCGAGGCGGTGATCCCCGGGGCGCTCCAGTGGCGCGAGACGGTCGAGTGGAACCGGCGCGAGCAGGCCGTGGTGGCGCGGCGCGAGCTGCGCCTCGATCAGGTGCTGCTCGAGGCGCACCCGCTCGCGGCCGTGCCGGCCGAGCGTGCCCGCGAGGCGCTGCTCGCGGGCGTGCGCGATCTGGGCATCGGCGTGCTGCCCTGGGAGCGTGAGATGCGCGAGCTGCAGGCGCGGGTCGCGCTGGTGCGCGGCCTCGGCGGGCCGTACGCCGAGTGGCCCGACCTCGCGGACGCGGCGCTCGCCGAATCGCTCGAGGACTGGCTGGCCCCCTGGCTCGAGGGCGTGACCCGCCGCGAGCACCTGGCGCGCGTGCCGCTCGCCGAGGCGCTGCGTGCCCGGATGGGATGGCAACGCCTGCGCGAGCTCGATGCGCTCGCCCCGACGCACCTCACCGTGCCGAGCGGCTCGCAGATCCGCATCGACTATCTCGATGAGAGCGCGCCGGTCGTGGCCGTGCGCCTGCAGGAGGTGTTCGGGCTGGCCGAGACGCCCCGCCTCGTCGGCGGGCGCGTGCCGGTGACCTTCAAACTGCTCTCCCCGGCGCACCGGCCGGTGCAGGTGACGCGCGACTTGGGCAGTTTCTGGCGCCGCGGGTACGCCGAGGTGCGCAAGGATCTACGCGGCCGCTACCCGAAGCATCACTGGCCGGAGGATCCGCTCACGGCCGAAGCGGTGCGAGGCGTGCGGCGGCGGCCCTGAGCCGGTACACTTCACGCCCAACATTACCCCAGCCGCGCACCGCTCAGCAGGGAGACATGACGACACAGAGAGCCGAGGCCGCCGCCGCGCCGGCCATCGACATCCGTTTCGGACAGGTGGGTCTGATCCAGGTGCTCATCTGGACGACCGATCCGGGAGCCATCCTCGATGAGCTCACGGGGCGGGTGGCCACGGCGCCGAAGTTCTTCCAGCGCACCGCGGCGGCGTTGGATGTGGGGCCGCTCGGCCGCGAGCCGTCGGTCGAGGAGATGCGTGGGGTGCTGGAGGCGGTGCGCCGGGCCGGGATGTGTCCGGTCGGACTCGCCAGCGGCCCGGCGGCGGCGCAGGCGTTGAGCCTGCCGCTCGATCTGCCGCTGCTGCCCCCGTTTCGCGAGTTCCATCCGCCCGCCGAGGCGCTCGGGCGCGCGGCGGCGCGGCGCGTCGAGCCGGTGCCGGTGGAACTCGAGCCCGAGGGCGCCGCGGCGCAGGTGCACACGCACCCGGTGCGCTCCGGCCAGCGCACCTATGCGCGCGGGCGCGATCTGGTCGTCACGGCCATGGTCGGCGCCGGTGCGGAAGTGATTGCCGACGGCTGCGTGCATGTGTACGGCGCGCTGCGCGGACGCGCAGTGGCCGGTGCGCGTGGGGACGCGACGGCGCGAGTGTTTTGCCAGGAATTTCACGCGGAGCTGGTGTCGATCGCCGGTGTGTTCCGCGTCTTCGAGACGTTGCCGCCGGAGCTCGCGGGCAAACCCGTGCAGGCGTGGCTGGATGGCGACGTCTTGCGTTTCGAGCGCCTGGGCGTTTGAGTATGCCCGGGGCACTGAACCTCATTCTAGGAGCGACCTTTGACTGAAATCATCGTGGTGACCTCTGGCAAGGGGGGAGTCGGCAAGACCACCACCTCGGCCAGCATGGCCTGCGGACTGGCGCGGCGCGGCAAGCGCGTAGCCGTCATCGACTTCGACATCGGCCTGCGCAACCTCGACCTGATCATGGGCTGCGAGCGGCGCGTGGTGTACGACTTCGTCAACGTCATCAACGGCGACTGCACGCTCAAGCAGGCGCTGATCAAGGACAAGCGCATCGAGACGCTCTACGTGCTGGCGGCGTCCCAGACGCGCGACAAGGATGCGTTGACCGAAGAGGGCGTGCGCAAGGTGCTCGATGAGCTCATCGCCGATGGGTTCGATTACATTCTGTGCGACTCCCCGGCCGGCATCGAGAAGGGTGCGCATCTGGCGATGTATTTCGCCGACCGCGCCGTCGTCGTCGTCAACCCGGAAGTCTCCTCGGTGCGCGATTCCGATCGCATTCTCGGCCTGCTCTCGAGCAAGACCCACCGTTCCTCCAACGGCAACGGCGGCGTGAAGGAGCACCTGCTGCTCACCCGCTACAACCCGCGGCGCGTGGCCAACGGCGAGATGATGAGCGTCGGGGACATCAAGGATATCCTGGGACTCGATGTGATCGGCGTGGTCCCGGAATCCCCCGACGTTCTCGCCGCCTCCAATGCCGGCGTGCCCGTGATCCTCAACGACGACAGCACTGCGGCGGAAGCCTACTCCGATGCCGTGGCGCGTCTGCTCGGCGAGGAGCTGCCGATGAGGTTCCTCGAAGAACCCAAGCGCGGCTTCTTTGCGCGCATGTTCGGAGGCTGACCATGGGTCTGTTGGCAATGTTCCGCAGCAAGCCCGCCACGGCGAATATCGCCAAGGAGCGCTTGCGCATCATCGTCGCGCAGGAGCGCGGCGGCCGCGGAGGACCGGACTACCTGCCCCTGTTGCGGCGCGAGCTGCTGCAGGTGATCCACAAGTACGTCAACGTGGATCCCGAAGCGGTGCAGATCAATCTCGAGCGCGAAGCCGGGCACGAGGTGCTCGAGTTCAGTATCGCGCTGCCGGAGAAGCCCGGCGCCTGAGTGCGGCCGGGCGTCCGCCCGGCCTGCGTCCCGCAGTGTCTGGAGGGTTCAGCCGATGACGGCTGAGGCACCGATGTGGGCGGTGGGATGAACCGGTCGCGACATCCCGGTGCGGGGGCGAGACCCAAGCACCGTCACAGGTCCCGCGGGCGGGTGTGACGGCGCCCCGTCGCACCCTTCGGTCGCGCGTGCGGCGCAGGGGTTCGAGGCAGATCGGTGTGGGTGCGACGTCCCCGGGGCACTCGCGACCGATCCGCTGTACCCGGAGGGTCGCGGCGTGCGAGGATCGCCGCAGGACAGGAGGCGTATCAGAATGCTGCTGAACGAACCGGACAAGGACTGGGAGAAGATTGGTCGGAAGGACCCCTACTTCGGCGTCCTCAGGCATCCTCAATATCGCACCCGCAGCCTGACCCAGGAGACTCGCGAGCAGTTCTTTCAGTCCGGCGAAGCGCGCATCCGCACGGTCATCGACACGGTCGAGCGGCACCTGGGTGTTGCGTTAAAGCCCCGGCGGACGCTTGATTTCGGCTGCGGCGTCGGTCGGTTGCTGATCCCGCTGGCGCGACTGTCGGGCCACGCGGTCGGTATCGACATCTCGGAATCGATGTTGGCCGAGGCCCGGCTCAACTGCGAGGCCCGGGGCGCCGGCAATGTCAGCCTGGCCCGCGATCTTTCCGCGCAGGACGGTTCGTACGATTTCATACACTCCCACATCGTCTTCCAGCACATGAAGGTCGCGCGGGGCGAGGCGGTGTTCGCGCGGCTGCTGGCTCGCCTGGAGCCCGGAGGCATCGGCGTGGTGCACTTCACGTACGCCAGGAGCCGGTTCGGCCAGACGCTTCGCGGGTTCGTCGTCTCGCGCGTTCCGTTCGGGTCGTATCTGTTCAATCTGTTCAAGGGGATGCGGCCCTCGGCGCCGCATCTGCAAATGAACAACTATCGGCTCGATCGGCTGTTCGTCGCGCTGCAGCACGAGCGCATCACCGATCTGCACGTGGAATTCACCGATCACGGTGGCTATCTCGGGGCCGTCCTGTATTTCAGGAAGCCCTGAGCCCTCCTCGGTCGGACGCGCCCCCTGAGGGGGCGGCCGATGGTGCGCGGATCGCGCCGGTGGTGGCGGGCTCGCGCTGAAGGTGCGCCGCCGGCGCAATCCCTGGGATCCGCCGAGCGCGGCGGGCGCCTCGGCCTCAGTAACACACTCCGCCGCCCTGTTCCGCGGGCGCGGCGTGGGCCCGGAACAGACCGAACAACTCCCGGCCCATGCCGAAGGCGTTGGCGGTGAGATCGGCAGTGGCGTTCTCGCGCCGGGCCCATTCTTCCGCGTTCACCCGCACTTCGAGCACACCGGTGCGGCTGTCGAGGCGGATCATGTCACCGTCGCGCAGTTTGGCGATCGGGCCACCACCGACCGCATCGGGCGTCAGGTGGATCGCGGCGAGCACGACGCCCGAGGCGCCCGACATGCGCCCGTCGGTGAGGAGCGCGACCCGGTGCCCCTTGCTCTGCAGGGACGTGAGCGCCGGCGTCAGACCGTGCAGCTCGGGCATGCCGTTGGCGCGCGGTCCCTGGTAGCGTACGACCACGACCACATCGTGATGGAGCTCGCCCTGTTTGAACGCATGCTCGACGTCTTCCTGACTGTGAAAGACCCGAGCCGGTGCCTCGATCGAGCGGTGTTCGGGCTTGACCGCCGAGACCTTGACCACCGCGCGTCCGAGGTTGCCCTGGACCAGTTTCAGGCCGCCGTCGGCGCTGAACGGGTCGGTTGCGCTGCGCAGCACTTCCGTATCGCCGCTGCGCTCGGGCGCCTCGCGCCAGGCGAGGCCCTGCTCCGAGAGCCAGGGCTCCTGGGCGTAGCGCGCGAGGCCCGCACCGGCCACGGTCAACACATCGCCGTGCATCAGGCCGGCGTTCAGCAGCTCTCTGACCAGCAGGCCCATGCCGCCGGCGGCGTGGAAGTGGTTCACGTCGGCGCTGCCGTTCGGATAGATGCGCGCCAGCAGCGGCACGGCCGCGGACAGATCGCTGAAGTCATTCCAGTCGATGAGGATGCCGGCGGCCCTGGCGATGGCGACGATGTGCAGCGTATGGTTGGTCGAGCCGCCCGTGGCGAGCAGTCCGACCACGGCATTGACGATGCTGCGCTCGTCGATGATCTGCGCGAGCGGCAGGTACTCCTGGCCGAGCGCGGTGATGCGCGCCGCACGCTGCGCGGCGGCGGCGGTCAACGCATCGCGCAGCGGTGTGTTCGGCGGCACAAATGCGCTGCCCGGCAGGTGCAGTCCCATCACCTCCATCAGCATCTGGTTGCTGTTGGCGGTTCCGTAGAACGTGCAGGTGCCGGCCGAGTGATAGCTGTCGGCCTCGGACTGCAGCAGCGCGTCGCGGCCGACCTTGCCCTCGGCGAACAGCTGGCGGATGCGCGCCTTTTCCTTGTTGGGCAGACCCGAGGGCATCGGACCGGCGGGGACGAACACCGTCGGCAGCTGGCCGAAGGCGAGGGCGCCGATCAACAGGCCCGGCACGATCTTGTCGCACACCCCGAGGCACAGCGCCGCATCGAACATGCCGTGCGAGAGCGCGATGCCGGTGGCCATCGCGATCACGTCGCGGCTGAACAGCGACAGCTCCATGCCGGGCTGCCCCTGGGTCACGCCATCGCACATCGCCGGCACGCCGCCGGCGACCTGTGCGGTGGCGTGCGCCTCGCGTGCCGCCTGGCGGATCAGGCCCGGAAAGCGCTCGTACGGCTGGTGCGCCGAGAGCATCTCGTTGTAGGCGGTGACGATGCCGAGGTTCGGCCACCGCAGCGCCTTCAGCGGCGCCTGATCGGGGCCCGCGGCCGCGAAGCCGTGCGCGAGGTTGGTGCAGGAGAGGCGCTTGCGCGCCGGCCCGTGCGAGTGCTCGCGCAGGCGCTCGAGGTAGGTGGCCCGCGTCTCGCGGCTGCGCTCGCGGATTCGCTCCGTGACGTCGCGAACCCGGGGGTCTAGGGCGGAGGGCGTCTGCGGCATCGGGGCGTCAATCCTGCGCCGGAGGGCGGTAGCCTTCGGGCCGCTCGGCGCCGCTGCCGAAGAAGAACTTCTCCATTTCCGCGCTGAGGAACTGGCGGGCCTTCGGCTCCATCGGGCTCAAGCGATACTCGTTGATGAGCATGACCTGGTGCTGCACCCAGCGCGTCCAGGCTTCGCGCGAGACCTGCTCGAAGATCCGCTGCCCGAGCGGACCGGGATACGGCGGACGGTCGAGGCCGGGGGCCTCGCGCTTGAGCATGACACACTGCACCATTCGGGACACATCGTCCTCCGGACTGGAAACGTTATATCAATCAAAAAGTTGTGTCTGGGTTGCCGCTGCCGCCAGGCGTTGCAGGAACCGCAGGATCGGAGCGGGTAGGCCGAGCGCCTCAGGCGCTGCGAGGGAGTACCACGCGAACTGCGCCGGATCCGGCGCGCCGTCATACCGCGCACAATGGCCCAGAAGCGGCGTCATGACAAGGTCAAAATGCGTAAACGCATGTTCGATCGCCGCGAGCGGTTGCAGCGCGGGTCCCGCGGGGAGCCGTGCGGCGAGCCAGGCCTCGGCGCCCGCGGCGTCCTCGAACTGCGGCAGGCTCCACAACCCGCCCCAGATGCCGCGCTCGGGCCGGCGCTCGAGCAGCACCGCGCCGTCGGGGCGTTGCAGGACGAGGAGCCAGGTGCGGCGCAGCGACCGGGCTCGGCGGCGCTTCGGCGCGGGCAGCTCGTGCTGGCGGCCGGCGCGGCGTGCGCCGCAGAGCGGTGCGAGCGGACAGCGCTCGCAGGCCGGGTTGTGGCGCGTGCAGAGCGTGGCGCCAAGATCCATGATGGCCTGCGTGTAGACGTCGGTGTGCGCGTCGGGCGTGCAGGCCTCGGACAGCGCCCACAGGCGCGCCAGGGTGGCCGGTTCCGACGGATCGCCCTCCACCTCGAAGACCCGGGCCAGCACCCGGCGGACGTTGCCATCGAGGATGGGGAAGCGCTCGGCGCGCGCGAGCGCCAGGATCGCCCCGGCGGTCGAGCGGCCCACTCCCGGCAAGGCCGCGACCGCCTCGAAGGTCTCCGGGAAGCGTCCGCCGTGTGCCTCGCGCACCTGCTGCGCGGCGCGGTGCAGGTTGCGCGCCCGTGCGTAGTACCCGAGGCCCGACCACAGATGCAGCACCTCATCGAGCGGCGCGGCGGCCAGCGCCGTGACGTCGGGGAAGCGCTGCATGAACCGCTCGTAGTACGGGATGACGCTGCTCACCTGGGTCTGCTGCAGCATGATCTCCGAGACCCAGACCCGGTACGGGGTGCGCTCGTGCTGCCAGGGCAGATCGTGCCGGCCGCAGCGCTCGTGCCAGGCGATGAGCGCGCGGGCCACCGGCGCGCCGGTCTGCGCCGTCTCGGGGGCGGCCGGCACTTGCGCTCGGGTGCGGCTCACTGAACTTGCAGGCGCGCGTCGCGCAGCGTGGCGGTGCCGAGCCGCGCGCGCCGCACCGTGAGGACCCCGCGTGCGTGCAGCTTGCGCAGCAGAGCGAGCGGCAGCTTCAGCGGCTTGGGGTGTCGGCGCGTCGGTGGCAGATAGTGGCTGAAGTCGATGTAATCGGCGTTGAGGTCGAAGGTCCAGCGCGCTGCAGCCCCGCCGGAGTGTGCGAGCCACCCGCGCAGCGTCGTCTGATCGAGCCGCGCGCGGAGCGGGTCGATCCGCATCATGCCGCCTTGCAGCGTCCAGTGGCCGGCGAGCGAGAGCCGGCCGAGCGCGCCGGGGTCTTGCGGCAGGCGCATCTTCACCCCCAGTTGGGCGAGCAGTGCGCGCACCGAGGGGATCTGCACGGTCAGCTGGCCCGTCCCGCGGGGCCCCGCGTTCGGGTCGGCGAACTGCACGGACCCTGACAGCGTTGCGTTCGCCGCCGTGAGGTCCCAGTGCGGGGCGGTGAGCGCGAGCGGTGCGGTGCGCACGTCCAGGTGCCGGGCCCGAAAGGCGATGGCCATGCCCTTCACCGGCAGTTTCGGGGCGTGCAGCCGGAAGCGCGTGGCGAGGGCGAACGGCCGACCGGGGGTCCATGCACCGAGGCGCAGCTGCCAGTGCGTCAAGCGGATCACGCCGCTCGGCGCGGTGTACTGCAGCGTGGCATCGCGCAACACGAGACCGCCGAGGCTCGGCGGGGCGCTCGCGGCACCGCCCGGGGCCCCGGCGAGCAGCGGTTGCCAGTTGCCGGTGCCGGCGGCGGTGCGCCACAGGTGGATGTGCGCCCCGTCGATGCGGATCGTGCCGATCTCGATCCTCTGATGCAGCAGCAGCGGCAGCAGGCGCACCGGCAGGCGCGCCGAGCGCCAGCGCACCAGGTCCGCGCCGTGGAACGCGGCGAGGTTGCCGAGCCGGGCTGCCCCGATGCGCAGCTCGAGCCACGGATACCACTCGAGCCGCAGGTGTCCCTCGATCTGCAACGGCCGGCCGGTGGCGAGCGCCACCCGGCGCTCGAGCTCGCCGCGATACTCATCCGGGTTGATGACGTGCGTGACGACGAAGAGGGCGAGCGCAATCAGCAGCACCACGGCGCCGAGGATGCCGAGGCTCCAGCGCAGCGCCTTCATCTACAGGTGCATGGTCGGACGGGCGCGTGAGCGGCCCGTCGGGTCGACCGGCGTGAACGGATGTGCGGCGGTCCGGGACCAGTAGGCATCGGCCGCGGCGCTCCAGTCCGTGCTGGCGAGTGCGGGCCACTGGCCGGGCGCAAAGCCGGGCGCTCCGATGAAGCGCTGCGAGGCGAACACGAGTGTCCCCCCGTGCAGATGCCGCAGCGCGACGGACCAGGGCACCGGGGTCAGGGTCGAGGCGCTGCTGCCGCCGTCCGGCGCCACGATCAGATGCGTCGCCCGGCCGTCGCGCCCGAAGACGATGTCCTGCACGGTGCCGAGCGGCTGGCCGGCGCGGGACTCGACCGCCAGCCCGATCAGCGTGGAGGCCCGTTCGGCCGCCACGGGCAGCGGCGGCGCCGGCGCGCGCGCGGGCGCCGCAGCGCTCGCCGCCGGCCCCGTCGAGCCGTCGGGCAGGAATTGCGCGTTCTGCTGACTGCAGGCGCTGAGCGCCACGGCCGACAGCGTGCACAGTGCCGGCACCCATATCCTCATCATCCGAGCCACTCGTCTCACCATCTGACCAGCGGGGGCAGACTCATCAGGTAGGCCTCAGGGTCCGCATCGGTCTGAAATCCGAACCGCGTGCCGCGATCATAGACCAGGTTGAACTCCACGTACCGCCCCCGCTTGTACAGCAGTCGCTCGCGCGCGGCCTCGTCGTAGGGGGTGTCTTTGCGGCGCGACACCAGGGCGGGGTAGACCGCGAGGAAGGCCTCGCCCACCTGCTGCACGAACGCGAAGTCGCCCTGCGGATCCGGCCCGGCGAGCTCATCGAAGAAGATGCCGCCCACCCCGCGCGGCTCGTGCCGGTGCGGCAGATAGAAGTACCGGTCGCACCAGGCCTTGTACGTCTCGTATGCATCGGCGCGGTAGGTGTCGCAGGCGCGCTGCAGCGCCGCGTGAAACGCCGCGATGTCCTCCTCGAACGGGAACGTTGGCGTCAGGTCCGACCCGCCGCCGAACCAGCCGCGGCTGGTGTGCAGGTAGCGCAGGTTCAGGTGCACGGTGGGCACGTAGGGATTGCTCATGTGCGCCACGAGCGAGAGGCCGCAGGCGAGGAAGCGGCCATCGGACTCCGCCGCGCCGGGCATCTGTGCGCGCGCCGCCTCGGAGAAGGTGCCCCAGACGTGGCTGAAGTTCACGCCGACCTTCTCGAACACCGCCCCGCGCATCAGGCGCGATTCCCCGCCCCCCTCCAGCCGATGGCCGCTCGGGCGGCTCCAGCGGCGCGGCTCGAAGCGCGCTTCGGGCTCGAACGCCTCGAACGCTGCACAGATCCGTCCCTGCAGGTCGCGGAAGTACTGCGCGGCCGGGGCCGCGAGCGGTGCGTCAACGGCGCTCATGCCTCGCCTGCGCTGCGCGCCGAGCGCTCGTGCACCACGTCGACGAGCCGTGCAACCGCCTCCGGATCGGCGTGCGGCCAGATGCCGTGGCCGAGGTTGAAGATGTGCCCCGGCGTGTGACCGGCCTCGCGCAGCACCTGCTCGGCCTGTGCGGCCAGCACCGCGGGCGGGGCGAACAGCGCCGCGGGGTCGAGATTGCCCTGCACCGCTTTGTCGGCGCCGAGGATCCGCCGCGCCGTGCCGAGCGGCGTGCGCCAGTCGAGTCCGATGACGTCGGCCTCGATCGGCGCGAGCTGCTCGAGCAACGCACTGCCCTGGTTCAGGTAGTAGATGAGCGGCACGCCGCAGCCGCGCAGTGCCGCGAGCGTGCGGCGCGCGGCCCGCAGCGCGAAGCGCTCGAACTGTGGCGGGGCGAGCAGACCGCCCCAGGACTCGAACAGCATCAGCGCCTGGGCGCCGGCGGCGGCCTGGGCGGTGAGGTAGGCGGCCATGGCATCGGCCAGTCGATCGAGCAGCGCACCGGCGGCTTCGGGCTCGGCGTAGAGGAAGGCGCGCGCCGCCTCGAATTCCTTCGACGGCCGTCCGCCGACGAGATAACAGAAGAGCGTGAACGGACCGCCGGCAAAGCCGATGAGCGGCACGCCGCGTGGCGCAGCGGCGCGGATCAGACGGATGCTCTCGAGCACGAACGGCACGTCGCGCTCAGGCTCGAGCGTCCTGAGCGCCTCGACGGCCGCACGCGTGCGGATCGGCTCGCGGACCACCGGACCGGGCTCGAACGTCAGGTCGATGCCCATGCCCTGCAGCGGCGTCATGATGTCGCTGAAGAGGATGGCCGCATCGAGCGCAAAGCGTCGCAGCGGTTGCAGGGTCACTTCTGCGGCGAGTTCCGGGGTGCGCGTGAGGGTCTCGAAGGACACCTTGGCGCGCACTTCGCGGTACTCCGGCAGGTAGCGGCCCGCCTGACGCATGATCCAGATGGGCGTGTACGGCACCGGCTCGCGGCGGCAGGCGGCGAGGAACACCGACGTGTCGGCCCTCATGCGCGCAGCCAGCGCGCCACCTGGGGCGCGAAGTAGGTGATGATCAGGTCAGCGCCGGCGCGGCGGATGCCGGTCAGCGTCTCGAGCACCGCGGCGCGCTCATCGATCCACCCGCGCTCGGCGGCGGCCTTGATCAGGCTGTACTCCCCGCTCACCTGGTAGGCGACCACCGGCAGGCGCACCGCATCGCGCACCTGGCGGAGGATGTCGAGGTAGGGGCCGGCGGGCTTGACCATCACCAGATCGGCGCCCTCGGCGACATCGAGCAGTACCTCGTGCAGCGCTTCACGACCGTTGGCCGGGTCCATCTGGTAGCTGCGCCGGTCGCCGAAGGCCGGGGCGGATTCGGCGGCTTCGCGAAACGGGCCGTAGAACGCCGAGGCGTACTTCGCCGCATACGACACGATGGGCGTCATCGAGAACCCCTCGCGATCGAGCAGCGCGCGGATCGCCCGGACGCGCCCATCCATCATGTCGCTCGGTGCGACCGCATCGGCACCAGCCCGAGCGTAGTTCAGCGCCACCTGCGCGAGCGTCTGTACCGAGGAATCATTGTCGATCACGCCCCCGGGGAGCACGTGACCGCAGTGGCCGTGGTCGGTCGCGCCGCACAGGCACACGTCGGCCCAGACCTGCAGATGCGGGCAGGCCGCCTTGATCGCGGCGATCGCCTCGGCGGCGAGCCCGTGCGGGTCGAGCGCGGCACTCGCTTCGGCGTCCTTGTGCTCCGGCGCGGCGAACAGCAGCACCGCCGGCAGACCCGCCTGCTCGATCGCGCGCGCCTCCTGCACGGCCTCGTCCACCGACAGCTGGCAGACCCCCGGCATGCTCTGCACCGGATGGCGCACGCCGCGGCCGGGCACGACGAACAACGGATAGATCAGCTGATCGGGCGTGAGACGCGTCTCGCGCACCATGCGTCGCCACAGGTCCGACTGGCGGGTGCGGCGCGCTCTGACGGCAGGGAAATTCATGACGAAGGCCTCGATTCGGCGCGCAGCGCCGGTGCAGATTCCAGGTCCGCGCCTGGCGAACCCGGGGACACCCCGCGGCAGGCGAGCGCCAGGGCGCGCAGCGTGGGGGCAGATGCGGTCACGGCGGCCACGCCGCGCGCGGCCAGTTGGTGCGCGGTGGTCGGTCCGATGGCGAGTGCGGGTGCATCGCTGAGCAGTTGGGAGAAGTCGTGCGCCCCGAGCGCGTGCGCCAACTCGGTGACGGCCGAGGGGCTGGCGAAGGTCACCGCGCGCACGCCCCGCCGGGCAATCCAGCGGCGGCACTCGCTGACGTCGAGCGCGTTTGCGACGGTGCGGTACACGGTGCAGCTCACCGCCTCGGCGCCGAGCTGCGTCAGTCCCGCCGAGAGCGTGGGCAGCGCGCGCGAGCCGGCCGGATGCAGCACACGCTGGCCGCGCACGCCGGCATCGGCGAGTGCACCGAGCAGCCCCTGCGCCCCGCCGGAACCGATCAGATCGACCCGCCAGCCCCGCTCGCGCAGCGTCTCGGCGGTCGAGGGGCCGACGGCGCCGATGCGCGCACGCGGCGGCGCCGGCAGCGCATCGGCGAGCGCCTCCACGGCATGCGCGCTGGTGAACACGATCCAGTCGAAGGTGTCGATCGCCTCGCGGGCCTCGCGCCAGGTGTCGGGCGCGGTCGGCTCGATGCCGATCACCGGCCAGTGCAGCGCCGCCAGACCGATGCGGGCCAGCTCGCCGTTCAAGCCACTGCCGGGCGCCTCGGCGCGCGTCACGACGACGGGTCGGGCGGCGTCGCTCACGCGTTGGCGTCCTGCTGCGCGGCGCGCTGGGCGGCGATCAGTCGGCTCGCGCCTTGGGCAATGAGCGACTCGGCGAGGCGCTCTCCGAGTGCGCGCGCTTCGGTGGCCCCGGCGCTCGCCGCGCCCGCCGCCGTGAGGCTGCTGCGCCCGTCGAGTGCGCACACCACGGCCCGCAGGCTGAGTTCGGTGCCCTGGAGCGTCGCCAGCGCGCCGAGCGGCACCTGACAGCCCCCCTCGATGCGGCGCAGCAGCGCACGCTCGGCCGTGGCGGCGAGCCGGGTCGGCCCGTGCTCGAGCCGGCTCACCCAGGCACGCGTGTCCGCATCGCGCTCGCGCGTGCAGATGCCGATCGCGCCCTGCGAGACCGCGGGCGGAAAGTCCTCGGGCGAGAGCCGCTCGCTGATGCGCGCCTCGAGCCCGAGTCGCTTCAGGCCCGCGGCCGCGAGCACGATTGCATCGTACTCGCCGCGCTCGAGCCGTTCGATGCGGGTCGGAACGTTGCCGCGCAGTTCGAGCAGATGCAGATCCGGGCGCACCCGGGCGAGGAAGGCGCGGCGGCGCAGGCTGCTGGTGCCGACCCGGGCCCCGGCCGCGAGCGCCGCGAGCGGCGTACCGTGCTGGCTCACCAGCGCATCGAGCGGATCCTCGCGCTCGAGTACGGCGGCGAGCGCAAGTCCCGGCTCGAGCTCGGTGGTCAGATCCTTCAGGCTGTGCACGGCCAGGTCGATGCGTTCATCGAGGAGCGCACGGTCGAGCTCCTTGGTGAAGAACGCCCGTCCGCGCACCGCCCACAGAGGCACCTGGGTCTGCAGATCGCCGGTGGTGACGATGGGCACCAGCTCGACCGCCGGCGCATCCGCCAGAGCGCCGATCAGCGCCTCCACGTGCCGCGCCTGCCACAGCGCGAGCGCCGAGGCGCGGGTCCCGATGCGCAGTACCTTCCCGGTCATGATTCGGCCTCGATGAGAAAGCGGTAGCCCACGCCCCAGACGGTGAGGAAGTGGCGCGGATTGGCCGGGTCGCGCTCGAAGCGCCGTCGCAGCCGCAGAATGAAGTTGTCGACGGTGCGGGTGGACGGAAACACATCGTAGCCCCACACCCGCTCGAGCAGGTCCTCGCGCGAGACGATCTGGCCGGGATGCTCGGCGAGCACCTTCAGGATCATCGCCTCCTTCTCGGTGAGCTCCTGCGTCAGGCCATTCCAGGACCGGGCGCGGAAGGCGCGGAAGTCCACCTCGTTCTCCCCGAAGCGCAGCACCGAGGTTTCCGCCGCCGCGCTGCGGTACCACTCCCAGCGGCGCAGGATGGCCCGCACCCGCAACAGCAGCTCCTTCAGGTGAAAGGGCTTCGGCAAGTAGTCATCGCCGCCGGCCTCCAGGCCGCGGACCCGGTCGGCCGGATCGCCGCGTGCGGTCAGGAACAGCACCGGGGTGTTGTCGCCGCGCTCGCGCAGCGTGCGGCAGACCGTAAACCCGTCGATTTCGGGCAGCATGACATCGAGCAGCACCAGGGCGTAGAGATTGGCCTCGAGCGCCTCGAGTGCTGCGCGTCCGTTGTCGACCCGCTCGACCGCGTACCCCTCGGCGCGCAGATTCTCGACCACGCCGGCGGCGAGGTGCGGATCGTCCTCGACCACCAGGATGCGGTGGACGCTCTCGCTCGGCGCGTTCATGCCGACTCCGCCGGGGCCGCCGGCCAGACCAACACGAAGCGCGAGCCCTGGCCGGCCCCGGCGCTCTCAGCGCTCACCCGTCCGCCCATCAGATGCATCAGTCGTCGCACGATATACAGTCCGAGTCCCGTGCCGTGATAGCTGCCGCCGCCCGGCTGCAGCCGCGTGAACTTCTCGAACAGACGCGCTCCGTCGGCCGGCCGGAAGCCGACGCCCGTGTCGCTCACCGTCAGTTCCACGGACGCCTCGGTGCGCCGCGCCGCAAACACGATGGTGCCGCCGCCCACCGGCGCGACCGCGGCGAGCGCGTTGTCGAGCAGGTTGCGCAGCACGACGTCGAGGGCGAGCGGGTCGGCGAGCACCACCAGTCCCGGGTCGAGGTCCGAGGCGATCTTGATGCGCGCCTGCGCGGCACGCTCTTCGGCCGAGACGCTCGCGCGACGTACGGCGCTCGCGAGGTCGACCGGCTCGTGGCGCAGCTCGACACGGCCGCGATCGAGGCGCGCGCTCTCGAGGATGCGGCTCACCATGCCTTCCATGCGCTCGAGATCCGCGAGCATCCGCTCGGTGAGCACCTGCGTCTGCTGCACCGATGCCGGCCGCAGTGCGAGTGTCTCGAGCGACAGCTGCAGGCTCGCCAGGGGGGTCTTGAACTGATGGGAGACCATGGCGAGGAAGTTGTCCTGTTCGAGCATCACCAGCGCCTCGGCGCGCAGCGCGAGTGCGATGACCACGATGCAGGCGCCGAGCGCCAACAGGAAGAACGCACCCTCCCAGGCATACTGCTCGATGCGCAGGTGCTCCTCGGTGAGCATCCGGTGCTCGGCGGTGGGACTCGGCCGTGCCCCGTCCGGAGTCAGTTCGATCCCGGGCAACAGCCTCTGTACGCGCGCGACCGGCACGCCCGCCAGGAGCAGCGCGCGCGCCGCCGCGGCCTGCTGCTGATAGGCGCGCTGCAGTTCGGCGACCTTTTCCACCGCGTAGCGGTGTTGGTCGTAGATCCACCAGCCCACCTGCACGGTGCACACGAGCACCAGCACCATGACGGTGATCTGCAGAACACGCGGGACTTTGATCGCGCGCTGCGTCATGCCGCGGCCGCGAACGCCAGCTGCAGACCGCGAGTCAGCGTCTGCAGATCCGCCTCCTGGTGCGCGAGTGAGAGGAAGCAGGCCTCATAGGCCGAGGGCGGGAAGTAGATGCCTTGCTCGAGCAGCGCATGGAACAGCCGGCCGTAGCGCGCGCTGGCGGCATCCTCGAGTGCTGCGGCCGTGCGCGGCGCGCCCTCGGTGTGCATCGACAGCCAGAAGAGCGAACCGACCCGCACCAGGTGCACCGGGAAGGGCGCGCCGGCGAGCACCGGCCGCAGCGCCGCCTCGAGGGCCTCGCCGAGCGCCTCGAGGCGCTGCCAGCCGTTCTCGCGGGTCAACACCTCGAGCGTCGCGATTCCGCTCGCCATGGCCACCGGATTGCCCGAGAGCGTGCCGGCCTGGTAAGTGTCCCCGTCCGGCGCGAGCCGTGCCATGAGTGCCCGCGGACCGGCAAATGCGCCGACCGGCAGGCCGCCGCCGATCACCTTGCCGAAGGTGGCGAGGTCCGGCGTGATGCCGAGCCGCTCGGCCGCGCCGCCGCGCGCCAACCGGAACCCCGAGATCACCTCGTCGAAGATCAACAGCGTGCCGTGCACGCGGGTCAGCTCGCGCAGCCGCGCGAGGAACTCGCGCCGTTGCGGCAGCAGGCCGTGGTTGGCCGGAACCGGCTCGATGATCACCGCGGCGATCTGTGCACCCTCGCGCGCCATCAGCGCCGCGAAGGCGGCCTCGTCATCGAGTGGCAGCACGCGCGTGCAGGCGGTGAACGGCTCCGGCACGCCGGCGGAGGAGGGGCGCCCGAAGGTGGCGAGTCCCGAGCCGGCCGCGACCAGCAGGTGATCGGCGTGGCCGTGATAGCAGCCGGAGAATTTCACGATCAGGTCCCGCCCGGTGACCGCGCGCGCCAAACGGATCGCGCTCATCACCGCCTCGGTGCCCGAGGAGACGAAGCGCACCTGCTCGATGCCCGGGTAGGCGGCCACGACCCGCTCGGCGAGCTCCACCTCCCCGGCGCAGGGGGCACCGAAGGTGGTGCCGCCGGCGGCGGCCGTACCGATGGCGCGGATCACCTCCGGGTGGGCGTGGCCGAGGATCAGCGGGCCCCAGGAGCCGACGAAGTCCAGATACCGCCGCCCGTCGGCATCGATCAGGTACTGGCCCTCGCCGCGGGCGATGAACAAGGGCGTGCCGCCGACGGCCCGGAACGCCCGCACGGGCGAGTTGACGCCGCCGGGGATGACCGCGCGGGCGCGGGCGTAGAGCTGCTCTGAGCGAGGATGGTTCATGAGGGGTAGGGGGCAGTTCGTTCGGACGGTGAGGGATCGTGCGGGTCGCCACGCCGGTGCAGGTGCGCCTCGCGGAAGAATGTCTCGAGCACTTCGGGGGTGGTGTGGGATGCGGCCGCCCGCAGCCCCGAGATGGGTAGATGCACCAGGCTGTGGGCGACGCGCTCGGTGAGCCGGCGCACCGCGTCCTGTTGGGCCGGTGCGAGGTCATGGAGCTGGGTGCCGAGGGCCCGCTCGGCCTCTTGCGCAGCGATGCGCTCGAACGCCTCGCGCAGCTCGGCGAGCTGCGGCCCGATGGCGCGGCTCGCCATCTCGGCGCGCAGACGCGCCAACTGATCATCGATCGCGGCGCGCACCGGAGCGAGGCGCAGCAGCTCCCCGAGACGCTGCTCTTCGACGGCCTGGACCAACTCGTCCATGCCGATGCGCTCGAGGCGCGCGCGCCGCGCGGCCTCGGGATCGAGGTTCGGGGGGACGCCGAAGTCGATCGCAAGCGGGCGGTGCGCCGCGGGGGCCGCGAGCCGCTCGAGCGTCCCTTCGCCGAGCAGCGCGGTGCCGCCGCCGGCGGCGAGGATCAATCCGGCGAGCGGCTCCGGCTGCTCGCGGAACGCTTCGAGCGCCATGGCGCGCCCGTCCACCTCCGCGGCGAACGCTTCGGCGGCCGTGAGCGTGCGGTTGACGATGAGCAGCGGGACGCCGGCGGCGGCCAGTGCCAGTCCGCAGCGGCGGGTCATGGGGGACACGCCGAGCAGTGCGACCGTCGGGCGCGCCGTGCCGAGGTGACTCAACATGCGCTCGACGGCCAGATCGGCGAGCGAGGGGGCGCGCACGCCCGAGCTCAGTCGCTGCACGCGGTTGGCGATGCCGAGAGCCTCACCCAGCAGGCGGTTCAGCAGCGGGCCGCTGGTGCCGGCCTCGCGCGCACTCTCCCAGGCGAGGCGCAGCTGTGCGGCGATCTCGCGCTCCCCGGCCTGCGCCGAATCCAAGCCGCAGGCGACCAGCAGGACGTGCTCGATCGCCGACTCGCCCGCCCAGGCGCGCAGCAGCCGCGGCGCATGGCCCGAGGAGGGGGACTCGCCACTCAGTTGCTCGAGCACCTCGGCGCGCAGATCCCCGGCCGGCAGGCCGTCGCCGGTGGCATAGAGGAGTTCGACGCGGTTGCAGGTGCCCAGGTACAGCAGCTCCGACACCCCGAGTGCCGCGCGCAGTGCCGGCAGGCGCTCCTGCAGCTGCGCCCGTTCGATGGACAGGCGGGCGACCTGCTCGACGCCTGCGTGCCGGTAGGAAATGCCTACGACGCCGATCTGCTCCATGGCGCCAAGGACACCACGAATGCCCGCCCGAGGTGTCACAGAATGGTCACCGCCCGGTCGCCCCGGACGGCACGGCCGTCCGCGTGCCCGCCCCTACAGCCGGATCAGCCCGCGCTTGTGCGCCACCGCCACCGCCTCGGTGCGGCTGATCGCATCGAGCTTGGTGAGAATCGACTTCACATGGGTCTTGGCGGTGCCCTCGGTGATCGAGAGCCGCCGCGCGATGTCCTTGTTGCTGCGCCCCTGCGCGACCAGCTCCAGGACGTCGAGCTCGCGCTCGGTGAGGCTCGGCTTGGTCATGCGTTGCAGCGCCTTGGCCGCCACGGTCGAGGAGGTGTAGGGACGGTCCTCGCTCACCGCGCGGATCGCCGAGAGGATCTCCGGCCGCGGCGCGTCCTTCAGGATGTAGCCCTTGGCGCCGTGCGAGAGGCACTGGAAGATGTCCTCATCGCCGTCGTAGGTGGTCATGATGAGCAGGCGCGCCTTGGGGTTGATCTCCATCACGCGCTGCACGACGGCGAGGCCGTCGCGCTTGGGCATGCGCAGATCGAGCACCATCACGTCGGGGTGGTGCTGTTCGTAGAGTGCGAGCGCCGCCTCCCCGTCGCCGGCCTCGGCGACGACCTCCATGTCGGGCTGCTGGTTCACCATCGCCGCGAGTCCGTCGCGCACCACGGGGTGGTCGTCGGCGAGAATGACTCGGATTTTTTTGTGCAATTCAGCCGCCATCAGGTTCTCCGTTTCTGCATCCGCACGCTCACGCGGGTCCCGGACCCGGGGCGGCTCTCGATGCGCCACTCGCCACCGATGTCGGTGGCGCGCTGGCGCATGCTGGTCAGTCCGAAGCCCTGGCGCTCGTGCCGCTCGGGGCTCTGGCCCATGCCGCGACCGTTGTCCTCGATCGCCATGATCCAGTGCGTGTCATCGTCGCTCATCGAGATGCGCACCGTGCTCGGCCGCGCGTGCCGAACCGCGTTGCTCACCGCTTCCTGGGCGATGCGCAGCAGCTCATGCTCCTGCTCGGGCTTCAGGCCGGTCTTGATCTCATCGCCGCTGAACGTGCTGGTCACGCCACCGGGCACGGTCGAGCGCTCGGCGAGCTGGCGCAGTGCGAGTTCGAGCCCGTTGCGCTGGGTCTGATCGAGCCGCAGCGCCATCACCGAACGGCGTGCCTCGGCGAGGCCGTCGCGCGCCAGGTCACGGATGCGCGTCAGGACGATGGCGAGGTTGGAATTCTTATTCTTGCACGGCGGGTCCTCCTCGACCGCGCCGAGCTGCATCAGGATGCCGGTGAACGCCTGCGCCAGGCCGTCGTGGATTTCCTGGCCGATGCGGGCGCGCTCGACGAGTACCGCGGCTTCCTTGGCCTGGTAGGCCAGGCGCGTCAACTGCACCGCCAGAGTGGCCTGCTGGGCGAGCGCCACCAGCAACTCGCTGTGCGGGACGTCCTCGGCCTTGCGCTGAAAGCGCAGGATCAGGAACCCGACGTTGCGCGAGCCGAACACCAGCGGATAGACGACTTTGCCGACGTAGCCCTCGCGCCGGTCGAAGGCGAGCATCCCGGGCCAGAACTCCTGGTGCTGTTGGGCAATGTCGAGGTACATCGGCTCGTGCGGCTGGCCGAAGCGGTTACCGAACGGCGAGCCGGTCGACACGCTGATCGGGTAGGGCGGCTCCTCGAGCTTGCCCCCGACCACGTGGGCGGCGATGCGCCACTCCTGCAGGCTGTCGCGCGAGACGACGAACGCGCCCGACGCGGCATTGAACTGGCGGGTCGCCTCGAGCAGCAGATGGCCGAGGAATCCGTTGAGGTCCGGTTCACTCGCCAGGCGTTCGAGGTTACTGCGGATGACCACGTTGGCCTTGGCGAGTTCGGTGGCGTGCTCCTCCGCGGCGCGCTCGCGCTCGCGGCGCATGTCATCGAGCAGGCGCTGGCGGTGCAGCGCAGCGCCGATCACGCTCGAGGCGGTCTCGAGTGCGGAGAGCTCGGCGGCCTCGATCGCGCGGCGCTGGCGGGTGTTGTCGAGCCCGACGACACCGATGAACTCTCCGGCGACCACGATGGGCACCACGGCCTTGCTCTTCGTGCCGATGCCCTCGAAGCGTGCTGCGCGGGTGCAGCTCGTGCTCGACTCGATGGGATTGATGCAGACGCTGCGCCCGGCGCGCAGCTCGCTCGAGACGGCGGAAATCTCCCGCTCGTCGCAGGCGCGGGCCTCGGCATCGTTGATGTGCGGCGGCACGCCCTCGGCGGCCCATTCCCCGACCACCACCAGCAGTGGCTCGCCTTCCGGACCGCTGCGCGAGAGCATGACGTTCACCCGGTCGACGTGCGCGGCCTCGCCGATCAGGCGCAACACCTCGGGGATGGCATCGCGCACGTCCGGGGCCTCGAGCAGCATCCGGCTCGCCTTGGCCGAGGCCGCGAGGAGGGCCTCCTGCCGGTGCAGCGACTCATTAATGTGGGTCAGCTCCTCGGTGCAGGGAATGATGTCCGCCGCCGATGCCAGGCGGGGCGTGAGGCCGGTGTCGGCCGCTGTGCTCATGGCGATAGGTCTCTCGCAGTCCAGGTGAACCCTCGAGCCGTGCGCACCGTGGCGCTGCATCGCTCGCCGCGGTGTCTCGGCGGCAATCGACGGGCTCGAACCTCATGCGCGGGATTTCCATATCGGCGCGACCTTGCAGTCTAGCGCGTTGCGCAGCCCCCCAAGCGCCGGGTCTCCCGGCTTCCGGGCGGCCGCCTCCCCCGGATGAGAGAGGCGGCGGGGTGTTCCGTCCTCGGGCTCGAGGCGCCAGGGCTGTGGCCGGGAGGTCGCGGACTGGGCTCGGGGGGTCGGGAGCCCTTGCCGAGGGGTGCCGGGCGGCACCCGGATTTTCCGTTCCCATCCGCCTTGACGCTGCGTTCGCCGCTCGGTGTAATACGCGGCCCCTCTACGGCGGCCAGGTAGCTCAGTTGGTAGAGCAGCGGACTGAAAATCCGCGTGTCGGTGGTTCGATTCCGCCCCTGGCCACCATTAACTCGTTGAATATAAATAATATTTCTTCGAACAGTTTGCCGAGCGTATGCTCGACGGCGGCTAGCGAGGGGATCGCGGCGTCGAGTTCTCGCAGGATGTCATGCCGTGACCGTGTTAAAGGGGAGAACTCGTTTTAGAACCATTGCCATTTCGCCGGACGCCAAACGCCCTTCTTGCCGGCGAGCACCGGGTTGATAAAGGTCGCGACGGCGGCGGTCAGTTCCTCAAGTGTCGTCCAAGCGAGTTCGTTCTCTCTGGCCAATTGGCTGTAGGGAGTGGACCAGGCGGTAGGAGGATCGGGAACGGACGAGGGCACGGCATGTGTTCCACGAAATTCGAAAGTCTGCGCCAGCGCCAGGCGCAGCCGTTCTGCGTCCAATGCTTGCAGGGTGCCTAGCAGTGCGATGTCCGGAAGGTCCTTTACGCGCGTGTTGGGCCGCCGACGCGGTAGCGTGTACGCGTGGAGTTTCTCGGCAAGGTGCGTTTCGATCGGATATAGCCGAAGCGCCGGTGGCGCCACGCCGGCGAACCCAAGGGTATCCTCGGCGCTGACGAACTCAGGATCCCCGAGGATGGGATCGCCAAACGCGACGTCCACCCCGAAACGTTGGCCATAGAGCTTGCCCGCCAAGCGGCACTCCGTACGAAATCGCAAGCCTTCGTACCGCATACCATCGCTTTGTATCTGCGGATGCTCGGTGTCAGGACTGATTTCAAAAGTCATGAAATCCTTAAGATCCAGTCTTCCGGCCAGTCGAAGGTCTGCGAGTACGCGCTTCGGTGAGCCGATTAGCCGCAGATCGATGTCTTTGGTTACTCGAGCGCGTTCCAAGCGCAGCTCGAGCACGAGCCCGCCCTTCAGTAGAGCCGCATCACCAAAGACAGCCATCACTCGGGCCAAGAATCGGGAAGACCAGGAGCTGTCGTCGGCGCCCGAAGTCGACACCGCTGCTTGATGCGCTCCTCAGGCGCTGTTCCAGGGCCTGCTTGAAGGCTTGGGGCGAGGCGTATTGAAGTGGTCCCTACGCAGCGGACCTCTTAGACGGGGTTTGATCGACGTGTTGCATTCTGCGCGCATACTCGTTCGGCGACAAGTATCCGAGTGATGAGTGCAGACGAACCGGGTTGTAAAATCCGT
>JAKBDK010000036.1:0-28747 GCA_021834525.1 Pseudomonadota bacterium | reverse complement strand
GCGACAACATCAAGATGACGGTCGATCTGATTGCGCCGATTGCGATGGAGGATGGTCTGCGCTTCGCGATTCGCGAAGGCGGCCGCACCGTCGGTGCCGGCGTCGTCGCAAAGATCCTGAAGTAAGGTTCCAGTCACACAGGCCAGTAGCTCAATTGGCAGAGCAGCGGTCTCCAAAACCGCAGGTTGGGGGTTCGATTCCCTCCTGGCCTGCCAGCCGATGACATGACAGACGAAAACAAAATCGACGCAATCGGCGCAGCCGACAAAGTGAAGTTGTGGGTGGGCGTGCTCGCGGTTGCCGCGGGCATCGCCGCCTACTACCTCCTCGGCACCCAGTCGAGCTGGTTGCGTTGGCTGTACGTGGTCGGCGGCATTGCCGTCGGAGTGCTGGTCGTGGCGTTCTCACGCTACGGCGGCGAGTTCCGCGCGTTCGCGGTGAGTGCGCGTACGGAGCTGCGCAAAATCGTCTGGCCGACCCGCAATGAGACCACCATGACCACCGTCGTGGTGTTCGCGTTCGTGGCGATCTCGGGTCTGTTCTTCTGGGGTCTGGATCTGGTGCTCGCCTGGGCGACCCGTGCTTTGACTGGACAAGGGGGCTGATCCGTGGCGTTGAGATGGTACGTGGTGCACGCCTACTCGAACTTCGAGCATCGGGTCGCTGAGTCGCTTCAGGAGCGGGTCAAACGCGCGGGACTCGAACACAAGTTCGGCGAGGTTCTGGTTCCGACCGAAGAAGTGGTCGAGATGCGCGACGGCCACAAGCGCCGCAGCGAGCGCAAGTTCTACCCGGGCTATGTCCTGGTGCACATGGAGATGGACGAGGACACCTGGCACTTGGTGCGCGAGGTGCCCAAGGTCCTGGGGTTCATCGGCGGCACGCCGGAGAAGCCCGCTCCGATCACCGACCGCGAGGCGATGCAGATCCTGCGGCGTGTGGAGGAAGGCGCGGAGAAGCCGCGGCCGAAGGTGCTGTTCGAGCCCGGTGAAGTGGTGCGCGTGACCGACGGTCCGTTCAACGACTTCAACGGCGTCGTCGAGAGCGTCAATTACGAAAAGAGCCGCCTGCAGGTGGCGGTGCAGATTCTGGGGCGTTCGACGCCCGTGGAGCTCGACTTCTCGCAGGTCGAGAAAGCCTAGGACGGCCGCAGATGTCCGGCGTGGCCCCTCGCCCCTGGCGGGCGGCGGCGCTGCAGGAGTGATCGGTTCCGCGCTCGCCGCGCGGTCCCGGCAGAGCCGGCCGCAGGGCCGGGCGAGGCGGCCCGCACGGTCGCAGCAAGGGCGAAAGCCCACGGAATCCACGACGGGGAGCCTCATCGGCGTTTGAACCCGGGAGAGATCGATGGCGAAGAAAGTCCAAGGCTACGTGAAGCTGCAGGTGCCCGCGGGCTCTGCAAATCCCTCACCGCCCATCGGGCCGGCACTCGGCCAGCAGGGCGTGAACATCATGGAGTTCTGCAAGCAGTTCAATGCGCAGACCCAGAAGCTCGAGAAGGGTCTGCCGATCCCGGTGGTGATCACCGTGTACGCCGACCGCAGCTTCACGTTCGTGATGAAGACGCCGCCGGCCGCGGTGCTGATCCGCAAGGCCATCGGCATCGAGAAGGGCAGTGGCACGCCGAACACCGCCAAGGTGGGCAAGATCAACCGCAAGCAGCTCGAGGAAATTGCCAAGTCCAAGCAGCCTGACCTGACCGCGGCCGATCTCGAGGCCGCCGTGCGCACCATTGCCGGTAGCGCGCGCAGCATGGGCGTGGACGTGGAGGGCTGATCATGGCACTGAGCAAGCGTTTGAAGAACTGGCAGGGCAAGATTGCCCCGGGCAAGTACTATCCGGCCGACGAGGCGTTCCAGCTGGTCAAGGACCTGGCCAAGGCCAAGTTCGATGAGACCATCGACGCCGCGGTCAATCTCGGCATCGATGCGAGCAAGTCCGACCAGCAGGTGCGCGGCTCGACCGTGATGCCGCACGGCACCGGCAAGACCGTGCGCGTGGCGGTGTTCACCTCGGGGAAGAACCAGGAAATCGCCAAGGCCGCCGGCGCCGACGTGGTCGGTCTCGAGGACCTGGCGGCCCAGGTCAAGGCCGGTCAGATCAATTTCGACCGCGTGATCGCCAGCCCCGATGCCATGCGCGTCGTCGGCCAGCTCGGTCAGATCCTCGGCCCGCGCGGCCTGATGCCGAACCCGAAGGTCGGCACCGTGACCCCGGACGTTGCCACGGCTGTGAAGAACGCCAAGTCCGGTCAGGTGACCTACCGCGTCGACAAGGCCGGCATCGTGCACTGCACGATCGGCAAGGCCAGCTTTGAAGTCAGCGCCCTGAGGGACAACCTCGCGGCCTTGATTGCCGATCTGCACAGGGCCAAGCCGGCCGCGGCCAAGGGACAGTATCTGAAGCGCGTGACGATCTCCTCGACCATGGGGCCGGGCGTGATGGTCGATCACAACGCGCTGAGCGTTTGAGACGAGTTTGATGCGGGCCGGTCCGCGCTCACGCGGCCGGCCATCATCGAAGACCGCAGGCGAGGGGAAGACCCTCTTAATGAGCGCCTGCGCAGATGGTGAACCGCTGATCGCACCGAGGTTCGTCCTCGAGGCGTGAGGGGTCACCGACGCCGCAGTGCAGCCGCAAGGCTTCGCCGCGGCGGAGACGATGGGGAAGTGAGCCGGATGGCGGCCGCTTCATTCGTAAACCGTGATCTTCTCACCCAACAGGAGAGAAGGAATGGCACTTAACCTGGATGACAAGAAGGCGCTGGTAGCCGAGGTGGCCGAGGTGGCTGCCGTCGCGCAGTCCGTCGTGGCTGCCGAATACCGTGGCCTGACGGTCGGACAGATGACGGAGCTGCGTGCCAAGGCGCGTGCCCAAGGGGTGTATCTGCGTGTCGTAAAAAACACGCTGGCCCGCCGGGCGTTCGTCGGCACCACCTTTGAGCCGGTAGGACCGAAGCTCAAGGGGCCGCTCGTGCTCGCATTCTCGAAGGACGATCCGGGCGCCGCTGCGCGCTTGGTGAAGGACTTCGCGAAGACGAACGAGAAGCTCTCGGCAACTCTGGTTTCGCTCGGCGGGCAGGTCCTGCCGGGTGCAGATCTCGATCGGGTTGCCAGTCTGCCCACCCGCGAGCAAGCGCTCTCGATGCTGCTCGGCGTGATCAAAGCGCCGATTCAGAAGTTCGTCGCGACGCTGGCGGAACCGCCGGCGAAGCTCGCCCGTACTCTGGCCGCAGTCCGCGACCAGAAACAGGCCGCGTAACGCTGCGTCTTTTTGTCTAATTCGAACCTGCGGAGAATCAACATGGCTGTCAACAAAGACGAAATTCTCGATGCGATTTCCAAGATGTCCCTGATGGAGGTGGTCGAACTCATCTCCGCCATGGAAGAGAAGTTTGGCGTGACTGCTGCGGCCCCGGTGGCCATGGCGGCCGCTCCGGCTGCCGGCGCTGCCGCCGCTCCGGCCGAAGAGAAGACCGAGTTCACCGTCATCCTGAAGGAATACCCGGCGGACAAGAAGGTCACGGTCATTAAGGTGATCCGCGAGATCACCGGCCTCGGCCTGAAGGAAGCGAAGGACCTGGTCGAGGCCGTGCCCTCGACCGTCAAGGACGCGGTCTCCAAGGCCGATTCCGAGAGCTTCAAGAAGAAGCTCGAGGACGCTGGCGCGAAGGTGGAAATCAAGTAAGGCGAAGGTCCAGGGCCGCTCGTGCGGCCCTGGACCGGACCCTTGGGGCGAACGCGCCCCGCAGGGCCGCACCGATCGGCGCCGACGAGGCGCTGGCGGAGCCGCCCGAAACGACGCTCAGGATGGGCGTGCGACCGGAGGTCCACGGAAGGCTGCTTGATGGACGAACGCAATTATTTCCTGAGGTGAACCCGAGATGGCTTATTCCTTTACCGAGAAGAAGCGCATCCGCAAGAACTTCGGCAAGCAGCCGGGCATTCTGGACACGCCGTATCTGCTGGCCATTCAGCTCGACTCCTACCGCACGTTCCTGCAAGCCGAACGCGCCGAGGACGCGCGCGACCCAGTGGGTCTGCACGCCGCGTTCAAGAGCGTGTTCCCGATTACGAGCTATTCCGGAAACGCATCTCTCGAGTACGTCAGCTATCGGCTCGGCGAGCCGGGGTTTGACGTCAAGGAGTGTCAGCTGCGCGGTCTCACGTACGCCGCACCGCTGCGCGTCAAAGTGCGCCTGATCGTGCTCGACAAGGAAGCGCCCGGCGCGAAGAAACCCGTCAAGGACGTGCGCGAACAGGAGGTCTACCTCGGCGAATTGCCGCTGATGACCGACAACGGCACGTTCATCATCAACGGCACCGAGCGCGTCATCGTCTCGCAGTTGCACCGCTCTCCGGGTGTGTTCTTCGATCACGACCGCGGCAAGACTCACTCCTCGGGCAAGCTGCTGTTCTCCGCGCGCATCATTCCTTACCGCGGCTCCTGGCTCGACTTCGAATTCGACCCGAAGGACTGCCTGTTCGCGCGCATCGACCGTCGGCGCAAGCTGCCGGTCACGATCATCCTGCGTGCGCTCGGCATGAGCGACGAGGAGATCCTCGCAACATTCTTCGATACCAACACGTTCGACCTCAGCGCCGACGAAGTGGCGCTGCAGCTGGTGCCGCAGCGTCTGCGCGGTGAGACCGCCACGTTCGAGATCCGCATCGGCGATAAGGTCATCGTCGAGGAAGGCCGGCGCATCACCGCCCGGCACGTGCGTCAGCTCGAGGACGCCAAGGTCACCCGCCTGCGCGTGCCGCGGGAATACCTCTACGGCAAGATTCTCGCCCACGACGCGGTCAACACCGAGACGGGCGAGATCATTGCCAAGGCCAACGAGGTGCTCACCGCCGCTTCCGTCGAGAAGCTCATCGAGGCGGGCATCGGCTCGGTGAACACGCTGTACGTGAACGACCTGGATCGCGGTCCGTACATTTCGGACACCCTGCGCATCGACCCCACCAAGTCGCGCTTCGAGGCGCTGGTGGAAATCTACCGAATGATGCGCCCCGGTGAGCCGCCGACCCGCGATGCCGCGGAGAATCTGTTCACAAACCTGTTCTTCAACGCCGAGCGCTACGATCTGTCGGCCGTCGGTCGTATGAAGTTCAATCGCCGGGTCAGCCGCGAGGCGATCGTGGGACCGGGCATCCTGTACGACAACAAGTACTTCGGCGCCCGCACCGATGAGACTGCCAAGCATCTGGTCGAAGAGCAGGGCGAGACGTCGGACATCATCGACGTGCTGAAGGTCCTGATCGACATCAGAAACGGCAACGGCCAGGTCGATGACATCGATCACCTGGGCAACCGCCGCGTCAGAAGCGTCGGCGAGATGGCCGAAAACGCGTTCCGCGTCGGCCTCGTGCGCGTCGAGCGCGCGGTCAAGGAGCGCCTGACGGTTGCGGAGACCGAGCCGCTGATGCCGCAGGAGCTGATCAACGCCAAGCCGGTGGCAGCGGCGGTGAAGGAGTTCTTCGGCTCCTCGCAGCTCTCACAGTTCATGGACCAGAACAATCCGCTCTCCGAGGTGACGCACAAGCGGCGCGTCTCGGCGCTCGGCCCGGGCGGTCTGACCCGTGAGCGTGCCGGCTTCGAGGTGCGCGACGTGCACCCGACTCACTACGGTCGCGTTTGCCCGATCGAGACGCCGGAAGGCCCGAACATCGGTCTGATCAATTCCCTCGCCGTGTACGCGCGCACCAATCGGTACGGGTTCCTCGAGACCCCGTACCGGCGCGTCGAGAACGGTCGGGTGACGGACCAGATCGACTACCTCTCGGCGATCGAAGAGGGCAACTACGCCATTGCCCAGGCCAACGCCGCTCTGGGTTCGCACGGGGAACTCAGCGATGAGTTGGTCTCGTGCCGGTTCCAGAACGAATTCACGCTCATGCAGCGTGAACAGATCAACTACATGGATGTGAGCCCGAAGCAGACGGTCTCGGTGGCCGCCTCGCTCATCCCGTTCCTCGAGCACGACGACGCGAACCGCGCGCTGATGGGCTCGAACATGCAGCGCCAGGCGGTGCCGACGCTGCGCGCCGAGATGCCGTTCGTCGGCACCGGCATGGAGCGGGCGGTGGCGATCGACTCCGGAGTGACCGTGGTCGCCAGGCGCGGCGGCGTAGTCGATTCCGTCGACGCCTCGCGCATCGTGGTGCGGGTCAACGACGAGGAGACGACTGCCGGCGAGCCGGGCGTCGACATCTACAATCTGACCAAGTACACGCGTTCGAACCAGAACACCTGCATCAACCAGCGTCCGCTGGTCAATGGCGGTGACGTGATCGCGCGCGGGGACGTGCTGGCCGACGGGCCCTCGACTCACCTCGGGGAGCTCGCACTCGGGCAGAATCTGCTGGTCGCGTTCATGCCCTGGAACGGCTACAACTTCGAGGATTCGATCCTCATTTCCGAGCGCGTGGTCCAGGAGGATCGGTTCACCACGATCCACATCGAGGAGCTGACCTGCGTCGCTCGCGACACCAAGCTCGGACCGGAGGAAATCACCGCCGACATCCCGAACGTCGGCGATGCGGCGCTCGCCAAGCTCGATGAGGCCGGCATCGCCTACATCGGGGCGGAAGTAAAGGCCGGGGACATCCTGGTCGGCAAAGTCACGCCCAAGGGCGAGACGCAGCTGACTCCCGAAGAGAAGCTGCTGCGCGCGATCTTCGGCGAGAAGGCCTCCGACGTGAAGGACACCGGGCTGCGCGTGCCGCCGGGCATGGATGGCACCGTGATCGACGTTCGCGTGTTTACGCGCGACGGGGTGGAGAAGGATTCCCGCGCGCTGTCGATCGAGAAGGCCGAGATCGAGCGGGTGCGCAAGGACCTCGCCGATCAGCAGCGCATTCTCGAGGACGATCTGTACCAGCGCGTTCGCGCCATGCTGATCGGCCAGAACGCCGCCGGCGGGCCGAAGCGCCTGAAGGCCGGCACGGCCGTGAGCGCCGAGTACCTCGATGAGCTGCCGCGCGAGAACTGGTTCGAGATCCGCCTGCAGGATGAGGAGGCGAATTCGCAGCTCGAGCAGGCGGCCGAGCGGCTGCAGACCCAGCGCAAGGCCTTCGAGAAGCGTCTCGAGGACAAGAAGGCGAAGATCACCCAGGGCGATGATCTCGCCCCGGGCGTGCTGAAGATGGTCAAGGTGTATCTCGCCGTGAAGCGCCGCGTGCAGCCGGGCGACAAGATGGCCGGCCGCCACGGCAACAAGGGCGTGATTTCCACCATCGTGCCGGTCGAGGACATGCCGTACCTCGAAGACGGTACGCCGGTCGACATCGTGCTGAACCCGCTCGGCGTGCCCTCGCGTATGAACGTCGGTCAGGTGCTCGAGACGCACCTCGGCTGGGCCGCCAAGGGACTCGGCCTGAAGATCGGGCGCATGCTCGAACGTCAGGCCGCGGAAGCCGATCTGCGGGGCTTCCTGAAGGAGGTCTACAACAAGACCGGCGGGCAGCCCGAGGACATCGACAGCCTCGGTAGCGACGATCTGAAGCGCTTGGCGGGCAACCTGTCGCACGGCGTGCCGATGGCGACGCCGGTGTTCGACGGGGCGAGCGAGGCTGAAATCAAGCGCATGCTCGAGCTCGCGGACCTGCCGACCAGTGGACAGATGTACCTGTACGACGGACGCACCGGCGAGCGCTTCGACCGTGCGGTGACCGTCGGCTACATGTACATGCTGAAACTGAACCACCTGGTCGACGACAAGATGCACGCCCGGTCCACCGGTCCGTACAGCCTCGTCACCCAGCAGCCGCTCGGCGGCAAGGCTCAGTTCGGCGGCCAGCGCTTCGGAGAAATGGAGGTCTGGGCACTCGAGGCCTACGGAGCTTCCTACACGCTGCAGGAGATGCTGACGGTCAAATCCGACGATGTGAATGGTCGTACCAAGATGTACAAGAACATTGTGGACGGCAATCACCAGATGGACGCGGGCATGCCCGAATCCTTCAATGTGCTCGTCAAGGAAATCCGCTCGCTCGGCATCAACATGGAGCTGGAGCAGGACTGATCACGGCGCGCCGTGAGGAGAACATGCGATGAAAGACCTTCTTAAGTTTTTCAAGACCAATGCTCCGGTTGAGCAGTTCGATTCGATCAAGATCGGATTGGCCTCCCCGGAGATGATCCGCGCCTGGTCGTACGGGGAAGTCAAAAAGCCCGAGACCATCAACTACCGTACGTTCAAACCCGAGCGTGACGGCTTGTTCTGCGCGAAGATTTTCGGGCCCGTCAAGGACTACGAGTGCTTGTGCGGCAAGTACAAGCGCCTGAAGCACCGCGGCGTCGTCTGCGAGAAGTGCGGCGTCGAAGTCACTCAGGCCAAGGTGCGCCGCGAGCGCATGGGGCACATCGAGCTGGCCAGCCCGGTTGCGCACATCTGGTTCCTGAAGTCGCTGCCGTCGCGTATCGGTCTGATGCTCGACATGACGCTGCGCGAGATCGAGCGCGTCCTGTATTTCGAGGCCTTCGTGGTCATCGACCCGGGCATGACGCCCCTGCAGCGTGGACAGCTGCTGACCGACGAGATGTATCTCGAGGCGATCGAGGAGCACGGCGACGAGTTCGACGCGCGCATGGGTGCCGAGGCGGTCTACGAGCTGCTGCGCAGCATCGATCTGGCCTCCGAGCTCACCAAGGTGCGCGAGGAGATGCAGTCGACCTCCTCGGAGACGAAACTCAAGCGTCTCTCCAAGCGTCTGAAGCTCATCGAGTCGTTCATCGAGTCCGGCAACAAGCCGGAGTGGATGGTGATGACGGTGTTGCCGGTGCTGCCGCCGGATCTGCGTCCGCTGGTGCCGCTCGACGGCGGCCGGTTCGCGACGTCGGATCTGAACGATCTGTATCGCCGCGTCATCAACCGCAACAACCGTCTGCGTCGCCTGCTCGAGCTCAACGCGCCCGACATCATCGTGCGCAACGAGAAGCGCATGCTGCAGGAGGCGGTGGACGCGCTGCTCGATAACGGCCGGCGCGGTCGCGCCATCACCGGCACGAACAAGCGGCCGTTGAAGTCGCTGGCCGACATGATCAAGGGCAAGCAGGGCCGCTTCCGTCAGAATCTGCTCGGCAAGCGCGTCGATTACTCGGGCCGCTCGGTCATCGTGGTCGGCCCGCAGCTGCGCCTGCACCAGTGCGGTCTGCCGAAGAAGATGGCACTCGAGCTGTTCAAGCCGTTCATCTTCCAGAAGCTGCAACTGCGCGGCGAAGCCTCGACCATCAAGGCCGCCAAGCGCCTGGTGGAGCGCGAGGGACCCGAAGTGTGGGACATCCTCGAGGAAGTCATCCGCGAGCATCCCGTGCTGCTGAACCGCGCACCGACGCTGCACCGCCTGGGCATCCAGGCGTTCGAGCCGCAGCTGGTCGAGGGCAAGGCCATCCAGCTGCACCCGCTGGTGTGCACCGCGTTCAACGCGGACTTCGACGGCGACCAGATGGCCGTGCACGTGCCGCTGTCGCTCGAGGCGCAGCTCGAGGCGCGCGCCCTGATGATGGCCTCGAACAACATCCTCTCGCCGGCCAACGGTGATCCGATCATCGTGCCGTCGCAGGACGTTGTGCTCGGGCTGTACTACATGACGCGCGAGCGCATCGGCGCACGCGGCGAGGGCATGCTGTTCTCCGACGTGCACGAAGTGCATCGCGCCTACGAGAGCCGCTCGGTCGACCTGCAAGCCAAGGTGCGCGTGCGCATCAAGGAGCACGTGAACGGCAACGATCGGATCCGTGTGGTGGAAACCACCGTGGGCCGGGCGCTGCTGCTCGAGGTGCTGCCGAAGGGCATGTCCTTCGATTTGATCAACCAGGACATGACGAAGAAGGCGATCTCCGCCACCATCAATGCGAGCTATCGCACGCTCGGGCTGAAGGAGACGGTAATCTTCGCCGACCGGCTGATGTACACCGGATTTCATTATGCGACCCGGGCGGCCGTGTCGTTCGGCATCGACGACATCGTGATCCCCGAGCAGAAGCCGCGGATCATCGCCAACGCCGACCGTGAGGTGAAGGAGATCCAGGATCAGTACGCCTCGGGTCTCGTGACCAACGGTGAGCGGTACAACAAGGTCGTGGATATCTGGTCGCGCGCCAATGACCAGGTCGCCAAGGCGATGATGGAGAAGCTGGGCAGCGATGAAGTCCGCGACGCCAAGGGCGCCATGGTTCGTCAGAAGTCCTTCAATTCGATCTTCATGATGGCCGACTCCGGCGCCCGCGGATCCGCGGCGCAGATTCGTCAGCTCGCCGGCATGCGCGGCCTGATGGCGAAGCCGGACGGATCGATCATCGAAACCCCGATCACGGCGAACTTCCGTGAGGGTCTGAACGTTCTGCAGTACTTCATCTCCACGCACGGCGCCCGCAAGGGTCTGGCCGACACGGCGCTGAAGACCGCGAACTCCGGATATCTCACCCGCCGCCTGGTCGACGTGGCGCAGGATCTGGTGGTCACCGAAGTGGATTGCGGAGCGCCGCATGGCCTGACCATGACGCCGCTCGTCGAAGGCGGCGATGTGGTCGAGGCACTCGGGGAACGCGTGCTCGGACGCGTCCTGGCCGACGATGTGTTGAAGCCGGGATCCGAGGACGTGCTCATCGAGCGCGGTACGCTGCTCGACGAGTACCTGGTACGTCATCTGGAGCAGGAAGGCGTCGACCAGCTCAAGGTCCGCTCGCCCATCACCTGCAAGACCCGCTACGGCGTGTGCGCTCAGTGCTACGGACGCGATCTCGCCCGCGGTCATCTGATCAGCATCGGCGAGGCGGTCGGCGTGATCGCCGCGCAGTCGATCGGTGAGCCGGGCACGCAGCTGACGATGCGTACGTTCCACATCGGTGGCGCGGCATCGCGAGCGGCGGCGGCCAGCAGCGTCGAGGTGCGCAACAAGGGCACCATTCGCTTCCATCGCCTGAAGACCGTGCAGCATGAGAAGGGTCACTTGGTGGCCGCCTCGCGCTCCGGGGAGATCGGTGTGGTCGATGATTTCGGCCGCGAGCGCGAGCGCTACAAGATCCCCTACGGTGCGACGATCACCGTCAAGGAAGGTCATCAGGTCGCCGCCGGGCAGGTGGTCGCGACGTGGGATCCGCACACTCACCCGGTGGTGACGGAAGTCGCCGGCTTCGTGCGCTTCCAGGACTTCGTCGATGGCCTCACGGTCACCACGCAGGTCGACGAAGTGACGGGTCTGTCCAGCACCGTGGTGCTCGATACCAAGCAGCGCGGCGGCAAGGATCTGCGCGCCACGATCAAGCTGGTCGATGCCAAGGGCAAGGAAGTCACATTCGCCAACACGGAGATCCCGGCAGTGTATTCACTGCCGGCGGGCGCGCTCGTGGCGCTGGAGAACGGTGCGCGAGTGTCGATCGGTGACGTCATCGCCCGCATCCCGCAGGAGTCTTCGAAGACCCGTGACATCACCGGCGGTCTGCCGCGCGTCGCGGATCTGTTCGAGGCTCGCAAGCCGAAGGATCAGGCGATTCTGGCGGAGAAGTCGGGCACCGTCAGCTTCGGCAAGGAGACCAAGGGCAAGCGTCGGCTGATCATCACCAGCGATGATGGTGACAAGTACGAAGAGCTGATTCCGAAGTGGCGCCAGCTCAACGTCTTCGAAGGCGAGACGGTCGAGCGCGGCGAGGTGATCGCCGACGGCGAGCCCAATCCGCACGACATCCTGCGACTGCAAGGCGTCGAGGCGTTGGCGAACTACCTGGTGCGCGAGATTCAGGACGTCTATCGCCTCCAGGGCGTGAAGATCAACGACAAGCACATCGAGGTGATCATCCGCCAGATGCTGCGCAAGACCGAGGTGCAGTCCGCGGGCGATACCTCGCTGCTGCGCGGCGAACAGCTCGATCGGTCCCGTGCGCTCGACATCAACGATCGGGCGGAACAGGACGGCAAGGAAATGGCGGCGTTGCAGCCGGTGTTGCTCGGCATCACCAAGGCGTCGCTGGCGACGGAGTCGTTCATCTCCGCCGCGTCGTTCCAGGAAACCACTCGCGTGCTGACCGAAGCGGCGGTGCGTGGCCTGGAGGACGATCTGCGCGGGTTGAAGGAAAACGTCATCGTTGGTCGTCTCATCCCGGCCGGTACGGGCTTCGCGACGCATGCCTCGCGGCGGCGTAGGAACGAGGGAGTGGAGCGACGCAGCTTCATGGAAGTCGGCGGCGGGATCCCGGAGTCCGATGACAGCAGCGCCGGCGAGGAGTCGGAGACTTCGGCCGGCTGATTCGAGCCGCAGAGCCGCGGGTGGCGCACGGGTGCCGCCCGACGGTTGAACGCACAGGGCCGGCGCAGGCGAGAGCTTGCGCCGGCCTTCTCGTTATGGCGGCGCCGATGTCAACGGACGGGGCGCGGCGGCGGCGCCGTGGGGGCCCCGGACCGCCGGCGCGCGATGCGCCGCGCACTTGCACTGGTGACGGACCACAGCGTCTGGAAGATCAGCCATGCGCAACCGGCGAACACGACGGCAAACAGCAGCGCCGGGCCCGAGAGACCGAAGGTGGGCACCCAGGCCGAAGCGGTCGCGCGCAGCAGGGCTGGATCGGGGTGCAGCGCCAGATACCACACTTGGTGATAGAGACTGCCGTGCAACGCGGCCATCTCCTCGTTCAGCTGCTGCACTGAGTGCACGAGCTGTTCGATCACGGCGCCCTCGGCATGGATGGGTGCGACCGGGCTTGCCAAGTGATACGAGATCAGTTCGTGCAGGTGGCCGCCGAAGAACCGATCGGCGATTTTCTGCCAGGGTGCGAGGTCGAGTCGCGCCTGATCCAACCGTCCGCCGAGGCGCTGGCGATATTGCGCGAGGAACCCCGGCACCAATCCACCGGTCACGATGGCGCAGACGAGCAGTATTCGATCGATCAGACCCCGCACGATGAACATCGATCAGCCTCCTCGGCGTCCGGAGGGCGCCGCTTCCACGGTGATGCCGCCTCGGGCGGCGTGGCCGTCACGCTCGTCCATGGCGCAGGGCCGCGGGTTGGTTCCCAGTGGCGGGGACGGTTCGATCCGGTTGTCGAGCCCGCGCCCCACCGAGCGTCTCGGACCGGGGTCATACCGCGCCAGCGTCATCGCTCTGCTGGTCGGATGCCGTGGTGACGGCCCAGGTCAGATCCCACGCCCACACGGCCATCTCCGCCGCCCCGGAGTGGCTCAGCGGATCCGCAGCGGCGACCGCTTCGGCTTCCGGCAGCGAATCGGCGTGGATGACGTAGGCGCCCCCGGACTGATCCAGGAAGGGGCCGTGCGCGGCGAGTCGGCCGCGGACCCGCAGGGCCTCGAGATAGGCCCGATGCGGTGGCAGGACCTCCGCATCGAAATCC
Source organism: Pseudomonadota bacterium (assembly GCA_021834525.1). Taxonomy (GTDB): domain Bacteria; phylum Pseudomonadota; class Gammaproteobacteria; order Steroidobacterales; family Steroidobacteraceae; genus 13-2-20CM-66-19. Next base: position 15,400 of record JAKBDK010000036.1, on the reverse strand, counting down.
GGTGTGCGCAGCGCCAGGATCAAAAAATGCATCAGCGCGCCTCCGTGGGTTGCCGACATGCGCCGAATCTGCCGTGGGACGCTGCGGTCGTACGCCGCACCGAACGGCAGACTCGTCCTGCCGTGTGCTCATGCGGTGACGGACACGCCCGCCCAGAGTGACCCCACAGAAGTCTACCGGGTTCGCCACCCCGGGGGGCGAACGCGCGATCCGCGGGACGGCATTTCGACCCTGAATTCCAGTGCGGATGTCCGTCATTGCCTTGCTTTGGAGGCACTGGTATCCTTTATGCAAATGCGAATCAGTCTTATTTGTATCCTCTCAACCCAGCCGTAATGCGGCCACACCGGCGCCGGTCGGGGTACGGCACAGGTCGTCCCGCGGCGTAGATCTGGTCCAGGTGAAGCTCGATGGACTCGACCGCTCGCAATCACGCCGTACCTCCGACCCGCGGAACGTTGCCCGGCTGGAAGCTGTTTCTGGCGGTCATGGGACCGGGACTGGTGGTCATGCTTGCCGATACCGACGTGGGCAGCATCATCACGGCCGCGCAGAGCGGCGTGCAGTGGGGCTACCAGCTCCTGCTGCTGCAACTGCTGCTGATCCCGGTGCTGTTCGTGGTGCAGGAGCTCACCGTGCGCCTCGGCATCTTCACCGGCCAGGGCCACGGCGAACTGATCCGCAAGACCTTCGGTACCGGCTGGGCGTGGCTGTCGGTGTGCGGCCTCGGGGTGGCGACGGTCGGCGCCCTGGTGACGGAATTCTCCGGCGTCGCGGCGGTCGGGGAGCTGTTCGGAGTCCCGCGTGCACTCAGCCTCGCGCTGACGGTCGCGGCGCTGCTGACGATCGTGCTCACCGGCAGCTACCGTCGCGTCGAGCGGGTGGCGATCGGGCTCGGGTTGTTCGAGTTCGCGTTCTTCTTCATCGCCTGGCGCGCCCACCCGCACGGCAGTGCGATGGTGAGCGGGCTGCTGCACATGCCGCTCGGCAACAATGACTACCTGTACCTGATGGCCGCCAATATCGGCGCGGTCATCATGCCGTGGATGATTTTCTACCAGCAGTCCGCCGTAGCGGACAAGAGGCTTCAGCCGCACCACTACCGCCACGCCCGCCTGGATACCGCGATCGGCTCGGTCATCACCCAGGCGGTCATGGCAGCGATTCTGATCGCTGCGGCCGCCACGATCGGCACGCTGCACTCGCACGCCAGTCTGAACTCGATCGGCGATATCACCAAGCTGCTGGTGCCGTTCCTCGGCGTGGATGTCGGCCGGGTCGTGTTTGGACTCGGCACGATCGGCGCGGCGTTGGTGGCGGCGATCGTCGCCTCGCTGGCGAGCGCCTGGGGGTTCGGCGAGGTCACCGGCTATCGGCACTCGCTCGAGCACCATCCGCTCGAGGCTCCATGGTTCTACGGCATCTACGCAGCGGCGGTGATCGGCGGGGCGGTGCTGGTGGATCTCGCCCCGAATCTCGTCGAGCTCAATATCGGCGTGGAAGTCATGAATGCGCTCATGTTGCCGCTGGTGCTGGGGTTTCTGGTGGCGCTCGCCTTCCGCGCGCTGCCGGCGGAGCATCGGCTGAAGGGTCTCTACGCCTGGGTGGTGGTGGCGATTGCGTTGCTCACCGCTGGGCTCGGCGTCTATGGCGGGATCACCGGTACCCGTCTCCTTTGAGCCGCTGCAGACCTCTGCGCCGCAGTCCCCTGCGGCCTCGGGGCTGAACATCGCTTCTCATACCTTGGCGCGCGAGGTATAGTCCCTCCATGCCCGAGCGTGAACCGACCCTGATGAGCGGTATTCCGGAGCTGGTGCTGCTGCGGTTGCTGGCCGAGCGCGAGATGTACGGCTATGACATCGCCCGCGCCCTGAAGCTGCTCAGCGACGAGGCGCTCAGCCTCGGCGAGGGCGTGTTGTATCCGGCACTGCATGCGCTCGAGGCGCGCGGCCTGCTGCGCTCACGACCGCGGCAGGTCGAGGGCCGTACGCGAATCTATTACCAGGCGACGCCCAAGGGCTGCCGGCGGCTCGAGCGGCTCACCGCGAACTGGCGTCGTATGAGCGACGGTGTGGAGCGCATTCTGGGAGCACGCCATGACTGAGCTTCGATTTACTGCGCTGCAGCGCGCACTGATCGGGCGCGGTGTCGCCGTGCGGCACGCGCGGCGGGCAGCGCTCGAGCTGCAATCGCACTTCGAGCAGCTGCGTGAGCAGGGACTCGAGCGTGGCGCTGCGCCGGCCGAGGCTGAACGCCGCGCGCACGAGGCGCTGGGCGGGGACGCAGTGCTCATCGATCGCTATGCGCGCCGCGAGGAACTGAAGACCTGGCTGTGCCGCTGGCCGCTGCTGTGCGTCTTCGGACCGCTCGCGAGCTTCACCGCGGCGAGTATCTCGCTCATGGCACTGCTGGTGTTGGCGCTCAATGCGCTGCGCCTGATGGTGCATCACTACACGGTGCCGCTACTGGCCGCCACGGCAGTGAACTCCACGGTCGAGGTGGCCCTGCTGTGGGTGTTGCCGGTGATCGTGGCGGCGCTGTTCGGCGTGCGCGCCAGTGGTCGCCCCGTTCCGCTGAGCGGATTGATCAGCGGCGTGCTGTTGACGTGTGTCGCGGCCCGGCTGATGAACGTCGCGCTGATGCTCCCGGTCGCGGGGCATCCTGGCAGTGCGTCGATGGGCTTGCAGATCGCCTTCTCGGCCATCGCGAACGAACTGACGCCGGCCCTCATCACGACGGCCGTGGCGCTCGCGCCCTACTTCCTGCTGCGGCATCGCCCGGTGACGACCCTCTCGCTGCACGGCTGAGCGGTGCCATGCGCGCCGAGCCTCGCCCGCGCGTCTCGCGGCGCAGTGTCACGGCCGCAATGGTGCTGGCGCTGCATGCCGCGCTTCTCGCCATCCTGTGGACCTCACCATCCCCACCTCCCTGGCGGTATCGGTGGCCGGTGGCCGTGCGGTTAGATCTGCTGCCACTCGCCGCTGCGACACCTCATCCCGTGCGCAGCCGCGCGGCGCCGGCCGCGAGGCTGCGCAATCGCCGCCAGACCCCGAGCGTGCCACGCCGAGGCGGCGCGGCGGTGCGTGCGCGGTTGCCCGCTCAGGCGCATCTGTTCCCTGCCATCCGGTGGCTCGCCGCGCTGCGACGTGCGGCCAGGACCATCGATGCACGTCGCGTCGCACCCGCGGTGCCCATCGGCTTTCCCCGCGCGGATCCCTTCCATCGGGCGGTGCGCAGGCGTTCCTGGGATGGATGGGACAGGGCCGTGACGCACCGCATCCAGAGGCTGCGAACCGGCGGCCTCGCGGTCACGCTCAACGATCATTGTGCGATCGATTTTGAGCCATTCCCGCTCATCGGGTGTGCGCTTGGCACGATCCCTGTGCCGGGGGATCTGTTCAAGCACATGCGTCACCGATCGGCTGGCGGTCTGCCTTAGGACTCACTTGCTTTAACCAGCCAGAACAGGCCGGTGTGGAGCACGAAGCTTCCGTCCGCCTCGAGCGCGAGTGCCTCCTGTACCTCGCGCGGTGCACCGCTTTGCAGCGCACGGATTGCCGCCACCGAGGCCTCGGGCGTGCGCATGCGTGCCACCCACGAGGCGAACTCGATGCGCACGGGCCACGACCGGTATTCGAGTTCGGTGAGCCCCACCCCGGCGAGCAGCTCACGCCATTCGCGCACCGACCGGTCGCGCACGTGGGACGGATCGCGCAGCAGCTCCATCGCCTGAAAGTGCGTATCGACGAGCGGGTCTTCGGGTGCGACGACATCGATGATGAGCACATGTCCACCGGGCGCGAGCACTCGACTCATCTCCTGCACCGCGGCCGGTAGGCGCGTCCAGTGATGCGCGCTGTAGCGGGTGCCTACGAGCGCGAAGCTCTCCGGCGCACAGGGCAGTGACTCGGCATTGCCGCAGCGCACCTCGATCCGGCTGAGCCCGCGTTCTGCAGCGCCGCGCGTCACGGTCGCGAGCATGTTCGCGGACGGGTCGAGTGCCACGACATGCCCGACGTGCGGGGCGATTGCAAAAGACAGATGGCCTGCACCGCAGCCGACATCGAGCGCTCGCTGCAGGCCCGCGTCACACCGCCCCAGGAGGTCCTGAGTGTGTTTCAGGTCGGGACCCGCGGCATGCACCGCGCTCTCCAGGTACGCCTCGGCGCGCGGATCGAACTGAGTGTGCACGGTCTGTTCGTGGGAACGCATGGTCAATCTCCGCGGGGGTTACCGGGTCAGTATGCGCGTGAATTATCCTGGTACAAGACTGCTACTGATACTATTACAAACACTACCCAGATCCTGGCGGTCCCCATGACTTCACACGCACCGCGGGGCGATTCCCGGCGCGCGCTCGAGCCTTCCCTCGGCGCCTTTCTGCGCGCGCAGCGCGAGCGGCTGCACCCCGAATCGTTTCAGTTCCCACGCGGCCGGCGCAGAGCTCCGGGATTGCGCCGCGAGGAGGCCGCGCAGCTGTGCGGCATCAGCGTCACCTGGTACACGTGGATCGAGCAGGGGCGGACGAAAGCGATTTCGCACGAGACGTTGCACGCCATCGCCGACGGGCTGCGCCTCTCGCGGGCCGAGCGGGCGTACCTGTTCGAGCTCAGCGGCCGGACCGATCCTCTGCCGCGGCCCGAGCCACCCGATCCACGGCCACTGCTGGCACTGGTGCGCGCCGTGCGCACGCCGGCCTACGTGATCGATCGGCACTGGGACGCGGTGGCCTGGAACCGACCGGCGGCGCAGTTGTTCATGGACTGGCTCGGCCGGCGCGGGGAGCGCAACCTGCTGCGCTACGTGTTCCTCGATGCGCGGGCGCCGCAGTTCATCCTCGAGTGGCCCGAGCGCGCCGAGCGGCTGGTGGCCGAGTATCGCGCCGACACCGCCGGCCGCGAGGATGACCCGGTGCATCTGGAGCTGGTGCGTGCGCTGGCACGGGCGAGCCCGGTGTTTACCGCCGCTTGGCGTTCCCAACAGGTCCTGGCGCGCGAGGGCGGGGTACGGAATTTTCAGCATCCACGGCGCGGGCGCTGCCAATACGAGCAGTACACGTTGCGGCCGGCGCTGGATCCGGCCCTGAAACTCACGGTGCTCGTTCCGCGGCCCTGAGTCCGGTGGCGGTTGCCTGGGCGGCCTGCCCATGCCAGCCTTGGACTTTCGCGTGCGGTTCAGGAGGAGCGTGATGCCGAACGATTCCGTGGCGCCCCGAGGGGCGCTTCCCACCCGGGCGCTGGGCCAGACCGGCATGGACATCACTCGCGTCGGGTTCGGCGCGTGGGCGGCCGGTGGCAGCGAATGGGGGACCGTGGATGATGCGGACTCGGTCGGCGCCATCCGTCACGCGCTCGAGTGCGGGATCAACTGGATCGACACCGCCCCGATTTACGGTTTCGGGCACTCCGAGGAGATCGTGCGGCGCGCGCTGCAGGGCATGGCCGCCTCCGATCGGCCCTACGTGTTCACCAAGTGCGGCCTGGTCTGGGACGAGCCGCGAGCCGCGGTGGCCCCGCGGCGGGTGGGCGCGGCCGAGAGCCTGCGCCGCGAGCTCGACGCTTCGCTGCGCCGTCTCGGAGTCGAGCGCATCGATCTGTACCAGGTGCACCGCCCTGCGGATGACACCGCCCTCGAGGTGTACTGGGAGACGTTGCTGGGCTTCCAGCAGGCCGGCAAGATCCGCGCCGCGGCGCTTTCGAATCATTCGGTCGCGCAGCTCGAGCGGGCCGAGCGGCTCGGGCACGTCGCGTCGCTCCAGCCGCCGTTCTCTGCGATCCGTCGCGAGGAGGCTGCCGAGATCGACTGGTGCCGGGCGCACGACACGGGGGTCATCGTGTACAGCCCGATGCAGGCCGGTCTGCTCACGGGCGCATTCACCGCCGAGCGGGCGCGGACGCTGCCCGCCAATGACTGGCGCAGCCGCGATCCGTACTTTGCCGGTGAGGCGCTGCAGCGCAACCTGGCATTCGTCGAGGCGCTCAAACCAATCGCGGCGCGCCGCGGTGTGAGCCTCGGGGCGCTCGCGGTGGCGTGGGTGCTCGCCTGGCCGGGTGTCACCGGCGCCATCGTCGGGGCCCGCACCGCGCAGCAGGTCGACGGGTGGATCGACGGGGCGACCGTGACGCTCAGCGGCGAGGAGCTCGAGCAGATCGCCGCGGCCCTCGAGCGCACCGGCGCCGGCAGCGGACCGGTTCGACCGCCGCGCTGAGCCGCAAGGTACCCCGGTCCCGGCCGGCAGATGGCCGTCGGGTCGCGCGGGTGGCGCAACAGATTTGACGGAGTGTGGACATGCAATGCATCCGATTCCATGAACACGGCGGACCTGAAGTGCTGCGCGTGGAGGATCTGGACGTCACCCGGCCGGCGGCCGGCGAAGTCCAGGTGCGCCACACGGCGATCGGTCTGAACTACATCGACGTGTATGACCGCACGGGCCTGTACCCCGGCGAGTTGCCCGGCTGTCCGGGGCGCGAGGCCGCCGGCGTCATCACGGCGCTGGGTCGCAACGTGCGCGGGTTCCGGGTCGGTGATCGCGTCGCGTACGTGCACTCCGCTCCCGGCGCCTACTGCGAGGTGCGCAACCTTCCGGCTGCGCGCCTGGTGAAAATCCCCAAGGGCATCGCCGAGGAGCAGGCCGCGGCGCTGATGCTGAAGGGACTGACCGCGCAGTTCCTGCTCCGCCGTACGCACCGCGTGCAGCGCGGGGAGGTGATCCTGGTGCATGCCGCCGCCGGTGGCGTCGGCCTGCTGCTCACCCAGTGGGCCAAGGCGCTCGGCGCTCAGGTCATCGGCGTCGTCGGCAGCGAGGCAAAAGCCCCGTTGGCGCGCAAACACGGTTGCCGGCACGTGCTGCTCTCGGGGCGCGGTCCGCTCGCACCCGAAGTGCGCCGCCTGACCCGCGGCGCCGGCGTCGCGGTGGTCTACGACTCGGTCGGGCGGGACACCTTCATGGATTCGCTCGATTGCCTGCGTCCACTCGGTCTGATGGTGAGTTTCGGCAACGCCTCCGGGCCGGTGCCGCCGATTGCGCCGCTCGAGCTCAGCCGCCGCGGCTCGCTGTTTCTGACGCGCCCGACGCTGTTCCATTACATTGCGGGCCGCGAACAGCTCGATGCGGCCGCACGCGAACTGTTCACCGCCGTGAAGAAAGGCGTGCTGCGGGTGCGGATCGGACAGCGCTATCCGCTCACGGAGGCGGCTGCAGCCCATCGTGATCTGGAGGCACGCCGTACCACCGGCTCGACCGTGTTGATTCCGTGACGCTGCTGCGGTGTCGGGCAGCCCTGCGCCGGGCCCGCGCGGGGCGCGGCCGTTACACCCCGTCCGCATCCAACAGCGCGAGCGTCCGCGGGTCGTCGATTCCGCCGAAGTAGTGCTCGAGTGCGGCGCGGAACACCGAACCGCAGCGCAGGGCCTGCGCACGGCGCGCCGCGTGCTCGAACAGTGTCATGCTGGAGTGGAATTTCAGATGATCGGGATACGGGAATACGGTCTCGATCGGGATGCCGACCACTGCATTGACCGCGGCGGTGCACTCTGCGAGCCGCTCACCGAGAACCGGGTGCTGCAGGTAGCGGACTGCCTCATCCAGCGAGGCGATGCCGTAGTGCTGCGCCATCGGGCTTAAGCCGAGGCCGCGCAGCTGTGGAAATACGAACCACATCCAGTGCGTCGATTTGCGGCCTGCCGCCAGTTCGGCGCGAACCTGTTCGATGAGCGGCGCCTGCGCGCGTACGAAGCGCTCGAGTTCATCGTGGCTGCCAAGTGCGCCGGGGCGCATCGTGCAGCGCGCCGAGTCACATGCGCGCGGCGACCGTGGCCCAGTGGTGGCGCAGCAGGCGAGTCTGCAGCCACTGCTTGACGCGCAGCGCATCGGCGGTGCGGGTGTACTTGCCCCAGGAGTGCATCAGCACCATGACGATGTCGTGGTGATCGATGTACGTATCGAGCACCAGGCACTGTCCGGCCGGATCGGTAAACCCGGTCTTCTGCACCACGATGTGCCACCAGCGGTCCCGGACCAGCGGGTCGGTCGGGTAGTACGGCAGCCGCCAGCGGCCGTCGCGAATCGTGTAGCCCGGGCTCGTCGAGTAGCGGCGAATGACCGGGTTGTGTGCCGCCGCCAGCACCAGCTTGGCCAAATCCCCGGGCGTGGAGACGTTCTGCGCGGACAGACCGGTCGGCTCGATGAAGTGAGTATGGGTCATGCCGAGGGCGCGCGCCTTGGCGTTCATCGCCCGTACGCAGGCGTGCAATCCGCCCGGGTAATTGTTGCACAGCGTCCGCGCGGCGCGGTTCTCCGAGGACATCAGCGCCAGGTGAAACAGCTGCGCACGCGTCAGCCAGATGCCGATCGGCAGATGCGAGTACGGCGTCCAATCCGCGCGGGTCACCTGCAGGCGTTGCGCGAGTGGTTGGTGCGCGTCGGCCACGACCAGCGTGGTCATGAGCTTGGTGATCGAGGCGATGGGCGTGACGCCGGCGGACCGCTTCGCATAGAGAACCCGCGCCAGGGTCGCGTCGTACACCAGCGCTTCCTGAGAGCGCACGTAGGGGTGGCTCACGCGTCGCGGTCGATGCCGAACGTAGCGATGGCGTACGAAGTGATGCACCGCGTGCCGCGGGGCGGCGGCTGCGACCGCGCTCGAACCGAGGCTGCCGATGAGAAAACTGATCAAGATCAGGGCGAGCAGTCCAGAGCCGCGTGTGCTCATCGGTTGTTCTCGGTTGTTACGCTGGTGCAGAGTCGTCCGTCGCGCGCTGCGGGTCCTCGCCGGCGCCGTGTTGTGGCGCTTGAGGGTCCTGCAGTTGCATTGCGCGCGCATCATGCCATGCCGTTTAACAATGCGGCAGAGATTCACGAACAAAAATCGCGTGGGCGCGTGGGCGCGTGAGCCACGCGCCGGCTAGTGATGGCGCAGACGCACCAGCACGTACGCCGTGCCGAGCAGGGCCGCGAGCAGCACCCAAGCCCAGGGGTTGGCGAAGTTGAACAGGTACCCACCGCCGAGCGGCTTCGGGACCAGCAGCGAGCGGTTGTGCCGATTGACGTAGAACGGTCCGTACCAGCGGCCTTCATCCGGCTGCGCGCCCCGCCGCGGGGAATCCGCCGGCAGGCCGTGCTGGGCCCGGTGCATGCGGATACCGGAGCGCACGAGTGCGACGCCTCCGGTGATCAATGTGGCGGCAAACAGGACGGTCCACACCCGAAACAGCTCGAGCGGCAGCGGCAGCAGACTGAATGCCGGCCAGAAGGCCACGAACCAAGCGGACGCGACGATCAGCAGCGCGGTCTGGCGGCGGAAGATGCGCTCGGCGGCGACCGAGGCGGGTGAGGCGTGTGGCGGCTGTTGCAGCATGAGCCAGGCGAGTGCGATGAAGGCCAGGCAGATTGCCCCCATCGTGCCCATGACCGACAGCACCGCCGAAGCGGAGCGGCGCACCCAGAAGTCCGGAACGCCCATGGCGAGGTTCCAGCGGATCGGGATCATCGGGGGCAGATGCGACCAGCGCAGCAGCACCCAGGCGCCGAGTCCGGCCAGCCAGATCAGCGGAATCAGTGCGGTCAGCCAGCCGCCCGGCAGGCGCAGCGCGGGCGGACGGTTCGGGAGAGATGCGGGTCCGGACATCGGCTCGGGTGTGCGTCGTTTTGGAATGTTATGCGCGCGGATGATACGCCATCGGCACGGCGCCCCGCAGCGCCGCCGGCGATCGCCTCAGCGCGCCTGCGGCCCGAGCCTGCCGCGCAGCGCTGCCGCCCCGAGCAGCAGGCCGAGCGCCACGCCGCCCCAGGCGATCAGCACGGGCGCCACGGGCCCGAAATGCGCCCGCAGCCAGGGCAGCGCGACGACCGTGACCGCCCCGGCCGCAAAGGCCGCCCCGAGCAGTGTGCCGAGGGTCGTGCGGCGGATCCGCACGAAATCTGCCCGCAGCGTGGCGAGCTGCTCGCGGTGCTCGTCCTGCAGGCGGGCGCGGAGCTGCGCCACATCGGTGAGTTCGAGCCGCTGGCGGGCGGCGCCGAGCTCGGCGCGGAAGCGCCTCGGCAGCGCCGGAGGCCGCAGTGCCTGCGCGAGCGCCGCATCGAGCGCTCGGTCGAGCTGCGGATCGGTGTCGTGCGCACTCATGGAGTCATCTCCTGCCAATAGGATGGATCGGCGAGTCCGCGCCGTTCAAGCAGGGTCGTCAGCGTCGCGCGGGCCCGGAACAAGCCCGTCTTCACCGTGCCCTCGGGGCAGCCGAGCATCAGCGCCACCTCGCTGATGGAACGGTCCTCGAAGTAATACAGGCGCAGGAGCTGGCGCGGGCGCTCCGGCAGCAATTCCACCAGATCACGCAGCTGCTGGAGGCGCCCGTCGGAGGCGTCCGGCAGCGCCTGATCGGTCTCTGCCCCGAGCGGGTCCTCGTCCCACGGCCTCTCGTCCAGGCTGTCGAGCGTGCGGCGGCGGCTGAGTGCACTGAGGCAGCGGTTGCGCGTGATGGCGTAAATCCAGCTCGAGAGCCCGGCGCGTCCGTCGTAGCGCTCGAGTGCATGCCAGACCCGCAGCAGGCTCTCCTGAGCGGCATCTTCGGCCTGGGTCCGTTCCCCGAGCAGCGCGCAGCACAGCCGGAAGACCTTCTGTTCATAGTCCTCGAGCACGCGTGTGAACGCCTGCTCGCGCGCCCCGCTGCGCAGCAGGCCCAGCACTTCCGCATCGGATGTCTCGGGCCGGCCGAGCGCGCTGTTCACGCATTCCCTCCGCGCAGTAATACCCGCCGGCGGCCGGATCGGTTTCAATTCTTTTTCTGCCATCGCATGAAACCGCGCACCGTGCCCGAGGGTATCAAGTGCGACCCATCACATTGCCCAGGGAGTTACCGCTCATGTCTCTGTCCGACACGCTGGTTTCGATGCTCAGCATGGCCATTCCCATCTTGGCAATCCTCGGTGCCTTCACCGTGGCGATCGTCACCACGTACATCCACTACCGCCGCCAGCGCGAGCTGCTGCAGATGCATCACATCGAGCGCATGGCGGCGCTGGAAAAAGGCATCGAACTGCCGCCGTTGCCGGTGCAGCTCCTGGGTGCTGGTTGGGGGTGCTCGTGCCGCACTGTCCGCGGCAGCGGGATCGTGACGCTGCTCGTCGGCCTGGCGCTGACCTTCGCGCTGTGGACGAAAGGTGGTGGCTGGTGGGGGCTCATCGTCGTCGCGGTCGGACTCGGAAAGGTCATCGAGACTGCGCTCGGGCTGCGTGCCACGCAACGCCCGGGGGCGCTCCACCCGCCCGGATTCGGATCCGATCCAGGCCCGGGGCCGAGCCCGCCGCGCTGAGGCGCCATCGCCCCGTGCGTGGGCTATCCGCCTGCGCGCGGGGAGATGCGGCTGGTGAGGCTGCGCGCCAGCACCAGCAGGATGATGATGGTGCAAAGACCGATCAGCTGGGTCGCCTCGAAGCTGTTGGCATAGAGCTTGACGAGCAGTTCACGCAGCGCAAACACGACAGTGACGTCGAGCAGCTGCGTCAGGCGTACGTGTCGAGTCTTGACGTAGCTGGTGAAAGTGTCGAACAGCTCGATGAGCACGAAGACATCGAGCACGGTGACGATCAAGTTGCGGAAATCTTCCGCATTTACGGTATTCGACTTGATGTCCGGAATCAGGTGCCAGACGTTCATGACGACGTCGAAGAAGGCGAATCCCATGACGACGATCATGATCAGCACCAGGCCGATGATGATGACGTCGATGGCCCGATCGTACATCCGCAGAATCAGGTCTCTCATGGGCCGCTGCTGCCGGTGCTTCAGGTCGCGCTCGGTTCGCGCCCCCCTAATTTATCATCCGGGCGGCCCCGCTCGGGGTCCGTCCGTGCTCTGGGCGGGGCTGCACCACGGCTGCGCCGGCGCTCGCCCTCGACGGGGCGGACGGGCGCGTGGGCAGTGCCCGCGGCACTCAAAAGGGGGTCGCAGGGGCCCCCGAGGGGTGAAATCCGGGATTTCGGGCACCCCGAGGCGCTTTTCGGACGTCGCCCCGTTGACACTCCGTTCCCCCCTCCCTAGAATCGCCGGCCTTTCTCGGGTCGGCCCGACTGCGCACCGACCCCGGAAATAGCGACACCCAGACCCCGGGCCAAATCCTCGCGAGTGCGTTTAAAGGACGTGCAGTGCGCAGGCGGCCCGGTTTTCGTCCGGCCGCTCACCGCACGGGCGCACCCTTTGCACAATCCAGGGGCGCCGTCCGCGCTCGAACGCAGGATCTTGGAGACAGTATGGCGACCACGGGTCAGCTCATCCGGCAACCGCGCCGAACGAGAACAGAGAAAACCAAGGTGCCCGCGCTGGGGGCTTCTCCCCAGAAGCGAGGCGTCTGCACGCGCGTGTACACCACCACGCCGAAGAAGCCGAATTCCGCGCTGCGGAAGGTCTGCCGCGTACGCCTGACGAACGGCTACGAGGTCACCAGCTACATCGGCGGCGAAGGCCACAATCTGCAGGAGCACTCGGTGGTGCTGATCCGCGGCGGCCGCGTCAAGGATCTGCCGGGTGTGCGTTACCACACCGTCCGCGGCACCCTCGATTGCGCCGGCGTCGGTGAACGCAAGCAGAGCCGCTCAAAATACGGCGCTAAGCGCCCGAAGAAGTAAGGAGGATCCGGTATGTCCCGCCGAGCCCAAGCTCCGGTCCGCACCATCCTGCCGGACCCGAAATTCCACAGCGATATGCTGGCCAAGTTCATGAACGTCGTCATGAAAGACGGCAAGAAGTCCGCGGCTGAGCACATCATTTACGGCGCCATCGACCGCATTGCCGAGAAAACCGGCAAGCAGGGCCAGGAGGCCATCGACGTGCTGTCGGCAGCCCTCGACAACGTCAAGCCCGTGGTCGAGGTCAAGTCGCGCCGCGTCGGCGGTGCCACGTACCAGGTGCCGGTCGAGGTGCGAGCCACCCGTCGCCAGACGCTCGCCATGCGCTGGGTCATCGAAGCGGCCCGCGCCCGCAGCGAGAAGTCCATGGCGCATCGCCTGGCGCACGAACTGATGGATGCCGCCGAGAACCGCGGTGCCGCCGTGCGCAAGCGCGAAGATACGCACCGCATGGCGGAGGCCAACAAGGCCTTCGCGCACTACCGCTGGTAGGCGGCGACGCATTGGCCGGGTACTGACCTAGAGGACCGAGGACAGCGGATCGTGGCACGCGCAACGCCCATCGAGCGTTATCGGAACATCGGCATCTCTGCCCACATCGACGCGGGCAAGACGACGACGACCGAGCGTATCCTGTTCTACACCGGCGTCTCGCACAAAATCGGCGAGGTCCACGACGGTGCGGCCGTCATGGATTACATGGAGCAGGAACAAGAGCGCGGTATCACGATCACCTCGGCGGCGACGACATGCTTCTGGAAGGGCATGGACGGAAGCCACCCCGAGCACCGCATCAACATCATCGACACCCCGGGGCACGTCGACTTCACCATCGAGGTGGAGCGTAGCCTGCGCGTGCTCGACTCGGCGGTCGCGCTGTTCGATTCGGTGGCCGGCGTGCAGCCGCAGTCCGAGACGGTGTGGCGGCAGATGAACAAGTACGCCGTGCCGCGGATTGCGTTCGTCAACAAGATGGATCGCGCCGGCGCGAACTTCCTGCGCGTGGTGGACATGATCCGCCAGCGTCTGCGCGCCAATCCGGTGGCCATCCAGCTGCCGATCGGCGCCGAGGACCGTTTCGAGGGCGTGATCGACCTGATCCGCATGCAGGCGATCTACTGGGACATGGAAACCCAGGGCACGCGCTTCGAGTACCGCGACATCCCCGCAGACCTCAGGGCGCAGGCCGAGGAATACCGCGGCAAGATGATCGAGGCGGCCGCCGAAGGCAATGAGGCGCTGATGGACAAGTACCTCGACGGCCAGGCGCTCAGTGTCGAGGACATCCATGCCGGCCTGCGCGCGCGCTCGCTGCGCAACGAAGTCGTGCTGTGCATGTGCGGTTCGGCGTTCAAGAACAAGGGCGTGCAGGCGCTGCTCGATGCGGTCATCGAATTCATGCCCTCGCCGGTGGAGATGCCCGACATCAAGGGTATCGACGCGCACGGCGATCCGGCTACGCGCAAGGCCAGCGACGAGGAACCGTTTGCGGCGCTGGCCTTCAAGATCCTGAACGACCCGTTCGTCGGCAACCTGACTTTCTTTCGCGTGTACTCGGGCGTGCTGAACTCCGGGGACACCGTGTACGTGCCGACCAAGGGCCGCAAGGAGCGCGTCGGCCGTCTGCTGCAAATGCATGCCAGCGATCGCACCGAGATCAAGGAAGTGCGCGCCGGGGACATCGCCTCGGCGGTCGGCCTGAAGGACGTGATCACGGGCGACACGCTGTGCGACCTCGAGAAGGCGATCACGCTCGAGAAGATGGAATTCCCCGAGCCGGTGATTTCGGTGGCGGTGGAGCCGAAGACCAAGGCGGACCAGGAAAAGATGGGTCTCGCCCTGCAGCGTCTGGCCAAAGAGGATCCCTCGTTCCGCGTCAGCACCGACCAGGAGTCGGGCCAGACCCTGATCGCGGGGATGGGCGAGCTGCACCTGGAAATCATCGTCGATCGCATGAAGCGCGAGTTCAAGGTCGAGGCCAACGTGGGCAAGCCCCAGGTGGCCTACCGTGAGACCATCCGCGCCGCGGTCGAACAGGAAGGGAAGTTCGTGCGTCAGTCGGGCGGTCGCGGCCAGTACGGGCACGTCTGGCTGAAAGTCGAGCCGAACGCCACCGGCAAGGGCTACGAGTTCGTCAACGGCATCGTCGGCGGTACCATCCCGCGCGAATTCATCCCGGCCGTCGACAAGGGCATTCAGGAGGCCTGTCAGACGGGCGTCATTGCCGGCTATCCGGTGGTCGACGTCAAGATCACGCTGTTCGACGGCTCGTATCACGACGTCGACTCGAACGAGATGGCGTTCAAGATCGCCGGCTCCATGGGCTTCAAGGAAGGCTTCCGGCGCGCCCGACCGGTGTTGCTCGAGCCGATCATGAAGGTGGAAGTGGTGACGCCGGAGGAATACTCCGGGGACGTGATCGGTGACCTCAATCGCCGTCGCGGGCAGATCATGGGCATGGACGACTCGCCAGCGGGCAAAGCCATTACGGCCGAAGTACCGCTGTCGGAAATGTTTGGTTACGCGACCACCGTGCGCTCGATGAGCCAGGGTCGCGCAACTTTCACGATGGAATTCGCCAAGTACCTCGAAGTGCCGCCGAATATCGCCGACGGCATCATCAAGAATTAAGGTTTATTTAGGTAAGCAGTCATGTCCAAAGAGAAATTCGAGCGCAGCAAGCCGCATGTGAACGTGGGGACGATCGGGCACGTGGACCACGGGAAGACGACGCTGACGGCGGCGCTGACGAAGGTGATGGCCGAGACGAACGGCGGG
>JAKBDK010000099.1:0-6106 GCA_021834525.1 Pseudomonadota bacterium | reverse complement strand
ACGGGCGCGGGCGGTGCATCGGAGACGAAGCGGCGGACCCGGTGGCCTTGCCGGTCGTAGATCGACAGACTCACCGGCCCGTGCGTGTGCGGTCCGATCCAATAATCGAGGAGGGCCCCGGCGGGCGGGTTCTGCCCCTGCGGGGTGCTCGAGGGCAGCGGCGTATCGACGTTGTTGTCCGGATGGACCCGCCAGGCCGGCTCGGGGGCGAACAGGTACGCCGGCGACGCTACCACGGCCGGCGTCAGCTGGCGCAGCGGCGCCAGATCATCCAGCACCCACAGCGCCCTGCCTTGCGTGGCGGCGATCAGATCGCCGTCGTGCACCAGCAGGTCCTTCACCCAGGCGTTCGGCAGGTTCAGCTGCAGCGACTGCCAGTGCGCGCCGTCGTCGAACGATACGTACGCCCCGTCCGTCGTGCCGGCGTAGAGCAATCCGGCGCGCACCGGGTCGGCGCGCACCACCGAGACCGGCTGGCTCGCCGGCAGACCCGTCACGATCCTCTGCCAGTGCGCCCCAAAGTCGTGGGTGCGGAAGATGTACGGGTGGAAATCGTCCTGGCGCTGATCGTCGACCGACACGTAGGCGGTGCCCGGCTGCAGCGCCGAGGGTGAGATCGAGCTGATCTTCTCCCAGGGCTTCAGCTGCGGCGGCGTCACGTTGCGCCAGTGCGCCCCGTCATCGCGCGTCAGCTGCACCATGCCGCTGTCGGTGCCGACCCAGATCTGTCCGGCGCGGCGCGGCGAGGGTGCGATGGCGCTGATCACGCCGAACCCGCAGGCGCGCGCCAGCGCCCCGGTGGCCGCCGCCGTGCAGCCGCGCGTCCCGGGGATCTTCCCGGTCAGGTCCGGGGAGATGATCTTCCAGGTCTTGCCGAGGTTCACCGAGCGGAAGAGGACTTGGGCGCCGAGCAGCAATGCGTACGGCTTCGTGGCGGTGAACACCAGCGGGGTGACCCAGCCGTAGCGGTATTTCACGGTGTCGGGCGCTGCGCCGTAGCTGACAATCGGATACGGCGAGACGTTGGCCACCTGCCCGGTGTGCGCATCCCAGCGCGAGACCCGCCCGCCGAGCCCGCTGCCGAAGACCAGGTCCGGATCGGCCGGATCCGGGACCATGTAGTCGCGCTCATCACCCCCGACCGGGTGCCAGCTGCGCCAGGTGAGCGTGCCGTAGTTGCTGCTGGTTTCCGCGCCCACCGAGCCGCTGTCCTGCTGGCCGCTGTAGATCCAGTAGGGAAAGCGGTTGTCCGCGGCGACGTGATAGAACTGGCCGGTGGGCTGGTTGTACCAGCTGCTCCAGGTATGCCCGCCGTCGACCGTCACGGTCGCGCCCTGATCGGCCGCCGCGATCCAGTGATTCGGGTGCAGCGGGTTGATCCAGACGAAGTGATAGTCATCGCCGCCCGGGGCGCCCTTGATGATGTGCCAGGTGCGCCCGCCGTCGCTCGAACGGCGGATCGACTGCCCGGCCGAGAACACCACATCGGGGTTGCTCGGATCGACCGTCAGGCGCGCGAAGTACCAGTTGCCGAACACCGCCTCGTCGTCGTTGACGCGCTGCCAGTGCGTGCCCCCGTCATCGGAGCGCCACACCCCGCCCTGCGTGGCGGAGTCGACCGCCGCGTAGACCCGCGTGCCTTGGGCGGTGTGGGTGACCGCGAGCCCGATCCGCCCGAGCGAACCGCTCGGCCAGCCGCCGCCGCTCAGGCGCGTCCAGGTCTTGCCACCGTCGGCGGAGCGGTAAATCGCGCTGCCCGGACCGCCGTGCGGCTCGAAATAATCGAGCCACGGCCAGTCGCGCATCTGCCAGGCCGCCGCGAACAGCAGCTTCGGATTGCTCGGATCGGCCGCCAGATCGACGACACCGGTCTGATCGTTGATGTAGAGCACGTGCTGCCAGGTCTTACCGCCGTTCGTCGTGCGGTAGATCCCGCGCTGGGGATTCGGCCCATAGAGGTGCCCCATGGCGGCCACCACCACGACATTGGCGTTGTTCGGATCGATCCAGATCCGCCCGATGTCGCGCGTGGCGGCGAGTCCGACGTCATGCCAGGTCCGCCCGCCGTCGGTCGATTTGAACACGCCACGCCCGGCGGCGACGTCATAGCGCGGGGCCACCTGACCGGTCCCGACGTAAATCGTCCGGGGCGCAGACGGCGCCACGGCGATGGCCCCGATGGCCGGCGGGAGGTTGGCCCCGACCGACTGCCAGGTGCGCCCGGCATCCACGCTCTTCCACACCCCACCGCCGGCGGTGCCGATGTAGAACGTGTTGGGCGCACTCGGCACTCCGGCCGCCATGGTCGCCCAGCCGCCGCGAAACGGGCCGATCAGCCGCCAGCGCATCTGCGCATAGGCACTCAGGGGCACCGGCCCACCGGCACTGCGTGAGGCGTTCGGTGGAAACACTACGTTCGCCGGGGCGCGGGCACCGGCCTGGGCGAGCGGCGCGGCGCTGAGCAGCGCACACACTGCCACGCCCGTGCGCGCCAGCGTGCCGAGAAGACGACGTGCGGCAGTCAAAGCCATGGAGCGTCCCCCAAAAATGACAACGATACCGCATTCGTCCGTCCCGCTGCGAGACGGACGCGCCCCAAAGGGCGCAGTGCCTAGGGGGCGCAGCCGCCGGGGCGAGGCCGCTGCAGGAGCTGCCAGAGCTTCACGTACACCCCATTGGTCCAGCCGAAGCCGATCTCGTTCTGGGTGTAGCCGGCCGTGATCCGCACCTTCGAGCTACCGGTCGCCATGTTGTATTTCTCCCGGATCGTGCCGTCGTGCGCGAACCCGCGGTCGACCGTGGCGATGAACTTCCCGGCGATGCGGCAGGCCGCGGCGCGATAGCCGTACGCCTGCAAGCCCGCCACTGCGAGCCAGTTGGTCGGCGCCCAGCCGAAGGGTGCATCCCACTGCGCACCGCTTGCGTAGGGGCTGGTCTGCAGCCCACCGACGCGCTCGAAATACGGCAGCGCAGCGCGCACCGCGCGGGCCTGTGCGCGCGAGGCGACCCCGGCCCACAGCGGGTAGAAGGTCGTGATGAACGGATAGTACGAACGCCGGCCGGTGACGAAGTCATAGTCGGTGTACTGCCCGAGTCGCCGGTTCCACAGATAGCGGTTGATCGCCTGCTTGCGCGCCGCCGCCGCCGCCCGCCAGCGGCTCGCGGCCGCGCCGTCCCCGAGGCGCTGCGCAAATGCGGCCAGATCGAGCGCGTAGCGGTAGAGAAGACTGTTCAGACCCACCGGCGCATAGTCGATCGCCGAGCCGCTGTAGGGACCGAAGCGGAACGTGGTATCGAAACCCGACTCGCGCATGGCCCGATCGCCGCGGTAGAACTTGCCCGTGAGCCGGTAGCCGCCGAACCACGCCGCGGCGCAGACGCGCGAGGTGCGTACGTCGCAGCTGACCGCGGCGAGCGTCGCGGCCTGCGCGGCCGTGGGCCGGCGCGCGCCGCGGACCAGATAGCCGCGATTCTCGCTCCGGTGCCGCAGCAGGAAGCGGATCACCCCGCGATAGTACGCCGCGGAGCGCAGCTCGATGGCCGGCTGATCACCACCGTAGTCGAAATAGCGCGCCAGACCGGTGTTGCCGGCGAGGTGTTCGCGCCGCTCCCAGAGCGAGTAGTCCTGCACGGCGAGCGGATAGGCGCGTCGCAACCAGACGGTGGCCGCGAGCCGATTCGGAAACGCCGCCGGATCTCTCAGGAGGGTGCGGATCATCTCCCCGAGCAAGGGCGGCTGCGAGCGCGAGAGCGAAAAGGTGGCATTGGCGTTGAGCACCGCGCCGTAGTGCCGGACCTCGAAGAGGAAGTTATCGACGATGCCGCGCGCCAGCGCATCACGGTGATCCCGCACCAGTCCGAGCACGATGAAGTAGCTGTCCCAGCCGAACATCTCGTTGAAAAATCCGCCCGGCACGACGTACGGGTGCGGCAGATACAGCAGCCCCGGCTGCCCCAGCGAGGCCGGCTGCAGGCTGCCGAGGCGCACGATACTCACCGGCAATCGGCGCACGCTCACCCGACAGTGCGCCGCCAGTGTGCGCACCGCTTGGGGCATCGGCAGACGCTTCGGCAGATACAGCACCCGCTGCGGCCGGTGCGGTCCGCTCGGATACGACGCGCAGGCGCTCGCCGAGCGCGTGAGCGTGCCCCAGGCACGCCCGATGTAGGCGAGCGTGCGGGCCGTGAGCGGTGCTTGCGGCGGCGCCGATGCGGCCCAGACCGTGCCGGTCACGAGCCACAGCGCCAGGGCGCACGGTGCGATACGCAACGATCGTCTCATCAGGGCCCTCCCGTGCGCTCATGACGGGCATCGCGTGCCATGATGGACCGGCGGCCCGATCCCGGCAAGCGTGCCCGCGGCGATCGCGGCCGGGGCACGCGGCCTCGAGATCCCCCAACGCCCCTCTGACGCCGCGGTGCACCGTCAGAGGGGCAAACATCTCAGTGGCGCGTCACCGCGTGGGCAATGAACGCCTCGATGTTGTGCTGCAGCACCGGCAGCACGGCCGGGTTCAGATAGAGCATGTGCCCGACCGGATAGTAGTACTCGTGGATGTTGCCGCGCAGGTTCTGCGGCAGCCCCATGTGCGCGAGGGTGAAGTGGGTCGCGAAGAAGGGCGTGGCCATGTCGAACCAGCCGTTGTTGAGCATCAGCTGCATGCCCGGGTCGTTGCTCATCGCCCGCGCCAGCGCCGGCGCCACGTTGCGCACGCGCGCCAAGCTGGTGCTGCTGCCGACGCCCTCATCGAGAGCGCTGAGCGGCGGCTGGTAATGGCTCCAGTCCCAGGCCCCGAACGCACTGGCGCTGCTCTGCACGTACAGACGGTGACTGCGATAATCGAGCCCGTCGCGCAGATACGCATCGAAGCTCTCCGCGAGTGCACCCCAGATCGCGGTGGTGGCCGCACCGGCGGCCGTGTTGCCCTGCTCCGGGTCGAGCCGCTCGAGCTCAGGGGTGCTGAAGCGCGCATCGAAGCGCCCCGTGCTCGCCCCGGTGCCGAGCAGGCGGCGCTGGAAGACCGAGAGCGGAATGCGCAGATCCGCCCGCACCCACAACTCGGCCGGCAGACCCGTGTAGCGGGCGAGCCGTGCGGCGATCTGCGCCTGGCTCGTCGGACTCAACGCCGAGCCCTCGAACAGCGCATGAGCGTAGGCACCGCCGGCGAAACGCTCGACCTTGGCGACGAACGCCTGAAGATCCTTCGGCCGCGGCGTGATGCGGTGGTGGTACCAGGCGACTGCCGCATAGGACGGCAGGTACAGCTCGTAGGGCAGATCATTGCCCGGGGTGTTGTTGAGGGTCGCAAAGTCGAGCACCGTCGAGCAGAGGATCACGCCATCGAGGTAGACCCCCTGACCGACGAGGTCCTCGGCCAGGACCGCCGAGCGCGTGGTGCCGTAGCTCTCGCCCAGCAGGAATTTCGGGGATTCGAAGCGATCGTTGCGCTGCACGTAACGCTCGATGAACTGCGTGAACGCACGCGCATCGCCATTGATCCCATAGAACATCTTCGGCTTGCCGACCCCGACGATGCGGCTGTAGCCGGTGCCCACCGCATCGATGAACACCAGGTCGGTCGCACCCAGAATGCTGTAGGCGTTCGGCACCAGCCGGTACGGCGGCTGCTCACGCCCGATCTGGCCGGGCGCGGGCCACTGGATGCGTCGCGGTCCGAAGCCGCCGATGTCCACCAGCGCCGAGGCGAACCCCGGTCCGCCGTTGTACGCGAAGGTCACCGGACGCTGGCCCGGATCGCGCACGCCGTCCTTCGTGTAGGCGACGTAGAACATGCTGGCGATGGGCTTACCCTGCGTGTTCTTCAGCAGGATCGTACCGGCGGTCGCCGTGTAGCGGATGCGCCGACCGTCGATCACCACGCTGCCGTGGGTGATCGAGGTTCTCGCCTTGGGCACCGCAGCCGTGTGCGCCGTTTGCGGCGGCGCCTTCGGTGCGGCCCACACCGCCCCCGGGAGCGCAAGGGCGAGGCTGGCCAGAGACAGAACGAGGGTACGGTGCATGCGGATGATTCCTCCAGGGTCTGCCGGGGGCGAGACGGCCCGCGCAGCGTCGCTGCTCGGGAGGGTCCAGATGGCCCACGTGCCC
>JAKBDK010000098.1:0-6130 GCA_021834525.1 Pseudomonadota bacterium | reverse complement strand
ACCCTCGCGTGTCAGTACGGAGGGTTCTCCTTCTACGCCGGGGGGCCGGGGGCATCGATCCGGAGAGCTACGTACGGTACGGGTGGCGGTCGGCACCGGGGCGGGCGGCCGACGCTCGGCGCGAGCGGGGCGGGCGTGGCTCGGCCGGCCGCCCGTGACGGGTGAGGGCTGATCAATGTCATACTCGGACGCTTCCCCCCGCTCGAGCACCCTGCCCAGATGATCGATTTTGGACGCGATACGTTGCGGTTCACGCGCGAGAACGCCCGCTGGCTCGGGGGTGGCTTCCTGCTCACGATGTTTTCTTCGTTCGGGCAGACGTTTTTTATCGGCATGTCCGGCACCGCACTGCGCGAGACGTTTCATCTCTCGGCCGGCGGCTTCGGCGGGCTGTACATGCTCGCCACGCTGGCGAGCGCGGTGAGCCTGCCGTGGCTGGGGAGGACGCTCGATCTGATGCCGGGCTGGAAGGTGGTGCGCTTCACGATGCCGGCGCTCGCGCTCGCCTGCGTGCTGTTGGTGCTGGCGCCGAACCTCGTCTGGCTCACCGGCGCGCTGTACCTGCTGCGCCTGTTCGGTCAGGGGATGATGACCGAGACGGCGTACACGGAAATCGGTCGTTGGTTCGTCGCCAACCGCGGGCGTGCCATGGCGTTGATCCTGCCGGGTCAACAGGCCGGATTTGCGCTGTTGCCGATCTTCGTCGTGCTGCTCGATCGGGTGGGCGGCAGCTGGCGGGCCGCGTGGATCGCCTCGGCGGGGCTGATCGTACTGGTGGGGTTGCCCTCGATCCTCGCGCTCACCCGGGTCGGCCGCGTGCCGCACTCGCAGGAGGTGAAGGCGAGTGCGCTGCGCACCGCGCGCAGCTGGACGCGAGCCGAGGTGCTGCGCGACCCGGTGTTCTATCTGCTGCAGGTCGGGGCGCTCGCCCCGCCATTCGTCGCGACGGTCATCTTCTTCAATCAGGACTACCTGATCGCGCTGCGCGGGTACGACCCGCTGATCTTCGCCGCGGCGTTTCCGGTGATGTCGCTCTCGACCGTGGTGTTCGGTCTGGCCGGCGGACACCTGATCGATCGGTTCGGCGCGGTGCCGCTGTTGCCGTACTTCCTCGTACCGCTCGCGGTGACCTCCGCGGTGCTCGGGCTGATCGCGCCGGTCTGGGGGGTGTATCTGTCGATGTTCCTGTTCGGCATCAGTAATGGGTTGTCGTCCACGATGCTCGGGGCGCTCTGGCCCGAGGTCTACGGTCTCGCCAATCTCGGCGGCATCCGCGCGATGATCGTGTCGGGCATGGTGCTCGCCTCGGCGATCGGGCCGGGGCTCTCGGGTCTGCTGATCGATCGCGGGGTGGCGCTGCCGCGCCAGTTGCTGTGGCTGAGCGGCTGGTGTGTGCTCGCGTGCTTCGTGCTGGCCTATGCGGCGCGGCGGATTCACTTACGCGCGACGGGCCCGGCGGCGCTGCGCCGAGCCTGAGCCTCGGACGGGCCTTCTCTCATCGCACCTGCGCGGGGGCGCAGCCGTCACGGCTGCGCCCCCGCGCAGGTTCAGGACCCCGTCGCCGGCAGTGCCGGCGGGGTGTGCATCGTCACGGCGGAACCGGTCGGGAGCGTCGCCACGCCCGCGGCGTAGGCCACGTCGTTCCAGGCCTTCACCTGCGTCAGCACCGAGCCGTCGTAGCGAGTGAGCAGCTGCTCGATCAGCGTGTGGTCGGCGGTGATCAGGCCGAGCAGCTGCGCGCGGGGCTTCGCTCCCCAGAGTCCGGTGCTCATGCCGTAGAGGGTGTCGACCTTGCGGTGCAGGTGCGAGAAGTGCCGCAGGAAGTCCTCCTCCGCATGGTGCTGCGTATGCGAGTTCCACAGCGCGTTCTGGTAGGCGGTCAGGGTTTTCTGCAGCGCTTTGCCCTGCGTCAGCAGCGCCGCGTGCCGATGGCCCCAGGCCGGCTCTGAGGTGCCGCGCGCCAGTACGCCGGCGAGCGTCTTGCGCATGACGGCGACGTGATTGAGCAGGCGGTTGACCGCCGAGAGCTCCTCGCGTGCGGCGAGACCGGCCCGGGTGTCGGCGCGATCCGTGGCGAGTGAGACCGAGTAGCGCGGATCGGACTGCACCGTCAGCGTCACCCGTTGCATCGCGGTCCCGGCGTGCACGGTCGCCGTGTACTGGCCGGGCAGTGCGGCCGGCCCGAAGCCCCCGCCATGGGCGGAGCCGAGCGGCGGGTTGAGTTTGGCGGCGCCCTTGTAGCGCAGGTTCCACACGACGGTATCGAACCCGGCCTTACCCGCTCCATACAGCGTCGTCACCCGAGTGCCGGCGGCATCGCGGATCGCGATCCGCACCGGACCGTGATGGGCCGCCTTCTGCGCCGGCGTCGGCTTCAGTGCCTTGGCGAGGTGGTAGCTGATCATCGCCCCGGTGGGCGCGTTCGGCGCGACGTAGCCGCTCGGACCGACCCCGTTGGTGTAGGAGTGATACAGCTGTACGCCCGCCGAGGCGCTGAACACGTGCAGCGGCGCGCGCATCGCCGCGGCGCTGTACTGCTCCAGGGGGCGCAGGTTGTCGAGGACCCAGATCCCCCGGCCGTGGGTCGCGAGCAGCAGCCCGCGATGATCGGGCGCGAAGTTCACGTCCCACACCGACAGTCCGCGCGGCAGGTTCGCGTGCAGCGGCTGCCAGTGCGCACCGTCGTTGAATGAGACGTAAAGACCGGCCGAGATCGTTCCGGCGAACAGCAATCCGGCGTGATTCGGGTCCTCGGCGGCGACCTCGACACTGCTGTCGGGCAGTCCGTTGGTGATGCGCGTCCAGTGTTTGCCGTAGTCCGTCGTGCGGAATACGTACGGGGCATCGTTGCCGATCTCGTGTCCGTCGAAGGCCGCATAGGCCGTGCCGGCCGCGAACGGTGAGGGCTCGACGTTGTAGACGCGGGCCCACTGCGGGGCGCCGGGCGGCGTCACTTTGTGCCAGTGCGCACCGTCGTCACGGCTCACCCAGACCCAGCCATCGTCGGTTCCGACCCAGATGACCTTCGGATTCGTCGGGGCGAGTGCGAGCGACTGGATGGTGTCGTAAGTCTCCGCGCCGCTCATATCGAGGTTGATCGGTCCGCCGCTCGGCTGCTGCTTGGCCTTGATGTTGCGCGTCAGGTCCGGGCTGATGACGCGCCAGTGCTTACCGCCATCGGTGCTGTGGAACACCACGTTCGCGGCCGTGTACACGTCCTTCGGGTCGGTCGGTGAGACCGCGACCGGGGTCGTCCAGTCGAAGCGGTATTTCTGCGCGTAGGTCGGTTTGCCCGAGAGCAGCAGCCCGGCGAGCACGTCGCGCAGGTAGGGGTTGATCTCGCGCTTGCGGCCGCTCGTGCGGTTCAGCGTGGTGGCGAAGCCGTCGTCGGTGGTCGCGTAGATCATCGAGGCGTCATTCGGTGCCGGGACCACGTACTGGCCGTCGCCGCCGGCGACATCGAACCAGTCCTGTGCACCGGTCACGCCGCCGCGCTCGTAGTCGCTGCTCGCCCCGCACCAGGCGTCGTTGTCCTGCAGACCGCCGCACACCAGATACGGCCAGGGATGGGCCGTGGCGCTCGCGGCCACCTGGTAGAACTGTTCGATCGGCAGATTATCGAGATACTGCCAGTGCTTGCCGGCATCGAGCGACAGGTACGCCCCACCGTCGTTGCCCTGGATGATGCGGTTCGGGTTGCTCGGATCGATCCAGATGGCGTGGTGATCGACGTGCACGCCTTTGTCGGCGTAGAACACGTGCTTGCCGCCGTCCTTGCTCTCCATCATCTTCATCGACAGCAGGAACAGCCGCCGCGGGTCGTTCGGCATCACCGCGAGCTGCGTGAAGTAGAACGGTCGCACGTCGCCGTTGTGGTTGTCGCTGACCTTCTGCCAGTGGCTGCCGAGGTCGTGCGAGACCCACAGCACGCCCCCCTTGGCCTGCAGGACCGCGTACACGGTTTCGGGCTGGCTCGGGGCGAACGCGACCGCGCTGCGGCCGATGCGTCCGGCCGGCAGGCCGTGGGAGAGTTTCTTCCAGTGCGCTCCACCGTCGGTGGAGCGGTACAGACCGCCGCTCTTGCCGCCGCTGGTGAGCATCCAGGCGCGCCGCTGCAGCGGCCACATGCCGGCGATCAGCACCTTCGGGTTGCCCGGTTCGAAGGCGAGGGTGCTGCAGCCGGTGTGGTCGTTGAGGTACAGCACCCGCTGCCAGTGAGCGCCGTCATCGGTGCTCATGAACACCCCGCGCTGTGCGCCGCGCTTCCAGAGGTTGCCCTCGGCGCAGGCGAACACGGTGTTGGTATTTTGCGGATCGACCGCGATCGCGGCGATCTGGCCGGCGTCGTTCAGACCTTTGTCGACCCAGGTCTTGCCGCCGTCGGGGCTGAAGTACACCCCATCCCCGTTCAGCACGTCATTGCGCGGGTTGGCCTCACCGGTGCCGACCCACAGCCAGTTCGGATTGCCGCCGGCGAGGGCCATCGCGCCGATCGACTGCGTCGGCTCGTGCGTGAAGATCGCCTTCCAGGTCATGCCGCCGTCCTGCGTCTTCCACACCCCGCCGCCCGCGGCGCCGACGTAATAGAGCGCGGGATTGCCGGCGACGCCGAGCACGCTGGTGACTCGGCCGCCGGCGACTGCCGGGCCGAGATCGCGGAACTTCAGGCCGTGAAATGGCCCTGACGGCTTGTGCACGGCCGGGGTGGCTGCCGCGGCCATCAGACTCGTGCCGAGGAGCGCAGCGGTCGCCATTGCCAGGATGGGGCGCATTGCAGATCTCCATGCCAGTGGATCGAAAATGGGACCGTTAAGGTAGCGCTTTGCCGCAGTCATCGGTCGCTGATTTGCCTCGGTCCGTCGCCTCTGCACGCCGTGACGGTGACCTGGGGTCATACGGACACGTTGGACCACGTGCCGGTGTGCGTGGGGTGGGGCGGCACGGCTCGACGCAACGCAGCACTCGCGGCCGGCGCCGCAGCGCCGCGGACCGCGATCACCCAGAGGCCGGCGCTGATCGTCCTGCCGCGATTGCTCCGCCCTGACTCGCGAGGCTCACGGCGCCGAGGGATCCCTCGCACGGGCACCATCGCAGTGCCGGACGATGACGACGCAGGGTGTGAAATGCTAAGTTCTGCGGCGTCATCGGCTTCATTCGAGGCGGATCATGATCGAGCACATCAAGCGGTTCGCAGTCCTCGCGTTGCTCGCCGGCGCCCTCGGCGTGGCGAGTGCCACGACGGTGCATGTTCAATTGAGCGGAGCGGCGGAGGTGCCCGCGGTGAAGAGCGCGGGGAGCGCTCGGGCCGTGATCTCGGTGCTGCCCAGTCACGCGGTGCGGGGCGAGCTGATCACCCACGGGATCCGCCCCACGATGGTGCACATCCACGAGGGCGCGGCCGGCACCAACGGTCCGGTCGTGATCGGGCTGAAGCATACGGGTGCGAACATTTGGCGGGTGCCCGCCGGGGCAAAGCTGACGCCCGCCCAGTACCGGGCCTTCCTGGCCGGCGATCTGTACCTCAATGTGCACAGCCATCGCCACCCGGCCGGTGCGCTGCGGGGCCAGATCAAGCCATAACTGATTGATCCGATAGGCGTTCATCCACCGCCCCGGCGGGCCTCGGGCCCGCCGGGAGCGTCTGTTCATACTTTGCGGCCGGTCACGGCGGGCGCGCAGACCCTGAATTAACTTAAGTCCATGAATGAGGGCCTGAGTTTCGAGACGCTCCCGGATTCGCAGTACGCCGCGCAGCTGCAGCAAGAGACGCGCGCGGTGCCGTTTGCGGAACCGATCGAGTCGCAGTACGTGCGCAGCGTGCTGCGCAACAACCGCATCGTCGTGCGCGGCGCGTGCACCCTGGCGATGCTGCTGGTCGCCTTACGGGCGATGCAGACGCTGCTCGGGCACCGGCTGCCCTTCCTCAGTGTGCCCGGCGGAGTCGTTCTCGCCAGCAGCGTGGGCTTGCTCTGGCTCGCCTGGAGCCCGAGCTACGAGCGTCGCTACCTGCCGATGGCGCAGGTGCTGGTGCCGCTGCGCAACCTGGTGGGGACGGTGCTGGTGGTCCGTGCGTCGGCCGCGGGCGCCACGGGCGCGCTGATGGTCGCTCCGCTGGCCCTCATCGGGCCGT
>JAKBDK010000035.1:0-29226 GCA_021834525.1 Pseudomonadota bacterium | reverse complement strand
GTGCCGTGCCAGAAGTACGACGGGAAGAGGACCAGCATGCCGGGCTCGGGGCGCACGGAGTGCTCCGGCGTGAGCGCGGGGGAGGTGAGGATCCCCGGTACGCCGAAGGTGAGCGTGCCGGCCTCGCTGCCGCCGCCCCGCATGCACTCGGGCAATTCGATATAGCAGGCCGAGGAGATCCAGCCGCGCGGATGGACGTGGTTGAGGTGAAAACCGCGATCACGCAGGCGGACCGACCAGCTGCCGTTGAACCGCCAACCGGCCCCGGCGCGCCGCCGCAGCGGATCCTCGCCGCGGCCGATGTGCTCAAGATAGCGCTCGATCGGTGCTCGGAACGCGCTGAACAGCGCGGCGATCGCCGGATCGCGGCTGCGTGTGAGATCTTGAGTGGTCTCCGTCCCGCGGCGCAGAGATTGGAACAGCAACGCGTGTCCATCCGGGGCGTGCAGGCGCGCGAGCGCTGCGCCGAGGTCGGCGAGGAACGTTCCGAGATCGCTCCAGGGTGGGGGTGGCTCGAGCATCAGGGGCAGCACCAGCCGGCGGTAATCGCACAGCGCGGCATACCGCGCATCCCCGAGCAGACGCAGCGCGGTGGTCTGTAGCGCGAGAAGGTACTGATCGTCCGGCGCCGACTGCAACAGCGGCTCGCAAAGCTCGAGCGCCGCGGCGGCGTCGCCGACGCCGAGCTGCGCCGCCGCGAGCAGCGTGCGCGCCGGTGCGCTCGCCGGTGCGAGGTGGAGCGCCCGCTCGGCCAGGATCCGCGCCGCACCGGGATCGAACTCGAGCGCTGCGAGGCCTGCGCGCACCAGCAGTGAGGGTGCGGCCCGCGCACGCTGCGTGCGCGGGACCAGGCACTCATAGGCGGCGCGCGCCTCGCCCGCGCCCTGCAGGATGGCCGCCTTGGCCCCCCAGAGCGCGTCATCTTCGGCGAACCGACCGAGCGCCGCATCGAGCGAGGCGGTGGCCTGGTGAAGACTCCCGCTGCGCACCCACAGCAGCTGCGCCAGGCTGTGGTGCGCCTCGAGCTGGCGCGGGTCGAGCGCGAGACACTCGCGCAGGGCCGTCTCGGCGCCGGACTCCTCGCCTGCCGCCAGGCAGGTGCGCGCCTGCGCCAACCACAGCTCGGCGCTGCGTGCGCCGCGGCCGAGCAGGTCCGCGGCGATCCGGCCCGCATCGGCGGTGCGGCCCGCCGCGCCGAGCGCGATCACGAGCGCCTGCGCCGCGCCCGCATCCGCTCCCGTGCGCTGCACACGGGCCTGGTAGAACTCGATCGCCTCCTCGGCACGCCCGAGGGCCGCGAGCGCAGCGGAGTGTTGCGCGGCGAGCGCCGCGTCGAGTCGCGGTGCGCTGCAGAACGGCGCCAGGAGCCGCACCGCCTCGCTCGCCCGGCCCGAATCGCTGTACAGCCGTGCCAACACCCAGGCGGCCCGTGGATCGGCCGGCGAGCCGGCGGCCGCGCGCGCAAGCAGCGGCTCGGCCTCCGCGGTCCGGCCGCTCGCGAGCAGCAACTCCCCGAGCGTCGTGAGCGTCGGCGGCCAGTTCGCATCGAGCTCGAGCGCGTGTCGCAGCAGCGCTTCTGCCGCGTCGCTCTCCCCGAGCGCGAGCCGTGTGCCGGCGAGCAGGCGCAGTCCTTCGACGTAATCCGGGTGGCGCGCCAGAATGGGTTCGAGCCGCGTGCGCGCTGCAACGTATTGGCCGCTCTGCAGCAGCGCGCCGATGGCGCGCATGTCCTCGAGCAGCTCCGCTGGAGTGCTCATGGTCGGTTCGATGCGGTTGGCGCGGGCATGGCCCGTGATTTTCGCATGGAAGGGTCGTCGACCGCAGCCCGGAGCGCGCGCAGGAGAGATGTAAAAGTCAAAAAAAAGCCCCCGCACCCGGACGGGCGCGGGGGCATGACGGTGCGGACTTAGAACTTGTACCGCGCGCTGAAGTTGATTTCCCGGCCGAACAACGCACGTCCCAGCAGGACGTTGTTCACCCCGAGAGACACGCCCGCTTCACGCGAATTGCCTTCGGTGAGGGCAATCGTGTTGGTCAGGTTCGTGCCGCGTACGGCGAACTCCCAATGGCTGCCGACGTCGGCCACGACTCCGGCGCCGACCTCGCTGTAGGTCCCGAGCGGCTGCAGCCCGAAGGTGTCCTCATAGCGCTTGCCGACGTACTCGTACGTGACCCAGGCCGACACCACGCCCCAGTTCGTCGGAATGGCGTAACTCGGAGTGACCAGGACGTGGAAGTCCGGCTGGCGCTGCAACGGAGCACCGTTGATGGCCGCACAGGCCTGCGTGCCGTTGATCGTGAAGTACGACTCGCAGTTCGCCGCGCCGTTGTAGTGGCCCTGCATCCAGTCGCCCACGACCCGGATGGTGGCGTGCTTGAACGGCTGAACGTACCCGTTGATGTCGATGCCGTGCGTCTTGGCGCCGTAGCTGACGATGTCGCCCGGGATGCCGATGCCCTGCGCGTTGGTGGCCTCGCTCTGCAGTCCGTAGAAAATGCGCTCGTAGGCGCTGATGTCGGCGAACATCCACGAGTTCTGGTACTTGTACCCGATTTCGTAGTTGTGGATCGACTCGAGCGGTCCGAAGTTCCCGTTGGTGGTGCCGCGGATGCCGTTGTCGAAGTCGTCGAAGTGCACGCCGTTGTTGATGCGGATGTAAGCGCTCATGTGCGACGAGAAGTCGTAGTTCACGCCGCCGGTGAACGTCGGACGCGTGCGCTGGTAGTGCAGGTAGGTCCACGTTCCGTTGCAGACCGGGACTGCATTGTCCCACAGATTGTTCGGTCCGGAGAGCATCTGCGCCGTGGTGTTGCAGGTGCGCTGACGGGCGTTGATGTTCTCCAGACGCGCGCCGAGGTCGATCAGCCACGGACCGTGCCGCCATTGGTCGGAGAAATACCCGGCGATGTTGGTCGCATCGCCATGTTCGAGAATATTGTAATTGTTATTGTCGTTCACGAAGCCTTGCGAGCTCGACAGATTGTACTGCTGTCCGCCCTGCACGTAGCTGAGCACGATCGGGGTGGCGTTCTGGGTGTTCGTCATCAGCATCTGGTTCCCGAGCGACCAGTTGTCGTTCATGCTGTAACGGGCCAGGTAGATGCCGCCGGTGAGCACGTCGCCCTTGAACAGCCGGTGGCTGACGCGGAACTCATCAGTGATGTTCTGCAGCGACTTCTGGATGTACCACCAGCCCTGCGAGATCACGCTCTGGTTCATCGGGACCGGATTACCGGAGCCGGCGTAAACCGCACTGATGTTGTATGTGGCAGGATTGTAGCCGACGCCGCCATTGAGATTGTTCTTGTCGATCGGTTGCCCCGCGGAATTGCAGAATCCGCTCGGTTCGGCGACGTTGCAGCCGTACAGGTAATAGCTAAGCGGCCGCGGATTGTTGCCGGAGAACAGCGCGTTGGTGTCGAGTCCGCCACCGTCGATCAGGAAGCCGTTGTGGAGTGTCCAGCCGTTGATCGTCTGGTTGTAGTTGCTGCCGAGGAAGAACAGCTTGCCGCCGCGGCCATTGGCGAGATTCGCACTCTCGAAGCCGCCTGCCGGGTTCGGCAAGGTCACGTTCTGGATCGCGTAGCTGCCGTAGGTGCCGGTGAGCGGGTTGAAGCCCGGATACGCCGAGTACGAGCCGCTCGAGTTCTGAATGAGCGGGAAGGGCGCCATGAACTGGTTCTTGTCATCGAGAATGCGGGTCCAGAACACCACCGAGCCGCCGTCGAGGTCGTGCTTCAAGGTGGCGGTGAACTGCCCGCCGTTGTCGGCCGGGAACTGCGGCGCGCGCACGCCCTTGGACTCGCGGTAGAAACCACCGACGCTGCCGTACCAGCCCGGCGCGATCTGGAAGCCGTAGAACATGTCGGTGCGCCACAGGCCCTGATTGCCGTAGGTCACCATCACTTCGCCGCGCGGCTTCGCCGATCCGGTGCGCAGGATGTAGTTCGCGGAGGCGCCCATCTGCGCCGGTCCGAAGATCGCCGACGGTCCACCCTGGACGATTTCCACCCGCTTGATGGTGTCATCGAGGCGGAACAGCGAGCTCGAATCCATGAACGACAGCGAGGGCATTCCGTAGAGGGGCATACCCTCGATCATGTTGGTGAAGAACGGCGCGTCGCCGCCGCTCGGGAAGCCCGCGACTTCGATGTTTGCGCCGGTCTGGCCGCCGGTCGATTCCGGCCAAATGCCCGGGGAGAGCTTCAGGATGTCCGCAGAGCTGGTCGGGTTCGCTTCCTGGATCAGCTGACGGTCGGCGGCGACCACGTTATAGCTGGCGTTCAACAGCCGCACGTGGGTCGCGGTTGCCGTGACCACCACTTCCTGCAGGTTCTGGGAGCTCTGAATGTTCCCGGCATTGATGGTCGGCTGCGGGGCCGTGGTGGACGCGTTCTGCGCGTGCGCCAGACTCAGGCCGGCGGTGGTGCCGAGGATACCGGCGACCACGGCGGCGATACTGCTGTGGGTCGTGCTGCGCGCCGTTGCGCTCAAGGACCCGCGCCGCGTCGGGCCGACGCGCGTACGGGACGCCTTGTTCTTGTTCGCTCTCATGCAAGATCCTCCTATCGGAAAACGGGATGTGTCAGGTCGAGGGTGCCGCGCCGGCTCGCGCGCGTCGGCAGCACAGGAGTCTCCGAGAGTGGAAATGGCGCTTGAGAACTGAACAGTTCGTGCGCTGCGGCTGAATGCCTGTCCCGGTGCTCGACCGAGACTGCACCGGCATATTCGCCACCGCCCGCCAGGCGCCGTGCGCGGACACGTGCACCGCCGGCACTCTCGCGTAGCGCGAGCCGGTGACGATGGACGCGGATCCGAATACAGACAGCATGGCGGTCTCCCCCCCGAAATACCGCTGAAAAGGACGATGTCATCCCGTAGAAGGCCGATGACATCGATAACAAATGATATCGATGTCATGAAATCAATGCAATAGCAGTTGTGGCGCGGAGCGCAATACCGGGGAATTCAGCCCAGTGCAACCGGGTTTTTTTGTGTATCAAAACCGCAACAGCGGCGCTGGGCAGGTTGAGCGCCCAGCATTATCAATACGTTACGCGTGTCACGGTCGGCGGGGCGTGCGAAACACGGACCCGTGGCCCGTCGTCGTCGAGTCGTGGGGTCCGTACCACGTCGGTGCGATTCGTGGTCGTGCGCGGGCCGGGGTCAGCCGGGCAGAAGACCCGAAGGGTCTCGGGGCGAGGTGCGTTTGCGGCATATATCCCGTGGACCAAATCCCACAGCCGACCGCATCTTCGCGCCGCCCGGAGGGCTCAGATCAAGGTCGGCATGAAGGCGCCGCGTCACACCAATTCCAATCAAATTCCTGCCGTGTTCGGTGCGGTGCTGCGCGAGGAGCGCAAGCGCCAAAACGTCTCACAGGAACAGCTGGCGCTCTATGCGGATGTCGATCGGACTTTCGTCAGCCAGATCGAGCGCGGCATCCGCCAGCCGACGCTCACCACGCTCTTCAAGCTCGCGCGGGTGCTGAAGCTCACTCCATCCGCGCTCGTCGCGCGGATGGAGCGTTCGCTCAAGCGCTGAGGGCTTCGTTCGGATCGCGCTGCGCGCGGCGCCGATCCTGTTCCTTCAGGTAGCGCTTGCGGATGCGGATCGACTCCGGGGTGACCTCGACCAGCTCATCATCGGCGATGAACTCGACGGCGTATTCCAGCGTCAGCTCGATCGGCGGGGTGAGGAGGATCGCTTCGTCCTTGCCGGCGGCGCGGATATTGGTGAGCTTCTTGGTCTTGATCGGGTTGACCACGAGGTCGTTATCGCGGCTGTGGATGCCGATGATCATGCCTTCGTAGAGCTTCTCGCCCGGGCCGACGAACAGCCGGCCGCGTTCCTGCAGGTTGAACAGCGCATACGCGACCGCCTCGCCCTGCTCATTGCTCACCAGCACGCCATTGCGACGATCGGGGATGTCCCCCTTGACCGGCGCGAAGCCGTCGAAGATGTGGCTCATCAGACCGGTGCCGCGCGTCTGCGTGAGGAACTCGCCCTGGAAGCCGATCAGCCCGCGGGCCGGGATCCGGTAATCGAGACGGGCGCGGCCGTTGCCGTCGACCGCCATGTCCGTCAGTTCGCCGCGACGGCGGCCGAGCGCCTCCATGATGGCGCCCTGGTGCGCTTCCTCGACGTCTACCGTGAGCGCCTCGTACGGCTCGTGCACCTCGCCGTTGACCGTGTGCGTGAGCACCTGCGGGCGCGAGACGGCGAGCTCGAAGCCCTCGCGGCGCATGTTCTCGATGAGGATGGTCAGGTGCAGCTCGCCGCGGCCGCACACCCGGAACACGTCCGGAGACTCAGTGTCCTCGACCCGCAGCGCGACGTTGCTTTGCAGCTCGCGCTGCAGCCGCTCGCGCAGCTGGCGGCTGGTGACGAATTTGCCCTCGCGGCCGGCGAACGGTGAGGTATTCACCTGGAAGTGCATCGCGAGCGTCGGCTCGTCGACGCGGATCGGCGGCAGGCCTTCGGCGGCCTCCGGATCGCATACCGTGAGGCCGATGTTGACCTCTTCGATGCCCGTGACCGCGACGATGTCGCCGGCTCGGGCTTCCTCGACCGAATGGCGCTGCAGACCGGTGAAGGTGAGCACCTGGCCGATGCGCGCCATGCCGCGATCCTCATCACCGTAGCGCAACGTGACGTTCTGCCCGGGACGGATCACGCCGCGGCGGATGCGGCCGATGCCGATCCGGCCGACGTAGCTGTTGTAATCGAGCGTCGAGATCTGCAACTGCAGCGGTCGCGCCTCGTCGGCGGCGGGCTGCGGCACGTGCGCCAGGATCGCCTCGAACAGCGCGCTCATGTCCTCGCCGGGCGCCGCGTGATCGGTGCCGGCGCGCCCCTGCAGCGCCGAGGCATAGATCACGGGGAAGTCCAGCTGCTCGTCGCTCGCGCCGAGCTTGTCGAACAGCTCGAACGTCTGGTCGACCACCCAGTCGGGGCGGGCTCCCGGCCGGTCGATCTTGTTCACCACCACGATGGCCTTCAGGCCGAGCGAGAGCGCCTTGCGCGTCACGAAGCGGGTCTGCGGCATCGGGCCGTCGACCGCATCGACCACGAGCAGCACGCCGTCGACCATCGAGAGCACGCGCTCGACTTCGCCACCGAAGTCGGCGTGGCCGGGGGTGTCGACGATGTTGATGCGGGTGCCGTGGTACTCGATCGCGCAGTTCTTGGCGATGATGGTGATGCCGCGCTCACGCTCCAGATCGTTGGAATCCATGATGCGCTCGGCGAGCTTTTCGTGCGCGGCGAACGTGCCGGACTGCTTCAGCAGACAGTCGACGAGCGTCGTCTTGCCGTGATCGACGTGCGCAATGATGGCGATGTTGCGGATGGGTTGGCTCATGAGGGGGGCGGGGACCGCAATGCGGCCAGATGACAAAGACTTCGAAGCATAGCACACCTTTGAAGAACCGCCTCCCCGGCGCGTTCGCAAACGGCCACGCCCACGCTCGGCGTCGGTCGGTTCCGGCTTGCGATCGAGCGGCCACGCCCTCACCCTGAGGGGCAATGCCGACATCCGCCAGCGCCCGCCGCCCCGCCGCTCCGCCGCCGCCCGAGGGGCTGACATTGCGGGCCTTCCTCGGGGTGTTCCGCTACAGCCGCCATGCCGTCGAGCTGGTCTGGTCGACCAACCGGGCGCTCACGGTCGGCCTTGCCGCCCTGACGCTGCTCGCCGGCGTGCTCCCGGTCACGGTGGCCTATGCCAGCGGGCGCATCGTCGATGCCGTCGTAGCGGCCCTCCGTGCCGGCGGCACCGGGGTGCACGCCGTGATCGGGTGGGTGATCCTGGAAGGGGTGCTGGTGGCGGCGCTCGCCGCCGCGCAGCGCGGCCTGACGCTCTCGCGCTCCCTGCTGCGAGTGCAGCTCGGACAGCGGGTCAATGAGCTGATCCTCGAGAAGGCCGTGACGCTCGAGTTGCGTCATTTCGAGGATTCGGAGTTCTATGACCGGCTGACCCGCGCCCGTCGCGAGGCCTCGACTCGGCCGGTGAGTCTGGTGACCCGCACTTTCAGTCTGGCGCAGCACCTGATCGCGCTGGTGAGCTTCGCGGCCCTGCTCGCCGGGTTCTCGCCCTGGGCGGTACTCGCGCTGCTGCTCGCCGGGGTGCCGGCGTTCATTGCCGAGGCGAAGTTCTCCGGTGATGCGTTCCGCCTGTTCCGCTGGCGCTCCCCCGAGACGCGCATGCAGACCTACCTCGAGACCGTGCTCGCCCGGGAGGACTACGCCAAGGAGGTCAAGCTCTACGGGCTCGGTGCGCGGCTGCTCGAGCGCTATCGGGACATTTACCGGCGCCTCTACCGCGCCGATCGCGCGTTGACGCTGCGGCGCGGCGCGTGGGGGTTCGTGCTCGGGTTGATCGGAACGCTCACCCTGTACGCGGCCTACGCGTGGATCGCCCTCAGCACCGTGCGGCGCGCGATCACCCTGGGTCACATGACCATGTACCTGGTGGCGTTCCGTCAGGGGCAGGCGGACGTCTCGGCGATGCTCGCGGCCGTCGGCGGGATGTACGAGGACAACCTGTATCTGTCCACCCTGCACGAGTACCTCGAGACGGACGTGCCGGCGGCGCCCGGTACGGCGCAGCGCGGTGCGCGACCCGGCGACGGGATCCGCTTCGAGGACGTGAGTTTCTGTTATCCGGGCGCTGAGCGCCCGGCGCTCGAGCACATCACCCTGCACGTACCGGCCGGCAGCACGCTCGCTCTGGTCGGGGAGAACGGCTCGGGCAAGACGACGCTGATCAAGCTGCTCACGCGCCTGTACTCACCGAGCAACGGGCGCATTCTGCTCGATGGGACGGATCTCATCGAGTGGGACGAGCAGCGGCTGCGCGAGCGGATCGGGGTCATCTTCCAGGATTTCGCCCGCTACCAGATGCCGCTCGGGCACAACATCGGCGCCGGCGACGAGCGCGCCTTCGAGGACGAGGCTCGGTGGCAGGCGGCGGCCGAGCTCGGTCGCGCGAGCGATTTCATCGCGACGCTGCCCGAGGGCTACCACACGCAGCTCGGCAAATGGTTCGCCGATGGCCGTGAACTCTCCGGCGGGCAGTGGCAGAAGGTGGCCCTGTCGCGCGCGTTCATGCGGACCAGCGCCGATGTCCTGGTGCTCGATGAGCCGACCGCATCGATGGATGCGCAGGCCGAAGCCGAGGTATTCGATCACGTCCGCGAACTCGGCGGTGAGCGCATGATCCTCCTCATCTCGCACCGCTTCTCGACGGTGCGGCGGGCCGACCGAATCGTGGTGCTCGAGCACGGCCGCATTCTCGAGCAGGGCGCGCACGAGGCGCTGATGCGCGCCGACGGCGTCTACGCGCGGCTGTTCGACCTGCAGGCCCGCGGCTACCGCTGAGCCTTGCCGGTGGCCTTGGGGCGATGCGCATCGCGCTGCATGCGCCGGTAGTCGATCGGTTGGATGGTCGAGATCATGCAGCGCCAGCCGTCTGCGGTGACGAAGTCGAAGCGCGCTTGCACGGTGTTGACCGTCGAGGTGATGCCGATGTGACGGGCGAACATCAGATCGGTGCAGGGGTGGAACACGGTCACCAGATAGGGCTGGTCGAGATCGGTCCACACCAACAGCTTATCGCGAGCGAGCGGTGACCAGCTCTTGTAGCCGGTGTTCCACATGAACTCGTGGACCGGTTTGCCGGCATAGGCCTCGTAGCGGTGCAGTCGGGCGCTCTGGCGCTGGGCCAACGGAATGCCCGAACAGGACGCGAGGGTGAGCGCCGCGGCAAGCAGTGCCGCGCTGAGCAGTCGTTCGATCGAGGGTCGCATGGGGGCCCGCTCCTTATCCAATGGCCGCGCCCGCTTAGGATAACGCGTGGCGCGCCACACAGTTGACGGTCGGCGCCTATTCGGGGGTCAGCACGAGCACGC
The DNA here is from genome assembly GCA_021834525.1 of Pseudomonadota bacterium. GTDB lineage: Bacteria > Pseudomonadota > Gammaproteobacteria > Steroidobacterales > Steroidobacteraceae > 13-2-20CM-66-19. The sequence continues at coordinate 19,317 of JAKBDK010000035.1, read as the reverse complement.
TGAGCGGTGGCAGGCGCAGCGCGAGCGAATACGGCCGCCCGTGCAGGGCGTGCTCCACGGCGTCGGTGCCACCGAGGTTGCCGATGCCACTGCCGCCGTACTGCGCAGCGTCGCTGTTGAGCCGCTCGGTCCATCGGCCGCCGAACGGGACGCCGATGCGGTAGTGCTCGCGCGGCACAGGCGTGAAATTGCAGGCGATCAGCGCGACCTCGCGCGGCCCGTCGCCGCGACGCAGGTAGACCAGCACGCTGTCATCGGCGTTGTCGCAATCGATCCATTCGAACCCCTCGGGGCTGAAGTCGCGCGCGTGCAGCGCCGGCAGCGAGCGGTACAGCCGGTTCAGGTCCCGCACCCAGCACTGCACGCCCTGGTGGGGCGCGTACTGCAGCAGGTGCCACTCGAGGCTCTGCTCGTGCTGCCACTCGTGGGTCTGGGCGAACTCCCCGCCCATGAACAGCAGCTTCTTCCCGGGGTGGGTCCAGAGGTACCCGTAGAGCAGTCGCAGGTTCGCGAAGCGCTGCCACTCATCCCCGGCCATCTTGCCGATCAGAGCGCCCTTGCCGTGCACCACCTCGTCGTGCGAGAGCGGCAGCACGAAGTTCTCGCTGAACGCATACCACAGGCTGAAGGTGATCTGGTGATGGTGGAACTTGCGGTAGACCGGATCGGCGGCGAAGTACTTCAGCGTGTCGTGCATCCAGCCCATGTTCCACTTCATACCGAACCCGAGGCCGCCGAGATACGTCGGGCGCGAGACCATCGGCCAGGCGGTCGATTCCTCCGCGACGGTCTGGGTGTCGGGATGATCGCGGTACACGGACTGGTTCAGCAGCTTGAGGAACTCGACCGCCTCGAGGTTCTCGTGGCCGCCGTAGCGGTTCGCAATCCACTCCCCGTCCTTGCGCGCGTAGTCGAGATAGAGCATCGAGGCGACGGCATCGACGCGCAGCGCATCGATATGGTAGACCTCGAGCCAGAACAGCGCGTTGCTCAGCAGGAAATTGCGTACTTCCGCGCGGCCGTAGTTGAAGATCGAACTCTTCCAGTCCGGGTGATGCCCCTGGCGCGGGTCGGCATGCTCGTAGAGATGCGTACCGTCGAAGAAAGCGAGCCCATGCTGGTCGGCGGGGAAGTGCGAGGGGACCCAGTCGAGAATGACGCCGATGCCGCGCTGGTGCAGGTAATCGACGAAATACATGAAATCCTGCGGTGTACCGTAGCGCGACGTCGGCGCGAAGTACCCCGTGACCTGGTAGCCCCACGAGCCGTAGAACGGGTGCTCCATGACCGGCAGCAGCTCGACGTGGGTGAAGCCCAGGTCGGTGACGTGCGCGGCGACCGCCTCGGCGAGCTCCCGGTAGTTCAGCGACCGGTTGTCCTCCTCGGGCTTGCGCCGGAAGGAACCGAGGTGCAGCTCGTAGATCGACCACGGTGCGCCGAGGGATTGCCGCGGCGCGCGCTGCTGAAGCCACTGCCCGTCGCTCCACTCGTAGGCGAGATCGCAGACGACCGAGGCGGTGCGCGGCGGGGTCTCGCAACGGAACGCGAACGGATCGCTCTTGTCGACCGTGTAGCCCTGATGATGGGAGACTATGTGATACTTGTAGAGCGTGCCGGCGCCCAGGCCCGGCACGAATGCATCCCAGATGCCCGAGGAGTCCGGCCGCGGCGCGAGCGGATGAGCGAGCGGGTCCCACGCGTTGAAGTCGCCGATGACGGCGACCGTGGCGGCATTTGGCGCCCAGACCGCGAAATACGTGCCCGCCGCCCGCCCGCCGTGTGCCGGCAGCAGGTGCGCGCCGAGCTTCTCGTAGGCCCGGCCGTGCGTCCCTTCACGAAACAGGTAAATGTCATGTTCAGTGAGCAGCACGGCCCGAGTGTAGCAACTGGGCTGCCGTCATGCCTCTGGTGATTGCACATCGCGGCGCGAGCGGCTACCTGCCGGAGCACACGCTGGCGGCGTACTACCTGGCGCTGCAGCAGGGCGCGGACGCATTTGAGCCGGACCTGGTCATGACGCGCGACGGCGTGCTGGTGGCGCGGCACGAGAACGAGCTCAGTGGTACGACGGACGTGGCGCGGCATGCTCGGTTCGCCTCCCGACGGGTCACCAAGCAGATCGACGGCGAGGCGGTCACGGGCTGGTTCAGCGAGGATTTCACCCTCGAGGAGCTGAAGAGTCTGCGCACGCGTGAGCGCATCGGGGCGCTGCGCCCGGAGAATTGCCGCTTCGACGGCCAGTTCGAGATCGCCACGTTCGAGGAGATTCTGCGGCTGCGCGCCGCGGTACAGCGCGAGCGGGAGTACGCGGCCGCCCTCGGCGGTCGGCTGCCGCCGCCACCGATCGTGCTGGTGGCGGAGCTGAAGCATCCGAGCCACTTTGCCGCCTGCGGTCTGGAGATGACCGGTGCTCTGCTGCGCGCGCTCGAGGCGCACGGCGGCACGGCGCCTGAGTCCGGCGTGCTCCTGGAGTCGTTCGAGACCGGCATCCTGCGCACCCTGAAGCGGCTGACGGACGTGCCGTTGGTGCAGCTGCTGGAGAGCGCAGGCGCCCCGGAGGATGTGCGCCGGGCGGGCGGCACGCAGACCTTCGCGCAGATGACGCAGCCGGCCGGTCTGGCCGACATCGCCACCTACGCCGCGGGCATCGGTCCGGAAAAATCTCTTCTCATCCCGCGTGAGGCCTCGGGGCGGCTGGCGCACCCGACGCGGCTCATCGCCGACAGTCACGCGCAGGGCCTCAAGGTGATCCCGTGGACGTTCCGCGCCGAAAACGCCTTCCTGCCGGCCGAGGCGCGCAGCGGTGGAGCGGATCGGGAGCGGGGCGATCTCGCCTGGGAAATCACCCGTTTTCTGGCGATCGGCGTCGACGGATTCTTCACGGACCAACCCGACATCGGCGTGCGCGCCCGTGCGGCGTTCCTCGAACGGGCGGAGCACCCAGTGGCTTGACCTGGAGCGGACCGCGGCGTCGCGGCCATGCCTGCGGGTCCTTTGCCGTATACTGGCGGCCTGTGGGAGAAGATGGCCCATGACTGAAATCGCCGATACCTTCGATTCTGCCTTCACCAAAGCCGTCGATCTGGGCAACAAGATCGCGGACAAAGACCGGGACGCCGACCTGTGGGACATCGCCGACGGATTGCTCGCCGGTGCCCTGCAGTATTGGCTCTATTCGCGCCAGCCGTGCGGCGATCCGCGCTGCCAGGACTGCATGCCGATCAGCACGGCGGAGGGCCGCATGGCGGAGCTGAAGCGGCTGATCGAGCAGCTGGCGGCCGAGAGCGAATATTTCCACACCCCGACGGATTCGAACGCCGGTCGCGCGTAGGGGCGCATCCCGTACCCAAGCTCGGTAAAATGGCCGCTTTGCACCCAGCGGGGACGAAGTGAGCCAAGTGAGCACGCAAAGCGCAGCGCCGCAGGCCGGCGCGCCGATCGAAGCCGAGGTCGTGATCATCGGCGCCGGGCCCTGTGGACTGTTCCAGGTATTCGAGCTGGGTCTGCTCGGCATCGGCGCCCACCTCGTCGATTCCCTGGCGCATCCGGGCGGTCAGTGCACCGAGCTGTATCCGCAGAAGCCCATCTACGACATCCCGGCCCTGCCGGTGTGCGGTGCGCAGGAGCTGATCGATCGGCTGCTCGAGCAGATCAAGCCGTTCCATCCGCAGTTTCACCTCGGCCAGGAAGTCACCGAGCTCTCGCGCCGAGCGGATGGCCGCTTCGATCTGCGCACGGCCGCCGGTACGCTCTTCAATGCCGGTGCGGTGGTGCTCGCCGCCGGCGTCGGTTCGTTCCAGCCGCGGCGCATCGGTCTCGAGGGCGCCGAGGCCTTCGAGGGCGAGGCCATTCACTACCGGGTCCGTGAGGCCGCGGCGTTTGCCGGCAAGGACATCGTGATTTTCGGCGGCGGCGACTCCGCGCTCGACTGGACGCTCGAGCTTCTCGCGCGGGCCAAGAGCCTCACCCTGGTGCATCGCCGGGCGGAGTTCCGCGCCGCTCCGGCGTCGGTGGCCAAGATGCGCGAGGCGGTGGCGGCCGGGCGCATGCGCTGTTACGAGGCCGTGCCGCACGCGCTCGGCAGCTCAGGGGAGCGCCTGACCGGGATCACCGTGAAGCGCCCCGATGGGGCGCTCGAGACGCTCGCAGCCGAGCAGGTGCTGGTGTTCTTCGGACTGCATCCGAAGCTCGGGCCGATTGCCGAGTGGGGTCTGGAACTCGAGAAGCGCGCCCTGCAGGTCGACACGGAGAAATTTCAGACCAACGTGCCCGGGGTGTTCGCCGTCGGCGACATCAACACCTACCCCGGCAAGAAGAAGCTGATTCTCTCCGGCTTTCACGAGGCGGCACTGGCGGCCTTCGCGATCCAGCACCACCTGTATCCGCAGAAGCGGCAGTTTCTCCAGTACACCACCACGAGCCCGATCATGCATCAGCGGCTCGGCGTGCCCGATTGACCGTCTCGTCCGGCGAGGGGAGCGACCCGATGGATCCGCGACTGGCCGATTTGATCAAATTGCTCGATCTGGAGCGGCTCGAGGTCGATCTGTTCCGCGGCGAGAGCCGCGACATCGGCAGCCCGCAGGTGTTCGGCGGCCAGGTGCTCGGCCAGGCGCTCACGGCCGCCACCGCCACGGTCGAGGGACGGACCGTGCACTCGCTGCACGCGTACTTCCTGCGCCGTGGGGATTTCAGCGCGCCGATCGTCTATCAGGTCGACCGCAGTCTCGACGGGCACTCGTTCTGCAACCGCCGCGTGGTCGCGATCCAGCACGGCGCCCCGATCTTCAACATGGCCGCCTCGTTCCAGATCCCCGAGGAGGGCTTCGAGCATCAGACCGCGATGCCCGCCGTGCTGCCGCCCGAATCGCTGCCGGACGCGAGCCGCCCGCCGCCGGAACTGCTCGAGCGGCTGCCGCAGGCCGTGCGCCGCTTCCTCGAGCGGCCGCGGCCGTTCGAGTTTCGTCTGGTGCAGCCGATGGAGTCGCTCGTCGCCGGGGTGGCCACCCCGGCGCGTCAGGTCTGGTTCCGCGCCGTGGATGCATTACCCGCCGACGAGGGCCTGCATCGGCGGTTGCTGGCCTATCTGTCGGATTACTTCCTGCTCGATACGGCGACGCTGCCGCACGGCAAGTCCTCATTCAGCGGCGCGCTGGTGATGGCGAGCATCGATCACGCCATGTGGTTCCACCGGCCGCTGCGGGTCGATGATTGGCTGCTCTACGCGGTGGAGAGCCCGAGTGCCTCGGGTGCGCGCGGATTCGCGCGGGCGGGGGTCTATGCGCGCGACGGTCGGCTGGTCGCGAGCACGGCGCAGGAAGGACTGGTGCGGCTGCGCCGCACGGCACCGCCGTAACCGTTGCGGCCGCCCCGGGCGGCCGCAACGTCGGTCAATGGCGGGAACTCAGGCGGCGCGACGCTGCGCGTGAGCGGTAAGGGAACGGCCGGCGGTACGGCCCGACGTCAGTGCGCCCACCAGCACCAGGGCCGCGAACGTCGCGCCATTCAGCACGAATACCTGGGTCAGGATGCCGGGGGTGAAGGCGCCGCTGGCGCCGCCGACCAGGCGGCTGACGGCCCACAGCAGACCCTCATAGAGGCCGAACGCGCTGAGATAGGTGACGATGATGCCTGCTGCACCCGGCACGCGCCGGGCTGCGGCGCTCGCGGCCGCCGTCGCCACCAGCAGCGCTGCGCCGACCAGCGCACCCCAGCCGAAGGCCACGAGGCTGACCGGGAAGCGCAGCAGTGTGAAGCCGATGACTTCCGTGGCGAGCCACAGCGCGGCGGTAAACGCCAGCGCCTGGCCGCGGCTCTGGCGCAGCGCACAGATCGCGCCGAAGGCGACCAGCGGCACGGCGCAGGTCAGTCCCACGCTGAACAGCAGCGTGGTGAGCAAAAATGCCGCGAGCCATGCGGCGCGCACGCCCCAGGATGCGGATGAGCGGTGGTGGTGATTCATCGGGTCATTGTACCGTGTCGCTCGCGCACCCGCAGCCCGCCGGAGGCTCGCGCCGAGCAGTCATTCCCCGAACGGCCGCCAGGTGAGGCCCGCGCCGAGGCCGAATGGCCGCGAAGGGTGGGCGTGCAGGCCCTGGGGAGGGCGCTGACGGAGGCGCGGTGGCGCCGGTGACCGCGGCGCGATGTGTTGGGCGCCGCTGCGCGCCGGGGCCGCTCTGCAGGCTCACTGTCCTGCCTCGTGTGCTGAGGCCGGGGAACCGGTGCGACGGCGCGTTACGGGAGCGAGTCGAGCCGGCGGCGGCGCGCGATCCAGCACTCATCGGCGAGATTCATGGTCGAGACCGTCGAGAGCAGGATCACCATCACGAGCGTGGTGTGCGAGAGCGCCTCGTGCCGCATGAAACCGGCGGCGCCGAGATTGAACACGAGCAGCAGCAGCGCGGTCAGTCGGATCGAGTGCACGCTGCCGCGTTGTTCATTTGCGGCCGGAAAGAAGATGCCGAAATTCTCCGCGTGCCGGTGCAGCAACAGATGCAGAGCCGCGCTCAGAACGCCGAGGCCCAACAGCACGGGCAGGATGAGATGGGCGAGGGCCGCACCGCCGTAGCGCCACCGGAAGCACGCCAACGGCACCGTCCAGCTGACCAGGGCGGCCGTGGCGAGCAGCTGCGCGGTGAGCTCGTGGCGGGGCGCGAAACCGCGCGCGGTGCTCATCGCAGCACCTTGCCGGGGTTCATGATGCCGTGAGGATCGAAAGCGTGTTTCACGGCGCGCATCAGATCCAATTCCACCGCAGGGGCATAACGCTCCAGTTCTGTGACTTTCAGCCGTCCGATGCCGTGCTCGGCGCTGATGCTGCCGTCGAAGTCGCGTACCAGATCGTGAATGGCACGCTTGACGGCCTCGCCGCGGGCGAGAAACGCGTCGCGGTCGGCATCGGGGGCCTGATTGATATTGAAGTGCAGGTTGCCATCGCCGGCGTGGCCGTAGGCAATCAGCCGTCCATCGGGCACGTGGTGGCGCACCCAATCGCCGGCGCGCACGATGAATTCGGCGATCGCGGCCACCGGGACGGAGATGTCGTGTTTGAGACTTGCGCCGTCGCGGCGTTGCGCCTCCGGGATCGATTCGCGCAGCGTCCACAGCGCGGCGCGCTCGCGCTCGTTGCGCGCCAGTACGGCGTCCTCGAGCAGGCCGTCACTGAGCGCCTGTTCCAGACATTCGCTCAACATGGTCTCGAGTGTGTCCTGCGCGCGCGCCGAACTGAGCTCGCACAAGACGTACCACGAATGCGCCGCATCGAGCGGATCGCGTACGCCGTGAATGTGGCGGACGGTGAGGTCGACGGCGAGACGCGGGATCAGCTCGAAGGAGCTCACCCGATCGCCGCTCGCGGTGCGCAGTCGGGCGAGCAGTTCGATGGCGGCGCGCGGATCGCGCACGGCAGCAAACGTCGTCGCCGTCGCGCGGATGCGCGGGAAGAGTTTCAGGCTCGCGGCGGTGATGATGCCGAGCGTGCCCTCGGCGCCGAGGAACAGCGATTTGATGTCATACCCGGTGTTGTCCTTGCGCAGACCGGTGAGCGAGGACAGAAGCCGGCCGTCGGGCAGGGCGACTTCCAGCCCCAGGACCAATTCGCGCATCATGCCGTAGCGCAGGACGTGCACGCCGCCGGCGTTGGTCGAGAGGTTGCCGCCGATCTGACAGCTGCCCTCGGAGCCGAGACTGAGCGGAAAGTAGCGGTCGGCCTCCTCGGCGGCCCGCTGCACGTCGGCGAGCACGCAGCCCGCCTCGGCGATCAGCGAGTAGTTGAGCGCATCGACTGCGCGGATGCGCTTCATCCGCGCCAGGCTCACCACCAGCTGCGCGCCGCTCTCATCGGGCGTCGCGCCGCCGCAGTATCCGGTATTGCCGCCCTGTGGGACGACCCCGATGCGCGCCTGGTGGCACACTGCGAGCAGTTGCGCGACTTCGGTGGCGGTTTCGGGCTGCGCTACGGCGCAGGCACGGCCGTGATAGAGCGCGCGGTGGTCGGTGAGGAACGGCGCGAGGTCATTCGTCGCCGTGAGCAGGCGGTGGGGCCCGAGGATGCCCGCGAGCCGCTCGAGCGTCTCCGGCGCCGGTGCGTTCATTGCCGTGATCCAGGTGGGAGCCGTCCGTTCATGCCCCGTGACGCTCACGGACCCGGTGCGGGTGCGCAACCATGCGTCCGCTCAATGCAGTGCGGCGCCGAGGGCGCGGCCGAGCAGGTAGGTCGTGATCCCGGCCGCACCGCCGATGAGCACCATGCGCAGCGCGCCGCGCAGCGCGTGGCGGCCGGTGAACAGGCTGATCGCCAAACCGACGGCGAACAGCGTGGCGCCGGTCAGCGCGGCGGTGATCGCGATTGCGCGCACTCCGGCGCTGCCGGCCAGGAAGGGCAGCAGCGGTACCGTGGCGCCGATGGCGAAGGCGAGAAATGACGCGGCGGCGGCCGCCCAGGGCGAGCCGAGCAGCTCCGGGGTGAGGCCCAGCTCTTCGCGCGCCAGAACATCGAGTGCGTGCTCCGGGCGCGCCAGCAGAGTCTGGCTGACGTCTCGAGCCTGCGCGAGCGGCATTCCCCGCGCGGCGTAGATCAGGGCCAGTTCTTCGGCCTCTTCTTCGGGGTATTCGGCGATTTCGGCGCGCTCGAGGGCGATCTGGTATTCGTACATCTCGCGCTGTGAACGCACCGAGACGTACTCCCCGGCCGCCATGGACAGCGCGCCGGAGAGCAATCCGGCCAGTCCGGTAATCAACACCAGGCGCGGCGTGCTGCCGGCACCGGCAATCCCCATGACCAGGCTGGCGTTGGCGAGCAGTCCGTCATTGATGCCGAACACGGTTGCGCGCAGATTGCCGCCGAGACCGCCGCGATGACGGGCGCCGACCTCCGAGAGCGTGGTGGGCATGTCGTGGCCGGTGACGGCCGGCCCGCTGTAGACCGACAGTCCGCGCAATTTCATTGCCGCCAGAACCGAGCGCAGCGCGCGCGGCCCGAGTGCATCGACCAGGGCCGCCACGATCCGGGCGCGGGTCGAGGGTCGGAAGGTGGGCGCTGCGGCGCGCTCGCGCCGCAGCGCCACTTCCCAATGGCCTGCCTGTTCCTCGGCGGCACCGGCCAGCTGTTCAAACAGCTGACGGTGGCGGGCGTCGGGTTCCGCCGCCGCGACTCGCCGGTACAGCCAGGCCGACTCTTTCTCGTGGCGCCAGCTCGTGGCGGCGTCGTGGCTCACGCGCGCCGCCCTCCCGCAGCGCAGGTCCGGGCGGCCCGCTCAGGGGTGCCGATTGCCGCGGCACCGATGCATGCGGCACGAGAACGCCGGGACGGTACGACGGGTCGACTCAATATTCGGCACGCTCGTCTTTTTCGTCTTCGTCCCAATCGTCCTCGTCATCCTCGTCTTCGTCGTCCTCGTCCCAATCTTCGTCGTCCTCGTCTTCGTCCTCTTCCTCTTCTTCCTCGTCTTCCTCGTCCGATTCGGCCCAGCCCTCGGGCTCCTCGGTCGGCTCGAGATCCATCTCGTGCCAGGTCTCCAAATCGACCTCCTCAATCTCGCCGTCGAGATGCTCGATCTCGATCAGCTCGGCGTCCTCGTCCACTTTGAGCACGCGGAATGATTCCTCTTCTTCGAGGTCCTCGTACCATTTGCCGGGAACCGGCTCATTATCTCTGCTCACCGATGGAATCCTCTGACTTGGCGGCCGCGCAAGTTTAGGGGTTGCGCTGGCCGGGAGCAACGCACAGCGCGGTTTGCACTCGCGCGGATCATTCGCGCCACGTATAGTTTTCTCATGTCCGTTAAATCCGCAACCCGCTCCCCTCTGGCGACGGCGCGCCGCGTCGTGGTCAAGGTCGGTTCGGCGTTGCTGGTCGAGACGCAGACCGGGCGGATCAATCAGGCCTGGCTCGAGACGCTGGTCGAGGACCTGCTGCGTCTGCGCGAGCGCGGCCAGCAGGTCATCCTGGTCTCCTCCGGGGCCGTGGCGCTCGGTCGCCGCGAATTGTCGCTCGCCAAGGGGCCGCTGCGCCTGGAGGAAAGCCAGGCCGCCGCCGCCGTCGGGCAGATCCGTCTCGCGCATGCCTACCGGGAGATGCTCGAGCGCCGGCAGGTGACGGTCGCCCAGGTTCTGCTCACGCTCGAGGACAGTGAGCGGCGCCGTCGGTATCTCAACGCACGTGCCACGCTTGAGACGCTGCTGTCGCTCGGCGCCCTGCCAGTCATCAACGAGAACGACACGGTGGCCACGGCGGAGATCCGCTACGGCGACAACGATCGTCTGGCGGCCCGCGTGGCCCAGATGACGGCCGCCGACTGTCTGGTGCTGCTCTCGGATGTCGATGGGCTCTACAGTGCCGATCCGAACCGGGATCCCGAGGCGCGCTTCATCCACGAGGTGGCGCACTTGACCCCTGAGATCGAGGCCATGGGCGGGGGATCGGCCTCGGAGTTCGGCACCGGCGGCATGGCCACGAAGCTGATGGCGGCGCGAATCGCGGTCGCGGCCGGATGTCACATGTGCGTCGCGGCGGGCCGACCGCTGCATCCGGTGCGGCGCCTGGAAGAAGGCGAGCGCTGCACGTGGTTCCTGCCCGCGGCGAGCCCGGCAGCCGCCCGCAAGCAGTGGATCGCCGGAACGCTGCGTCCGGCCGGTGCCGTGACCGTCGATCAGGGGGCGCTGCGCGCGCTGCTCGCCGGCAGCAGTCTGTTGCCGGCCGGTGTCACGGCCGCGCGCGGCCGCTTCGAGCGCGGCGACACCGTGAGCGTGCTCACCCCCGAGGGCACGGAAGTGGCCCGAGGCATCATTGCGTATTCGGATGCGGATGCGCTCAAGATCATCGGCCGGCACTCGGCCCAAATTCCGGCCATCCTCGGGTTCCGGGGGCGCGATGAGCTGATCCATCGCGACGATCTGGTGCTGCTGCCGTCCTTTGCTTATGAACCCGCATAACGACCGCATTCTGGGCGAGATGATGGAGGGGCTCGGCCGCGGGGCGCTCGCCGCCGCCGCAGTCCTCGCGCGGGCCACCACTGCGGTGAAAAACGATGCGCTGATGCGCGCTGCGGCTGCGATCCGCGCGCAGCGCGCACGCATTCTCGAGGCCAATGCGCACGATGTGACGGCCGCGCGGGCCGCCGGTCTCGGCGCGGCGCTCCTCGATCGGCTCGCGCTCGATGAGGGGCGGATCGAGGCGATGGCCGACGGTGTCGCGGCGATCGCGGCGCTGCCCGATCCGGTGGGCACGGTCGCCGCCGAATGGCAGCGCCCGAATGGCCTGAGGATCCAGCGCGTGCGCGTGCCGCTCGGCGTGATCGGAATCATCTACGAGAGTCGACCCAACGTCACCGCGGATGCCGGCGCGCTGTGTCTGAAGTCCGGCAATGCCGTGATCCTGCGCGGCGGGACGGAGAGCCAACGCTCCAATGGCGCCGTGCATGAGTGTCTCACCGAGGGTCTGCGTGGCGCCGGGTTGCCCGCCGAGTGCATTCAGCGGGTGCCCACGCAGGACCGCGCCGCCGTCGGCTATCTGCTCGCCGGCATGACCGAATACCTCGATGTGATCGTGCCGCGCGGCGGTCGCAGCCTCGTCGAGCGGGTGCAGAAGGAAGCGCGGGTGCCGGTGATCGGACATCTCGACGGCAACTGTCACGTCTACGTCGATCGCGACGCGGACGTGCGCATGGCCGAGACCATTGCGCTCAACGCGAAGATGCGCCGTACCGGCATCTGCGGCGCGGCCGAGACGCTGCTCATCGACCGAGCCTGTGTCGCCACGCACCTGGTGCCGGTGGTGCGCACGCTGCTCGAGGCCGGTTGCGAGGTCCGCGGGGACGCCACGGTCCAGAGCGCCGATCCGCGCGTGCGTCCGGCGAGTGAGGATGATTGGTACACCGAGTATCTCGATGCCATCATCGCGGCGCGGGTCGTGGACGGCGTGGACGGGGCGATCGAACACATCGCCCGATATGGTTCGGCACACACCGAATCGATCGTGACCGAAAACGAGGCCACGGCCGAGCGCTTCCTGCAGCACGTCGACAGCGCCATCGTGCTGCACAACGCCTCGACGCAGTTCGCCGACGGCGGGGAGTTTGGCATGGGGGCGGAGATCGGTATCTCGACCGACCGGTTTCATGCGCGCGGCCCGGTCGGCGTCGAGCAGCTCACCAGCTACAAGTACGTCGTACGCGGCGCCGGGCAGATCAGGCCGTAGCCGCCCGCTGAAGCGCCGCGAGCCCGCCGCGCAGCGAATACACCTCGGCATGGCCGCGCGCGCGCAGTTCGCGCGCGGCTGCCAGACTGCGGATACCGGCGGCACAGACCAGCAGACAGCGCGGCGGCGGTGCCCGTCCGCCATACAGTAACTCCGCGAGGGGTACGGCACCGACGGCGGGGTGCGCCAGCGGCGCGCTCGCCCGCTCGGCCGGCTCGCGGATGTCGATGAGTACGAAGCCGGCGGCATGCGCCGCCTGCAGCGAAGCGAAGGCGAGTTCGATGTCCGTGTACTCGGAGCTGCGTGCCGCGCTGCGCAGTGCATGCTGGGGGCAGTCCGCGGCGCGCCGCGCGCGCACCCGGGTGATGCTGAGGGTGGTCAGGTCCACCATCAGTACCGCGTCGGCGAGCTGGCCGGGCAGCCCGAGCAACAGCTTCAACGCCTCGAGCGCCTGCAGGGTGCCGAGGACACCGGGCACCGGTCCGAGTACGCCGGCCTCGGCGCACACGCCGACCAGGCCGTCCCGGACCGTCTCCGGCCAGATGCAGCGCAGACAGGGGCCCTCACCGGGCCGCAGCACCTGCAGTTGCCCCTCATACTGATAGACGCTCGCGAACACCGCTGCCTGGCCACTCTGTACGCAGGCGTCGTTCAACGCGAGTTTGCTGGCGATGGTGTCCGTGCAGTCGAGAATCACGTCGTAACCGTCGATCAGCGCTGCGACATTTTCCGCACCCAGGCGGGTGCGGTGGATCCGCAGGTCGAGCGTCGGGTTCAGCGCCCGCAGCCGCTCGGCGGCAAGCTCGACTTTCGGGCGACCGACGTCGGCCAGCGAATAGAGCGGCTGGCGGTGCAGGTTCGAGGCTTCGAGCAGATCGGCGTCCACCAGGCCGAGCCGGCCGATGCCGGCGGCCGCCAGATAGCTCATCGCCGGCACGCCGAGCCCGCCGCAGCCGACGATCAGCACCGCTGAGTGCGCGAGTCGCGTTTGACCGGCGGCCCCGACTTCCGGCAGCACCATCTGCCGGGAGTAATCGGGTTGCCGTGCGCGGGGTGAGTCCCGCTCCGGCGCGTGCGCGTGTTCAGCGTGATGCGCCTGGGGCGCGCCGAGCGCGTGCACGTGCGACTCATCGGGCGGCGCGGCACAGCGCTCGCAGTTGACCCACCCGGAGTCACCGTCGCAATAGTGTTCCTTCTTCCAGATCGGTACGCGGTGTTTCACCGCATCGATGATGGCGCGACAGGCGAGGAAGGCCTCGTGACGATGCCGCGCCGAGACCCCGACCCACACGGCGAGTTCGCCGATCTCGAGCGCCCCCACGCGGTGCACGCACGCGGCGCGCTCCACGCCGAAGCGTTGCAGCGCATCGGCGACGATGCGCTCGCCCTCCTTCACGGCGAGCGCCTCGAAGGCTTCGTATTCCAGCCGGCGTACCTCGCGGCCCTCGTTGTGGTTGCGGACCCACCCTTCGAAGCTGGCATAGCCGCCGGCGGCGGGGGACTCCAGTACGCCGCGCAGCGCGGCGGGATCCAACGGCTCGGTGCTGAATTGGAACAGACTCATACGAATGTCCGCGCGACGCTCAGACGGTCGGAGCCGGCCGCTAGCCGCCCGCCACCGGCGGGATGAACACGACCGTGTCGCCGTCGGTGAGCGGTGCGCTCCATTCGGCGAACTCGGTATTCACCGCCACGCGCAGCAGCTCTGGCGGCAGGGTGAAGGGGTGGCGCCGGCGCAGCTCCCCGTACAGTTCCGCGGCGGTGGTGGCTGCCGTGCGCAGCGATTCCTGCGCGCGGCCCGCCTGCTCGCGCAGCAGCGCGTAGTACTGCACGGTGACCCGCCGCTCATAAGTCCCGAGCGCAGCGGTTGCCTGCGTGAATTGTTCCGGCGTGTTGATGTTCTCCAGCGCCTGCGGCGAGGGCGGCTCGAGCAGTGCCGTGTCGCCCGACAGCAGGAACTTACGCGGACAGCTGCGTCCCGCGGCGACGGCGGCGGCCAGGGCGGCGTGACTGGCCGGCTCGTAGATCGCGCACAGCGGCTCGGGCAGCCCGTCGTGGCTCGAGCGGTACGCGGTGGCCGCGCGGGTCGGTTGGCGCGCGCCGATCAGGTGATCCAGGGTGTGCGCATCGAGAAACGGCAGGTCGCAGGCGAGCACCAGCCAGGCGACGCCGGGTGCGCTCGCCTGGGCGGCGAGGATGCCGCCGGCCGGCCCGAGATCGGCGACCTGATCGGCAATGAGCGCGTAGCGGGCGCGCAGCGGATCGTCGCGCTGCTCGGCGCGCACCGAGACGAACGCGCGTTCGACTCGACTTTCAAGCAATGCCATGGTCCGCTCGAGCTGGCTCACGCCCTGGTAGGCGAGGGCGGCCTTGTCGCGCTGCATGCGTTGGCTGCGCCCGCCGGAGAGCACCACGCCGTACAGCGGCGCTGCGCTCACCGTGCGGCTCCCGCACGGCGGAACGGCCGTTTGCCACCGGACTTCTCGAGCAGGCGCACGCTGGTGATCTGAATGTCGTGCGAGAGCGCCTTGCACATGTCGTACACCGTCAGGGCAGCCACGGTGGCGCCGGTCAACGCTTCCATCTCTACACCCGTGCGATGGTGCACCGCGACGCGGCAGCGGATGCGGATCTGGCCGCGCGGGCGCTGTTCGACGTCCACCGAGCAGTGCTCGAGCCCCAGCGGATGGCAGAAGGGAATCAGTTCATGGGTGCGTTTGGCGGCCATGACTCCGGCGACGATCGCCGTGTCGAACACCGGGCCCTTGCGGGTACGGTGACCGCTGCGGCGCAGCTCGCTCGCCACCGGGGCGGGCAGCTGCACGAGCGCCTCGGCGGTCGCCTCGCGCAGAGTGACGTCCTTGGCGCCCACGTCGACCATCGTCGGGCGGTTGCGCGCGTCCAGATGAGAGAGTCTCTTTGCCGTCATCAGCCACCAATGTAGAACATTTCGACCTTGTGCGCGCCGTCGTCCGCGAGCGGCCCCTGGCGCTGCTCGCTGTAATTGTCGCTGCGCTCGCGCCAGACACCGCGCAGCGCATCGAGCAGTTCGTCGTCGGACGCGCCGCTGCGCAGCCGATCGCGCAGCGGCGTGCCGTGCGTCGCGAACAGGCAGGTGTACAGCACTCCGTCCGAGGACAGCCGCGCGCGCGTACAGTCCCCGCAGAACGGCTGGGTGACCGAGGAGATGAAGCCGATCTCCCCGGCGCCGTCGGTGAAGACGTAACGCTCGGCGACCTCGCCGCGGTAGGCGGGTTGGCGCGGCTCGAGCG
The DNA here is from genome assembly GCA_021834525.1 of Pseudomonadota bacterium. Taxonomy (GTDB): domain Bacteria; phylum Pseudomonadota; class Gammaproteobacteria; order Steroidobacterales; family Steroidobacteraceae; genus 13-2-20CM-66-19. Next base: position 3,849 of record JAKBDK010000035.1, on the reverse strand, counting down.
GCCAGCGTGCGCCGATGCGCGCGAGCAGTTCGCGCGAGGGCACCACGGCCTCGCGCTGCCAGTGGTTGCGGTTGCCGACGTCCATGTATTCAATGAAGCGCACGATCACCCCCGTGCCGCGGAAGCGCTCGAGGAGCTCGAGCACGGTGTGATCATTCACGCCGCGCTGGATCACCGCATTGATTTTAATGGGGCCGAGGCCGGCTCGACGCGCCTGCTCGATGCCGTTCAGCGTCTCCTCCAGTGCGCCGAAGCCGCCGCTCATGCGCAGGAAGACCTCGGGGTCGAGACTGTCGAGGCTCACCGTGACGCGCTTCAGTCCGGCGGCGCGCAGCTCGCAGGCGTACTTTGCGAGCAGCGTGCCGTTGGTGGTCAGTGCCACATCCTCGATTCCCGGGATCCCGGTGAGATCGCCGATCAGGTCGGTGAGGTTCGGTCGCAGCAGCGGCTCCCCGCCGGTCAGGCGCAGCTTGCGCACCCCGAGGCGCACCAGCACTCGTGCCAGGCGCACGATTTCGTCGAACGACAGCCGCTCGCGCGAGGCCAGAAACCGGTAGGTTTCGTGGAACGTCTCCCGCGGCATGCAGTACGGGCAGCGGAAGTTGCAGCGGTCCATCACCGAGATGCGCAAATCGTGCAGCATCCTGCCGCGCCGGTCGCGCAGTCCGGCCGGTGAGCGCGCGCTCAGAGCATCGCTGACAGTCATCACACTCGTTTACCACTGGCGGCGGCCGAGCGCCATCCTCCAGAGGGCTACCAGCGGTAGAGCGGCGCGACGAACCCGGCGGGATAGGTGTTCGGGCCGGGCGGCAGCTCCACGAACCCGTCGGTGGCGGCGAGCGAGGTGAAATCCCCCGAGCCGTGGGTTCGCTTCGGCATCGCCCGGCAGCAGCCGAGCGCGTCGGTGACGCGCTGGACGGGGAGAAAAAACGTGAGCGGGGCCGTGACGGTGAACGGCTCGGCGAGCGCGATCTGCTCCTGCGGCCCCGTACGCAGCCCTTGAGCCGCCGCCAGCGCGGGGAGCACATAGCGCGAGACGCACACCGCGGTCGACACCGGATTACCCGGCAGCGCGAGCACGGCGGCACCCGAGGGCGCTATGCCGAACCAGAGCGGCTTGCCGGGCCGCTGCGCGACCTTGTGGAAGACGCAGCGCACGCCGAGGGACTCCAGCGCCTGCGGCACCAGGTCGAGTTTGCCCATCGACACCCCGCCGCTGAGCACCAGCACGTCGTGCGTCTCGAGGTGAAATTTCAGCCGGGTCTCGAGCTCAGCCGCATCATCGCGCAGATGTTCCGTCGCGATCCGGGGGTAGCCGTGCAGTTCGAGCGCCGCGGCGATGGCGTACGCGTTCGAGCGGCGCACCTGATGGTCGAGAATCGGTTCACCCGGCTCGATGAGTTCGTTGCCCGTGGAGAGGACCGCGACCATCGGTTGGCTGGCCACCTGGACCCGGGCCTTGCCGGCGGCGGCGGCGACCGCGATCTGCGGGGGGCCGAGGCGCATCCCCGCACGCAGCAGCAGCTCACCCCGGCGGGCATCCGTGCCGCGGGGGTGCAGGTGCTGACCCACCGCCACCGCGAGGCCCTCCGCCAGGGTCGCGCGGCCGTCGGCCACTCCGATCTGCTCGACCGGCACGACGCAATCGCAGCCCACCGGCAAGGGCGTGCCGGTCATGACTTCGATGCAGTGGTGCCCCGAGGCGAGTGTCAGGGCAGGCTCGCCCGCGGCCTGGGTCGCCTGGATCTCGAAGCAGCGCTGCCCGGCCTCGACCGCTGCACTCTGCAGCGCGATGCCGTCCATGGCGACCCGGTCGAAGGGCGGCTGATCGCGCTCGGCGCGAACGTCCTCACGCAGCACCGCTCCGGCGCACTGCAGCAAGGGCAGCGAGACCGTCGGCAGGCACGTCAGGTGCCGGCCGATCAGTTCATCCGCTTGCCCCGGGCTGAGCATGGTCCGTCGCGCGCCCCAGTGGACTAGTTGCTCTTCTTGGCGTGTTTCTTCTGGTAGATCCGCACCTGCGCGTTGAAGCGTTTGGCGACCTTCTGCAGCTGATCCACGGCCGCGTTGTTGCGCTGGATCTCCATGATCTCGAGCGACTTGATCTGCTTCTTGGTCAGCTTCAGCGACTGCTTCGCGATGGTTGCGTCGCTCTGCTTCTTGATGCAGCCGAGATAGGTGTTCATCGTCCCGTTGTACGCCTGCACCGATTTTTGCGCAGCGAGCATCTGAGCGAGCGTCGCGACGTTGCCGTCGGGCAGGTTCGCAGGCGGCTTCGGGTACGTGCAATCGGCATACGCCGGAGCCAGGGTGAGCGCTGCGAGAGCCGCCGCGGCGAGCAATGATTTCATTAGAGACCCTCAGAGTGACGGAGCCCCTATCTTATCAATCCGGGGCGACGGCGGGGTTACTCCCGGCAGGCTCCGGGCTGCGGCGGGCGCCATGGGCCGTGACGGATGAGCCGAGCCCCTCAGGTCCTGGATCCGGGCAGGGCCGGCATTGCGGCGAGGGGCCGCCCCCGGGGACAGCCCCTCGTGGCCGCGCCCGTCGCGGTTGCACCGGAGCGTGCGCCGGGCAAAAGCCGAGGCCGCGTACGCGTTCGAGGCAGGGTGAAGACGGGACGGACACCGCGCCGGTCAGGGGCGCCGCGGGGCACTCCGCGCGATGCCGGCCGTCGCGGCGCGGATCACCGGCGTGCCGAGGGAAAGACGTGACGTCACGAACCGGAACGCAACACCGAGTATTCCGCCGGGGATGTGTCCGGATGTTGCGGGGTGTCCCCGCGGCGCGAGCGCTCAGGCGGATCGCAGCGGCCATTCGCACTGCGGGGCCGCCAGCGGGCCGTTGACGCTCAGGTGCCTCGTCGCTCGGAGCCCAGCTCAAAAAACGACCGGCTGCCGCAGGCGCCGAAGATGCGGACCCGAGCCCCGAAGATCGCCTGCGCGTGTCAGTGTCTCCGGGCGATACGCATCGCGTGGCGGGACGTCGCTCGCGCCGTATCGGGGCGACCCGGCCCCCTGATAGAATGCCGCCTCCCGCGGGCGCCCGTAGCTCAGTTGGATAGAGTACCTGGCTTCGAACCAGGTGGTCGGGGGTTCGAATCCCTCCGGGCGCGCCAATAATTCAATAAAAATCAATAGCTTCATCGCCATGCAGGGACGCAACGGCACGCCAGTCGCCTGTGCGACTCCGACGCCGGCGTGGGCAAGAAGTCGGCCTTTCCTACCGCGAACGACGTCGCGAACGGGACGACATCAAAACGCGGCCACGGCGCAAAGCGCCCGCGCTCCCGGCGCATATCGGTGTCGCCGGCCATCCGTTTCACGCGACTGCGTTTCTCGCGAAGCGATGGGGCGAACGAGGGGTCAGGACGGTCGCGCAGCAGGGATGGAGCGTCAACACTTCAGATCTGTGAACGTCATCGTCGCCCGCTCACCAGCTCGGTCGATGGCAACGCCGAGCAGGAGAGGCGCCAACACGAACTGGCGGACAGCATGCGCCCACTGCCGGGCCTTCATGCCCGGGTGCATTCCATCGCGAAGGGAATTCGGTTGACGTCGGACGAATGACGCAATTCAAAGACGACAGCGCAGCGCTGCGAATCGTGGCGTGAGTTTTCCGCGGGCATGTGTTCGCCGTTGCGCGAGGCGAGTGATGTCGGCTCAATGGATCGGAGGGTGCGCCGTGAGTGAACGGATTACGTTCGGTATCTTCGCAGTTGAGCGGCAACGGGTATCCAGGGGAACGATCGCAGGGGCGCAGCTGACCGAGCTGATGTTGTCCAGAGCTCCCCGGTCTCTCGTATCGATGACGGATTGACCTCGCAGTGGTGCGACGTTTGTGAGCACG
>JAKBDK010000034.1:0-29355 GCA_021834525.1 Pseudomonadota bacterium | reverse complement strand
GGAGCAGAAGACCCTCGCCGCCGAGCGCAGCGACATCGAAGCGCTGCTCGCGAGCGAGGCGCGCCTGAAGCGGCTCGTGGCCGCGGAGATCCGTGCCGATGCGGACACGCACGGCGATGAGCGGCGCACGCGCATCATCGAGCGCGAGGCGGCCCAGGCGATCGACGAGACGGCGCTCATTGCGAACGAGCCGGTGACCGTCGTGCTCTCGAGCGGCGGCTGGGTGCGCGCCGCGAAGGGTCACGACATCGACCCGCGCTCGCTCTCGTACAAGAGCGGCGATGCCTATCAGGCGCTGGCGCACGGGCGCAGCCTGCACCAGGCGGTCTTCCTCGACAGCACGGGCCGCACGTACTGCCTGCCGGCGCACTCGCTGCCCTCGGCGCGCGGTCAGGGCGAGCCGCTCTCGGGTCGGCTGAACCCGCCGGACGGCGCGAAGTTCGTCGGCGTGATCCTCGGGGAGCCGGAGGACCTGTGGCTCATCGCGAGCGATGCCGGCTACGGGTTCCTCGCGCGCCTGCAGGACATGATCACCGATCGGCGCGCGGGCAAGACGCTGCTGAACGTGCCGCCGCATGCGTTGGCGCTGCCGCCGGTGCGCGTGCCGGGCGAGGATGCACTGGTGGCGGTGCTCAGCAGTGAGGGCAAACTGCTCGTCTTCCCGGTGAGCGACGTGCCGCAGATGCCGCGCGGCAAGGGCAACAAGCTCTATGACATTCCGGGTAAGAAGGTGGCCGCGCGCGAGGAGTTCGTCGCCGCGTTGGCGGTGGTTGCGCCGCGCGGTTCGCTCGAGGTGTGGGCCGCCGAGAAGAAGCGCGTGCTCAGCTGGGCGGACCTGAAGGAGTACCGGGGGGAGCGCGCGCACCGCGGAACGCTGCTGCCGCGCGGCTGGCCGCGCACCGGCATCGAGCGGCTCGAGGCGCTGGCGCCCCCGCAGAGCTGATTCAGCGCGGTGCTCTGAGCTCGTTGGCCTGCAGGACCACGTCCTCGGGCGCGTTGACGAAGTAGCCCTGGATGTACTCCACGCCGAGCTGCCAGAGCACCGCCATGGTGTTGGCGTCCTCGACGCGCTCGGCGATGGTCTGGATGCCGCGCTTGGTGGCCTCTTCGGCGAGCGCACGGACGTGGTGCTGCAGCTCCTTGTTGCGCGCCAGGCTCTGCACCAGCGCGCCGTCGATCTTGACGTAATCGAGCGGCATGGACTCGAGCAGGCCGAAGGCGCTCGACGGGGAACCGAAGCTCTCGATCGCGAAGCGAAAGCCCCACTTGCGCAGCTTCTCGGCGAGTTCGCGCGACTGCGGGTAGCTCACCGCCACCGCTTCGGGAATCTGAAAACACACACTGGCCGGGGCGGCGCGCGCCGAGCGGATGTGCCCGTCGAGCCATGCGACGAACGAGGCGTCGCGCACGGTGTCCTTCGACAGGCGCACGAACAGGCAGCCCGGACGGCGCTGGGCGGCGAACGACAGCGACGCCCCGACCACCCAGCGGTCGATATTCTTCAGCAGGTCGTTGCGTTCGGCGGCCGGCAGGAATTCCCCGGGCAGCACTTCCTTGCCGCGATTGTCGACCATGCGCAGCAGCACATCGAACATGCGTGCATCGCCACCGCGCAGACTCGCCACCGGCTGTGTGGCGAGGCGGAAGCGGTTCTCGAGCAGGGCGCTTTTGATCTGCTGGACCCAGGCTGCGTCGTACGGCGAGGCGGATGCGGACGCCGCTCCGGCCGTGACGGCCTGACTGCCACCGCGGCGCGCTCCGCGACTGCAGGCTTCGAGCGCCGCGCCAATCAGCGCATCGAGATCCTTCGCGTGGCTGGCGACTGGCGCGAGACCCACCGTGCACGAGAGCGAAACCTCCTTCGTCCCACAGTGCACCGGATGTTTGGCCGTTTCCAGGACGAGCTGCGCAGCCCACGCCTGCAGATCACGGTCGTTGCCGCGCTCGAGCAGCACCAGGAAGCGCACGCCGCCGAAGCGGCCGGCGACTTCAGTCGGATGCAGCGTCGCACGCAGACGTGCGGCGAACTCGCCGAGCGCCTGTTCGCTGGCGCTCGCGCCCACGCTATGTTCGACGTCAGCGAAGCGGTCGAGCTTGATCAAGGCGAGTGCCCGCACGCCGCCGGGGCTGGCGATGGCCAGCCGCTGCACGAGGGCCGGCAACAGGTCGCGCCGATGCAGCAGTCCGGTCGTCAGATCGCACTGCACGGCATGCTGCAGTTCCTGCAGCAGTTGGCCTTCGTCGCGTGATTGGCCCGGCAGCACCAGCCGCACGCACGGCTGACCTTCGTGCTCGCCGAGGGTGAAGGTGAGTTCGGCGTTGAGGCTGCTGCCATCGGGGCGCAGCGCGCCGGCGCGCAGACTGTGATGTTGCCAGCGTCCCTGCAGGCAGGCGGCCAACGCGCCTTTCAGCGCCGGCCGGCTCGCCTCATCGAACAGGTCCATGACCGGCTGGCCGATGACCTGGGCGCCGGGGCCGAATACATCCAGCCAGGCCGGGTTGGCGTCGACGACGATGCCTTCCTGCACGTGGATGATCGCATCGGCGGGCTGGCGCGTCAGGGGCAGCAGCGCCTGCGGAGCATGGGGCGTGGGCTGCACCGTCGAGAGCAGCGCCCGCTCCAGGCGTGCCGAGCGCAGTTCGCGCACGATGACCGCCGTGAGACGCTGGGGGGAGTCCAATCCGACCGCATCGCGCGCACCGGCAGCGAGCGCCGCGGCGATTGCCGGTTCATCGACGCTCGAGGCGGCCAGGACGATCGGCAGCCACGGAGCCACCTGATCGCGCAGCGCCACGACCGCAGCGACGTCGTGCCCCGGTTCGATGCAGTCGATCACCAGCGTGGGTTGGACTCGCTGCAGTGCGGCATGCAGCGCTTCCAGGGCCGCGACCCACGTGCACTCTACGGCCAGGCCCGCGCCGCTGAGAGTGTCGTTGATCGTGTCAACTGCACTCCGCGACGCGCAGCGAACCACCAGCGCAATCGTGTTCTCGGCCAATCTTGACTCCCGACGGGGTTCCCACGCGTTGGGACACGCGTGATTGTAGCCGCGCGCGGCGCGCGGCGGCGGCGCCGCGCCCCATTATGTGCACTGCCGCACAGGCTCACGCTCCGTCACGAGGTGACGCTGATCGGAGTCAGAACCGTCTTGGAGGGCGCCGCCGGCAGTTCCCGCACGAGCCGCGGCACGAGGTAACCCGGCAGGCAGGCGGCGAGTTCCCCGGCGAGGCGCCGGGCGCGCTCATCGGGCACCAGGAAATGCGCCGCGCCGCGCACCTTGTCGAGCGCGTGCAGGTAGTACGGCAGCACGCCGGCCTGAAACAGCTCTCGGGACAGCTCGGCGAGCACCGCCGCATCGTCGTTGACGCCGGCGAGCAGCACGGTCTGGTTCAGCAGCATGATCCCGGTGGCGCGCAGGCTCGCGCACGCCGCGCGCAGCGACGCATCGAGTTCGTTCGGGTGATTGACGTGCAGCACCATCACGATCGGCAGCGGGCTCGAGCGCAACCACTCGAGGAGGTCGGCATCCACGCGCGAGGGCAGGACGACCGGCTGGCGCGTGTGGATGCGCAGCCGCCGCAGGTGCGGGATGCGTGCCAGCTCCTCGCCGAGTGCGCTGAGCCGCGCCGTGCTCAGCGAGAGCGGATCGCCGCCGCTGAGGATGATTTCCTCGAGCGATGCGTCGGCGGCGATCGCCGCGAGCGCCTCGCTCCAGCGCGCCCCTTCGCTGTGCTGCGCGGCGTAGGGGAATTCGCGTCGGAAGCAGTAGCGGCAGTGCACCGCGCAGCTCTGGGTGGCGATCAGCAGCGCCCGGCCGCGGTATTTCTGCAGCAGCGCCGGGGCGCGCTGCGCAGCGGCCTCATCGAGCGGGTCGGCGCCGTAGCCGGCCTGCTCGAGCAGCTCGGCGGCGGCCGGCAGCACCTGGCGCAGCAGCGGATCGGCCGGATCCCCGGGGCGCATGCGCGCCACGAAACTGCGTGGCACGCGCAGCGGGAAGGCGGTTTCGACCGCTCCGAGGGCCTGAAGCGGCAGTCCGAGCGCCGCAGCCAGCGTCCCGGGATCGGTGATGGCCTCGGCGAGCTCCTGCTGCCAGTGGGCGGAAATCTGGCGGGGTTGAACCGATGCCGGTATCATACGCGGCCCTTTAATCGGAGGGGCCGCGCATTGTGCCGCTCCGGCTGAGAGAAAGAAATGGCCAGCTATACCACCGCCGAAATCCGCTCGGGCATGAAACTGCTGCTCGACGGCGAACCGTTCGCCGTGATCGAGAATGAGTTCGTCAAACCCGGCAAGGGTCAGGCGTTCAACCGCATCCGGGTGCGCAACCTCAAGAGCGGCCGGACGATCGAGAAGACTTTCCGCTCCGGCGAGTCGATCGACGCCGCCGACGTGGTCGACACCGAGATGCAGTACCTCTACCAGGACGGGGATTTCTGGCACTTCATGGTGCCGGAGAGCTTCGAGCAGTACACGGCGGGCAAGGCTGCGGTGGGCGACAGCGCGCAGTGGCTGAAGGACGGCCTGGTGTGCATCATCACGTTGTGGAACGGCGAGCCGCTCGCGGTGGCGCCGCCGGCGCACGTGGAGCTGAAGATCGTCGAGACCGACCCGGGTCTGCGCGGGGACACCGCCACCGGCGGTCAGAAGCCGGCCAAGCTGGAAACCGGCGCCGTCGTGCGAGTGCCGCTGTTCATCGACCAGGGCGAGGTCATCCGCATCGATACGCGCACCGGCCAGTACGTCTCGCGCGCCAAACAATAGCCGAATCCGGCGCGCCCTAGGGCGCGCCGGCGTCGAATCCGCTAGCGGCGAGCAGCACCTGCGCGATGCGCTCGAGGCCTTCGGCGTCGAGCGCATCAAAGCGGCCCGGCTCGGGGCTGTCCACATCCAGCACGCCGAGCAGCCGTCCGTCGGCGAGCAGCGGCACCACCACCTCGGAGCGCGACGCACCGTCGCAGGCGATGTGACCCGGGAAGGCGTGCACGTCGGGGACCACCTGGGTGCGCCGCTGCTCAGCTGCCGTGCCGCACACCCCGCGCCCGAGTGCGATGCGCACACAGGCCGGTTTGCCCTGGAATGGTCCGAGCACCAGCTGCGCGTCGCGCAGCAGATAAAATCCCGCCCAGTTGACCCTCGGTAGCGCCTCGAACAGCAAGGCGGCGGTGTTGGCGAGATTGGCAATCGGATCGCGCTCGCCGCTCAGCAGCGCCGCGAGGGCCGCGGCGAGCTGACGGTAGCCGGCGGACTTGTCGGTGAAATCGTAGTGCTGACTCTCATGCTGCATGGCGCTCTCCCTCATCAGGCGCGTTCGATCGGAAACGGGATGACCTCCTCGATGCGCGCGGCGTCCTCCGCGAGCATGACCAGTCGGTCGAAGCCGAGCGCCACGCCGCTGCAGTCCGGCAGCCCCGCGGCGAGTGCGGCCAGCAGCCGCTCATCGAGCGGCGCGCTCTCGAGTCCGTGACGCTGGCGCGCCGCACCGTCCTGCTCGAAGCGGGCGCGCTGCTCGTGCGCATCGGCGAGTTCGTGAAAGCCGTTGGCGAGCTCGATTCCATGGCAGTACAGCTCGAAGCGCTGCGCGGCGCGCGGCTCGGCCGGATCGACCCGGGCGAGCGCGGCCTGACTCGCCGGGTAGCCGTGCACGAACGTGAGGGCGTCGCGGCCGAGCGCAGGTCCGACCCGCACGCTCATCAGCAGCTCGAGCAGCTCGTCGCGATCGGTGCTGTCCCCGACGAAGCCCGCCGTGCGGGCCGCCGCCGCCAGCGTTGCGAGCGAGGCTTCGAACGGGTCGATGTCCAGATGCTGGAGGAACACCTCGCGGTAGGTGAGACGTGTGCTCGCCAAGCCCGTGCCGCGTGGGCCGAGCAGTGCGCGCGCCAGCGCCTCGACCTCGTCCATGAGCGCCTCGAGCGTCCAGCCCATCCGGTACCACTCGACCAGCGTGAACTCCGCATTGTGCAGCCGCCCGCGCTCGAGGCCGCGCACGACGTGGCAGATCTGATAGATGTCCCCGAGTCCCCCGGCGATCAGCCGCTTCATGGCGTACTCGGGCGAGGTGTGCAGATAACAGTGCTGTACGGGCGCTCCGGCACCATCGGTGAAGGTCACGTGCGCCGAGTGGATGTGCACGTCGCTCACCGGCGCGTTGACGACGATCGGGGTGTCGACCTCCAACACACCGCGCTCGGCGAAGAACCGCCGGGCCGCGCCGAGCAGGGCGGCCCGCCGCCGCAGTCGCGCCGCGGTCGCACTGGCGCGCCAGTCGTCCCGCTGCGCACCGCTCATGAGGGATGCGGCTCGTCGGCCGCCGCGAGCAGGTGCCCGAGCGGCTCGCCCACGCGCAGCGTGCGGCCGGGCGCGAGGTCTGCGCGCCACTCGGCCGCTTGCGGCGGCAGCAACAGGATGACCGTCGAGCCCATATTGAAGCGGCCGAGCTCTGCGCCCTTGGCGAGCTGCAGGGGCGCGAGCGGCGCCTCGAGAGGCAGCGCGGCGATGCGCCGCTCGGCGCGCGGTGCCACGTCTCCGTGCCACACGGTGCTCATGCTGCCGACGAACAGCGCCCCGACCATGACCAGCCCCCAGACCAGCGGACCCTCTTCGAACAGCAGCACCACCCGCTCGTTGCGCGCGAACAGGCCGGGCACGGCGGCGGCGGTGGTGGCGTTGACGCTGAACAGCCGGCCGGGCACGAACCACGCCGCGCGCAGCCGCGCCGCGAGCGGCATGTGGATGCGGTGATAGTTGTACGGGGCGAGATACAGCGTGGCGAACGATCCGCCGGTGAAATGCTGCGTCCACTGGCGCTCACCGGCGAGCAGCGCCGCGACGCTGTACGCGTGTCCCTTGGCCTGCAGGATCCGATCGCCCTCGATGCGCCCGATCTGGCTCACCGTGCCGTCGACCGGGGAGGCGATCAGGCGCCTCTCGGGCGCGACCGGCCGGCTGCCGGGGGAGAGCGCGCGGGTGAAGAAGGCGTTGAAGCTGGGGTAGGCGTGCGGATCGGGCTCGAGCGCATCGCTCATGTCGGGGTGGAAGTGCTGCACGAACGACCCGATCAGCGCGCGCTTCAGGGCCGGGGTGCGGCTGCGCGTCAGGTGCAGCACCTGACGGGAGAGAAAATGCTGGGGCAGCAGGTGCTGCAGCAGCACGAACAGCCGCTCGCGCAGACTCGCCGTGGGTGTTGAGCCGCTCATGGGGTTCTCCAGTCCTCAGCCGAGCACGAGCAGCCGCTCGGCGCGGCTGCGCAGCACGGCGGCGAGCCGCCGGACGCTGAACGGCGCGGTGAACACCGCGACTTCGCGGCCGCGGCCATCGAGCAGAAACAGCGCCACGGTGTGATCGAACGTCGTGCCGCCGCCGGGCAACGCGAGTTTGCCGCGCGCCACGCCGAGCTGCGCGCCGAGGCGCCTGATCTGGCGGCGTGCGCCGGTGAGGCCGATGAAGCTCGGGTTGAACCGATCCAGGTAGGCGGCGAGTACCGCCGGGCTGTCGTGGCGCGGGTCGACCGAGACGAACAGCACCTGCAGCGGCAAGCGCGCCACCCGGCGCTCGACCCGCGCCAGCAGCGCCAGGGTGTCGGGGCATTCATCCGCGCAGCGCGTGTAGCCGAAGTACATCAGCGTCAGGTGGCCGGCGAGGTCGTTCTGGTCGAAGGATCGGCCGCGGCTGTCGGTGAGCGCGAAGCGTCCGAGCGGGCGCGGTTGCGGCAGCCAGGTGCCGTAGTCCGGCACGCTCGCGTGGCTGTACCGCACGGCGGCCAGCCGGTACCCTGCGAAGCCGGCCCCCAGGCACACCAGCCCCACCAGAACCCAGAAGTAACGAGACGACATGCGGCAAGTATCCCACAGCGGCCGGCGTCCCGCGCCGCGTGCGGCGCGCACCAGCGTCAGTGCGCTGATCGAGCAGGGCGCGCGGCGGTTGCGCCGCGCGCGGGTGTTCTTCGGTCACGGCACCGACAATGCCCGGGACGAATCGGCCGCGCTGGTGCTGCATGCGCTCGGGCTGGCGCACACCGATCCGGCCGTGTACGCACGGCGCGTCGGGGCGCGAGCGCAGGAGCGGGTGCGCGCACTGCTCACGCGGCGCATCGAGGAGCGCATCCCGGCGCCCTACCTCACCGGGGAGAGCTGGTTCGCGGGACTGCCGTTTTACGTCGATGCTCGCGTGCTCATTCCGCGCTCTCCGATCGCCGAGCTGATCGAGCGGCGCTTCGCGCCGTGGCTCGAGCCGCGGCGCATCACACGGGTGCTCGACATGGGCTGCGGTTCGGGCTGCATCGCCATCGCCTGTGCCAAAGCACTGCCCTGGGCGCAGGTCGATGCCGCGGACATCTCTACCGAGGCGCTCGAGGTCGCGGCGCGCAACGTGCGCCGGCACCGTCTCGGGCGGCGGGTGCATCTGGTGCAGTCCGATCACTTCAGCGCCTTGCGCGCGGCGCGTTACGATCTGATCGTGGCGAATCCGCCCTATGTCGGGATGCGCGAGTTCGCCTCGCTCCCGCCGGAGTACCGGCATGAGCCGGCACTCGCGCTGACCTCCGGCCGCGCCGGGCTCGACTCGGTGCGGGTGCTGCTCGCCGAGGCACGCCGGCATCTGCGCCCCGGCGGGGCGTTGATCGTCGAGGTGGGCAATACCGAGGTCGCCCTCGCGCGCGCCTTCCCGCAGTTGCCGTTCCTGTGGCTGCAGTTCGAGCGCGGTGGCGGTGGGGTGTTTCTGCTCGGGGCCGAGCAGTTGCCTGCCGACGGTGCGTCCCGCGCCCGCCGCGCGGGCGCATAGTACACTGCGAACACCCGCGCCCGGCCCGGACGGATTGGACCTGTGCCGCGGCGGCACGCGGCGCACACAGAGGGCCTGATGTCCGGCAACACCTTCGGCAGACTGTTCACGGTGAGTACCTTCGGCGAGAGCCACGGTCCGGCGCTCGGCTGCATCGTCGATGGCTGCCCGCCCGGGCTCGAACTCACCGAGGCGGATCTGCAGGGCGATATCGACCGGCGCCGCACCGGCACCTCGCACTTCGTCAGCCAGCGACGCGAGAACGATCAGGTGCGCATCCTCTCCGGCGTGTTCGAGGGGCGTACCACCGGCACGCCGATCGGCCTGCTGATCGAGAACTCCGATGCGCGCTCGCGCGATTACGAGAAGATCAAAGACCGCTTCCGGCCCGGACACGCCGATTACACGTATCAGCAGAAGTACGGTCTGCGGGACTACCGCGGCGGCGGGCGCTCCTCGGCGCGCGAGACGGTGATGCGCGTGGCGGCCGGGGCCATCGCGCGCAAATATCTGGCGACGCGTCTCGGGGTGCGGATCTACGGCTACCTCAGCCAGATCGGCTCGCTCGTGCTCGAGCCGCGCGACCCCGCGTTCGCCTACCGCAATCCGTTCTTCTGCCCCGATCCGGCGCGCATCGCGGAGCTCGAGGCGCTGCTGTGGGAGTTGCGTTCGGCGGGCGATTCGGTCGGCGCCCGGGTCACGGTCGTCGCCGCGGCGGTGCCCCCGGGGCTCGGCGAACCGGTGTTCGAGCGGCTCGATGCCGACATCGCCGCGGCGTTGATGAGCATCAACGCCGTGAAGGCCGTCGAGATCGGCGCGGGCGTGCGCGCGGCGGCGCAGCGTGGCAGCGAACATCGCGACGAGCTGACGCCGGAGGGCTTTCTCAGCAACAACGCCGGCGGCATCCTCGGTGGAATCTCCTCCGGCCAGGACGTGGTCGCGCACCTGACGCTCAAACCGACCTCGAGCATCCAGGTCCCGGGGCGCACCATCGACCTCGAGGGCCGGCCGGTCGAGGTGATCACCACGGGGCGGCACGATCCGTGCGTCGGCCTGCGCGCCACCCCGATCGCGGAGGCCATGCTCGCGATCGTCCTGATGGACCATTACCTCAGGCACCGCGCCCAGAACGCCGATGTGCGCTGCGCGACCCCGGATATTGCGCGGCGCGGCAGCCCCGGGTGAGGGCTTCGGACGGGGACGGATGGGCCAGTCTACGAAGCACGACACAGTTTGCCGGGCCAGAATGAGTAAAGATCAGCCCGCAAGCGAGGTGGCAAGCCGCCCCGCCGGTGCGAGCCGGCTTGGGGGTGCGAACCGATTTAAGTTATATTGCCGCCCACGCCGGATGCGATCGCGAAAAGCGACCATCCGATTGTTTTTATAAGGGGTTTGTCTTACCGATGCCGTTCGGGGTGTGGTCAATGATCGCCAAACGCTCAAGTCTGGTGATGGTGCTGCTGCTGGCGTTGCCGCAAGCGGCGCTGGCTCTGGGCCTCGGGACTATTCATTTAAAGTCGCATCTCGACCAGCCGCTGGATGCGCGCATCGATTTGCTCGATGCCACCCCGGGGGCGCTGCAGAGCCTCTCGGTGCGGCTCGCGTCGCGCACGACGTTCACCAAGTACGGCCTGAACTGGCCGGCCTATCTCGACGGGGCGAGGATCAAGGTCACGCACGCGGCCGGCGGGCGCATCGTGCTGCACCTGACCTCCAGCCTCCCGGTGACCGATCCGATTCTGACCCTGCTGGTCAAAGCCAGCTGGGACCGCGGCGTGCTGTTCCGCGAGTACACCATCCTGCTGAATCCGCCGGTGTACGTGCCGAGCGCGAGCCAGCCGCACCATGTCGCGATCGCCGCGCCGGTGGTGGGCACTGCGGCACGTGCTGCGGCGCTGCCGCAATCGAGCGCGACGGCGTCGGCACCGGCTGCGGCTCCGGCGAGTCCCGCGGTGAGCCTGCCGCGCTCGGTGCACGTGCACTCCGGCGAGACGCTCTCGGGCATCGCCAGCCGCATCAGCGGCGGCGGCATGGACTCGACGCCGACCCGTCAGTGGATGGTGGCGATCTACCAGCTGAATCCGCACGCCTTCGCGAACAACATGAACATGCTGCGCGCCGGTGCGGTGCTGCGCATCCCGGCGGCGAGCGCCGCGCAACAGGTGGCCCCCTCGGCGGCCTGGCGCGACGTGACCCGCCAGGACAGCGCCTGGCGCGCCGGGCAGGCCGGCAGTACCGGGCGGCTGCGGCTCGTCGCGCCGAGCGGCCCCGGTGCTGGCACCGGTCGCGGCACCTCGGCGGCCGTCGGTGCGCTGCAGGCACAGGTGCAGACGCTGAAAGGTCAACTGGCGCAGGAGAAGCGCCTGGTGCAACTGAAGAGTGCGGCACTCGCGGCACTGCAGGCGCAGGTGGCCACCGGTAAGGGCGCCCCGGCGGCGACGCCTCCGGCACCCGCCCCGGCGGCGCGCGCGCCCGCACTGCATCGGCCGATGAAGCTGCACCCGCCGCAGCCGACCCCGGCCGCGGCGCCCCCGGCGACGCCGAGCGCGCTCGGGCAGATGGTGCGCCGCTACTGGTGGGCGCTGCTGGCACTGGTGGCGCTGCTGATCGCCTACGGGCTGGCGCGCGTGCTGCGCGGCCGGCGCGAATCCGCCGCCAATGATCTGCTGCGCGAGTCGGCCGACGGCGGCTTCGCCGAACCGGCGCACGCCGCCGGACCGATCGAGCCGCACGGCGGGGCGCGTCACAACGATGCGATCGATGTGCGCGAGACGACGCACGAGCAGCCGCGCCTGGTGATGCACGATGCGTCGGGGCCGGTCGTGCAGACGCACGTCTCGGCCGACCAGACGATGAGCAGCGAGACGGCGCTGAACCTCGAGCAGGGCGATCCGCTCGCCGAGGCCGATTTCCACATGGCGTATGGTCTGTACGACCAGGCCGCCGATCTGATCCGCATCGCCATTCAGCGCGAGCCGCAGCGGCACGATCTGAAGCTCAAGCTCCTCGAAGTGTTCTTCGTCTGGGGCAACAAGGAGCAGTTCGTCGAGCTGGCGCACGAGCTGGCCGAGACACGCGATCAGGCGCCGGCCGGCGAATGGGACAAGGTCATCATCATGGGGCGCCAGCTCGCCCCGGATGATCCGCTGTTCGCGGGCTCCGAGGTCAGCGGTGCGGCCGCGCAGGGCGTCGATCTGGATCTGGAAGGCGGCCAGGGCCGGGTGGATTTCGATCTGATGGGCGGTGCGGTGCCGGGCGCTGCGGCCCCCGGCAGCACCGGCAATACCGGTGCGTTCGATCTGGACATCGGTGCGGCCCTCGGAGAGGAGCTGCCCGGGGATACGGTCGCCGGCGACGAGCTGAACGAGTCGTTCCCGGACCTGGAAGCGACCGGTTCGGAAACCGGCGTGACGCAGGAAATGGCCGAACATCCGTTCGAGCCGGTCGAGCCGACGGTCGAGCAGCCGGCACTGCATGTGGCCGGCCAGGCCGCGCTGCGCGAGAAAGTCGAGGCGCTGAGCCAGGGCTCGGAGCGCACCGCGGAGCTCGCCATCGACGATCTGGGACTGGACCTGGGGGCGTTCGAGACCACGGTCCAGCCGGGTCTGGGCACGGATGCGCCGACGCTGGTGGCGGGCCTCGATGAACATTCCCGCCAGATGCTCGAGCGGGCCAGCGAAGCGGCCGCCGGCGAGCGGCCGGCGGCACCGGAATCCACCGGCACCACCAGTGCCTGGCAGATCGATGAGCGGGAGCTCGAAAGTCTGTTGGCCGAGGAGCCGTCCGGGGCACGCGATACCTCCGAGACGTCCCGTCTGAGCGCACTCGATGTTGCCGGGGTGGACTTCGACCTCGGCGGTACCGCCGAGCCGAAACCGGCCGCCGGCGAGGGTCTGGATTTCGACATCGGCACGGCCACGTTCGCCCACACGGACGTCGGCGCGATGGGCGAGAGCCCGACGGGCGAGAATGGCGTGCTCGGAGACTTCGAGCCGGTGAGCATGAGCGAAGTGGGCACCAAGCTCGATCTGGCCCGCGCGTACATGGATATGGGTGATCCGGAAGGGGCCCGCAGCATCCTCGAGGAAGTGATGCACGAGGGCTCGGATGTCCAGCGCCAGGAGGCCGGGCGCCTGCTGGAGTCGCTGCCCGGCTGATGCCTCGCATCGCGGTCGGACTGCAGTACCAGGGCGGCGCGTACGCCGGCTGGCAGCACCAGCCGTCGAGTCCGAGCGTGCAGGACTGCCTGGAGGCCGCCCTCGGCACGATCGCCGCCGAGCCGGTCAGCCTCACCTGCGCGGGCCGCACCGACGCCGGGGTGCATGCCCGCGGCCAGGTGGTTCACTTCGACACCCGCGCGGTGCGCACGCTGCGCGCCTGGCTGCTCGGGGCCAACAGCGAGCTGCCGCCCGACATCAGCGTCTCGTGGGTGCGGCCGGTGCCGGCACACTTCCATGCGCGCTATTCGGCCGAGGCGCGCACCTACCGCTACCTCATCCTGAACCGCCGCGCCCGCTCCGCGCTGTTTGCGCGACGGGCCGTCTGGGTCCATCGGCCGCTCGACGTCGCGGCGATGGCGCAGGCGGCCGCGGCGCTCGAGGGCGAGCACGACTTCAGCGCGTTTCGCGCCGCCGAATGCCAGGCGAAATCCCCCGTCCGCCGCCTCGAGCAGCTCACCGTCGAGCGCCGGGGCGACTGGCTCGTCATCGAGGCGACCGCCAACGCCTTCCTGCATCACATGGTGCGCAACATCGTCGGCCTGCTGATCGCGGTCGGAAAGGGCGATGCTCCGCCGGAGTGGGCCGCGCAGGTGCTCGCGGGGCGCGAGCGGCGCCGCAGTGCCGCGACGGCGCCGGCCGCTGGGCTGTATCTGTGGTCGGTGCGCTACCCCGAGGCGTTTGCGGTGCCGCTCCCGCCCGACGGGCCTGACCTGCGCTGATGGGCTATCATCCCGCCCTGGCCCCCTGGCGGATGCCTTATGTCCTGGTTTGAAAAGATCATGCCCTCGCGGATCAAGACCGAACGGCGCACGCGTTCGGTCCCTGAGGGCCTGTGGATCAAGTGCCCGGTCTGCGACGCCGTGCTGTACCGCGCTGAGCTCGAGCGCAACCTGTACGTCTGTCCGAAGTGCGCGCACCACATGCGCATCGGCGCGCGCGAGCGGCTGGAGTCCTTCCTCGATCCGGGCACCGGCGTGGAGCTGGCCGCACGGATCACCCCGGAGGATCCGCTGAAGTTCCGCGACAGCAAGCGCTACAAGGACCGTCTGGCACAGGCGCAGAAGAACACCGGTGAGGCCGATGCGCTGGTGGTGATGGCCGGGGCGCTCGAAGGGCTCGCGCTGGTCGCCTGCGCGTTCGAATTCCAATTTCTCGGCGGTTCGATGGGCTCGGTGGTCGGGGAGCGCTTCAAGCGTGCGGCCGATCACTGCCTCGCCGAGCGGATGCCGCTGGTGTGTTTCACGGCGAGCGGCGGAGCGCGCATGCAGGAGGCGCTGTACTCGCTGCTGCAGATGGCCAAGACCTCCGCGGCGCTCGCGCAGATGCGCCGCGCCCGGCTGCCGTTCATCTCCGTGATGACCGATCCGACCACCGGCGGGGTGTCGGCGAGTCTGGCGATGCTCGGGGACCTCAATCTCGCCGAGCCGCGCGCGCTGATCGGCTTCGCCGGTGCGCGCGTCATCCAGCAGACCGTGCGCGAGACGCTGCCGGAGGGCTTTCAGCGCAGTGAGTTTCTGCTCGAGCACGGCGCCCTCGACATGATCGTCGATCGCCGCGAGATGCGCGCGCGCATCGGCGCGGTGCTGCGTCTGCTGCTGAAGCAGCCCGCGGCCGCCGCCTGAGGGCGCGCCGCGCCCCTGGGGCCGCATCGTCGGGGCGCCCGTGAGCGAGTCACTCGAGTATTGGCTGGCGCACCAGCAGGCGGCTCATCCGCACAGCATCGATCTGGGCCTCAAGCGGGTCGGCGCCGTGGCGCGCCGGCTCGGGCTCGACCGGCCGGCGGCACACGTGATCACCGTGGCCGGCACCAACGGCAAGGGCTCGACGGCGGCGCACGCCGAGGCGCTGCTGCTCGCCGCCGGGGCCACCGTCGGGCTGTTCACCTCACCCCATTTCCTTCGCTACAACGAGCGCATCCGCATCCAGGGTCGCGAAGTCGACGATGCGGCGCTGGTGCGCGCATTCGAACACATCGAAGCGGCCCGGGGCCCTGAAACCCTCACCTTCTTCGAATACAACACGCTCGCCGCGCTGTGGCTGTTCGCTCAGGCGGACGTGCGCTTCGCGGTGCTCGAGGTGGGTCTGGGCGGGCGGCTCGATGCGACCAATCTGATCGATGCCGATGCGGCCGTGCTCTGTTCGGTCGGCCTCGACCATCGCGAGTGGCT
Organism: Pseudomonadota bacterium; assembly: GCA_021834525.1. Lineage (GTDB taxonomy): Bacteria > Pseudomonadota > Gammaproteobacteria > Steroidobacterales > Steroidobacteraceae > 13-2-20CM-66-19. Next base: position 14,191 of record JAKBDK010000034.1, on the reverse strand, counting down.
CGGCGAGACGCTCGAGGCGATCGGCGCGGAGAAGGCGGGCATCTTCCGCGCCGATCGCCCGGCGGTGCTCGGCACCGCGAATCTGCCCGAGAGCGTCTACGCGGCGATCCGGCGGCTGGGCGCGCGCGCGGTGCTGGCCGAGCGGGACTTCCGCTGGGCAGTGCACGCCGAGGGCCGCTGGCAGTATGCGGGGCCCCGGCTGCGACTGGAGGACCTGCCGCCCTCGCGGCTGGAGGGCCTCATTCAGTACCGCAATGCGGCCACCGCGCTGGCTGCAATCGAGTCGCTCGAGACGACTCGACCGCACGGTGAGATCGATGCCGTGCTCGGCGCGCTCGATGCTCGCACCGTGGGCACGGCGCTCGCCTCGGTGCGGCTCGCCGGGCGGTTTCAGGTGGTCCCGCGCGAGGTGCCGTGGATTCTGGATATCGCGCACAACGCGCCGGCGGCGCAGGTCCTGGCGGAGGAACTGGCCCGACGTCCCTGCCGCGGCCGCACGCTCGCCGTTCTCGGAGTGCTCGGCGACAAGGACGCGCCCGAGATCGCCGCGGCGCTCGCGCCGTGGGTCGCGGAGTGGTTTCTGTGCGCACTGCCGGGCCCGCGGGGCACCAGCGCCGAGGCGCTCGGGCAGCGGCTCGCGGCCGTGATCTGCGCGCCGCACCTGTTCGAGTCGGTCGACGCCGCGTGTGTCGCGGCGCGCGCCGTTGCCCAGCCCGGCGATCGCGTCATCGTCTGCGGCTCGGTGTACACCGTCGGGCCGGCGCTGAAGTGGCTTGGGGTATACTGCGCGCCGTGAAAGAACGTCTGACGGGCGCCATCATTCTCGTGGCGCTGATCGTGCTGTTGGTTCCCGAGTTGCTGACCGGACCGCCGCGCAGGAAGCCTGCGGGCGCACCGCCGGCCGGCACCACCGTCGCTGCCGCACCCATGCACTCCTACACGTTGCCGCTCGGGCCGGGCGCTCGGGCCGCCGCGCAGCGACTGACCGTGCCCGTGGCCGGATCCGGCGCCCGCGCACCGGGTGCGCCGGCGCCATCCGCGCAGACCCCCGCGGCACCGCTCCCGGTGCCCGCCGCGAAGCCCGCCCCCACGCCCGAGGTCGAGACTGAGGCCAAGCCCCAGATCCCGCCTCAAGCGCCGTCCCAGGTCCCGCATTCGGTGACGCCTCCCACTCGGCCTGCGGCAACGGTACACCGGGCCGCTCCGGTTCGCCGCCCGGTGCGAGCCGCGCCGCAGCGACGCCCACCGCGGCCCGCTCCCCCGGTGCGCCGGCGCGCGCGCAGCGCGGGCCACTGGACGGTGCAACTCGGAGTATTTGCGGTCCACGCCGATGCTCTGCGGCTCGCCGGGCGGGCACGCGCGAAGGGGTTCGGCGTGCGTCTGGCGCCGCTGCGCCTGCGGGGGCGGCTGCTGTGGCGCGTCACCGGCCAGGCGGAGCCGACCCGCGCTGCGGCGCTGCAGCTGGCGCGGCGGTTCGAGCGGGCAGGTTTGCGGGGCGATCTGCTGCACCAGTGAACGGGCGTCGAGCGGCGGTTCGCGGGCTCTTGTACAATCCGCGCCCCCAGCCACCGTCCGACGGATGATGCGCCCGTTACGGCCGCCGCACAGCGAGTCCTTCCCGCCCTCGATCCGGCGACCGGGACGCTGCCGCATCCGCCGGGCGCCGAGCGCCACAGCCTGCACCTCGAGCGGTGAATCCGCATGATGACCACCGATTACGTGATTGCCGCGGTGATCGTGCTGTCCGCCGTGATCGGCGCCGTGCGCGGCTTTCTGCGCGAGGCGATCGCACTGGCGACCTGGCTGGTCGCGCTGTTTCTGGCCTGGCACCTCGCCGCTCGTCTGGCGCCGCACCTCGGCGGGCTGTTGGCGGCCCCGGCGGTGCGCATTTGGGCTGCGCGCGGGATCATTGCCGCGCTGGTGCTTCTGGCCGGCACGGCCCTGGGGGCGATCGTGGCGCATTTCGTGCGCCTGTCGATCTTCAGCGGCACCGATCGGTTTCTCGGCTTTCTGTTCGGCGCAGCCCGCGGGGCGGTGCTGCTCGGGGTATTCGTCATCCTCGCCGAGCTGTTGCACCTTGATACCCAGGACTGGTGGCGCCATTCAATGCTCATCCCGTACGGCAAAGCGATCGCCGGGGGACTGCGGGCGCTGGTCGGATCCGGATGGCTGTGAGGTAAGCTATGTGTGGAATCGTCGGCTTGGTCGGCACGAGCGCGGTCAATCAGCGCCTCTATGACGCGCTCACCGTGCTGCAGCACCGCGGTCAGGATGCCGCGGGCATCGCCACCAGCGGCGACGGGGGGTTGTGCGTGCGCAAGGCGAGCGGCCTGGTGCGCGACGTCTTCCAGCAGCAGCACATGCTTGAGCTGAAGGGTCACATCGGCATCGGACACGTGCGCTATCCGACCGCGGGCTGCGACAGCGCCTCGGAGGCCCAACCGTTCTACGTCAACTCCCCGTACGGGATCTGCCTGGCGCACAACGGTAATCTCACCAACGCGACCGAACTGGCCGAAGTGCTGATCCGCGAGGATCGCCGGCACCTGAACACCACCTCGGACTCCGAGGTGCTGCTGAACGTGTTCGCCTCGGAGCTGCAGCGCATCGGCACGCCGCGCGTCACGCCGGCCGACGTGTTCGCGGCGCTCGAGGCGGTGTACCGACGCTGCCGCGGCGGCTTTGCCGTCGTCGCGATGGTGATCGGGCACGGCGTCGTGGGTTTCCGTGACCCGAACGGCATCCGCCCGCTGGTGCTCGGGGAGCGAGACACGGCGCAAGGCAAGGAGTGGATGCTCGCCTCCGAGAGCGTTGCGCTCGACAGTCTCGGCTTCCGCCTCGTGCGCGACATCGCGCCGGGCGAGGCGGTGCTGATCGATGAGGCCGGTCGACTGCACGCGCACCGCTGCGTCAGCGCCGCGCGCCACGCGCCGTGCATCTTCGAGTACGTTTATTTCGCCCGCCCCGACTCGAAGATCGACGACATCTCGGTGTACCGCGCCCGCATGCGCATGGGCGATCGGCTCGCAGAGAAGATCCTGCGCGAGCGTCCGAACCACGACATCGACGTGGTCATTCCCATTCCCGACACCAGTCGCACCAGTGCGCTGCAGCTGGCGCAGCGGCTCGGCCTGAAGTACCGCGAAGGGTTCACCAAGAACCGCTATATCGGCCGCACCTTCATCATGCCCGGCCAGCAGCAGCGGCAGAAATCCGTGCGCAGCAAGTTGAACGCCATTGATCTGGAGTTTCGCGGCAAGAACGTGCTGCTGGTCGATGACTCGATCGTGCGCGGCACCACCTCGGCGCAGATCATCGAGCTCGCGCGCGAAGCCGGGGCGCGCAAGGTGTATTTCGCCTCGGCCGCCCCGCCGGTGCGCTACCCGAACGTGTACGGCATCGACATGCCGGCGGCCCGTGAGCTGGTGGCCGCCGGACGCAGCGTCGAGGATGTGATGCGGCTGATCGGTGCCGATTGGCTGGTCTACCAGGATCTTGAGGATCTCATCGCGGCGTGCAAGCACGAGGACTCGCAGATCGAGGAGTTCGACACCTCGTGCTTCTCCGGCCAGTACGTCACCGGGGACATCACGCCGCAGTATCTCGAGCGCTTGCAGCGCGAGCGTTCCGACGAGGCCAAGCAGCGTGGCCGCGAGGGACGAGGAGCGCTGAAAATCGTCCACGGTGGCTGAAGCCCCGACAGGCGCCGACGGGCGGCGGGAGCGGCTGATCGAGCTGTTTCGCGCCGGCCTCGCCCGCGTCGAGGGGCGTCGCTGCGTGCGCGAGGCGCTGCAGGGCACCCCATCCGCTCGGGTGTGGGCGGTGGCGATCGGCAAGGCGGCCGCACCGATGGCGCTCGGTGCGCGCGAGGCGCTCGGGCCGGCGCTCGAGCGGTTGCTGGTGATTGCGCCGGCGGGGCACGGTGCCGCGGCACTCGCCGCAGAGCCGGGCACCGAGGTGCTCGACAGCGCCCACCCGATTCCGGATGAACGCTCGCTGTACGCCGGTGAGCGGCTGCTCGAGTGGCTGCACGAGCTGCCGCCGCAGGTCGAGCCGCTGTTTCTGATCTCGGGGGGGGCCTCGTCGCTGGTCGAAGTGCCTGCCCCGGGGGTGACGCTCGACCAGCTCGTGCGCATCGCTCGGCATGGAATGTCCGCCGGGCTCGACATCCGTGCCCTCAATGCCGAGCGCGCCCGCAGCTCGCAGATCAAGGGTGGGCGGCTCGCCGAGCGTCTCGGCGGACGTCCTGGGCGCGTGCTGTTCATCTCCGACGTGCCCGGCGATGACCCGGCGCTGATCGGCTCAGGACTGCTCGGGCCGGCGCCCGGCGGGGACGCTCTGCGGCGCGAGGTGATCGCGTCCACGGATGCGGCGATGGACGGTGCGGCCGAGGCGGCTCGCGCTCGAGGGCTGACGGTGCGCCGCGCCCGCACGAGATTCTGCGGTGACGTTCAGCGCCTGGCCACCCAGTTCACGCATGAGCTCGCCCTCGGCAGTGCGCAGGTGTACGTCTGGGGCGGGGAATCGACCCTGCGGTTGCCGGCGGCCCCAGGCCGCGGTGGCCGCAATCAACATCTGGCGCTCGCGGCGGCGCGGCTGATTGCCGGATACGGCGACCTGGCGCTGCTCGCGGCCGGTACCGATGGCATCGACGGACCGACCGAGGATGCCGGGGCGGTGGTCGATGGGGAGACCTGCGGGCGCATCGCGGTGCTCGGATTCGACGCCGACGACAGCCTGCGGCGGGCGGACTCCGGGCGCGCGCTCGCGGCCGCCGGGGCGCTGCTGCGCACCGGACCCACCGGTACCAACGTGGCTGACCTCGTGATTGGCCTGAAGGACGCGCCGCAGCGCGCAGTCTTGTGAACAATTGTAACTGCGGCGCTCGGCAGGCCGCTGCGGCTCTGGCGCCGCGGCTGCGCGCTCCGGTATCGTGCTCGCCACGGGCCTGACCATGAGCGAACATCCTCACCTGTTGATCGTCGATGACGACCGCGAGATCCGCTCGCTGTTGAGTCAATATCTGCAGAAGGAAGGCATGCGCGTCACGGCGGTGGGCGACGCCACCGAGATGCGGCGCGCCATGGAGCGGGCGCGCTTTGATTTGCTGGTGCTCGACCTGATGTTGCCCGGTGAGGACGGCCTGTCGATCTGCCGGGAGCTGCGGACCCGCTCACAGCTGCCGGTGATCATGCTGACGGCCCGCGGTGAGGACGTCGATCGCATCGTCGGTTTCGAGATCGGCGCGGACGATTACGTCCCCAAACCCTTCAATCCTCGTGAGCTGCTCGGCCGGATCCGTGCGGTGCTGCGCCGCACCGTGCATGCCTCGCCCGACCCGGACCCGCAAGCCGTGCGCGCCTTCCGTTTTGACGGCTGGCGTCTCGAGACCACCGCCCGAACGCTCAGTGGCGGCGGCAGCGAGGTGGCGCTGAGCGGTGCGGAGTACCGGCTGCTCGCGGTGCTGCTCTCGGCCGGTAACCGCGTGGTCTCGCGCGCGCAGCTCGCCGAACTGCTGCGCGGCCGCGAGGCTGATCCGCTCGACCGCAGCATCGATGTGCGCGTCAGCCGCCTGCGGCAGATCCTCGGCGATGATGCCCGCTCGCCGAGGATCATCAAGACGATCTACGGCCAGGGCTATGTCATCGGCGTGCCCGTCGAGACCGAGTGAATCCCGGACCGGGACCGCATATGCGCTGGCGAGTGTGGCCGCAATCTCTGTTCGGACGGCTGATTGGCGCGACCGTGATCGGGGTCCTGCTCGCGCAGGCGGCCAGCCTGTACCTCGTGGCGCGCAACGAACAGCGCGTCATGACGCAGGTGACGACTCGGATCTGGGCGCGGCGGATCAGTGAAATCGCCTTTACGCTGACGCTGCTGCCGCCACGGGCGCGGAACCACGCGTTGCATCGGCTGCAGATGACCGGGGGATTTCGGCCCGTCAGGCCGCGGCTCTGGGTCCCGCGCAGGGTGATGCCGATGCAGCCGCCGCAGCCTGCCGAACCGCCGCGACCGCCCGCGCGACTCGGCGCGGGCCGCGGGCGGCGTCCGCTGCACTGGCCCTGGTGGCGCCGCCGACTGCATCCGGATCTTCGCCACGGCCTGCTCATCCACCTGCCGTTCCCCTCCGGTGCTCAAGCGCTGCTGTTCGCCCGGCTGCACCGCGAGCTCGGTGTGGATTATCGCATTCGCTCGCTCGCACACCGCAGCGCCGCGGCGATCCCCGTGGCGCCACCGCCGTTCGTGTCGATCGTTCTGCCGCTGCGTTTCTACGACATCGAGGTCAGTGCACCGCACGCCGCGACGCTCGTCTTCCGCGTGCCGCACCTCTCTCCGGTGTTGACGCTGCCGCCGCGTCTGCTCATCAACCTGACGGTGCTCATGGCGGTGTTGATCGCTGCGCTGTATGTAGCGGCGCGCGGCATCACCCGGCCGTTGCGCCGTCTGGCGCGTGCCGCGGAGATGATCGGTCGCGGCTCGCGCAGCTCGCCGCTGCCGCAAAGTGGCGCGCGTGAGCTGCGGGATGCGGCGCGCGCGTTCAACAGCATGCAGGAGCGACTGCACCGCTATCTCGACAGCCGCACGGCGGTGCTGGCTGCGATGTCGCATGATCTGAAGACTCCGCTGACGCGTCTGCGCCTGCAGGTCGAGACGCTGATCGAGGATCCCGCGGTGCGCGATCGCTTGAGCCGCGAACTCGATGAGATGGAAGGCATGGTGCGCGGGGCGTTGGCATTGTTTCGGGGGCAGGATGAGCAGGAAGCGCTCGAGCCGATCGACGTCGATGCGCTGGTCGAGTCGGTGCGGCAGGGTTTCACCGAGATGGGCCACGACGTGCAGGTGACGGGGCATGCGAACGGACCGCTGCCGGCGCGACCGCAGGCACTGAAGCGCTGTCTGACCAACCTCGTGTCCAACGCCGTGAAGTTCGGTGAGCGGGCGCGGATCGCGGTGAGCGACGGGGCGGCGCTCAGCATCGTGGTGAGCGACGACGGCCCGGGCATCGCGCCGCCGTATCTGGAGCGAGTTTTTGAGCCATTCTTTCGCCTCGAGTCCTCCCGCAATCGCGACACCGGCGGGACTGGCCTGGGCTTGAGCATCGCGCGTGACGTCGCCCAGGCCCACGGCGGTACGCTGCAGCTGCGCAATCGGCCGCAGGGCGGTCTCGAGGCCGAACTGCGCCTGCCGCGGCGCTGAGCGGGTCGCTACATTTGCTTACTGCGCCTCGTCCGTGGCATCGCTAGACTCCTCTCCGTCCGTTGTTTGGAGGAGGTCGGTCCATGAAGCGTTCCCTGATTTTTCTCGCACTCGCGGCTGTCACGAGCGTCGCCCTCGCGCAGACCCCGACGCCGCAGCTCGCACGCGGTTGGCCGCAAGGCGCCGCTGCGGCCCACATGCGCCGCATACAGCGTATGGAGCAGTGGCGGTTGCACCAGCTGACCGTGTTGTTGGATCTGACGGCCGCGCAGCGTCAACAGGTCCGGGGGATTCTCGCTGAGCAGCATGCCGCCATGCGTACGAGCATGCAGCAGATGATGCGAGCAATGCGCGCGATGCGTCAGGCTCACGTCGCCGCGAAGCGTCAGATGATGACCAAGATGGCGCACGTACTCAGCGCCGAGCAGATGGCGAAATTCAAAGTGCTGGTGCCGCCGCATCCGTGGTTCGGGATGCGCGGCCCGATGGGGCGCGGTGGGATGGGCATGCGCATGCACATGGCGCCGCCGCAGCCGCCGGCCCCGCCCGCGCCGCCTCAGTCCTGAGCGGTGGAGGCGCTGCCGCGGTGGGCTGCCGTGCTCACCGCGGCAGCGCGCGCAGCTGGTAGCGGCCTGCCTCGTAGCTGAGGCAGCTGCCCTGTTCGTACCAGGCCCCGAGCACGATGCGCTGCACGGGCGCACCGTCAATCTGGGTCTCGTGCACCGCCGGGCGATGCGTGTGCCCGTGAATGATGCGGCGCACCCCCGTCGCCCGGAAGGCCGCGGCGACCGAATCGGGATTGACGTCCATGATCGTCGGCGGCGTGCGTGAGGTGTGCGCGCGGCTTCCGGCCCGCGCCTCATCGGCGAGCAATTCCCGCGTTGCCAGGGGCAGGGCGAGGAATCGCCGTTGCCAGAGCGGGTCTCTCACCAGGGTGCGCAACTCCTGATAGGCGTGATCGTCCGTGCAGAGCGCATCGCCATGCGTGAGCAGGACCCGCTCACCGCCGAACTCCGTTACGACCGGGTCCGGCAGCAGGTGACATCCGCTGCGCTCGGCGAAGCCGCTGCCGAGCAGAAAGTCACGGTTGCCGTGCAGCACGAAGCAGCCCACGCCGCCGGCCGTGAGCGCCGCCAGTGCATCGATCACGGCCCGATGGACCGGCGTGTCATCGCCCACCCATGACTCGAACAGATCGCCGAGGATGTAGAGCGCATCCACCTGCGGCGCTTCGGTCCGCAGCAGGCTCAGGAACTGCGCCTCGGCCGCTCCCGCAACGGTGTCGAGGTGCACGTCCGAGACGAACAGGCAGCGACTCGGTTCACCGCCGGCGGGGGCGGGCGCGGGGGTCACGATTTCGAAGGTGGCGTGCCGTTGGGCGCAGTCACCGTCTTGCTCGGGGCGTGGCCTGACTCGGCCGCGGGCGGAGTCGCCGTCTTGCTCGGCGTGCCGCCCGACCCGGAACCGGCGGATCCGCTCGCCTTCGGTGCCGCGGCACCGCTCGCAGCGGGTGCCGGGGCGCTCGTCGCGGGCGTCGCTCCTGAGGTGCTCGGCGCGACCACGGACACGGACTCGATCACCACGGGCGTCAGGGGGGCTTCGGATTTGAACGGCCCGAATGCTCCGGTGGGCACCAGTCCGATCTGCTCGACGACATTCATGCCCTGGATCACTTTCCCGAACACGGCGTAGCCCCACCGGGTCGGCAGCGGATCGAGCTCCGGGTTGTCGACCAGGTTGATGTAGAACTGCGAGGTCCCGGAGTCCGGGTCCGGACCGCGGGCGAGGCCGACCGTGCCGCGCTTGTTCTCCAGGCCATTGCCGGACTCGTTGTCGACCGGCGGACCGGTCGGCTTCAGCGCGTAGGGCGCCGTGGCGTCATGGCCGCCGCCCTGGATGACGAAATTGGCCACGGCCCGGTGGATCAGGGTGTCGGTGTAAAAGCCCGTGCGCACATAGCGCAGGAAGTTCGCCACCGTGAGCGGCGCGCGGTCTGGGCGCAGCTCGATCACGAAGGAGCCCATGTTCGTCACGACGCGCACCTCGGGGTTTGGCGGCGCGCTCTGTGCTCGGGCCGCCGGCGCGGCGAGCAGGCCGCAGCCGAAGGCCAGCAGCAGCGTGGCTGCGGCGGTGACGGCGCGCCAGCGCGCGGCAGAGCATTTCCAGTTTTGCATCGGATCTCCCAGGGGGCTCGCTGTGGCGCCTCATCTTAGCAGCGCTCGCTCAAACCCCGTACTATTGCGGACCATGGCAGAGATGGACCGCACAACCGGCCGGACGTTCGCGCGCGGGGCGACTCGGTTCGCCCCGAGTCCGACCGGTGAGTTGCACCTCGGCAACGCGCGCACCGCGCTGTTCAATTTTTTGCTCGCCCGCCACGGCGCCGAGCGCTTCGTGCTGCGCATCGAGGATACCGACGCCAGCCGCAGCCGATCGGAGCATACCGTGGGGCTGCTTCACGACCTGCACTGGCTCGGCCTTGAGTGGGATGCCGGTCCGGGCCGGGAGGATGGGCTCGGGCCCTACTACCAGTCGCAGCGAGCGGCGCTGTACGCGGAGCGGTTCGTCGAGCTCGAGCGCCAGGGCGCGGTCTATCCGTGCTTCTGCAGCGCCGTCGAGCTCGAAGTCGCACGCCACGCGCAGCGCGCGGCGGGACGCGCTCCGCGCTATCCGGGGACCTGCCGGGACCTCAGTGCGGATGAGCGCCGTCGTCGCCTCGGTGCCGGACAGCCCGCCACGCTGCGCTTCCGGGTGCCGGCCGGGCGGCACATCGAATTCACCGATCTGGTGCACGGGGCGCAGCGCTTTCTGTCCGACGACATTGGCGATTTCGTCATCCGGCGTGCCGATGGTTCGGCGGCGTTCTTTTTCTCGAACGCCCTGGATGATGCGGCCATGGGCGTCACGCAGGTGCTGCGCGGGGAGGACCACCTGACGAATACGCCGCGTCAGCTGCTGATCCTCGAGGCGCTCGGGCTGCCGGCGCCGCGCTACGGGCACATCTCGCTCATTCTCGGATCCGACGGTGCACCACTCTCCAAGCGTCACGGCGCGGCCAGCGTGCGCGAGTTCCGCGAGCGCGGCTATCGGCCCGAAGCGGTGGTGAATTATCTCTTTCGGCTCGGACACTCGAGCAGTGAGCACGATCTGCTCGGACTTCAGGCGCTCGCCGCTGCCTTCGACCCGCAGCACCTCGGCCGGGCCCCCGCCCATTTTGACGAACAGCAGCTGACCGTCTGGCAGAAACACGCCGTTCATCGACTCGCCCCGGAAGGGGCGCGGGAGTGGCTTGCAGCGCAGCTGCCGAACGGGCTCGACGCGCACGTGGCGACGGCATTCTGCGCCGCAGTGCTGCCGAACGTGGTGCTGCCCGAGGATGCCAGGGCCTGGGCCGACATCGTCTTCGGCCCTGCACCGGTGCTCGCCGGCGAGGGTGCGGACCTGGTGCGCGAGGCCGGTCGCGAGTTTTTCGCCGCCGCGGCCCGGGCGGCCGCCGACGGTGGCGACTTCGCTCAGATCGCGGCGGCGGCGCGCGCCGTGAGCGGACGCAAGGGGGCACAGCTGTTTCGGCCACTGCGTTTCGCGTTGACGGGACTCGGCCACGGCCCGGAGCTCGCGCCGCTGCTGCGTGTGATGCCCACCGGGGAGACTGAGCGGCGCCTCGCGCGCTTCGCCTGAGCCGGGTGGCCCGCACGGGCCGCCCTCTTCTGACTTCGAAAAGACCACCATGATTCGCATCCACAATTCGCTCACTGGAGAGAAACAGCCCCTGAAGCCCCTCGTGCCGGGCGAGGTGCGCATGTACGTCTGCGGCATGACGGTGTACGACTATCTGCACATCGGCCATGCGCGCATGATGATCGTGTTCGATGCCGTGGCGCGCTATCTGCGCCACCGCGGGTTGCGGCTGACCTACGTGCGCAACATCACCGACATCGATGACAAGATCATCAAGCGGGCCGCGCAGAACGGCGAACCGATCGATGCGCTCACCGGCCGCTTCATCGCGGCCATGCACGAGGACTGTGCGGCGCTCGGCATCGTGCGCCCGGATCTCGAGCCGCGCGCCACCCAGCACGTGCCGGCGATCATCGCGATGGTCGAGAAGCTCATCGAGCGCGACTATGCGTATGCCGCGCCCAACGGCGATGTGATGTATGCCGTGGCGAAATTCGACGGCTACGGGCGACTGTCGGGCAAGCGCCTCGCGGACCTGCGCGCCGGAGCGCGGGTCGAGGTGGACGAGGCGAAGCGCGATCCGCTCGATTTCGTGCTCTGGAAGCACGCCAAGGCGCATGAGCCGGCCTGGGACTCCCCGTGGGGGCGCGGCCGGCCCGGCTGGCACATCGAATGCTCGGCGATGTCGGTCGAGTTGCTCGGGCCGCACTTCGACATCCACGGCGGTGGCATGGACCTGAAGTTCCCGCACCACGAGAATGAGATCGCACAATCGTGTGCGGCCACCGGCGAGCGGTTCGCCGAGATCTGGATGCACAACGGGTTCGTCAACGTCGACAACGAGAAGATGTCGAAGTCACTCGGCAACTTCTTCACCGTGCGCGAGGTGCTGCCGACGCTGCGCCACCCGGAGGTGATGCGCTACTTCGTGCTCTCGAGCCACTATCGTGGACCGATCAACTATTCACTCGAACAGCTGGAACAGGCCGACGCCGCGCTGCAGCGGCTGCACCTGGCGTTGCGCGCGCTGCCGCAGGCGCAGCCGATGGACTGCGCGCACGCCGAGCGGTTCGAGGCGGCGATGGACGATGATTTCAATACACCGGAGGCGCTCGCCGTGTTGCAGACGCTGGCGCGCGACGTGAACGCCGCCCGGGACGCCGGCGATGGCGCGCGGGCGGCCTCGCTCGGGGCTCTGCTGCGAAGGCTCGGGGGTGTGCTCGGACTCTTCGCCGTGCCGTCCGAACAGTGGTTGCGCCTCGGCAAACCTGCCGTGCGGGGGACAGACGAAGCGGTGCCGGCCGCGGCTGCGTTGAGCGATGCCGACATCGAGCAGCGCATCGCGGCGCGCGCCGCGGCGCGCCAGGGGAGGAACTGGGCGGAGTCGGACCGCATCCGCGATGAACTGGCCGCCGCCGGCGTAGTGCTCGAGGACAAGTCCGGCGGCGCGACGGACTGGCGGCGGGCCTGACCGGCCGTTCGAGGCCTGCGCGGTCGATCAGGCGAGCGTGCTGAGGCTGGTGCTGGCCGTCGCCGCCGTGCTCTGTGCCGAGCTGCTGCTCAGTTCCTGCATCAGCGAGGCCAACAGTGCCGCGCCACCGCCGTGCCCATGATGTCCGTGATGCATCGCGTGCGTGCTGCCGGCGGCAGCGCTCGTTGCGGCACTCGAGGCACCGGTAGTCGCATTCGTGGCGGCCGCCGTGCTGGTTGCGCTGGTGGCGGTTGCGGTGGCGAGCTGACTGCGCAGCGCGGTGAGGAACGTGCTGATGTTGCTCTGGAAGTCCTGCAGCGAGATTCCGCTGCTGGTGCCGGTGCTGCTGCCGCCGCTGCTGGTGCTGCTGGTGCTGCCGGTGGAGAGCGCGCTGAAGAGCGTGCCGGCAGCGCTGCTTTGCGTCGGGCTGGCGGTGCCGCTCAGCGCGCTCATGAAGTTGGTCAGCTCGCCCTGGCTGATCGAACCGTTGCCGTTGGTGTCAATCGCGGCGAACAGCTGCTGTTCCGCCTGCGCCAGGCCGCTGGTGCTCGCGGAGCTGCCTGAGGTGGCGCCGCAGGCACTGCTGCCATAGAGGCTTGGCCAAGCCGTCGCGGCCGATGAGATCGCACTGGTCATGAGAGTCTCCCAGAGTGAAGGACGGGGCCGCGCGCACATCCAGTGCGCAGTGGCCTGGCCGATACTCTACGGAGCGGCGCCAGGGGTCGATTGTAAAAATATCTGCAATTGCGACGCCGCGCCGCGGCGCGGCCGGCACTTGCCGCGGGCGCGGCAGCGGGCTGCCTCAGTGCGGCAAGGCCACGCGGCGCTGGAAGGCCTCGAAAGTATTGTGCATGAGCATCGCCACCGTCATCGGTCCGACGCCACCGGGCACCGGCGTGATCCAGGCGGCCCGTTCGCGTGCGGCCTCGAACTGCACGTCACCCACCAGGTGACCATTCTCGAGGCGATTCATGCCGACGTCGATGACCACGGCGCCCGGCTTGACCCATTCCCCGGGGACCAGCCCCGACTTGCCCACCGCCACCACCAGGATGTCGGCCTGGCCGACGTGCACCGCGAGGTCGGCGGTGAAGCGATGGCACACGGTGGTGGTGGCGCCCATCAGCAGCAGCTCGAGCGACATGGGTCGCCCGACGATATTGGACGCCCCGACGATGACCGCGTGCTGCCCCTTCATCGGCGCCCCGATGTGCTCGAGGAGCTTGATGACCCCATAAGGCGTGCACGGGCGAATCAGAGGAATGCGCTGCGCCAGGCGGCCGACGTTGTACGGATGGAATCCGTCGACGTCTTTCATGGGGTCGATCCGCTCGATGACGGCCGTCGATTGGATTTGATCGGGTAAGGGCAGCTGGACCAGGATGCCGTCGATGTCCGGGTCGGCATTGAGCTCATCGATCAGGGCGAGGAGGTGGATTTCCGAGGTCGACCCGGGCAGATCGTGTGCGACGGAGCGGATGCCGACCTCTTCACAGGATTTGCGCTTATTGCGCACGTAGACCTCGGAAGCCGGGTGATCGCCCACTTTGACGACGGCGAGGGCCGGCCTGCGGTGTCCCCGTGTGACCGCCGATTCGATGGCGGTGCGGACCTGGGCTTTGACTTCGCCGGCGCATTGGCGCCCGTCAATCACCTGTGCCGTCATGGACTGCTTGAACTCGAACTCTTCCGATGGGCGGGTATTCTCGCATATCATGCCGTGCCGCCAGGGGTTTCTCCCCCCGCGTCGGCACGGTTCGGGGCATGGCGCAGTCTGGTAGCGCATCTGCTTTGGGAGCAGAGGGTCGGGAGTTCGAATCTCCCTGCCCCGACCAATACTTACGA
>JAKBDK010000033.1:0-29835 GCA_021834525.1 Pseudomonadota bacterium | reverse complement strand
CGCGGCCACGGGCTTCTCTGCGCAGATGCGCCCCGAAACCCTCCTGCGGTATCGCTTCCCCACTGGCGCGGCGTGGCAGCCGCTCGCGCCGCCGGCGGCGCCCCCCCTCAAGACGGGGTGAGTTCCCCCGCCAGCGCCATCAGACGGGCGCGGATCGCCTCCCGCGCGATGCGAAAGCGCCCCAGGAGTTGCTCCGGTGCGAGCGCCGGATCGTCGCTCGCCGGATCATCGATCGGCCAGTGCAGACGGCGCACCCGGCCCGGCAGCACCGGACAGACCTCCTCGGCACACAGCGTCACCACCAGATCGACGCTGGCCGGATCGATCTCGCTGACCGACTTCGATCGATGCCCGGTGATGTCGATGCCGACCTCGCGCATCGCCTCGATCGCGTAGGGATTGACGCGCGAGGGGCGCGAGCCGGCGCTCAACACCTCGCTCGGGTGCAGCAGCTGCCGCGCCAGCCCTTCGGCCATCTGACTGCGGGCCGAGTTGGCCACGCACAGAAACAGAATCCGCATCAGCGTAACTCCCTCATCGTGCAGTTCTCTGCGCGGCGGCGCACCGCCCCGCCGCGCTCATACCAAGCGCGCGTCGCGCGCGTCAGCGCCACCACCGACAGCATGACCGGCACCTCGACCAGCACGCCGACCACCGTGGCGAGTGCCGCGCCCGAGCCGAGCCCGAACAGACTGATGGCGGCCGCCACGGCCAGCTCGAAGAAATTGCTCGCGCCGATCAGCGCCGAGGGTGCCGCCACACAGTGCGATTCACCGACGAAGCGGTTCAGCAGATAGGCGAGCGCCGCGTTGAAGTAGACCTGAATCACGATCGGTACGGCGATCACCCCGATCACGAGCGGCGCGGCGAGGATGCGCTCGCCCTGAAACCCGAACAGCAGGACCAGCGTCGCGAGCAGCGCGGCGAGCGAGACCGGATGGACTCGCCGCAGCGTCTGCTCGAGACGCTGCGGCCCGCCTGCCGCGAGCAGTGCGCGCCGCAATGCCTGCGCGACCAGCACGGGCGCCACGATGTAGAGCGTCACCGACAGCAGCAGCGTGTGCCAGGGCACCGTGATCGCCGCCACGCCGAGCAGCACCCCGACGATGGGTGCAAATGCGAACACCATGATGGTGTCGTTCAACGCCACCTGCGTCAGCGTGAAATGCGGCTCTCCGCCGGCGAGGTGACTCCACACGAACACCATGGCGGTGCACGGCGCGGCCGCGAGCAGAATCAGCCCGGCAATGGTGCTGTCGATCTGGCCGGCCGGCAGCCACGCGCGCAGCAGGTGCTCGAGGAACAACCAGCCGAGCAGCGCCATGGAGAAGGGTTTGACCCCCCAGTTGATGAACAGCGTCACGCCCATGCCGCGCCAGTGCTCGCGCACCGCCGCGAGCGCCGTGAAATCGACCTTCATCAGCATCGGCACGATCATCAGCCAGATCAGCGCCGCCACCGGGAAGTTGACCTCGGCGAGCTCGAGCGCCGCCACGTGCTGGAACACGCCGGGGACGATGCGCCCGGCGAAGATGCCGGCCACCATGCACAGCACCACCCAGACGGTCAGATAGCGGTCGAAGCGCGACATCTCAGCGCCTCACCGGGGCCGGTGCACAGGCCGGTGCACAGGCCGGTGCACAGGCCGGGCCACACGATGCGTCCACCGCCGGCACCCCGAGCGTGCAGCACTTGGCCGTGAGGAATTCGATCAGGGTATTCATGCGGGTGAAGTTCGGGCTGTAGTAAAGATGCCGTCCGGCACGGCGGCTCGTGACGAGCTCGGCGGCCATGAGTGCCTTCAGATGAAACGACAGCGTCGGCGCCGGGACGCGCAGACGCCGCGCCAGCTCCCCGGGCGTGAAGCCCCCCGGTCCGCGCCGCACCAGCAGCCGGTACAGCGCGAGCCGCGGCTCGGAGGCCAGCGCACCGCACACGGCGATCGCGTCTTCTGCTTTCATAATTCCAATCTTATCGAAATGTCACGAATACGGGAAGCCCCCGCGTCGCCGCCCGGTCTGCGCATGACATCTGTCACCCCCGCCCCCTGACAGCCGGCACTGCCGGGCCGTGGCGCGCTGCGCCACGCTCTCGGCACCTCGTCACCGCCTCCGGAGCGACGCCCATGCGCCCAGCCGACCGTCCGACCCCGACCGAGACGCCCGCGCCGCTCGCGGCCCTGCATGCGGTGAGCAAGCGCTTCGGTGCGCACCGGGCGCTCGATCGGTTCTCCCTGGCGCTCTACGGCGGGCAGATCACCGCGCTGCTCGGACCCAATGGTGCCGGCAAGAGCACTGCGGTGCGGATGCTGCTCGGCCTCGTCCGACCCGATCACGGCCGCGTCGAGATCCTCGGCCTCAACCCCCGCGCCAGCCGTGCCCGCGCCTCGCTCGGGGCGATGCTGCAGGGCGCGCGCGCACCGGACACGCTCAGCGTGCGCGAACACCTCGATCTGTTCCGCAGCTACTACCCGCGGCCCCTGCCGAGCGCCGAGCTGCTCGCACGCACCGGCCTCAGCGCCCTCGAGCATCAGCGCTTCGGCACGCTCTCCGGTGGCCAGAAGCAACGGGTGCTGCTCGCCCTCGCCTTGTGCGGCGATCCGGCTGTGGTCTGCCTCGATGAGCCGACCGTCGGACTCGACCCACAGAGCCGGCGGCAGCTGTGGAGCGAAATTCGCGCACTCGCGGCGGCCGGCAAGGCGGTGCTGCTCACCACCCACTACCTGGAGGAAGCCGATGCGCTCGCACACCGCGTCGTGCTCATCGAGGGCGGCAGCATGGTGCACACCGGTACGCCCGCCGAGATCAGACACCGCATCGCGGCGCGGCGCATCCGCTGCCGCACGCAGCTCGATCCGGCCATGCTGCGCACGCTGCCGACGGTGACGGCCGTCGAGGCTGATCGCGACGGCGTCGTCATTTTTGCGCACGATCCGCAGCGCGTGCTGCGCCAGATGCTGGCGCTCGATGGCTCCCTCAGTGAGTTGGAAGTCAGTACCGCCTCGCTCGAGGAAGCCCTCCTCGCGCTCGCGCCTGCCGCCTGAGCCCGTGACCCCACCCGGCGAGGACCCCAATGAATGCCGTGACCCTGACCGAGATCGAGCCGCGCTTCGCCGCCTGGCGCTGGCGCGCCGTGCTGCGCGAGATCCAATATGAGTTCATCCGCCTGGCGCGCAACCGCGTCTACGCCCTCTCGGTGCTCGGGTTTCCGCTGCTCTTCTACGCCGTGTTCGGCCTCAGCCAGGGCAAGCCCGCGGCGCTGTACCTGATCGTCGGCTACAGCTGCATGGGGCTCGGCTCGGCGTGTCTGTTCGGGATCGGCCTCAGCATCGCCTTCGAGCGCGCGCACGGCTGGCTCGAGCTGAAATGGGCGAGCCCGATGCCGCGGCTGGGGTACCTGGCCGCCAAACTGGTCGCGAGCGCCGTGTTCGCGCTGCTCGTGCTCGGACTGCTCCTCACCGTCGGGCATCTCGGCGCCGGCGTCACGGTGAGGCCGGTGCAGATCGCAAGGCTCGCGCTGATCCTGCTGGTCGGCTCGGTGCCGTTCACGGCCCTCGGGCTCGTGATCGCGCTGTGGGTGCCGCCGAATGCCGGGGCGGGCCTGATCAACCTGATCTATCTGCCGCTGTGCCTGGTCTCCGGGTTCTGGATTCCGGTGGCTGAGCTGCCCCCGTGGATGCAGCGCATCGCTCCGTTCCTGCCCACCTACCACCTGGCCCAGCTCGCGCTCGCCGTGTTCGACTTCGCCCCGCACGCCGGGGCACTCACCCATTGGCAGGTGCTCGCCGGCTTCAGCGCGTTGATGTTCGCCGTCGCTTGGATTACGTTCCTGCGCAGCGACACGAGCACCCCATGAGCGAACCGACGCGCACCGACCCCACCTGCCAGAGCCCGAGCGAGCGACGCGGGGCGCTGGTGAACCTCGTGTGGCTGTGCTACTCGGTGTTCTTCTTCATCGATGCGGCCCAGCACGGCACGTGGCAGGGCTGGCTCGCCTCGGTACTGCTGTTCAGCGGCTTCCTCGCGCTGTATCTCGGGGTCGCCATCGGGTCCAGCTCGCGCCGCACCAAGCGGCTGCTGGTGGTGGCCCTGACGCTGTTTGGCCTCGGCGCCTACTGGGTCAACACCGGTGCCGGGGTGGTGTTCATCTACGTCGCGGCGTTCGCCCCCGCCGTCACCGACTCCGCACTCATCGGCGGCCTCATCATTTCGGGGGCCGCGGCGCTCGCCGCCGGCGAAGGCTGGGCGCTGCACTACGGCCCCTGGAACTGGGGCATCTTCGCCTTCTTCACCGTGCCGGCCGGCGTGAGCAGCCTGTTCTGGTCGCTGCGCGCGCGCGCCAACGCCCGACTCACGCTCGCCCAGGAGCAGATCGAACACCTCGCCCAGGTGGCTGAGCGTGAGCGCATCGCGCGCGATCTGCACGATGTGCTCGGCCACACACTCTCACTGATCGTGCTGAAGTCCGAGCTGGCCGGGCGGCTGATCGACGCCGACCCGGCGCGGGCGCGCGGGGAAATCGCCGAAGTGGAGCAGACTGCCCGGCGCGCCCTCTCCGAGGTGCGCGAGACCATCAGCGGCTACCGCTGCGAGGGGCTGGCCGCGGAGCTGGCGCGCGCCCGGCAGACGCTCGCACTCGCCGGCGTGCGCCTCGAGTGCACCGAGCCGCCGCCGCGCCTGACGCCACTGGTCGAGAGCACCCTCGCCCTCATCGTGCGCGAATGCGTCACCAATATCGTGCGGCACGCCCGCGCGGCGCGCTGCTCCCTCACCCTCACCGCAAATCCCGAGCACACGCTGCTCGAGATCAGCGACGATGGACGCGGCGGCATCGAGCACGAGGGCAACGGATTGCGCGGCGTGCGCGAGCGGCTGGCGGCCCTCGGCGGACGCATCGCCATCGACTCACACCAGGGCACGCGGCTGCGCGTGGAGATCCCCGCCAGTGCCGCTCCGGGGAGCACCTCATGAGCGCCATCCGCGTCGTCCTCGCCGAGGACCAGGCGATGATTCTCGGGGCGCTCGCTGCGCTCCTGGAAACCGAGGCGGACCTGACGGTCTGCGCGCGGGCCGCCAACGGGCGCCAGGCGCTCGCGGCCGTGGCCGCCGAGCGGCCCGACGTGCTGGTCACCGACATCGAGATGCCCGAAATGACGGGCCTGACGCTCGCCGCCGAAGTGCGCGCACAACACCCGCAGACGCAGGTGGTCATCCTCACCACCTTCGCGCGCCCCGGCTATCTGCGCCGGGCGCTCGAGGCCGGGGCGCGCGGTTATCTGCTGAAGGACCGGCCCGCCGCTGAGCTCGCCGCCGCGGTGCGCCGCGTCCGCCGCGGCGAGCGGGTCATCGATCCGGATCTGGCCGCCGAGGCGTGGGCGAGCGATCCGGATCCGCTCACCGAGCGGGAGCGGCAGATTCTCTGGCGCGCCGGCGAGGGACGCTCCGGGGCGGAAATCGCCGCCGAGCTGTCGCTGTCCGAAGGCACGGTGCGCAACTACCTCTCCGAGG
The DNA here is from genome assembly GCA_021834525.1 of Pseudomonadota bacterium. Taxonomy (GTDB): domain Bacteria; phylum Pseudomonadota; class Gammaproteobacteria; order Steroidobacterales; family Steroidobacteraceae; genus 13-2-20CM-66-19. The sequence goes on along the minus strand of JAKBDK010000033.1, from coordinate 24,328 downwards.
CGATCAGCAAACTCGGGGCGGCCAACCGTATCGAAGCGGCGCGCATCGCACGACAGAAGGGCTGGCTGTAACGCGGCCGGCCGCAGCGGCGTGTTATGCTCGCTCCGCCTGAGCTCCAGGGAGGCCCCTCGCGTGATCGACGTTGAACACCTGACGCGCAAGTTCGGCGAATTCGTGGCCGTGCACGACATTTCCTTTCAGGTCGAGCGCGGGGAGATCTTCGCCTTCCTCGGTCCAAACGGCGCCGGCAAGACCACCACGATCAAGATCCTGACCACCCTCCTGGCGCCCACCTCGGGCACGGTGCGCGTCGATGGGCTCGATCCGACCCGCCAGTCCACCGAGGTGCGCCAGCGCATCGGCATCGTCTTTCAGGACCCGAGTCTGGATCAGAACCTCTCGGCGTGGGAGAACCTCGATCTGCACGGAGCGCTCTATCACGTGCCGCGCAAGGTGCGCCGCGAGCGAATGGAGTCCCTGCTGACGTTGTTCGGTCTGTGGGAGCGGCGCGCGGAGCTCGTCAAACAGTACTCCGGCGGCATGATGCGCCGGCTGGAGATTGCCCGCGGCCTGCTGCACACCCCGAAGATCCTGTTTCTCGATGAGCCGACGCTCGGACTCGATCCGCAGAGCCGCAACCAGCTCTGGAGCCACGTGAAGCGTCTGAATCAGGACGAGGGCGTCACGGTGTTCCTGACCACGCACTACATGGACGAGGCGGACCGTGTCGCCGGGCGCATCGCCATCATCGATCACGGCCGGATCGTCTCCCTCGGCACCTCCGCGCAGCTGAAGGCGAGCACCGGAACGGCAACGCTCGAGGAGGCGTTCCTCGCCCTCACCGGCACCGAGATCCGCGAAGAGAGCGGGACCACCGCGGACCGCATGCGCATGGCGGCGCGTGCGTGGCGCGGCCGCTGAGGAGCGAAGCATGGGTGCCATCTATGTGTTGTGGCTGCGCGAGCTGAAGCGGTACTTCCGCTCCCGGGTGCAGATCGCCGCCTCCCTCGGCCAGCCACTGCTGTACCTGCTCGCCCTCGGCTATGGCCTCTCGCCGGTGTTCCGCCGGGGCGGGGAAGGCAACTACATCGAGTTCGTCGCCCCGGGCGTGATCGCGATGACGGTGCTCTTCTCCTCGCTGTTCTCCGGCATCCAACTGATCTGGGACCGGCAGTTCGGTTTCCTGAAGGAGACCCTGGTGGCGCCCGTGCCGCGCCTGCACATCATGATCGGGCGCACCTGCGGCGCAGCCACCACCGCGCTGATCCAGGGGCTGCTGGTCACGGCGGTGGCGGTGGTGGCCGGCTTTCGCCCGGTGAGCATCGCCAGCTTGCCGCTCGGGTTCGCATTCCTCGCGCTGATCGCGGTGGTGTTCACCGCCGTCGGCACCACCGTCGGCTCCACCCTGCGCGACATGCAGGGGTTCCAGATGGTGATGAACTTCCTCGTGATGCCGATCTTCTTTCTCTCCGGCGCGCTCTATCCGCTCGAGCACCTGCCGGTGCTGCTCGCCGTCCTCACCCGGATCGATCCGCTGACCTACGGCGTCGACGGGCTGCGCGGGGCGTTGATCGCGCGCGGGCATTTCAGCGCGGCGCTCGACGTCACGGTGATGGGCGGCCTCGCCGTCGCACTGACCGTCGTCGGCGCGTGGCGGTTCTCGCGCATCGAGATCTGAGCCGGACCGGCGCCGGGCCTGCGGCCCCGCGCCCGGCCCGCGCGAGATCCACGCGGCGCCTCCGGGACATACTAGATACACTCGTATTCGCCGTTTACGGCGACTTATAGGCCATTCACGCCTATAAATCGCCTTAAATGACGACTTTCAATTTCTTATTTTGCTTGGTATAATTCGTCCTGAATTACGAGTATTAGCGGTATTTCCGTATCACTCGCGCAATCTGACGAATTATGAGCACTTACGATGCATTGACGGATTCCGCCGTGCTGCGCGCGCTGGGGCAGCGCATCGAGCACCATCGCCTCGAGGCGAACCTGACCCAGGCGGAACTCGCCGAGCAGGCCGGCATCGGCAAACGCACCCTGGAGCGGATCGAGACCGGACACGGCACCGAACTGGTCACCCTCATCCGCATCCTGAGAGTGCTGCGCCTGCTCGAGGGACTCGATCTGCTGATCCCGGAAGTGCCGCCGAGCCCGATCGCGCAACTGAAGTGGCGGGGCCAACAGCGCCAGCGCGTGACGCACGCCCGCGGATCGCGCCCGGAGGGCGCACCGGGGCGCTCATCCGGGCGTGCACCGCCGGTCACACCCTGGACGTGGGGCGCCCCCGGTGCGCCCCCGCCCGCCCCCGTGAAGCGCAAGCGCTGAGCATGGCCACGATCGCAGAGGTGCGACTCTGGGGACGACGCATTGCCGCGGCGTCCTGGGATGAGCGGCGCGACCTCGCGGCCTTTCAGTACGACCCCGAATTCGCACGCAGCGGCATCGAGGTCGCCCCGCTGTGCATGCCTCTGGCCTCGCGCATCTACACGTTTCCTTCGCTGCCGCGCATCTCCTTCCACGGTCTGCCGGGGCTGCTCGCCGACTCGCTACCCGACACCTTCGGCAACGCTCTGATCAACGCGTGGCTCGCCACGCAAGGTCGCTCCCCCGCATCCTTCAATGCCCTCGAGCGCCTCTGCTACATCGGTGCTCGCGGCATGGGCGCGCTCGAATTCGCACCAGTCAACGGCCCGCGCCAGCGCCGCTCGACGCAGATCCGCGTCGATGCGCTGGTGGCGCTCGCCTCCGACATCCTCGCCCGCCGCACCGCGCTCGAAGGCTCCTTCACCCTGGAGCAGCGCCATCGCGCGCTGGAGGATCTGCTGCGGGTCGGGACCTCCGCCGGCGGGGCCCGTGCCAAGGCCATCATCGCCTGGAACCCGGTGACGAACGAGGTTCGCTCCGGCCAGGTGAGCGCCCCGGAGGGCTTCGGGTACTGGCTGCTGAAGTTCGATGGGGTCAGCGGCAACCGCGACAAGGAGCTCGAGGATCCCAAGGGCTACACCGCCATCGAGTATGCCTATGCGCTCATGGCGCGAGACGCCGGCATCCTCATGACCGAGTGCCGGCTCCTCGAAGAAGGGGGACGGCGACACTTCATGACCCGCCGCTTCGATCGCACCGAGGACGGCGGCAAGATCCACATGCAGTCCCTGGCGGCGCTCGCCGATCTGGACTTCAATGCCGCCGGCGCGCACTCCTACGAGCAGGCCTTCGAGGTGATGCGGCGGCTGACGTTGCCGATGGACGCGGTGGAGCAATTGTTTCGGCGCATGCTCTTCAACATCGTCGCCCGCAACCAGGACGATCACGTGAAGAACATCGCGTTCCTGATGAACCCGCAGGGACAATGGTCGCTCGCCCCGGCCTTCGACGTCACCTATGCCTACAACCCCGACGGGCAGTGGACCCGCGTTCACCAAATGACGATCAACGGCAAGCAGGACGGGTTCACGCTCGAGGACGTGCGCACCTGCGCCGCGACGGTCGGCCTGAAGCGAGGACGCGCCGAAACCATCCTCGATGAGGTCCGCGCGGCCGTGCAGCGCTGGCCGGAGCATGCCGCACGCGCCGGGGTGTGGCCCGCCCAGCGCGATCAGATCCGCTCGACGCTGCGGCTCGAGTTCCCGCGCGGCGAGCGCGCTCGAGGGGACCGCCGCGCGTAACGCGCGGCGGCTCAGGTGCCGAACAGCCGCTCCGCTTCGGCCGGCCGTCCGAACAGATACCCCTGGTAGCGGCTGCAGCCGCACTCGCGCAGCACCTCGAGCTGCGCCTGCGTCTCGACGCCCTCGGCGATGACGTCCAGACCCAAATGCCCGGCGATGGCGATGATGGTGGCGACGATGGCCCGATCGTTCGGGTCCGTCACGATGTCGCGCACGAACGTCTGGTCGATCTTCAGCTGATCGAGCGGCAGTTGCTTCAGATACTGCAGCGAGGAGTAGCCGGTGCCGAAATCATCGAGCGAGAACTGCACGCCCTCCTCTTTCAGCCGCCGCATGGTCATGACCGTCTTCTGCACATCCCCCTGCAGCATCGTCTCGGTCAGCTCGAGCTTCAGCCGCCGGGCCTCGATCCCGTGGCGGGCGATGGCACTGCGCACCTGCTCGGCGAACTGCGGCTGCTGGAACTGCAGCGGACTGACGTTCACCGCGAGCGTCAGTGCACGGGTCGGCGCCGCCTCGCCCCAGGCGGCCAGCTGCGCGCAGGCGGTGTCGATCACCCACTCCCCGATCGGCAGAATCATCTGCGTCTCCTCGGCGAGTCCGATGTACTCCCCCGGCGACACCAGACCGCGCACCGGATGATTCCAGCGCAACAGCGCCTCGGCCCCGATCACGCGGCGCACCGCATCGACCTGCGGCTGGTAGTGCAGCATGAACTGTCCGGCGCCGACCGCCTTGCGCAGCTCGCCCTCGAGCGCCACGCGGGAGCTGACCATCTTCTGCATGTGCGGATCGAAGAAGCGCAGCGTGCCGCGCCCGGTGCTCTTGGCCTGGTTCAGCGCGATATCGGCCTGCTGGATCAGATCGTTCGGTCCCATCTGGTGACCGGGCAGCAGCGTCGCCCCCACGCTGCAGCTGACGTGCACGTGATCTCCGAACGGCCCGTACGGCAATGCCAACATGCGCATGATCTTCAGACCGAACGCCTCGGCATGCGCCGCCGCCGCCCACGGCTGGGAGCCGAGGTCCTCCAGCAGGACCATGAACTCATCGCCGCCCATGCGCGCGACCGTATCACCGTCACGAACCTCCCCGGCGAGACACGTGGCGACCTGCTGCAGCAGCGCATCACCGGCGGTGTGACCCATCGTCTCGTTGACGCTCTTGAAGTTGTCCAGGCCGAACAGCAGCAGCGCCCCGTGCCCGCCGGCACGCACACAGGCGGAGATCGCCTGGCGCAGCCGATCCTGCAGCAACTCGCGGTTCGGCAGGCGGGTCAGCTGATCGAAGAAGGCGAGCTGGCGGATCCGATCCTCGAATTGCTTGCGCTCGGTGAAGTCCAACATGCAAGCGACGGTGAGCGTACCGTCCTCGAGCGAGATTCGCCGCGCATTGATCAGCAGCGGAAACTCGCTGCCATCGCGACGCAGACCGACGGTCTCGTACTCACTCGGCGCATCGCCGCCCTCTCGGCGGCGCTCCATGATCTCGTGCACCGCCGGGCGTGCCCGCGGCGCGATGCGCTCCAAGAAGGGTATCGCCAGCGTCGCCGCCGCCGAGCCGTAGCCGAACATCTCCACGTACCGGGCGTTGACGTCCACCGTCACGCCATCGTGGCTGAATGAGATGCCGACCGGTGACTGTTCGAACAGCGAGCGCAAGCGCAGCTCGCTCTCGCGCAGGCGCGTCTCGGCCTGCTTGCGCGCCGTCACGTCGCGCGAGGAATTAAAGAGCACCGGGGTGTCCTGCAGAGACATCGCCACCGAGCTGACCTCGACCTCGATGATCGTGCCGTCGCGGCGCCGGTGACGGGTCTCGAGCACTCTGCGGCGCGGTTCCTCGAACCGATCGCGCAAGATGTCCGAGAGCTGCTCGGGCGTGTACAGCGCGTCCCACTGCGACACGTGCAGGCCGATCATCTGTGCGCGCTCATAGCCGAGCATCTCGCAGAACGAGTCGCTCGCCTCGATCACGTAGCCGTCGGGATTGAGGATGTGGATGCCGTCGCTCGCGTTGCGCAGGATGGCTAAGTTCTTGTCGCTCTCGCGCTGCAGCGCCGTCTCCATGCGCTTGCGCTCGGTGACATCGACCAGACACGCCATGAGCGTCGAGATCCTTCCCCCCGCATCGCGCTGCAGCGATACGGCGCAGTCCGTGACGTGCAGTGCCCCGCGCTGATCGCGCAGGTTCCACTCCAGACGCTGCTCCTCGAGCGCCCCGGCGCACAGCGCCGCGAATCGCTCGCGCGTCTGCGGCGGCTGGGTCGCATCGCTCAGCTCCTCCACCGTCTTGCCGATCAGCTCACGCGCCTCGTAGCCGCTGAGCGCGCCGGCCACCGCGTTCGACTGAACGATCCGCCCGCTGCCGACCTCGACCGCGAGCATCGCCGCCGGGGCACGCTCGAACAGCACCCGATAGCGCTGCTCGGACTGCTGCAGCGCATGCTGGCGCTCCCACATGAGCGCCGCGCTCATCGCCGCGACCATCAGCAGAAAGCCGAGCGGACCGGGCTCGACGCCGCGCAGCAGCGCCAGGCGCATCAGGAGCCCGAGGACCGCCAGCGGCACGAAGCACGCCTGCGCGATGAACAGCCACCGCGCCCCGGGCGTGCGGGTACGGCGGTAGTGACGCCACAGCGCCGTGAGCGCATAGCCCATCACGCCATAGAGCAGCAGCACACCGAAGAGCGTCGGCAGGCCGCTCTGCCCGGTGCCGCGCGTGAGCGTCTCGCCCCAGGGCAACCGCAAGGAGGCGATCCCACCAAAGCGCCGGTATTGAATACCGTAGGGGAGCACCTCGTTGGTGGCGATCAGCAGCCCGCACGCCGCCCCGTAGGCGCCGAGCAGCACGCGGGCGCGCCGGCCGTGATGTCCGACATACAGCGCAATGAACACCGCGACCCACCAGGTGGCCGCGATGTTGCAGTCGATGTTCAGTTTCAGGGCGCGCAGGAACTGCGCGTCATTCACGGCCTGCAGGCTCTGGGCGCTGAAGATCGCCGCGAGCGCGCCGAACAGCCCCATGACCGCAAACGCGAGCAGCGCCGAGCGGTCCGGGCGCCGGGTCGCGGCGGCCGCCAGTACATGCAGCATCGCGCAGACGATGGCGCCTGCCAGAATGTACAGCGTGGGTACGACGAGCGCGATCACCACGTCATTCTTACCTGGCTCGAATTAGTCACAGCCACGCATGATGATCCGGCTCCGGGCACTCCCTGAGCGTGTCCGACGTCACAGGATGATCAATTCCGGGCGAAGGACCTGTGCGCAATCACCACGGCGCCCGCGGGCGCCGTGCAACACGGTTCAACGGAACTGCACGGACGCCAGCGTCGCCAGCCGGACACCGTTCGGACGACCGTGCCATCGCACGTACAAATCGTGCACGCCGCGGGCACCGTGAACGGCCGCCGAGCGTGCCACGAATCGCGTCCAGCCACCGCTCGCGCCGATCGCGAGCCGCCCGAGCAGCGGGCCGCGCGGCGAGTCGAGTCGCAATTCCAGCGATCCGCAGCTCGACCTCCCGCAGGCGACGCGCACGCGCACGCTGTGCACGCCTGCACCGAAATTCAATGCCGGGAACATCGCCCAGTCGCCATCGACCGCCCGCTCGAGCACGTAGCCGCCGGCCCCGCCGTCGCGTTGGCGCGTCACCGGGCCCCAGCTGTACAGGTCAGCGGCGCGCCTGCGCCCCCCGCCGACGGCGAGACTGCCGGCGGATACGCGCGCCCGCGCGCTCAGTGCACTGCGGCCGTGGACCGCCCCGGACCAGCGGAACGTGGCGGCACTGTACGCCGGCAACGCATACCCGAATCCCCGCGCACCCCACTGGACCTGAAAATCGTTGCGCCGCGCCGTGTCATTGAACGCCACCAGCACGTGCGAGCCATCGGGATTGATCAACGCCACCGACTCGATCCCCGTCGCATCGCTCGAATACACGCGCCGCGCACCGGGACGTATGAAGCGGCTGAATTGTCCGAGCGTTGCGAACTCGACGTCGCGGTGCACAACCCCTGTGCGGGTATCGACGGTCACCAGAGGCGTGCAGGTAGCGCAGCCGCCATCATGGGGGCCCAGATGCTGGTCGAGCGCAATGCTCCACTTCACGTACGCGCGCCCGGAATTGCGCAGCACCTCGATGATCTCCTCGAAGTCGCTGCGCACCTGATCGTGCACCCAGGTGCCGCCGCTGTGCTCGGTCTCGTATTGCCCCAGATGCGGGAAGCGCGCCGCGAGCAGCGCCTGCACGCCCGGCGTGCCGCCGTAGCCGTGCCAGGCAATCCCGGCGACCAGCGGCGAATCGGCCACCGCGGGCGAACCGAGCACCGTGAGCGGATATTGCGGGTGATCCCAGTTGTGATCGTAGACTAGCACCCGCGTACCGAGTCCCGAGGCGGCAAGCGCCGGCAGCACGTCACGCTCGAGCAACCGGCGCTGCTGGAGCGCCGTCATGCGCATTCCGGGATAGTCGCTCGGCAGGTAACGCGGCTCGTTCTGCAGCGTCAGGTACTGAACGGGAACGCCCGCGCGCCGGTAGGCGCGCAGAAACTTCACCAAATACTCCGCGAACACGTGCGCATCGCGCGGCCGCAGCGACCCGCCGACCAGGCTGTCGCTCGTCTTCATCCAACCCGGTGGACTCCAGGGCGAGGCGACCAGGCGCAACCGCGGGTTCAACCGCCGCGCCGTGCGCAGCAGGGGTAGCACGTCGCGCCGATCGTGCGCGATCGAGAAATGCGCGAGCGTCGGATCGGTGTGCCCCGGCGGCTGGTCGTCGTAACTGTAGTGGCGGCGCGCCAGGTCCGAGGAACCGATGGGCACGCGCATGAAATTCAGGGCGATTCCACCATCGCGTCGCGTGAACAACTCGCGCATCGCGCGCTCGCGCGCGGTGGGACTCGCAACCTGACCGAGCAGATACGCCGCCGAATCCGTCCACGCCGCCCCGAAACCCGCCACCGTCTGATACTCGCGGTGGTCATCGATCCAGACCGTCTCAGCGCCCGGGCGCATCCGCCGCCAGTGCACGACCCCGCTCGGCTGCAAGAGACGCGTCCGATCATCGGTCGTGATCGTGACGGACACCGTTCCGCGGTCCCCTCCGGCAGGAGGGGTGGTCCGCGCGATGGACGCCACAGCCAATGGAATACCTACCGTCACGACAGACGCCGCAAGCACACAGCATTGCGTGGCCCGGCGCGAGATCCGTGACGGTCGGCTCATCGAGTGGACGCCGCTGTGGGCGCACCGCGGTACTGCACCGGCCAGCGGGCCGAGTGCTGCCACGCCGGCAGGTGGATGCGCACCATCTGCACCAGGTGCTCGGCGGAATCCCCGAGCCACAGCTGGTAGGCGCCGGCGGTGCGGACCCAGCGCTGCCGCTTCGTGTCGAACCGCGCGAGCAGGCGCGGATCGACGCTCACCGTCAGCGTCCGCGAGGCCCCCGGAGCGAGCCGCACCTTGCGCCAGCCGGCGAGCCGGCGCGGCACCGAGCCCTTCGCCGGCGCGACGTAGACCTGCGGCACTGCGGCGCCGGCGCGGTGGCCGACGTTGCGGACCGTGAAGTGCACGACCAGATGGCCGTGCTCGAGCGTCGCCTGAAGTCCCTGGTAGGCAAAGCGCGTGTAGGACAGGCCGAACCCGAACGGGAACAGCGGCTGACGATGCTTCAGCTGATACCAGCGGTAGCCGACGGCCGCGCCCTGACGGCGGTAGTCGACCGAGAACGGTGCGCCCGGCGCCAGACCCGCGCCCGGCAGGTGCGGGAACGCGAGCTCGGCCACCGAGGCCGGGAAGCTCACCGGCAGATGCCCGGACGGATCGACGGCGCCAAAGAGCACCCGCGCGATTGAGGTGCCCCCGCCGGTGCCCGGGAACCACGTCTCGAGAACGCCCGCCACCTGCCCGAGCCACGGCATCAGCACCGGCCCACCGCTCTCGATCACCACCACGGTGTGCGGGTTGGCGCCGGCCACGGCCGCCACCAGTCGGTTCTGCGTGCGCAGGTTCAGCGGCACATCGATACTCTCCGCCGCCCACTGCGTCACGAACACCACCACCCGATTGGCCCACTTCGCCACCTGCAGCGCGTGCGCGAGGTTGCGCCCCGAGGCGTAGCGGAAGCGCGCCTGCGGCGCCTCCCCCATCATCGCGCCGAGCGGGGCTGAAGGCAGATACACCTCGGGACCGGGGAAGCCCTTCGGTCCGAGACCGCGTACCGCACTGCCCCCGACCGGGAAGACGGTGGACGAACCCCCGCCATCGATCACGCCGCGGTCGGCATATCCGCCGATCACCGCGATCCGGTGCACGGTGCTCGAGAGCGGCAGCACGCTCCCGGCGTTCTTCAGCAGCACGATGCCCTGCTCCTCGTCGGCCTCGGCCACGGCCCGATCCGCCGCGAAATCGATGTGCGCCTGGCGCCGGATCGGGTGATCGACCACGCCGACGGCGAACATCGAGCGCAGGATGCGCACGTCCATCTCATCGAGCACGCGCTGCGGCACGCGGCCGTCCTTCACCGCCTGTGCGAGCGCCGCTCCGTAGAACGGGTGCTGATCGAACACGCTCGAGGCCGAGTCCTGGTCGAGCCCGGCGAGCGCCGAGCGCACCGTGCTGTGCGTGGCGCCCCAGTCGCTCATCACGTAGCCGCGAAAGCCCCAGTCCCCGTCGAGCACATGGTGCAGCAGCCAGGCGTTCTGGCAGTTGTAGTGTCCGCGCGTACGGTTGTAGGCGCACATCAGCGCCCCGGGATGCCCGAGCTCGATGGCGAGCTCGAAGCCGAGCAGATCCGACTCGCGCGCCGCGGCGCGCCCGATCTGCGCGTCGTAGACCATGCGGCCGGTTTCCTGGTCGTTCATGGCGAAGTGCTTGAGTACCGCGATGACGTGCTGGGACTGGATGCCGCGGATCTCGGCCCCCGCGATCACCCCGGTGAGCAGCGGATCCTCACTTACGTATTCGAAGTCACGCCCGCCGCGCACCTCGCGCACCAGGTCCGCCCCGGGCCCGAGCAGCACGTTGAATCCCGAGGCACGCGCCTCGGCGCCGATCATCGCCCCGCCGCGCTCGGCGAGGCGGGGGTTCCAGCTCGCCGCGGTCGCAAGCCCCGAGGGCAGCGCCGTGCGCTGGCGAAACACGTCGGTCGAGGCGCGCTGCGTGGCGACGCCGAGTCCCGCATCACTCTCCCATTGCGGCGGGATCCCGAGCCGCGGCACACCCGGCACGTAGCCCGCCGAGCCCATGCGCACCGCGCGCGGCGGCCGGTAGGCGGTGCCCGGCATCGCCGACCCGAAGTAGCCGAACACCAGGCGCAGCTTCTCCCGCTCGGTCATGGCCCGTACCGCGAGCTCGGCCCGCACATCGGGCGAGAGCTTCGGGTTCAGCCACGGCCGCGATGCGCCGGCGGCCAGCGCAGTGTGCGTCCCCAGTCCTGTGAGCAGCAGCACAGCTGCCGTGACGGATGCCTTGACTCGTTGAATCACTGTGAACTCCAAATCAGATCGTCTCCGATGCCCAGGAAGGACGGTCCGCGCGGCACCCGAGGGGGTCGTGGCGCCGCGCGGACCTCACGCGCCGCAATCGGGCTACCCTTGCCCGACGCGGTCACGTTTTACCAAAACGCGTAGCGGAACCCGAAGGAGAACGTCCGTCCCCAGGTATCGTATTCAAGCGGCATCGTCACGCTCACCCCGTTCGGCAGTCCCGAGACCTGCTCGGTGCGGTACGGCGCATTGGTGAGGTTGCTGACGTCAAAGAGCACCGTCAGTCCCTTCACCGCGCCGCGGTGGAACGCATAGTCCAGCTGCAGATCAGCCTCCTTGTACGCCAGCACCCGCGTGTAACCGATCTGGTCAAACAGCGCTACCGCAGATCCGGTATAGGCCGAACGGTAAATCTCCGCCAGGCGCGCCGAGAATCCGCCCCGCTCGTAATAGAGCGTCAGGCTTCCCGACGTGCGCGAAAGGCCCGGCAACGACTGCGGTGCGCCCGGGATCTGCGAGATCGTGCTCTTGGGGATATTGCTGTTGACGCGCGTGACGTTGCCCTGCACTCCGACACCGCGCAACCAATGGGTGAGCTTGCCGAACTGCACGCCTGCCGAGACCGTACCGCCGTAGATCTTGCCCCCGGTACCGTTCTGCGGCTGGCTGAACGAGCCGAATACGCTCGACGCAGTCAACGACGGATTGTTGTTCGTGTACCCCGAGAAATTGTAATTGAGGACGGTCTGATCGTAGATGTAGTTCAGCAGCTTCTTGTCGAAGCCGTCGAGCTGCAGGTACGTGGCACGCCCGAAGTACTTGGTCCATGACAGATCGATGGCGTCGGCCAGATACGGGCGCAGCCCCGGATTGCCGCCGCTGCCGGACCAGACCGCCTGTCCCGCGGCCGGCCCAGAGGTGACCCGTCCGACAGACGCCGACGCCGAAGCGCGCAGATCGTCGATCAGCCCGTACACCATCTCCTTGGCGATCCCGAGGCGCAGATAGTTCTGATCGGGCAGATGCGCCACCAGATTCATGCTCGGCAGGAACGTGTTGTACGTCGCCCCGCCCGTGAGTGATCCAGCCACCGCATTACCAGTGGTTTGCAGGGCCTGCGAAGACTGCTCGGTGTGCACCAACTGCGCGCCCACGTTGCCACGCAGCGGAACCCCGAACAGCTTCGTGTCGATGTCGAACATCAGATACGCCGTCGGCGTCTTCAGCTGCACCGAGTAATTTCGGCTCCAGTCGCCCTGCTCGTTCGAGGGCACCATGTAGAACTGCGAGCCGAGCGCACTCAGCACATTGTAGTTGACGATCCCATTGATGCCGCCGTAAGCGAGCGACGTCGGGGACATCAGCGCCCCGGAGCTGATCGGTGCGCTGAAGGTATTGAGGTAGCTGCCACTCGCCGAACCATTGCCGTTGAGGAACGCGAAATTGACGGTCGCGTTCTTGGTCTTGCGTCTATCACCGTAGTAGAGCCCGAAGCGAACGTCGTCGAAGATCCAGCCGAGCGGATGCATCATGTCGAGTCGGACCGCGTAGATTCTGTCCACCTGATTATCGAATTCGCTGCGGCCGTTGTAGCCGTAGTTATCCGGGTCGGTGAACACGACGTTCGCGGAGTTCGCGAGCGATGTTCCGGGCGTGAAGCTCGGGAACCCCCAACCCGTGCCGAGATTGAACTGGGTGCTGAGCGTCTGCCCTGGAGCGAGACCGGTGAAGGCGTACGCGTCCTGCAGACTCTCGGTCGCGCGCGAGTAAGCGAACTTCGCCGTCGCCTGCCACCGATCGGCGAGCTTGAACTTGTTGTTCCAGCTGACCGACATCAGGTTATAGCGGGTGTGCGTGTACTCGTTCTGCATGATCGGCTTCAGTCCGCTGATCGTGCCACTTGCCGCAAGCGGATACGGCGATCCGGGAGTGGTCGCGACGTTGGCGTAGGAGATGCCGTCCCACGGGCTGCTCGACCACTGCAGGCCATTCAGATAGCGCGTCTTGCCGACCGTGGAGTAAAACAGATCGAGCTTGGACTGATAGTCGCTCGACGGCGCCCAGTCGAGGATCGCCAGCAGCGCATCGCGAGTCCACATTTCGGACTTCGCGCGCAGTTGCATGCCTTCCTGCGAGAGCGCCCCCGCCGGCATCCCCGGAGTGAACGGTGCGCCCCAGTTTGCATTGGCGCTGCCCGGTCCGTTGTCGATGCTCCACCACCAGTTCTGGTAGGTCTGCTCCTGGATGGGTGTATCGGAATGCTCCACCCCGACCGCCAGCCCCAAGGTGTGGTGCCAGAACTGATCGACGTAGGTCGCGCTCACACGATCGCCCGCCCTACCGACTCCGACGCCGTGATTGAGGCTGCCATGACTGAGGTACTGTCCGTGCGCCGCGAGCGTCAGGCTGCGCTTACCGTAAGCGAGCGGATTAATCGTGTGCAAATCGATCGTGCCGGAGAGCCCTTGGCCGATCAACTCGGCGTTCGGGGTCAGATACACCGTCGCGCCGCTCACCAGAGCTGCAGGAATCTGATTGAAACTCACCCCCCAGTTCTCACCGGTAGTCGCCTGGACGTTGCCATTGACCAGCGTGCCGACGAACTGGGAAGACAGACCGCGGATCGAGATCCGATCGGAAAATCCATCGCCGCCGCGCTCGGCCATCACCGCCGGCAAGCGTGCCAGACTTTCGGCGATGCTCGGATCGGGCAGCTTGCCGATGTCCTCGGAGCTCACCACCTCGATCAGTTCATCGGAATTCTTCTGCGCCAGCAGCGAGTTCTCGATGCTGCCGACGATACCGCGCACGATGACCTCGTGAAGAGTGTCACTCGCGGTTCGTTGGGTGGCGTTCTGTGCGTCCGTCTTCTTGCCTTGATGCTGGTTCGCCGCCTGGGCCCGCGCCGTGGCGGCGCAGGCAAGGGCCAATGCAACGGCGATGGAAACCGACGCGCGCGATGCGCGCCCCGTAGAAACTGTCATACCCGACCCCCCTGAGAAAACATAAGTTGATTTTGATGGAAACGGTTCCACTTTAGCCAACAGAACTGGAACCGGTTCCAGTCCGATAAAGTATTGCTCAGGTCTCCAGCGGTGTCAATCCGGCGCCCCCCCTCGACAAACGATCCGCCCATGTTATTCACTGCGCACATCGTGCGCCGTCCGGGGGCGCGCACACCGAGGTCAACACGTTGAAATTCACCGATGGGGCCGTGGTCGTGGCCTACCTTGTCTGCGTGCTCGCGATCGGACTGATTGGCTCACGGCGAAATGCCTCGAGCGGGGAGTTCTTCCTCGCCTCGCGCCGCGCTTCCTGGCCGATGATCGGACTGGCGGTGATTGGCTCGAACTTCTCTCCGAGCGCACTGATCGGCATCACCGGCTCGGCCTATGCGCTCGGTATCTCGGTGTACAACTACGACTGGGTCGCCACGATCACCCTGGTGGTGTTCGCGCTGTGGCTGCTCCCGCTGCTGCTGGCGCATCGGATCTACACGGTGCCGGAATATTTCGAGCGGCGATTCGACCGCCGCGCGCGGCTGTGGCTCGCGGGACTGTCGATTCTGCTCTACGTGCTGCTCGATGCCGCCGGCTCACTTTACTGTGTCGCCCTGGTGGTGCACGTTCTGCTGCCGCGCGTGCCGTTCCTCGCCATCGTCCCGCCGCTGGCGGTGTTCGCCTCGCTCTACGCCCTCACCGGCGGGTTGCGCGCGGTCATGCGCACCCAGGCACTGCAGGGCGTGGTGATGCTCGGTTCGGCGGGCCTGCTCGCCGCCTATGCCATCGGCGCTGCCGGCGGCTGGCACGCCATGCTCGCGGCCAACCCACCGCAGAACCTGCACCTGGTCCTGCCGGCCAGCGACCCGTACATGCCCTGGACGGGACTCGCCTTCGGCGCCCCGGTGCTGGCGCTGTACTACTGGTGCACCAATCAGGTCGTCGTGCAGCGAACCCTCGCCGCCCGCTCGATCGCCGATGGACAGCGCGGCGCGCTGCTCACCGGGGCTTTGAAGCTCACCTCGCTCGTGCTCATCGTCGCACCGGGGCTGGCCGGGCGCGCCCTCTTCCCGCACCTGCACCGCGACGATGACGTTTACATCCGCCTCGCGTTGACGCTCCTGCCGCCGGGGCTGTTCGGCGTATTCTTAGCGGCGTTCCTCGGGGCGTTGATGGCCTCGCTCTCGGCGACCTACAACAGCGCCGCCACCGTGCTCTCCATCGACTTCATCCGCAGCGCGCGACCGTATCTCGACGAGCGGCGCACGGTGCGCTGGGCACGCATCGCCACGGCACTCGCGATGCTGGTGTCGGCCGCCTGGGTCCCGCAGATCGCCCGCTTCCCCTCGCTGTGGCAGTACCTGCAAGCCGTGCTCGCCTACTTCACCCCGCCGGTGGCGGCCGTGTTCTTCGCCGGCGTGCTCTGGCGGCGCGCCAATGCCCGTGGCGCCATCACCGGCCTCGTGACCGGCACCGCGCTCGGCGCGCTGCTCTATGGACTCGCCATGCTCGGCATCACGCACATCCAGTTCCTCAACGTCGCCGGGCTCGGTTTCGCCGTATCGCTGCTCGCGCTGGTGCTGGGGAGCCTCACGCAACCCCCGGTGCCGCTCGCCGCCGCATCAGCGCGCACTGCAACGCCGCGCAGCGTCCAATTTGCCGGCGCCGCGCTCATCGTGGTCACTGCAGCGGTCGTGGCTGCGTTCTGGTAGGTTAGCCCCATGGCAACCATCAGGGACGTTGCAAAACGCGCCGGCGTCGGAGTAGGCACAGTCTCGCGCGTGATCGCCAGCAGCGGCCCGGTCTCGGCCGATGCGGCCAGCCGCGTGCGCCGCGCCATCGAGGAGCTGCGCTTTCGGCCCTCGCACGCCGCCCGGGTCCTGCCGAAAGGCCAGTCGCAGACCATCGGCGTGTTCGTCCCGCTGGTGCACGGGGCGTTCTACACCCCGATACTGCACGCGATCTATACTGCCCTGCGCGAACACGGGCTGCACATGGTGGTCGACTTCGGCCAGACTCTGGAGACCGAACGACAGGACGCCTTAGCGGGCGCTGAGTTTCTCACCGACCGGGGGTGCGACGGTTTGCTCATCATGGCCACGGCCTTGAAGAGCGCCGACATCGAGCACATCGCGCAGCTGCAGCCGAAATTCGTGCTGCTGAACCGGTCCGTGCCCCACTTTCGCGCCAATTGCTTCAGCCCCGACCATCAGGCCGCCGGCGCCGCCGCCGCACGTGCACTCTGCGCCGCGGGCCACCGCCGGATCGCGGTGATCGAAGGTCCGGCCCGCTCGAGCGACAACCGGCTGCGTATCCGCGGCTTTCTCGCCGCGCTCGAGGAATGCGGTATCGACCCGGATGGCGTGCCCCGCGAACACGGGGACTTCTCGCCCGAGAGCGGCCACGCAGCGGCCGAAGCCCTGTTCGCCCGGGGGCGGACCTTCACGGCACTGTTCTGCGCCAACGACGAGATGGCAATCGGAGCTCTGGCTGCGGCGCGTCACGCGGGCATCGCCGTGCCGCAGGATCTCTCGGTGATGGGCTACGACGGCATCGATCTTGCCGCCCTCACCGCCCCGCCACTCACCACGGTGCTCATCCCCTGGCGGCAGATCGCCACGCATGCGCTACAACGGCTGCTGAACCTGTGCTACGGGATGAACCTGCCGGTGGCATCCGACGTCCCGGCGCAAGTGCTGAACCGGGAGTCCGTCGCGCGCATCGCGTGAGCCGCGCCGCCGTCCCTGGCGGCGCGAGCGGCGCTTCAGTAGTGGAACTGATAGCGCAGCTGAGCGTAGATCTGGAACGGATTGTTCCAGTGCACTCCGCCGAAGGTCAGACTGTTGTCGGTCATCAGGTGCTTGTTGGTGAGGTTCAGCGCCGTCACCGAGACCTGCAGGGCGCGACTGAAATTGCGCCCCACCGTCAGATCGATGAGCGCGTAGCTCGGCAGGTGGCTCGGCTGGTAGGTCGGCGGACCGGCAAAGCCGTTCAACAGCCCGGAGTTGACCGAGACATTCGTGCCGACGAAGTAGTGCTCGGGCAGATTCAGGTTGTAGCCCACGTTCAGCGTGTTGCGCTGATCGTGATCGAGCGCGACGTAATTGCCGCAGGCGGTGCCCGTGACGAGCAGACCGCCGCTGATCGATCCGAAGCACTGTGCGGTCTGGTTCGAGTATGCCAGGTGCACCTCACCGTAGCGCCAGGACGGCGGGGAGTGCACGGTGAGCTCGGTGCCGCGGATGAGCGCACCCTGATCGGTGACCGGCAGGTAGATGTCGGAGCTGCCGATCGGATTGTGGTCGAAGAAGTTCTTCGCCTGGGTGACGAAGTAGTCCGCCTCGATGCTCCAGCCCAGGAGCGGCAGAGTCACCCCGAACTGGCGCTCCTTGTCGCGCTCCCCGTGCAGCGGCAGGAACTGGCTCGCCTGCGTCGAGGCATAGGTCGCGAGGTTGCCGGCGAGCGACTCGAGCGGCGGGGCCTGGTAGTACTTGCCCCAGAACGCGCTCAAGACCCAGTTGAGCACCGGCAGACGCACCGTCATGCCGTAGCGCGGATCGGTGGCGTTCTCCGTGACCAGCCCGGCGAAGTGCGTCTGGCGAACGCCCACCGACAGGTGCACCCAGTGCGAGACGTCATAGGTGTCCTGCACCCAGGCATCGATCAGCTGGCCGGTCGGGTTCTGCAGCTCCTGCAGCGACGCGGGACTGCCGCCGGGGAAGCCGAGATTGAAGTCGGCGTGATCCTGCTGTGCAAAGCCGTACACCCCGACGTCCACGTGGTTGTGGCTGAAGTGCATGCGCAGGTTCTCCTCTCCCCCCTCGTACTGCGAGCTGTGGTGAAAGGTGGTGATCACCGGGAAGTCGTTCGGTGAGCCGTCGTACGCGGCGCGCTCGAAGTGGTACATCAGTGAACTGGTGAGCACGATGCGACTGGAGAAGGTGTGTACCCAGGAGAGCAGCGCGAAGTTGTCCGCCTCCTTCTGCGTATCCCCGAGCTGCCCGACGCACTGCGGATCGTTCGGCAGCGGCGTGATGCAGTTGGGGATCTGGTAGGTGTCCTGGCGCAGCTGCGCGACGAAGCGCAGCTCGTTGTTGGCACTGGGGTTGTACTGCAGATTGGTGAAGAACCCATAGCCCTGCGACTGATCGTGGATGACCTGCGCGACCGGCGTCTGCAGGCCGAGATTGCTGCGATTGCCCTCGGCGCTGACGTAGTAGGCGAAGTTGCCCTTGTGGCTCGCGGCGCTGAGGTAATCGTCCGTCTGGCCGAAATTCCCCGCCGAGACCGACAGCATGCCCTGGTTGTGCACCCCGAAGCCGGTCTTGGGGATGACGTTGAACACGCCGTAGGTCCGATCCCCCTCATCGGCGTTGTAGCTGCCGCGCTCGACGCCGAGCGTCTGGATGTCCTCGGGATCGATCGCCGGGCCGAGGCTCTCGGCGATATTGGTGTCCGGGATCTCCACCCCGTCGATCAGCCAGTCGGTCTGGTGGCCGCCGCGGATGTGCAGCATGTCGTGCGCCTCGTAGGCGCCCGGCACGTAATCGGTGATCATCGAGAGGCTGTTGGCGTTGATCGCCCCCGGCGTCGAGAGGATGTCCTGCTGGCTCACCAGCGTGATGGGGGTGACCGAGGCCACCACGGGCGCGGCGCTGCCGTGCACGACCACGCGCCGGAAGGTCGACACCCTCAGCAGGTGCAGCACCGGCGCGGGGAAATAGCCCGCCTCCACCGTCACCGGCTCGCTCTGCGACGCGAAGCCCTTGCGGTGCACCGTGACGCGGTACGTGCCGATCGACACGTCCGGAAAATTGAACCGGCCGTGCGCATCGGTCCGCGTCGTCTGCACGCTGCCGGAGGCGCTCGAGCGCAGCGTCACCCGCACGCTCGGCACGGGCTGGTCATGCGCACCTTCCACCTTGCCGCGCACGCCGCCGTACGAGGCCGCCCAGGCGCCGACCGGCATCAGCCCGAGCGCGGCGAGCACGCCGAGTCCCGCGGCAGCCCTCGAATGGGAGCCGCGCACACGCACCGAGCGGCTCGAGAAATGGTCTATCACAGTGAGTCTCCCGCGGCGCCGCCTCCGATGCGGGGCCGCCGTCTGAATCGCAATCACAGGACGCCGCGCCGCTCCCCGCAGGGACGCCGAGGCGACGGCAGATCGGACCGATCAGACGACAGTGGGGGGCGCACGCGCCTGGGGCGTATGCGCCAGCGGAACGCTGAGGATCGAGGTCGGCTTGAGCTCGCGGAGCGCGACCGCGTACGGGGCCCGCAGGGTGAGCCCGGCGAAGGCATAGGCCGGCACCGGGGTGGTGCCATTGCAGAACGCGCAGTGCGTGACCGTATGGCCCGCGGGCGCACTCTGGCGGGGCGCACCGTGGGCGAAGAAACCTGCCGGAAAGCCCTCGTGGCAGATCTCGATCGAAAGCGCCCGCGCGTCCGGCTCGAAGCCGAGCGGGACCAGCGCGCGCAATCCAAAGGCGAGCAGCGCGAGCCACCCGACCCAACCGGGCAGCCCTCGCCGCGGCGCATGCCGCGCCGCTTTGCGCCTTGGACGGTGGTAGGGTACTGCGCTCACTGACTCATGCTGTCCGCGCCCGCCCTCGCGGGGCCGGCGCGCATTGTATGACAATGGTCAGGATCGCGCGTCCGCCGGCGACGCCGCGGGCGGCGAACCGAGTCCGCCGCGCGCCGGAGCGTTGTCCGGAGCGCGGCGGGCGCTATCGGCTCAGAACGAATAACCGACCGACACCACCACGGCGTTCGGCCAGAAATGCACCTTGGAGCTGCGCAACACCCCGGCGGTGTCGGTGGTGAGCTCGCTGTTGACCTGCGCCACCGAGTAGGACGCCACGACGTGCCAGCGGCTGTTCAAGCGGTACTTGAAGCCCGCGGTGACCGCCGGGCCCACCGAGGACGGCAGCGAGATCGAAGTCGGTCCGCCGCTGACGGCCGCGCCCGCCGCGGTGACCTGCCGGTCGTAGAAGTACGTGTAGTTGACTCCGACGCCCACGAACGGCCGCCAGCGCGAGTCGGGTGCGAAGAAGTTGTACTCGAACAGCGCCGTCGGCGACAGCCAGCGGATGTTGGCGATGGTCTGCCCGTTGTACGGCACCGACCCGACCGCCGCGGGGCCACGGGCCACCGCGTGCGTGAGCGGCGGCCAGCCGAAGGCGAACTCCACGGCGAAGTGGCTCGAGAGCGTGCGCACGTAGCCGAGGTAGAGCGTGGCGGTGTTGTCCACGCTCGTGTTCAACCCCGGCACGGTGTACGGGCCGGTGATGTCGCTGGCGCTGGTGTCGAAGTGCACGAAGTATCCGCCGATGCGGATGTCGTTCGGGTGAGCGTTGTCGGCGTGCGCCCCGGTGGCGGCCGCGAGGGCGAGAGCGGTGCCGAGCGCGAGTGTTGCGATCTTGTACTGCATGGTCGTCTCTCGTGTCAGGGCCTAGGGAACTTGCGCGAAGAAGTCACGCGCAGCCACCATACAGAACGGCGCCTCGGTCGCGTGGTAGGACTGGATCGCGGTACTCGCACCCTCGGCGGCGACCATGGCCGCGTAGGTGCTCTGGAACGCACCCTGCAGGGGGGCGAAGGCCCCACCCGGGGTGCCGTTGAGGTCGAGCACCTGCACCAGTCCGGCCGAGACCAGCGGACTCCACTCGGCGGCCATCACCCCGGTGTTCACCTGGAAGAACACCGTCGGGTCCTGGTCCCCGCCGCACATCAGCATCGGCTCCTTCGGCGACCAGCCGCCGTTGCGCATGTCGTTGAGCTTGAAGTCCTGGCGCAGACCGACCGCCGGCTGCGCCGCGAGCGCCACGTCGCTCGAGGTGAGCGTGCCGCCATTGAGCAGCGTCATCTCGGCCTGATCGGGGTTGGTGAGCGCATCGGCGGCGTACTCGGCCCGGTAGGTGTTGTTCACCAGCGAGGGACTGCCGAACCCGGCATCGAACAGCGCCGCCTGCGAGGCGCTGTACGGCGGGCTCGTCGGTACCGCCAGCAGCTGATCGAGCTGCGTGTTGCCGGTCACCGGGGTGGTGCTGTCGAACAACGCCGCCTCGGGCAGCTTGCCCGCTTGGAACAGCTGGGTGAGGGAGTCCGGCGAGGGCAGCAGCGTGGCGATCCCGCTCGCGTACGTCGAGCTGTAGACGTCGGTGGTCGCGCTGTAGACGTTGCTGTAGGCGTTCTGGTAGCTCGTGGTCACCAGCGGGGAGAAGATCGTCGAGCCGATGTCCACCTGACCGAAGAAGATCGCATCGCCGAACGCCTCCAGCGCATAGGGACCGGATGCCGGCGCCGAGGCGGTCACCGTGTCACCGGCGGCCTGCATCGCCTTGACGGTGGCCATGGCGACGTAGCCGCCCTCGGAGTAGCCCGTCACGTAGAGCTGACCGCTGTCGGTGGTGCCCGGGGTGAACGAGTGCGGCAGTGCCGTACGCGCCGCGGTGAGCGCGTCCATCATGTCGTCGGCATTCTCGGTCGCGTCGAGGTACGGGTGGTAGCCGAGGTTCGAGATGTCGTAGCCCTCGAAGTTCGGCGCCACCACGATGTAGCCCTGCGCCGCGAACACCGCGGCGATCATCGCCGACTCGGAGTTCGCCGCGTTGGTCGGATCGGTGATGTCGGCGATGTTGTACGTCGATACCGACGTCGTGCCGTGTGCGTACAGCACGATTGGCCGCGCGCCGGAGCACTGCGAGCTCGCGCCGGTCGGCACCATGAGGGCGCCGGAGACCTCGGTCGGCTGGCCGTTCGGCGCCGTGGTCCAGTATTTCAGGTAGTAGAAATCGACACCGCACGCGGGCGTACCGGCCAGTTGCAGCAGCTGCTGCCCCGACGTGTTGGCGCCGAGCTGCGCGGCGAACGCCGCAGCGGTCAGTGAGGCGACCCGCAGCGGCGGAGTGACCGCCAGCGTGCCGGCTTGCGTCGAGGTGGCGACGGTCGCGGTCTGGCTGTTGCTCCCGCAGCCCGCCAGGGCGAACAGGGTGAGGCCAGCGCAAACCAAGCCCCGAGTCTTCTTCAACATGCAATCCCCCCCTGACCCGCCGCAAATTAAAACAAGCGTTCGTTTGCGAGTCGTGGCAGGAGGATACCTGCTCACGCAGGCGCTGGGTAGTCCCGCCCCGGGGGTGTTGCAATTGAGCAACGAAGGCAGGAACCCCGGCGGGATCCGGTCCGTCGCAGACCGGATCCCGCCGAGGGGGATCGCTCAGTGTCCGGCCGGAACGCTGAAGCCGTGATAGCGCAGCAGCGGCCCGATGCGGGGGTTGCCGCCGTAGAAGCTGCGGAACATCTTCCAATACCCTTCCGTGTGGCCGCGCGCGAGCACCCGGTCGCGGAACCGCAGGCCGTTGGCCCGGGTCGGTCCACCGTGCTTCAGGAACCAGTCGTAGGCGTCATCGGCGAGCATCTCGGTCCAGAAGTACGCGTAGTACCCGGCGGCATATCCACCGCCCCAGATGTGCGGGAAGAAGCTCGAGCGGTACCGCGGAGGCACGTCGGGGAGCGCCATCCCGGTGCGCTTCAGGGCGGCGCGCTCGAACGTATCGGCATTCTGCAGCGGTGCATTCCAGGGCAGCGTGTGCCACTGCATGTCGAGCTCGGCGGCGGCGAGTTCCTCCCCGACGCTGTAGCCGGCATTGAAGTTGCCCGCCCGCTGGATCTTGCGCATCAGCGATTGGGGCATCGGCTTACCGGTGCGGTCGTTCAGCGCGTAGTGACGCAGCACGGCCGGATAGACCGCCCAACGCTCATCGAACTGCGAGGGAAACTCGACGAAGTCCCGCGCCGTGTTCGTCCCGGAGAGGCTCGGATAGACCTCATCGGCGAGCAGGCTGTTCAGTCCATGCCCGAACTCGTGGAACATGGTGACCGCATCATCGATGCTGATCAGCGCCGGGTGTCCGGGGGCGGGCTTGGTGAAGTTCGCCACGTTGTAGACCACCGGGGCATGCCCGAGCAGGCTCGACTGGACGACGAAGTTGTCCATCCATGCGCCACCGGACTTGTTGGCGCGCCGGAAGTAGTCGAAGTAGATCAGCCCGAGCGGCTTGCCCGTGACGTCGTACACCTCGTACACCTGCACGTCCTTCTGATAGACCGGCAGGTCCTTGCGCGCCTTGAAGGTGAGTCCGTACAGGCGGTGCGCGAGGTAAAAGAGGCCGCGGTGGATGACGTTGTTCAGGACCAGGTAGGGGCGCACCTGGGCATTGGTCAGGTGGTAGCGGGCCGCCTTGGCGCGGTTGACGTAGTACTCCCAGTCCCAGGGACGCAGCGTGAAGTGCCCGCCGTCGTGCACGATCTGCGCCTGCAGGATGTGCGCCTCGCGGTGCACGGCGGCCACCGTCGGGGGCACCAGCTGGCGGAGGAAATGCTCGACCGTCGCCGGGGTGTGAGCCATCTGGCTCTGCAGCCGATAGGCGGCGAAGTTCGGGTAGCCGAGCAGGTGCGCCTTCTGCGCGCGCAGCTGAGCGATCTGCTCGATGGTCTTGCGGGTGTCGTACGGCCCGCCCCGCTCGGTGCGGTTCCAGGAGCGCTCGAACAGCTCATGTCGCACGGCGCGGTTCGACAGGTAGGCGAGCGCCGGCTGCTGGGTGGTGCTCTGCAGCGTGATCACCCACTTGCCCGGCAGGCCGCGCGCGGCGGCCGCATGCGCCGCCGCGGCGATCATCCCGGGCGTCAGTCCGGCCAGATCGCGCTTGTCGGTGATGACGAGCGCGCCGGCATCGGTCGCCTTGAGCAGTTTCTGCTGGAACTCGGTGGTCAGCTTCGCCAGCCGCTCGTTCATCGCGGCCAGTCGGCGCTTGTCGGCCGGGGCGAGCAGCGCCCCGTTCATGACGAAGCGGCGGTAGTACAGCCGCAGCAGCGCTCGCGCCTCGGGGAGCGAATTCAACGCGGCGCGGTGCGCGTACACCGCCTTGACGCGTTGGAACAGCCGGCCGTTGAGGTACAGATCATCATTGAGCGCCGCGAGCGGTCCGGCCTCCTCGGCCTGTACCTTCTGCAGCGTCGGGTCGGTGTTCGCCGAGGTCAGCGCACCGAACACGCCCATGACCCGGTTCAGGAGCCGCCCGGAGCGCTCGAGCGCCACCAGCGTGTTCTGGAAGGTCGGCGGCGCCGGATCGGCGGCGATGTGCTTGATCTCGGCGCGCTCGCGGCGGATGCCC
>JAKBDK010000032.1:0-30121 GCA_021834525.1 Pseudomonadota bacterium | reverse complement strand
GGGGTTCCGTGCGCGCCGTCGCACACGACGGGCGGCGGGGCGCCGGTGGCGCCGGCGCGCGCCCCGCGCGGCGCGTGCCGGCCACGCTGCTCAGCGCCATCACCGCGAGCGCCAGGACCAGGGCCGCCAGCAGCACCGGCAGCATCGCCGGCAGACCCCGCTCGCCGAACGCCACGTAGGTGTACACCGGCAGCGAGTAGGGATGGTAGGCGACCATCACGGTGGCCCCAAATTCTCCGAAGGCACGCAGCCAGGCGAGCAGCAGACCGGCGAGCAGCGCCGGGCGTGCCGTCGGCAAGGTCGCGCGCAGGAACACCGCCAGCCGGCCGCGGCCGAGCGTCGCGGCGACGTCCTCGATCGCCGGGTCCATGGCTGCAAATGCCGAGCGCGCCGCGATGATGACGAACGGCGCGGAGACGAAGGTTTCGGCGAGCACGATGCCGGCGAAGGAGTCTGTGAACGCGCCGTGGGTGAGCCGTCCGAGGGGTCCGTGGTAGCCGAGCAGGAACAGCAGCAGCACGCCGCTGGCGAGCGGCGGTAGCGCCAGCGGCAGTTGCACGAGCAAGCCGAGCACGCTCATGGCCCGCCCCGGGACGCGCGCGAGCAGCCAGCCGAGCGGAATGCCGCACAGCGCCGTCAGTGCCGTTGCGGCGCTGGCACTGGCGAGGGACACCGCGCAGGCATGTCCCAGTGCGCCGTAATCGATCCCGCTCCAGTGGGTCGCAGCGAGCGCCTGCACGCCGGCGAGCAGCGGCGCAAGCAGATACACCGCCAGCAGTGCGGCGAGCCAGGGCAGGGGGGAGGCGAGCGGCCGCGACACGGGGCGGGCCTAGGCGGGCGGACGTGCCGGCCCGCGGGTGCCACCCCCCGGGCGCGTACGGCTCATCGGGGCGGGCTGCCGTGCAGGAGGCGGCGCAGCGCGGTCGGCAGCGTGCGCTCATCGCCGCTGGCGACGGGTGCGAACACCCTCAGGCCCTGGGCGCGCATCAGCTTACGGCCGACGGGGCCGAGCAGGAATTCGATGAATGCGACGCCGGCGCGCCGATGCGGGGCGTCCCGGACCAGTGCGACGGTATACAGGGCCTGGGGGGTCAGGCCGCGCGGCAGCCGGACGGCGGGAATCCCGGCCGCGGCGGTCTCGGTCGAGTAGAAGAACCCGGCATCGAGCTGCCCGGACTGCAGCCGCCCGAGCAACGTCTCCTCGGGCAGTACCTGGGCGGGATTCTCCACCCCTCCGAGCACGCGGTGCGCCAGTCCCGGCAGGTCGTAGCGAATCGCCGCGCGGCGCAGCAGCCGTACCGTGAGCGCGCCCTTCGGGTCGAGCTTCGGGTCGGTGCGGCCCAGGCGCAGGCCCGGCTCCTGCAACACCTGGTACCAGGGCCGTGAGCGCCACAGCGGCGCGAACCGGCTCTGCGGGTTGTACCCGATCACCAGCGGTGAGCGGGCGAAGGTGAGGTAGGCGCCGATCCAGCGGCCCTTGCGCCGGCCCATCAGGCGCGCATTGATGGCCGGTGCGGCGCTGATGAACACATCGGCGCGCCGCAACCGGGCGGCGATCTCGTTGGCCAGCAGCTTCGAGCCACCGGCATAGCCGCGGAAACGATCCCCACTCGCCTGATCGAACGCCGGGCCGACCGCCTGCTCCATGAGTGTGACCAGGGAGCCGGCGTAGAGCACGTTGACGTCGGTACCGGCGCGAGCCGGTGCGTTGGTGCCCAGGACGGCGCCGAGCAGCGCGGCTGCCGCGCCGAGCGCCCGCCGCTGCACATGCGCGGGGCGTCCTTGCGCGGGGCGGGCGACCTTGGGCCGCCGGGCGCGCTGTGCGAGGGTGAGACTCATGGGGGAGGATCGTACCGCACTCGCCGCTGCACCCGTCCGCTCAGCCGAACCGGTCGGTGGCACTCACCAGTTCGTGCAGGTTGCCGCGCTCGAACGCGGAGTGACCGGCATCGGGCACGATGCGCAGGTCCGCCTCCGGCCAGGCCCGGTGCAGATCCCAGGCACTGCGCATCGGGCAGACCACGTCGTAGCGGCCCTGAACGATCACCGCCGGGATGTGCCGGATACGCCCGACGTCCTCGAGCAGCTGCGCATCGCTGCGGAAGAATCCGCCGTGGACGAAGTAGTGACACTCGATGCGGGCGAACGCCTCGGCATAGGCGCCC
Organism: Pseudomonadota bacterium; assembly: GCA_021834525.1. Lineage (GTDB taxonomy): Bacteria > Pseudomonadota > Gammaproteobacteria > Steroidobacterales > Steroidobacteraceae > 13-2-20CM-66-19. Next base: position 27,956 of record JAKBDK010000032.1, on the reverse strand, counting down.
GCGGCGAATTTCGCGACGTACTGCTCCGAGGTGCGCAGGTAACTCGTGGCGCCCTCCCAGCCCGACCAGGCGCGTGCGGCGCCGGCCCGCACGGCCGGATCCTCGCTGGTGAGGCGGGCGTAGTAGGCGCGCATCAGGTCGGAGCGCTCGGCCGGCGGGATCGGCTCGAGGTACTGTTCCCACAGGTCCGGGAACAGCGCCGCGGCGCCGCCACTGTTCTGGTAGAACCACTCGAGTTCCCAGCGGCGCAGCAAAAAAATGCCGCGCAGCACCAGCTCCGTCACGCGTACCGGGTGCTTCTGCGCGTAGGCGAGCGCCAGCGTCGAGCCCCACGAGCCGCCGAACACCAGCCAGCGCTCGATGCCGAGGTGCTCGCGCAGCCGCTCGATGTCCTCGACCAGATCCCAGGTGGTGTTCTGGCGAAGCTCCGCGTGTGGCCGGCTCTTGCCGCAGCCGCGCTGATCGAACAGCACGATGCGATAGCGCGCCGGATCGAAGAAACGGCGCATCTTCGGGTCGGTGCCGCCGCCGGGGCCGCCGTGCAGGAAGACGGCCGGCTTGCCCTGCGGGTTGCCGCTTTCCTCGAAGTAGATCTCGTGCAGGTCCGAGACGCGCAGTCGGCCCGTGCGATAGGCCTTCACGGGCGGATACAGCCGGCGCTGCGCGCCGGCGGGTCGTTGAGTACTCGTCATGATGCGTTTCAGCGTAGCAGATCGGTGCGGGCAGGCCCAAGATTGCCCGGTTGTGCCGGCGGTGCCGCGGTTATAATCCCGACTCCTGCCGTCCGCGACGTTCTCGCTTGAAACTCACCTCTGACAGCCTCGAGGCTCACCTTGCGCAAAAGGTGCTGCCGGCGTACCTGATCTCCGGCGACGAGCCGCTGCTCGCCGCGGAGGCCGCCGATGCGGTGCGCGCGCGCGCGCGCGCCGTGGGCTTCACCGAACGCGAGGTGCATTTCATCGAGCGGGCCGCCGACTGGGAGGGGGTGCGCGCCTCGGCGGGCACGCTGTCGCTGTTCGGCTCGCGCCGGGTGCTCGAGGTGCGACTCGCGAGCGCCCGCCCGGGCGTGGCTGGCGGGACGGTGCTGGGGATGCTGCTCGAGCGAGCGGATCCCGACACGGTGCTGCTCATCCTCGCGCCGCGGCTCGATCGGGATGCCCAGTCGGCCAAGTGGGTCCAGGCGGCCGAGCGGCACGGTGCGTGGGTCCCGGTCTGGCCGGTGGAGCCGGGCAAGTTCATCCCCTGGCTGCGCGCGCGCAGCCGGCGGCTCGGCCTCTCGCTCGATGCGCAGGCGCTCGAGCTGCTCGCCGCACGCACCGAGGGCAATCTGCTCGCCGCTCATCAGGAACTCGAGAAGCTCCTGCTGCTCGGCGCCGGCGCGCAGGGTGCCGGGGCGCTCGAGGCGCTCGCCGACAGTGCGCGCTTCGACGTGTTCCGACTGTCCGAGGCCGCGCTCGCCGGGGACCCGGGCCGCTCGCTGCGCGTGCTCGCCGGACTGCGCGCCGAGGGCACCGAGCCGACGCTCGTGCTCTGGGCCCTGACCAAGGCAGTGCGGGATCTGGCCGGGGCGCTGACCCGCCCGGGCGGCGGCGGGCGCAGTTGGCAGCGGCCCAGTGCCGGGCTCGATGCGGCGGTCCGCCGTGCCGGACGGCTCTCGCAGCGCGCGCTGATCGTGCGCGCAGCGCGCGCCGACCGCATGATCAAGGGACGGCTGCGCGGGGATCCCTGGGACGAGATGGCGCTGCTCGCCGCCGATCTGTGTGCGCGGCCGGCGGTGCCAGCCCCGCGATCCATGTTCAAATAGCGCCTGGAGGGCCGTGCGCCGCGCGCGGCCGAGTGCACGGAAAACCATGCAACCCATCGGATTGTTCGGCGGTACCTTCGACCCCATTCATTACGGACACCTGCGCACGGCGTTCGAGCTGCGCCAGCTGCTGCGGCTCACCGAGGTGCGGTTCCTGCCCACCGGCAATCCGCCGCATCGTGAGCAGACCATCGCCAACGCCGAGCTGCGGCTGCGCATGGTGCGTGCGGCGGTCGCTGGCGAGCCGGCCTTCACCGTCGATGACCGCGAGATGCGCCGCAGCGGCGTGTCGTACTCGGTGGATACTCTGGCGGAGTTGCGCGCCGAGCATCCGCACCGCTCGCTGTGCCTGCTGCTCGGCATGGACGCGTTTCTCGGGCTGCCCCACTGGCACCGCTGGCGGGAGTTGCTCGCGCTGGCGCACGTCGTGGTGGCCCACCGTCCCGGCTGGAAGGCGCCGACCCACGGCCCGCTCGGCGAGGTCATGGTTGATCACGGCACCGGCTCGATCCGCGATCTGCACGAGCAGCCCGCCGGCAAGGTCTATATCCATGCCGTGACGCAGCTGGAGATTTCCTCAACCGAACTGCGCCAGCTGATTCTCGCCGGCCGCGATCCGCGCTACCTCGTACCGGATGAGGTGCGCCGTCTTCTGCTCGACACCCAGTGCTATTCTCCGCAAACATGACCACCCGAACTCCCGCGCGCCGCACCAAAACACCCCGATCCCGCGCCCGCGCCAAGGGCGCCGCAGCGCTGCTGCGCGTCGTGCTCAGCGCACTCGAAGACATGAAGGCCGTCAACCTCAAGGTCATCGACGTGCGCGGCCTGACGGACGTCGCCGACACACTCGTGATCGCCTCCGGCACTTCCGACCGCCACGTTCGCTCGCTCGCCGACCACGTGGTCGCACAGGCCAAGGCGAACGGCGTGCGTCCGCTGGGCATGGAGGGCGAGCGCGAAGGCGAATGGGTCCTGGTGGACCTGCAGGACATCGTCGTGCACGTGATGCTGCCGCGGGTGCGCGAGTTCTATGCTCTGGAGCGGCTCTGGGAAGCTGGTCCGGCGGCCGAGACTCCCGCACACACGGCCAGCCATCCGTAGCGGCCCCTCAGGGCGCCCGACATGCGCGCGCGGCTGATTGCCGTCGGGACCCGTCCGCCGGCCTGGGTGACCCAGGGATATGAGGACTATGCGCGCCGCCTCGGTCCGCAGCTGAAGCTCACGCTGGTGCAGATCGATCCTGGCCGGCGCAGCGCCGGCCAGGATCCGCACCGCGCCATCGAGAGCGAGGGCCGCAAGATGCTCGCGGCGCTGCATGCCGGGGAATTCGTCATCGCCCTCGATGAGCACGGCCGGCAGATGCCGACGCGCCCGTTCGCCGAGTGGTTGGCCACGCGCCTGCACGCCGGGCAGGACCTCGCGTTCCTGATCGGCGGCCCGGACGGATTGGCGCCCGAGGTGCGTGCGCGGGCCGACCTGCTGCTGTCGCTCTCGGCGCTCACCCTGCCGCATGCCCTGGTGCGGGTCGTGCTCGCCGAGCAGCTGTACCGGGCGCTTAGCATCTTGGCCCATCACCCGTATCATCGTGACTGAATGACCTCAGAGCCCACCCCAGCGCTCGTGTGCCTCGCCTCGGCCTCACCGCGACGGCGCGATCTGCTGTGGCAGATCGGCGTGGCGCACAAGGCGGTGCCGGCGAACCTCGATGAGCAGCCGCTGCCCGGGGAGTCTCCCCACGATTACGTCGAACGGCTGGCGGTGGAAAAGGCGATGGCGGTGCGCACCCGCGGGGAGCGCCTGCCGGTGCTGGCGGCCGATACGGCGGTGGTGCTCGACGGGGTCGTGTTCGGCAAACCCGTCGACCACGCCGATGCGCTGGCGATGCTCGGCCGGCTCTCCGGTCGGGTGCATCAGGTGCTCACTGCCGTGGCGCTCGCGAGCGAGCGCAGCGTCGAGGTGCGCGTCAGCGCGACCTCCGTGCGGTTGCGCGACCTGACGCTGGCGGAGCGCGAAGCGTACTGGCAAAGCGGCGAGCCACGCGACAAGGCCGGCGGCTATGCCATCCAGGGCTACGGCGCCGTGTTCATCGAGTCGCTCTCGGGCAGCTACTCGGGGGTGGTCGGATTGCCGCTCGCGGAGACGGCCGAGCTGCTGCGCGCCGCCGGCATTGCCGTCTGGCGGGGCAGTCGCGCTTGAGGGAGATCCTCATCAACGTTGGGCCGCGCGAGACCCGCGCCGCGCTCATCGAAGAGGGCATCGTCCAGGAGATTTTCATTGAGCGCGCCAGCCGCCGCCGACTGGTGAGCAACCTGTACAAGGGCCGCGTGATGCGCGTGCTGCCCGGCATGCAGGCGGCCTTCCTCGACATCGGGCTCGAGCGTACGGCGTTTCTGCACGTCGATGACATCGTCAGTCCGCCGCTCGAGGAGGGCGAGCCGGCGCCGGCCGGCGCGGCCGCCGAAATCGACGTGCGCCGGCTCCTCAGCCCGGGTGATGAGCTGCTGGTGCAGGTGATCAAGGATCCGATCGGCACCAAGGGGGCGCGCCTGACGACCTTCGTCACCTTGCCGGCCCGCTACCTGGTGTACCTGCCGCAGGGGGAGGGCATGGGCGTGTCGGCCAAGATCGAGGAAGAGGACGAGCGCCTGCGGCTGAAGACGCTGCTCGGCCAACTGCGCCCGGCCGGCGGCGGGTTCATCCTGCGCACGGCCGCGCAGGGTGCCACCGCCGAAGGGTTACGCGAGGACATCGAGTACCTCGAGCGGCTGTGGCGGCACGTGCGCCAGCGTGCGCTGGCCTGCGCCCCCGGTGCGGTGGTGCATGAGGATCTGCCGCTCGCGCTGCGGCTGCTGCGCGATGAGCTCTCGCGGGGCGTTGACGTGGTGCGGGTCGATTCCGCCGAGACCCTCGCGCGCATGCGCGAGTTTGCCGCCGAGTTCATCCCGGGCGTCGCGGCACGGCTCGAGCCGTATGGCGGACCGCGGCCGATTTTTGATCTGCACGGTGTCGAGGCGGAGATCGGCCGCGCGCTCGAGCGCCGGGTGATGCTGCGCTCGGGCGGACATCTGGTCATCGAGCAGACCGAGGCGATGACCACCATCGACGTGAACACCGGGGGCTATGTCGGGCACCGCAACCTCGAGGAGACGAGCTTTCGGACCAACCTCGAGGCGGCCGAGGCGATCGGCCGGCAGCTGCGCCTGCGCAACCTCGGCGGGATCATCATCATCGATTTCATCGACATGCACGCCGAGGCGCATCGGCGCCAGATCCTCGCCACCCTGGAGCGCTCCCTCGCCGGCGATCGGGCGCAGAGCCGCATCGTCAGCCTCTCCCCGCTCGGACTGGTGGAGATGACCCGCAAGCGCACCCGTGAGAGCCTCTCGCACCTGCTGTGCGAGCCCTGTCCGGCCTGCGAGGGGCGCGGCTTCGTCAAGACCGCCGAGACGGTCTGCCATGAGATTCTCCGTGAGCTGCAGCGCCAGGAGAGCCTCGGGGATGTGCTGGTGCTGGCACATCCGGCGGTCGTCGACCGGCTGCTCGAGGCGGAGTCCGCCGCCCTCGGGGCGCTGCAGAGCGCTGCCGGGCGCGCCGTGCGGCTGCAGGTCGAGACGCTCTACGGCATCGACCAATTCGACGTCGTGGCGCTGTAGGGCGCCTGTGCGGCCGACGGAGTACGCTTCGGGTATGAGCACGGTGGCCGCCATCCAGATGACCTCGGGCGCCGAGGTCGAGGCCAACCTCGAGCAGGCGCGCACGCTGCTCGAGGCGGCGGCCGGGCGCGGCGCACAGCTCGCGGTGCTGCCGGAGAATTTTGCGTTCATGGGCCGAACCGACGCAGACCGGCGGCGCGTCAGCGAACCGGACGGCGCCGGCCCGATCCAGGCGTTTCTCGCCGCCTGCGCCCGTCAGCTCGGGCTGTGGATCGTGGGCGGAACGGTGCCGCTCTCGGGCGCGGCCGACGGGCGGGTGGCGCCGGCCTGCCTGGTGTACGACGCCGACGGCGAGCGGCGCGCGCGCTACGACAAGATCCACCTGTTCGACGTGCAGCTGCCGGACCGTGCCGAAAGCTACCGGGAGTCGGCGCATTTCGCGCCGGGCAGCGCTCCGGTCGTACTCGAGACGCCCGTCGGACGGCTCGGCCTGTCGGTCTGCTACGATGTCCGCTTCCCGGAGCTGTATCGCACGCTGAGCGCGCGCGGCGCACAGCTGTTTGCCGTGCCGGCGGCGTTTACCGCGACCACGGGGCAGGCGCACTGGGAAGTGCTGCTGCGCGCGCGGGCGATCGAGAACCTCTGCGCGGTGATCGCCGCGGGTCAGGCCGGCCGGCACGCCAACGGGCGCGAAACCCACGGCGACAGTCTCGTGACCGATCACTGGGGCCGGGTGCTCGCGCGCCAAGCGCAGGGGCCGGGCGTCGTCACGGCGGACATCGATCTTGCGGCTGAGCAGCGCGACCGGGAGCACTTCCCGGTGCTCGCGCACCGCGTGCTCGGCTGATCCTCCCTCTTGAGCCTATAGGAAGGCGTCCATGACCGAATTGACCCGTACCGATTCGCTGACCCTCGCCCGCGACTTGATCCTGCGTCCGAGCGGCCTCGACGGTCGCCTCGAGAACATCTTCGGCGAGGTGCTCACGCACTCGGTGGACTTCGCGGACGTGTACTTCGAGTTGTCCCGCCAGGAGTCCTGGTCGCTCGAGGACGGCATCGTCAAAGACGGTAGCGCGAGCATCGACCAGGGCGTCGGGGTGCGTGCGCTCGCCGGCGAGAAGACCGGCTTCGCCTATTCGGACGAAATCCACCTGCCGGCGCTCACCGAGGCCTCGCATGCGGCGCGCGCGATCGCCGAGCACGGCACTGAGCGACGCGTGGCGGCCTGGCACGAGCGCAGTGGTCACCAGCTGTATCTGGCGGCCGATCCGCTCGCGACGCTCCCCGATGCGGACAAAGTGGCCTGGCTCGAGCGCGTCGACCGCGAGGCGCGGCGCGTCGATCCTCGCGTCGTGCACGTGACTGCCAGCCTGGTCGCGGTGCACCAGGTGGTGCTGATCGCCAACAGTGAGGGAGAGCTGGCCGCGGACGTCCGTCCGTTGGTTCGCTTCAACGTCTCGGTGCTCGTCGAGGACAACGGTCGGCGCGAGCGCGGTTACAGCGGCGCCGGCGGGCGGTACTCGCTGGCCGAGCTGGTCGCGGACGATGCGCCGCTGCGTCTGGCGCGCGAGGCGGCCCGCCAGGCCCTGGTGAACCTCGAGGCCGTGCCGGCGCCGGCCGGTCCCATGACGGTGGTCCTGGGGGCGGGGTGGCCCGGCATCTTGCTGCACGAAGCCATCGGCCACGGACTGGAGGGGGATTTCAATCGCAAAGGGACCTCGGCGTTCGCCAACCGAATCGGCCAGCGCGTGGCGGCGGCGGGCTGCACGGTGGTCGATGACGGCACGCTGGCGCGACGGCGCGGGTCCCTCAACATCGATGATGAGGGCACCCCGACGCAATGCACCACATTGATCGAGGATGGGATCCTGCGCGGCTACATGCAGGATCGGCTCAACGCGCGCCTCATGGGGCAGCGCCCCACCGGCAACGGGCGCCGCGAGTCGTACGCGCATCTGACGATGCCGCGCATGACCAACACCTACATGCGCCCCGGTCCGCATGACCCGCAGGAGATCATCCGGTCGGTCGAGCGCGGCATCTATGCGGTGAATTTCGGCGGCGGTCAGGTGGATATCACGTCCGGAAAATTCGTCTTCTCCGCGAGCGAGGCATATGCGATCGAGAACGGTCGGCTGGGTGCGCCGCTGAAGGGTGCGACGCTGATCGGCAACGGCCCGGACGTGCTGACCCGCGTCACGATGGTGGGTAATGATCTGAAGCTCGATGAGGGCGTTGGGACCTGCGGCAAGGAAGGCCAGAGCGTACCGGTCGGCGTCGGCCAACCGACGCTGAAGATCGAGAATCTGACGGTCGGCGGCACCGGCTGAGCGGCCCGGCCATGGACTGCGAAGAGTTTCGTACGTTCGGTCACCAGCTGATCGACTGGATCGCCGATTACCGGCGCGATTGCGCCGAGGGTACTCGTGCGGTGATGGCGCCTGTGGCGCCCGGAGACGTGCGCGGGCGCCTGCCGGCCGAGCCACCGCTCGATGCGCAACCGTTGGAGGACGTGCTCGCCGATCTGTCCAACATCATCCTGCCGGGCTGCACCCACTGGCAGGATCCGCGTTTCTTCGCCTATTTTCCGTCCAACAGTTCGCTCGCGGCGGTGCTCGGAGACCTGGCGAGCACCGGCTTGGCGCAGCTCGGCTTGAACTGGCAGGCGAGCCCGGCGCTCACCGAGTTGGAAGATCTCACCACCGACTGGCTGCGCCAGATGATGGGCCTCTCGACACACTGGAGCGGCGTGATCCAGGATACGGCCTCGACGGCGACGCTGGTGGCGCTGCTGTGTGCCCGCGAGCGCGCCACGAACTTCGCCGCAGCGCGCGGCGGACTGCAGGGATGCGCCGAGCCGCTCACGGTGTACGTATCGAGTCAGAGTCACAGTTCCGTCGACAAGGCGGCCCTGCTGGCGGGATTCGGGCGGGAGAATCTGCGCGTGATCCCGGTCGATGAGGCGTTTCGGATGCAACCGCAGGCGCTGCGCGAAGCGATCGAGGCCGATCAGCGCCGCGGATTGCGGCCCTGCGCCATCGTCGCGACGGTCGGCTCGACGGCCGTCACGGCGATCGATCCGTTGGACCCGATTGCCGCGACGGCACGCGCCCACGGTCTGTGGCTGCACGTCGATGCGGCGCTGGCCGGCGCGGCCATGATCCTGCCGGAGTGCCGATCGCTGTGGCAGGGGGTCGAGGGCGCCGACTCCCTCGTGGTGAATGCACACAAATGGCTCGGCGCCTCGTTCGACTGCTCGCTCTACTACGTGCGCGATCCGCAGCACCTGATCCGGGTGATGTCCACGAGCCCGAGCTACCTGCGCACCGCCTCGGACGAAACGGTGCGCAATCTGCGCGATTGGGGGATCCCGCTCGGGCGGCGGTTTCGCGCACTGAAACTGTGGTTTTTGATCCGCGAGCAGGGCGTGAGCGGGCTGCAGGCGCGGCTGCGGCGCGATCTGGCCCACGCGCGCTGGCTCGCCGAGCACATCGATGCGGCTGCGCACTGGCGGCGCGTGGCGCCGGTGCCGCTGCAGACGGTGTGCGTGCGGCATGAGCCGCCGGGGCTCGATGGCGATGCGCTCGATCGGCACACGCTCGCCTGGGCGCGGCGCATCAACGAATCCGGTGAGGCGTATCTCACCCCCGCGATGCTCGAGGGTCGGTGGATGGTGCGGGTGTCGTTCGGCGTCGAGACGACCGAGCATCGACACGTCGAGGCGCTCTGGTCGCTGATGCAGTCGGCCGCGGCGGCCGACTGAGGGCTCGAGGTGGACCTCAACGCGCTAGGCGTTGAGGTCGGGAATGAGCTCGCTTTCCAGGCGGGTGATCTGGTCTTTCAGGACCAGTTTGCGTTTCTTCAACCGCTTCAATTGCAGCTCATCGATGTGCAGGTCGAGCGACAGCCGGCAAATCACCTCGTCGAGGTCGCGATGCTCGATGCGCAGCTGCCGCAGTTTCTCCATGTTGCGGAACAGCTCGCGATCGATGTTGTCTTCGCTGTCGGTCATCGCGCCCCGTGTTCGCTGCGGCAGCGGGACCGGCGCCATGCGCCCCCGCCGTGTCGTGTCTCGCTACGTCTTCGTATCATAGCGCGCGCCGCCGCAGGCGGCGCTAGCCGGGCCGGCGAGGTGTGCTGCGCCCGCCGCGGCGACCACCACCACCACCGCCACCAGCGCCACCCGATCGCGGCCGGCGTCCCGGGTGGGGGCCACCGCCGCCGCCGCGACGCGGACCGCGCCGATGCTCAGGCAGCGTCTCGGGCAGGGCCAGATCGGTGGCGAGTATGGATGGCTCGATCGGCGCCGACGGAATCTTGTGGCCGATGTAGTGCTCGATGTCCGGCAGCCCGACCGCGTACTCCTCGCAGGCGAAGCTGATGGCATCACCGTCGGCCCCGGCACGGGCGGTGCGACCGATGCGGTGCACGTAATCGGCGGCATCCTGCGGCAGGTCGAAGTTGAAGACGTGGCTGACTTCCGGAATGTGCAGGCCCCGCGAAGCGACGTCGGTGGCGATCAGCACCGCGAGCTCGCCGTTGTGAAAGTCGCGCAGGAAGCGCAGCCGCTTCGCCTGCGGCACGTCACCGGAGAGCGCCTGGGCTTGAACGCCGTTGGCGTGCAGCACCGCCTCGAGTCGCTCCGCCATGCGCTTGGTATTGACGAAAATCATGGTCCGGTGCGCCTCGCTCTGGCGCAGCAGGCCGATCAGCAGCGGGATCTTCTCCTCCATGGAGGGGTAGTACATGATTTGGCGGATGCGATCGACGGTCTTCTTGTCCGGTTCGATCCGCACCAGCTCGGGGTTGTTCATGTGCTCATAGGCCAGTTCGAGCACCCGGTAGGAGAGGGTCGCGGAAAACAGCATCGACTGGCGCCGCTCCGGTGGTGGCAGCCGGCGCAGCAGGTAGCGGATGTCGGCGATGAAGCCCAGATCGAACATGCGGTCGGCTTCATCGAGCACGACGGCCTGTGCATGCTTCAGGTCGAACACGTGCTGCTTGTAGTAGTCGATCAGACGTCCGGGCGTGCCGATCAGCACATCGATGCCTTCCTCGAGCGCGCGCCGCTGCTTCTCGTAGTCGATGCCGCCATAGACGACCGCATGCTTGAGCCCCGTGTGGCGGCCGAGCGTCTCGGCGTCGTGATGGATCTGCACGGCGAGCTCCCGCGTCGGCGCGACGATGAGTGCGCGAACCGAGGTCGCGGTGCGGCCCGGCGGGGCGGCCTGGGTGAGCAGTGTGTTGTAGAGCGCCACGAGAAATGCGGCGGTCTTGCCGGTGCCGGTCTGAGCCTGTCCGGCCACGTCCCGGCCGGCGATCGCGATGGGCAGCGTCTGGGCCTGGATGGGGGTGCAGGTGGCGAAGCCTGCATCGCGAATGCCCGCGAGAACCGGGGCGGCGAGGCCGAAACCGGCGAAGGTCACGGCGTGATCAAGAGGTTCGTTCATCGAGTCTCCGGCGTGCGCCACGCGGGCCAAAATGGCCCAAAGCAGGCGCCGCTCATGCGGTTGTGGTAATATGTGCCTATCGATTATCGCGCCCATGGTACCTGCTGACGCCCCCGAGCGGACAGCGGGACCGGTCCGCTCGTGGACCGACGCGCAGCGCCAGCCGAACCGGTGATGACCTGCCCGGATCTGCCGGCCGGTGGGCGATCAGAATCAGCGTTGAGCCGGGGATTTGCGGACGTTTTGGCTGTCATGACGCCCGCGCCGCGCGCCGTGAAGGGCGTGCCGGCGATTCATTCCGGCTCTGAGTCACAGTGTCGAATGGAGGTCTGGTTGGGCCTTGCAAAAGCGCTCTGGACGCGCTAAAAAGCGCACCAGCAAGCGGACCATCCGGTCTGTGCCTGCCGGCCCCAGAGGGCGCTTCACGCAGGCCGCATCCTAATTGATTCAAGCTCGATACCTCATTATTTCACGAGTTAGTGTAACCGTTTGACGGGTATTTCCGGCAGGGGCGCTTCCAGCCCGCCACCCGGCCTCGATAGCCCTTCGCTAATTCCCGACAAAAAACTGCCTTCGACGGAGGTTGAACCGCGTGAGCAACCCGCACATCGTCCACACCACTGATGCCACTTTTTCGCAGGACGTCCTTCAGTCCGACAAGCCCGTGCTGCTTGATTTCTGGGCCGAGTGGTGCGGTCCGTGCAAGATGATCGCGCCGATTCTCGATGAGATCGCCGGCGAATATCAGGACCGCGTCAAGATCGCCAAGATCAACATCGATGAGAATCCGCAGACGCCCCCCAAGTACGGCATCCGCGGCATCCCGACGCTGATTCTGTTCAAGAACGGTACGGTCGAGGCCCAGAAGGTCGGCGCCGTGTCCAAATCCCAACTCTCTGCATTTCTGGAAAGTAATCTGTGAGAGGCTACCTCGGCAATCAGGGCCGTAACCGGTCCAACAAGGGTCAACGGCACGGCAATCGTGAACGTGACGGCAATCGCGCCAACGGCAACACCGGCGGCCGCCCGGATGACCTGCACGAAGAGGTCTTCGAGGGCGACGAGTCGGAGATCATCAGTCCCGCGGAGCTCGCACAGTCGCGCAACTCGATGAGCCTCACGGCCCTGAAGGCCAAGCCCATCTACGAGCTGGTGAAAGTGGCCGAGTCGATGGGACTCGAGAGCCTCGCCCGCTCGCGCAAGCAGGACATCATCTTCTCGATCCTCAAGGCGCACGCGCGCAACGGCGAGAACATCTACGGTGATGGCGTGCTCGAGATCCTGCAGGACGGCTTCGGCTTCCTGCGCTCCTCGGACGGCTCCTACCTCGCCGGCCCCGACGATATCTACATCAGCCCGAGCCAGATCCGCCGCTTCAACCTGCGGACCGGCGATACGATCTCCGGACTGATCCGCCCGCCGAAAGACGGCGAGCGTTACTTCGCGCTGTTGAAGGTCGGCGAGATCAATTTCGACTCGCCCGAGAGCTCGCGCAACAAGGTACTGTTCGAGAACCTCACGCCGCTGCACCCGACCAACCGCCTGAAGCTCGAGCGCGGCAATGGTTCGACCGAGGATCTCACCGCACGCACCATCGACCTGGTGGCGCCGATCGGCAAGGGACAGCGCGGCCTGATCGTCTCCCCGCCGAAGGCGGGCAAGACGGTTCTGCTGCAGAACATCGCCACCTCCCTCACCGCCAATCATCCCGAGATCTACCTGATCGTGCTGCTCATCGATGAGCGGCCGGAGGAAGTGACCGAGATGCAGCGCACCGTCAAGGGCGAGGTGGTCTCGAGCACGTTCGATGAGCCGGCCGCTCGCCACGTGCAGGTCGCCGAGATGGTCATCGAGAAGGCCAAGCGTCTGGTCGAGCACAAGAAGGACGTCGTGATCCTGCTCGATTCGATTACCCGGCTGGCCCGCGCTTACAACACCGTGGTGCCGTCTTCCGGCAAGGTGCTCACCGGCGGTGTGGATGCCAATGCGTTGCAGCGCCCGAAGCGCTTCTTCGGTGCCGCGCGCAACATCGAGGAGGGCGGCAGCCTCACCATTCTCGCGACCGCGCTGATCGACACCGGCTCGAAGATGGACGACGTCATCTACGAGGAATTCAAGGGCACCGGTAACAGCGAAATCCATCTCGACCGGCGCATCGCGGAGAAGCGAGTGTTCCCGTCGGTGAACATCAATCGTTCGGGCACGCGCAAGGAAGAGCTGATCACCGATTCGGGCGAACTCGCCAAGATGTGGATCCTGCGCAAATTGCTGCACCCGATGGACGAGCTGGCGGCCATCGAGTTCCTGCTCGATAAGCTCAAGGACACCAAGTGCAACAGCGAGTTCTTCGAGGCGATGAAACGCTGAGGACTCGCCGCGGGGCACTTGGGCCTCGACGTCGGACCACGCGGTCATTGAAAAATCAGGAATTTTTCAAGCCCGACGTCGAGTGAGGGTTCTGGGCGCGGCGCGAAATCTCGATGCTGCGCCTGGACCTCAAACGCCGCGCTGAAGGACATCGGGCCCACCGTACGGGGTGGGCCGCCTCCGTACGCAATCGCCTCCCTGTCCTCGCGGACCCGTAGCCGCTGCGGTCTTGAAGGCTGTGGGGCTCTATGGGGCGATTCCGAGCGATGCTCCGTCCCGCGCCGATCCCCGCGGATCGTCCCTGCGGTGGCGCCCGTCCTCCGGGAGAACGGGAACCGTTCGACATGCCGCTGCGAGGCACATGACGAGTGCGCCGACGGTGTGAGCGCAGCGCGCCTGCAGTTCCTCGAGCCGCGCGAACCTCTCGGCGCGTGCTCAGCCACGCAGCCCGCGATCGTATCGTGACTGAAATCAGCGCCCGTGCCGGGATCTTGGCATTCCATTTCAATTGTGTGACTATCGCCGCAGAGGGGGCGACCAGTAATGGGTTGCTGATGCCAGCGATCGATCAGCCAGGATCGGCGTAACGCCTACAGCAACGACCATTGCTACGCAGATGGTGTCGCATTGTCGATGACTCCGGAAATCGCCGATTTCTGTGGAGCACCTACTCGCCGGGCGGCGAGGGCTGCGAATCGAACCGCCACGCGCGCGTGCTTTTGATGCTATGAGCGCTGCGCCCGATTCCGGCGGATCTCTGCGCACGGCGCTGGCGCACGCATCTCGAGTCCTCGAGACCGACCCGTCGCTCGCCGCCGAGCATGCTGCCGAGATTCTCAGAGCGGACCCACGCCAACCCCTGGCCATGCTGTTGCTGGGCGTTGCGCAGCGCCGCTGCGGTGAGAGCGTCGCGGCGCTCCAAGTGCTGCGCCGATTGTGCGTCGAGCAGCCGGATATGCCGGCCGCGTGGCTCGAACTCGCCGAGCTGCTGACGGCGAGCGGGCAGGCGGAGGAGGCCGACGCGGCCTATGCCCGCTACCTCAAGAGCGCCGGCCGCGATCCCGATCTGCGCGCCGCCGCGGCGGCATTGAATGCCAACCACGTTCCGCAGGCCGAAGCGCTGCTGCGAGCCCGCATCAGCCGCTGTCCGACGGACGTGGCGGCGCTGCGGATGCTCGCCGAGGTCTGCGCTCGGCTCACCCAATATCGGGAGGCCTGCACGCTCCTGGAGCGCTCGTTGGCGCTCTGGCCGGGTTTTGATGCGGCCCGGTACAACTATGCGACGGTGCTGAACCGCGCGGGCAGGGCCGCGCAGGCCGAGGAGCAATGCCGGCGCCTGCGCGCCAAAGCGCCGGATGATCCCAGCTACCTCACGCTCGAGGCGGCCATTTCGGCCAATCTCGGCAACTACGCCGACGCGATCGTTGCCTACGAATCGGTCTTGGCGCGCTACCCGCGCCAGCCGAGGCTGTGGATGAGCTACGGGCATGCCCTGAAGACCCTCGCCAAGATCCCGCAGAGCATCGCCGCGTACCGGCAGGCGCTGCAGATGCAGCCGACACTGGGGGAAGCCTACTGGAGCCTCGCCAACCTCAAAACATTTCGCTTCGGTGATGCCGAAGTGCTCGCCATGCGGCACGCGCTCGAGCGCACGGATCTCACGGACGAGGACCGCTTGCACTTCGAGTTCGCGCTCGGCAAGGCGCTCGAGGACGCACAGTCATTCGAGCAATCCTTCGCGCACTACGCTGCCGGCAATGCCTTGCGCCGTAAGGCGCACGGCTACGACCCGCAGGCGAACTCAAGCTTCGTGCGCCGCTCGAAGCAGCTGTTCACGCCGGAGTTTCTGGCCGAACGCGCTGGCGCCGGCGCCGAGGCAGACGATCCGATCTTCATCGTCGGTCTGCCGCGCGCCGGGTCGACCCTGATCGAGCAGATTCTCGCCAGTCACTCGCGCATCGAGGGGACGATGGAGCTGCCGGATCTGCCGCGCATCGCACGCGAGCTGGCCGGTCCGAGGGACGACGAAGAAGAGGGCGCGTTCCTCAAACGCGTGGCCAGCCTCGAGCGCGATCAGCTGCGCGCACTCGGGGAGCGTTATCTCGCCGAGACTCGCATCATGCGCAAGACCGGTGCGCCGCGGTTCATCGACAAGATGCCGAACAATTTCTGGTACATCGGCCTGATTCATCTCATTTTGCCGAACGCGCTGATCATCGACGCCCGGCGCCACCCGCTCGCATGCTGTTTCTCCTGCTTCAAGCAGCATTTTGCACGCGGTCAATGGTTTACCTACGGGCTGGAAGACCTCGGGCGCTATTACCGGGACTACGTCGAACTGATGGCGCACTACGATGAGGTGCTGCCGGGCAAAGTGGTGCGGGTGTGCTACGAGGCGCTGATCGGTGATCCCGAGCGCGCCATCCGCGAGCTGCTCGAGCGCTGCGGGCTGCCGTTCGAACCGCAGTGTCTCAGCTTCCACGAAAACAGCCGCGCGGTGCGCACGGCGAGCGCCGAACAGGTCCGCCGCCCGATCTTTCGGGACGGCATCGATCAGTGGCGCCATTACGAACCCTGGCTTGGGCCGCTGCAGAGCGCCCTGGGAGAGGTGCTGAACACGTATCCGCAAGTTCCTGAATTTCGCTGACGACCGCTCGCAGGGGCGTCGGAGTCCGCCTGCCAGCATCGCGCAATAGACGAGTCAAAAGTTCATCGGGGAGTCATCAATGACGCGCAGTCGACGTAGAAAACTGTCACGAGCACAGGTCCGGCCGAGCACCAGGACGGTCCTTCGCGGGATCGTTCGGGCCGCGTTGCCGCTGGCCGCGCTCGCGGCCGCCGCGCCGCTGGTCCATGCAGACACGCCGAGCGGCGGCCTGCAGGCCATCGTGATCACGGCGCAGAAGATCCGCCAGAACCTGCAAAACGTGCCGATCAGCGTCGAGGTATTCGACAATCGCACGATGCGCCAACTCAACATCGCGAACATCGACGACTACGTCAAGATGGCGCCGGCTGTGTCGTTCGTGCGCAGCCAAGGTGAAGGCAGCAACGGCGGTCCGGGCGGCGCGATCATCTATATTCGCGACGTGGTGAGCGGTGGCGACGGCAACCACTCCGGATCCGAACCGAGCGTCGGGGTGTATCTCGATCAGCAACCGGTGACGACCATCACCGGCGTCGTACCCATACACATGTACGACATCAATCGTATCGAGGTGCTGGAGGGGCCGCAGGGCACCTTGTTCGGCTCGAGTGCCGAGGCGGGCGCGGTGCGCATCATCACCAACAAGCCGAACCCGAATAAGTTCTCCGCCGGCTACGATCTGCAGGAGAACATCATTCAGGACGGCGGGCCCGGTCACGTGTTCCAGGGCTACGTCAATATACCGTTGTGGTCGCGTGCGGCCATACGCCTGGTGGCCTGGGATGTGCACCACGGGGGCTTCATCAGCAACGTTGCCGGCACCGACGCGAACGGCTGCATCTTCAACGGAGTGCGCTCATTCCCCAGCTGGGCCATTCAGACCAATCCGTCGTACTACGCCACGAGCAGCTATGCGGCCGGGAACGGTCAGTGCGCTCCGGTCTCCTCGGTCGGCAAGGGCGCCATCACCGCCGGCCCCTGGCTGAAGAACAATTACAACACCTCAGATACCTACGGCGGGCGCGTGGAGCTGCGCTTTCACCTCGGCAAGGACTGGACGATCACCCCGACCTTCCAGGGACAGTCGATCTCAGCGAACGGATTTTTCGGCTACGACCCGGCCGTGGGCTATCTGAAGTTGACCCATTTCGGGCCCGAGACGTCGCACGACACCTGGGATCAGCTCGCCCTCACCATCGAGGGCAAGGTCCACGACTTCGATATCGTGTACACCGGCGGGTTCCTCAAGCGCAATCAGCATTCGATCGCCGACTACAGCGATTACTCTGAATTTTATGACAAGATGAAGGGCTCCGGCGCGTATTACGACGGCAATGCCGGCACCCCCATCATGCCGCAGCAGTTCGTCATCGGCGCGGGCGACTTCGAGATGTGGAGTCAGGAAGTGCGCGTCACCACGCCGCTCGATGAGCCCGTGCACGCGACGGTGGGTGCGTACGTCGGACGCCAGATGCACAACATCTGGCAGGATTACACGATCCCGGGGTTCGGTTGGACCAGCGTCTACGGAGGTAACCCCAACGGACTCGGATATACGCCGACTGCGAATTCGGCGACCAACGAGTCGGTGCCCGGATTCCCCAATACCATCTGGTTGACCGATGAGCAGCGGGTCGACCGTGATCGCGCCGTGTACGCCCAGGCGACCTGGGACATCACGCCGCAGTGGCACCTGACGGGAGGCATGCGGTTCTACCACTACGACAATTCTCTGATCGGATTCTATGGATTCAACGCCAACTTCTATACCGGTGAGGGCACTGCGACCTGCTTCCTCGGACCCATCGTCAAAAACTCTCCGTGCACCAACCTTGATGCCTCGACGACCGGCAGTGGAAGCGTGCCGCGGGTGAATCTCACCTACCAAATCACTCCGAACGCGATGGTGTACGCGACGTACTCCAAGGGCTATCGTCCGGGCGGCGTCAATCGCATCGCCCCACCGGTGGTCGTGGCGGGGCAGGTGCCCGTCCCCTCTCCCTATCAGGCGGACTACCTGACGAACTACGAGGTCGGCTGGAAGACACAGTGGTTCCACAACACCCTGCGGTGGAACGGAGCGCTGTTCTGGGAGGAGTGGAAGAACTTCCAGTTCTCCTTCCTCGGCGCGAACAGCGTCACGATCATCGCCAATGGCGGCAATGCACGCATTCGTGGCATCGAGAACACCATCGCGTGGGTTCCGGTCCACAGCCTGTATCTCAGTGCGAATTTCGCCTTTACCGATCCGGTGCTGACCTCCAATTACTACGGGTGCATCCCCGGCACCCCGCCGTGCACGCCGCTGCCGCCGGTGCAGGTGCCCGCTGGCACCAATCTGCCGGTGGCGCCGAAGTTCAAGGGGAACGTCGTCGTGCGCTACACCCTGCCGATGATGGGGGACTGGAAGCCCTATGTGCAGCTCGCCGGCATGTATCAGAACCAGACGGCCTCGGCACTGCTGCTGACGCAGAACGCGGTCTACGGCAATCTGCCCGCCTACGCACTGTTCAACCTGAAGATCGGCGCCAATGCGGGCAACGGGATGCACGTCGATCTGTTCGTCTCCAATCTCATGAACCGGCTGGCGGAGTACTCGCGGTTCACGGAGAGCAATCCGAGTGTGGACAGCCAGGTCTACATCCTGCCTGCGCAGCCGCGCACGTTCGGCATCGAGTTCGGTCAGGACTTCTAGCGCACGACCGCGCTCACGCGCGGCAGGGGCGGTGGGCCAGGGAGGGCCCACCGGCTCGCGGCACATCGAGAGGCCGCATCCCCGATCGGAGGGGGCCGGAGCGGCCCTGAGGGTGACGTGGCGGCCGCGGGATCACCCCCGGGCATACCCCCCGGGGGACGCGCGTTCAGCGGCGCCGTTCGCGCGCGACGGCGCGGTAGCCGATGTCTCGCCGGTACTGCATCCCGGGCCAGTGGAGAGCCGCGGCGATCTCGTAGGCGCTCGTCTGTGCGGCCGAAACGGACTCGCCGAGTCCGACGGCGCATAGCACCCGGCCGCCGTCGGTGAGGACCTTATCGCCTTCGATCCGAGTGCCGGCATGGAAGACCTTGCCGCGGCCGGTGGCGAGCGCTGCGGCGTGATCCAGTCCCTCGATGCACTCGCCTTTGCGCACGGCGTCGGGGTACCCTTCCGCAGCCAGAACGACACCGAGCGCGGCCCGTGGATCCCACTCGGCCCGCACGGTCTCGAGCCGACCGGCGAGCGCCGCTTCGCACAGGACGGTCAGGTCCGAGCGCAGCCGGCTCAGGATGGGCTGGGTTTCCGGGTCGCCGAACCGGCAGTTGAATTCCAGCACGTTCGGCGTGCCGTCCTCGGCGATCATCAAACCAGCGTAAAGAAATCCCGTGTACGGCGTGCCATCGGCGCTGAGTCCGGCGATCGACGGTTCGATCACCTCGCGCATGATGCGCTCGTGAAGTTCGGGCGTGACTCTCGGCGCGGGCGAATACGCACCCATGCCTCCGGTGTTCGGGCCGCGATCGCCGTCATCGCGCCGCTTGTGGTCCTGCGAGGTGGCGAGCGGCAGGATGTGCCGTCCGTCGGCCATGACGATGAAGCTGACTTCCTCGCCACGCAGGAACTCCTCCACGACCACTTGCTCCCCCGAGCGCCCGAATCGGCCGGCGAACATCGCCCCGATCGCCTCGCGGGCCTCCTCGAGCGTCTCGGCGATGATCACCCCTTTGCCGGCGGCGAGGCCGCTCGCCTTGATCACGATCGGCAGCGACTGCTGCTCGAGCCAGGTCGGATCGTAGTCCTCGCGGGTGAACGTGCGCGAGCCGGCGGTCGGTATGCCATGCCGCGCCAGAAAGTCCTTGGTGAAGGCCTTGGAGCCCTCCAGGCGCGCCGCCAAACGGGTCGGCCCGAAGCACGGCAGGCCGGCGGCCTGGAACGCATCGACGAGCCCGGCAACCAGCGGACCTTCCGGGCCGACGATGGTGAGCGCGACGCCTTCGGACTGCGCCAGTGCCAGGAGCGCCGGGATATTCTCCGCCGCGATGGCCACGTTGCGGCACTTCGGCTCGAGTGCGGTGCCGGCGTTGCCGGGTGCGACCAGCACTTCCGTCACGCGCGCCGAGGCGGCGCATTTCCACGCGAGGGCGTGTTCCCGTCCGCCCGCACCGATGATCAGGATCTTCATGGGCGTCTCAGTGACGGAAATGGCGCATGCCGGTCAATACCATCGCCATGCCGTGTTCGTCCGCGGCCGCGATGACCTCGGAATCGTTGCGCGAGCCGCCCGGCTGAATCACGGCCTTGATGCCGTACTGCGCGGCTACGTCGAGGCCGTCGCGGAACGGGAAGAACGCATCGGAGGCCATCGCGGCACCCTCGACCTTCAGATGCTCGTCGGCGGCTTTCATGGCGGCGATGCGGCTCGAGTACACCCGGCTCATCTGCCCAGCGCCGACACCAATGGTGCAGCGGCCGTGCGCGTACACGATGGCATTGGATTTGACGAATTTCGCGACGCGCCAGGCGAACAGCAGGTCGGCGAGCTCCTCCGGCGTGGGCGCGCGGCGCGTGACCACCTTCAGATCGGAGGCGCCGACGTGGCCGTTGTCGCGGCTCTGCACCAGCAGGCCCCCGGAGACGCTGCGGTACTCCAGAGCATTGCCGCCGTTCGCGTGCAGCTCACCGAGTTCGATGACGCGCACGTTGGGTTTGGCGGCGAGCGCTGCCGCCGCGCCGGCGGTGATCGCCGGTGCGGCGATCACTTCCACGAACTGCCGGCCGATGAGGGCCGCGGCGCACGCGGCATCGAGCGGCCGGTTGAAGGCGATGATGCCGCCGAAGGCCGAGGTCGGGTCGGTACGGTAGGCGTGCTCGTACGCTTCGAGCAGTCCGGCGCCGAGCGCCACGCCGCAGGGGTTGGCGTGCTTGACGATGACGCAGGCCGGCTCAGCGAACTGCCGCACGCACTCCACCGCGGTGTCGGCATCGGCGATGTTGTTGAAGGAGAGTTCTTTGCCTTGCAGCAAGCGGGCCTGGGCAAGCCCGGCGCCGCCGAGCGCGTCGCGGTACAGGGCGGCGCGTTGATGCGGGTTCTCCCCGTAGCGCAGGTCGCTGACCTTGTCGAACACCAACGGCAGGGACGCCGGCAGTGTGTGCGCCGCGGAATGCTGCCGGGTCAGGTAGGCGGCCACCATCGCGTCGTAGCGCGCGGTGTGCGCGAACACCTTGGTGGCGAGCTCGGCGCGCGTCGCCGCACTGACGCCGCCGTGCGCGTCGAGTTCGGCAAGGATCCGGGCGTAGTCGGCCGGATCCACGGTCGCGGTGACCGCGTCGTGATTCTTCGCTGCGGCGCGCAGCATCGCCGGGCCACCGATGTCGATGTTCTCGATGGCCTCCTCGTAGCTGCAGTTGGGGCGCGCGACCGTTTCGGCGAACGGGTAGAGGTTCACGGCGAGCAGGTCGATCGGCTCGATGCCGTGCAGCGCCATGACCTGCTCGTCGGTGCCGCGCCGTCCGAGCAGTCCACCGTGGATTTTCGGGTGCAGCGTCTTGACGCGCCCGTCCATGATTTCCGGGAAACCGGTATGGTCCGACACCTCGCGCACGGTCAGCCCGTGCGCGGCGAGCAATTTCGCCGTGCCGCCGGTTGAGAGGATCTCCACCCCGTGGCGCGCGAGACCTTGCGCGAATCCCACCAGAGCGGTCTTGTCGGAAACGGAAAGCAATGCCCGCCGAACGGGCCGCACGGTCTGATTCATCACAACTCGTCAGTTAGTCAAGCCGAACTGCTTGAGCTTCTTGCGCAGCGTGCCGCGGTTGATGCCGAGGATGTCTGCCGCGCGGCTCTGGTTGCCCGCGACATAATCGAGCACGACGCGAAACAACGGCTCCTCGACCTCGCGCAACACCAGGTCGTACAGGCCGGCGGGGTGCGAGCCGTTGAGGTTCATGAAGTAATCGCTGAGCGCCCGCTCCGCATGACTGCGCAGCGGCAACTCCCCGGCCGTGACGCGGATGCCCCCATCGCGCCACTGGGCGATTTTCTTTTTTGCTGTCATGTGATTTTCCCGCGTTTTTGATGGCGCTTCAGGCCGCGCGTGCGCACTCCGCAGCCCACGCGTCGAAATGCCGACGCACGCGCGCGAACTGCTCGCGCACGTCCTGCGCCGCCATCAAATCGAGACGAATCGGCTCCGGATCGGAAAAACATCGTTCGCAATACCAGCCAATGTGTTTGCGAGCGATGCGCACGCCTGTCTCCTCGCCGTAAAAGCCGTACAGGGAATCGAGGTGAGCGAGGATGATATCACGCACCTCGGCGCGCGAGGGCGGCGCGGCGGGCCGCGCCGCGAGGAAATCTTCGATGGCGCGAAAGATCCACGGTTCACCGAACGCGGCGCGCCCGATCATGACGCCGTCGGCCCCAGTGAAATCAAGCACTTTGCGTGCATCCGCGGGCGAGCGGATGTCACCGTTGGCAAAGATCGGAATGCGCACGGTGGACTTGATGGCACGGATCGTTTCGTATTCCGCCGCGCCCTGATAAAAATCCGCGCGTGTCCGGCCGTGGACCGCCAGCGCCTGAATGCCGCAGCGCTCGGCGAGTTGCGCGATGGCGACACCGTTGCGATGCTCCGGGTCCCAGCCGGTGCGGATCTTCAGCGTCACGGGCACGTCCACGGCCTCGACGACCGCCGCGAGGATCTGCGCGACCAACGTCTCGTCACGCAGCAGCGCGGAGCCACACGCCTTGCCGCACACCTTCTTCGCCGGACAGCCCATGTTCAGGTCGATGATCTGCGCGCCGCGCTCGACGCTGAGGCGGGCGGCCTCCGCCAGTACCTGCGGTTCGGCGCCGGCCAGCTGCACCACGCGCGGCTCCGGCTCGCCGCTGTGATCGAGGCGGCGGCGCGATTTCGGCGTGTGCCACAACCGTGCATCGGACGTGAGCATTTCCGAGGCGGCAAGTCCCGCGCCGAGGTGACGGCAGAGAATACGGAACGGGCGGTCGGTTACGCCCGCCATGGGGGCGAGCACCGCGCGCGAGGGCAGCGTGTACGGACCGATGCGCAGCATCAGCGCGCTCCGTGGGCGCACACCACGTGGCTGCCCTCGCGCAGGCACGCATCGATCTCGAACCCGACCGCCTGCGTGCCCGGGTTGACGAAAGCGACGGTGGCGTCGATGCGCTCCCCGGGGGCCATCATGGCGGTGGCGCTGAAGCCGCGGGTGAGGTAATCGTCCGGCCGTACCTCGCGGGCAGCGATCGTGCGCCCATAGCGGTCCTGCAGCGTCACGCGCAGCAGCGGCAGGGGCAGCGGCCAGGGGCCGTGGTTGGCAACGCTCGCCCGTACCGTGATCTGGTGGGGATCGCTGCCGTTCACCGTCGCACCGAGCTGGCGTGCCTGGTAGGCGCGCACGTTCCACAGCGGCACGACCGGGATGCCGAGTGCGCCGTAGACCGCCAGGATCTTCGCGCCGACGGACGGCATCGTGGCGAGGACCCCGCGATAGTGGTTCAGCGCCTGGCCACCCAGGAGGAGCAGCAGCACCAGAGCGCCGGCGAACCACGCCCCGGTGTGGCGCTGCGGCGTGTCGAGCTGAAATTCGTGCGGGGGTTCATCGACCAGGGAGGGCTCGATCGGCGCAGCATCGTCGTGGGGGCCGTCCGCGATGAGCGGTTCAGCCGCGGGCGCCGGCGGCGGTGCCTGCCGCACGGTGCTGTCCTCTTCGTGCTGCGGCTGCGGCGGCATCTCGAGCGCGGGGGGCTGCGGGGGTGCATCGACCGGCGGCTCCGGCGTCCACTGCGGTTCGGGTTGCGGCTCGGGTTCCGGCTCGATCCACTCGAAGTCTCCGGCCGGGCTCTCCTGCACCGTCTCGGCGCTGGCGGTCGCTTCCGGCGGCGGTGCCGCGGTGGCCGCCCGGCCGGCCGCCGCACCGTCCTGGGGGGGCGTCTCGGCGAGCGATTCGAGCGCATTGAAGACGCTGCGGCAGCGGCCGCAGCGGACATGGCCTTGGGCGGCGCGCAGGTCCGCCGTCGTCACGACCAGCATGAGGCCGCATTTGGGACAGACGGTGAACATTCAGATCCGTACCTCGTCGTGGCGCCGTCCCGACAGTGCAATCCAGCCCTCGCGGGTCGCGAACGGCTTCAGTTCGAACCACGGCGCGTAGGCGGCGGTGACCTCCTCGGCATCGGGCTCGAGGAGCCCGGCGAGCAGCACCGCCCCGTGCGCTGCGACCAGCGCGGCGAACCGCGGCGCCAGCGCCACCAAGGGAGCGCACAGAATGTTCGCCATGAGCAGCGCCACCGGCGATGCGAGCGCTTCGGCCGCCGCGATCGGGCGGATCTGGCCCTGCAGACCGTTGGCCGCGGCATTCTCGTGTGTGGCGAGCAATGCCTGCGGGTCGATGTCGAAGCACTGCACGCGCCGCGCTCCGAGCCGGGCTGCAGCCAGTGCGAGCACACCGGAGCCGCAGCCGTAATCGATGACCTCGCCGTCGATCGGCGGATGGGCGTCGAGCCACTCCAGGCACAGCGCGGTGGTTGGATGGGTGCCGGTGCCGAATGCCAGGCCCGGATCGAGCCGTACGACCGCCGCATCGGGATCGTCCACCTGCTCGTGCTGCGGGCAGATCCACAGGCGCTGCCCGAAGCGCATGGCATGGAAGTCGCGCAGCCACTCCCGCTCCCAGGCCCGGTCGGCGAGCCGCCGTGCCGTGAGGCGCTGCGGTGCGACCCCGAGGGCGGTACTCAGACGGGCGATGAGTTCCTGCTGCGGCGCATCGGGCGCGAACAGCGCTTCCAGGCGCGTCGCGGGCCAGAGCCGAAACTCCCCGGGCGCCGGCTCGAGCACCGGCTCGTCACGCGCGTCGGCGAACGTGATCGCACTCGCGCCGCACTCGAAGCAGGCCGCCTCCGCCCCGTCCACCGGGATCTCGCCGAGATCGAAGCTGATCTGCAGAAACTCGCTCATGGCTCACCGTGCACAGGCGCCGCGGCGCGCCGTTCAGGCTTCGCCCCAGCGTCCCGCGCTCACTTCAGACCCAGCCGACGCTCCAGGTAGTGGATGTCCGTGCCGCCCTTCTGGAAGGCCGCATGATTGCAGATCTCCTGGTGCAGCGGAACGTTGGTCTTGATGCCCTCGATCACCATCTCGGCGAGCGCATTGCGCATGCGCGCGATCGCCACCTCGCGCGACTCGCCGTGCGTGATCAGTTTGCCGATCAGTGAGTCGTAGTAGGGCGGTACGTTGTAGCCGGAGTAGACGTGACTGTCGACCCGCACCCCGGGGCCGCCCGGGGCGTGCCACAGCCGCACCGGCCCCGGCGAGGGCATGAAGTTCTTCGGATCCTCGGCGTTGACGCGGCACTCGATCGCATGGCCGCGGATCTGGATATCGTTCTGCACGTACGGCAGCTTCTCGCCGGCGGCGATCAGCAGCTGCGCCTTCACCAGATCGATGCCGGTGATCAGCTCGGTCACCGGATGTTCGACCTGGATGCGGGTGTTCATCTCGATGAAATAGAACTCCCCGTCCTGGTAGAGGAACTCCAGCGTCCCGGCGCTGCGGTAGTCGACTGCGACGCACGCCTCGACGCAGCGCTCGCCCATGGTGCGCCGTTGCTTCGGGGTGATCCCGGGGGCGGGGGCTTCCTCGAGCACCTTCTGGTGACGCCGCTGCATCGAGCAGTCGCGCTCCCCCAGGTGCACGACATTGCCGTGGTGGTCGGCGAGCACCTGGAATTCGATATGCCGCGGCCGTTCCAGGAATTTCTCCATGTACACCTGGTCGTTGCCGAAGGCCGCCTGTGCCTCGCTGCGCGTCACGCCGATGGAGTTCAGCAGCGAGGCATCGCTGTGCACCACGCGCATGCCGCGACCACCACCGCCGCCGGAGGCCTTGATGATCACCGGGTAGCCGATGTCCCGGGCGACGCGGAAATTCTCATCCGGATCATCGCCGAGCGGTCCGTCCGATCCCGGCACGCACGGTACGCCGTGCGCCTTCATCACGCGGATCGCGGAGACCTTGTCGCCCATGGTGCGGATCGTCTCGGCCTTCGGCCCGACGAACACGAAGCCGCTGTTCTCCACCCGCTCGGCGAAGTCGGCGTTCTCGGAGAGAAACCCGTAGCCGGGGTGGATGGCCACCGCATCGGTGACCTCCGCGGCGCTGATGATGGCCGGCATGTTCAGGTAGCTCGCCGTCGAGGGCGGCGGGCCGATGCACACCGATTCGTCGGCGAGCAGAACGTGCTTCAGGCTGTAATCGGCGGTGGAGTGCACCGCCACCGTTTTGATGCCCAACTCGCGGCAGGCCCTGAGGATGCGCAGGGCAATTTCACCGCGATTGGCGATGAGAACCTTTTCCAGCATGGCGGCGCGCTTATTCGATGACGAACAGCGGCTGGCCGTACTCGACCGGGTCGCCGTTGCGCGCCATGATCGAGGTGATCCGCCCGGCGCGGTCCGCTTCGATCTGATTCATCATCTTCATGGCCTCGATGATGCAGAGAACCTCGCCGACCTTGACCTCATCGCCGATCTCGACGAACGACTTCGCGCCCGGTGTCGGGGCCGCATAGAACGTGCCGACCATCGGTGCGGTGACCACGTGTTCGTTGGAGCGTGCCTTGGCGGCTTCGGCCGCCGGCGCGGCGGCGACCGGCACTTCGGCCGGCAGCGCTGCGGCCATCTGCGGCAGGGCGAACTGCGGCAGGGCATGCACCAGCGCGTTGCCGGTCGGCATGCGGCTGATTCGCACGGCCTCTTCGCCTTCCTTGATCTCGATTTCAGCGATGCCGGACTCTTCCAGCAATTCGATCAATTTTTTGATTTTGCGGATATCCATGTGGGAAATCCCCCTCGCGTCATGGGACGGTATGCAATGGAACGACTCGGGGTCACCCGGCGTGCGGTGCCCGGGCGAGATGCTGTGCGGCAGCGCGCACGGCCAACTCATATCCCAGGGCGCCGAAGCCCGAGATCACCCCGAGGGCGATGTCCGAGAAGTACGATCGGTGCCGGAACGGCTCACGTGCGTGCGGATTGGACAGGTGGACCTCGATCACCGGCAGATGAACGGCCAGGACCGCGTCCCGCAGCGCGACGCTCGTGTGGGTGAAGGCGCCGGGATTGAAAATGAGGCACCCCACGCCTTCGGCGCCGGCCCGGTGAATCCGCTCGAGCAGCAGGTGCTCGGCGTTACTCTGAAAACACTCCAGCGTGCAGCCCACCTGGCGTGCACACTCGGCGGCGCGCCGCTCGATCGTTTCGAGCGTGTCCGCCCCGTAAATATGGGGCTCCCGCTGACCGAGCAGGTTCAGATTCGGGCCGTTCAGGAGCAACAGGCGTGTCATGCGGAATAGGGGCAGGCCTTGGCGCACAGAGCGCAGCCAATTTACCCTAATTCCGCCAGAAATGGGTGGATTTTGTCGCGATCGGACGGGATCAGGCTTAAATCGCTCAGCCCTGGGCGTGCGCCGCGCGGTGTGCCGCCAGCTGCGCGATTTCCGCGGCGATCTGGCCGCGCGCGGCGGCGAGGCTGATCTGGCCGCGGTCGAGCGCCCCGATGCGCTCGAGGATCACGTGCGCCTCGGCGGCGTGCAGGCGTCCGACCTCGACCGTCACGATCCGGCCGTGTGCATCGACGAACACGGAGAACGGAAAGGCCATCATCATCCCGAGCGCGCGGATCGCCCGCATCCCGGGCCGCAGGCCAATCAGCAGAGGATAGCGGATTCCGGCCTGCTGCGCGTAGCGCAGGACCGCCGGGCGCGCATCGACCGCCACCCCGATCACCTGCAGGCCCTGAGGCCGCGTGCGGCTCAGCTGCTCGAGCAACGGCACTTCGGCGCGGCAGGGGGAGCACCACGGCGCCCAGAAATTCACCAGCAGCGGCCGGCCGCCCCAGTCGGCGAAGCGGCGCAGCCGTCCGTGTCGGTCGCGGAACGGGATCTGCGGCAGAGCGTCGGGCAGCGTGTGCCGTGCGCGCTGCGCCGCGGGTGCGGAGAGCGCCGGGGCCCGCCGCGAGGGGGCCGCCGGCACGAGCGGCGC
>JAKBDK010000031.1:0-30688 GCA_021834525.1 Pseudomonadota bacterium | reverse complement strand
CGCCTGCGCCCCGGCGCTGACGCGCGCGTCGGACCCGACGTGCCCATGCACTCGCCCCGGTCCGACCCGCGAGCTGCCTCGCCGTGGCCGCTAGCCTCGATCAGGCCCGGAAGTATCGCACGCGCGGTGCGCCCGAGGGCCCGCGCGCGGCTATCATGCGCCGGAATGTCCGATCCGAAGCCCTACTCCGAAGCCTGCGCACGCAACCGCGAGCCCATCCTCGAGGTGCTGCAACGGCACTTCGCCGAGCGGCGGCGCGTGCTCGAAATCGGCAGCGGCACCGGGCAGCACGCGGTGCACTTCGCCGCCGCGATGCCGCATCTGCGCTGGCAGACCTCAGAGCGCCCCGCCCATCTGGCCGGCCTGCAGCCGTGGCTCGAGGAGGCCGCACTCGCGAATCTCCCGCCACCGCTCGCGCTCGACGTGGCCGGCCCCTGGCCCGCGGCTCGATTCGATGCGGTATTCACGGCCAATACGCTGCACATCATGAGCTGGACGCACGTGTGCGCGCTGTTCGCGGCACTGCCCGACGTCCTTGCGCCCGAGGCGGTGCTCGCCGTCTATGGCCCCTTCAACTATGGCGGGACCTTCACCAGCCCGAGCAATGCCGCGTTCGACCAGTGGCTGAAGAAGCGCTCGAGCGACAGCGGGGTGCGCGACTTCGAGGCGGTCGATGCGCTCGCCCGGTCCGCGGGACTTGCGCTCATCGAGGACTGCGCCATGCCGGCGCACAACCGCACCCTTCTCTGGCGGCGGGCGGGCCCGCGCTGAGCGGCGGGTGCGCCGCGTCAGCCCCTGCGCACCGCCGCGGCAATCTGCTGCGCGAAGCGCTCGGCCGCACCGGCGGCGAACCCGAGGAACAGCGACGGCTCGGCGAGCTCCAACTCGAGCACGAACGGCGCCCCGGCCGCATCGCGCAGCAGGTCCACCCGGGCATAGAGCAATGCCTCGGGCGTACGCCCCGTCTCGCGCAGCACCGAGAGCACCCGCTCGGCCACGGCGCGCTCTTGCGGCTGCGGTGTGCGCGCCGTGATGTGCTCTGCGGCGAACAGCGCCCGGGTCGGATCGGCATTCGGGCGCAGCAGCGGACCTTTGCGGATGGCGTGACTGAACGCACCGCCGAAGAACAGCAAGGCCGTCTCCCCGTCACGGTCCACCGCCTCGAGGTACGGCTGCAGCAGCACGCTGCGCCCGGCCGCCTGCAGCGCCTGCGCATGCGCACTCGCCTCCTGCAGCTGCGCGCGGCCGAGTCGGCGCGCGCCGCGTGAGCCGGCCCCGACCGTCGGCTTGATGACGAACTCGGCACAAGGCTGCTCGGCGAGAAAGCGCTCGAGCGCCGGGCGCACCGGCTCGTGGGGCTCGATGAACGCGCTCGCCACCGCCGGCAGGCCGAGCGCGGCGAGCTCGCGCAGGTAGTGCTTGTCGGTATTCCAGGCGACGACCGGTTCGGGATTGTGCAGGCGCGTCTCGCCCGACACGTGCGCGAGCCAGCCGCGGAACTCCTCGAGCCGATCGGTGTAGTCCCAGGTCGAGCGCAGCAGCGCCAGATCATAGGCGGACCAGCGCACCTCGGGATCGTCCCAATCGAGCACCTCGGCGGTGAGTCCCGCGGCGGCGAGCGCCGCCTCGAGCGCCGGCATGTCCTCATCGAGTCCGCGCGCGGCGCGCGCGCCGACCAGCGCGACGCGGCCGGCGCCACGCCGGGAAACGACCGACGCGCTCACCGCGTCCGCCCGTCGTACGTGACCAGTGCCCCGTAGAGCTCCGGCCGCCGATCACGGAACACGAACCAGTTGTCGCGCAGGCTCGCGGTCTGATCGAGATCGAAATCCGCCGTCAGCAGCGCATCACCCGACTCGCCGGCCTCGGCGATCTTCGCCCCGAGCGCATCGGTGATGAACGAGGAGCCGTAGAAGCGGATGTAGAGCCCCTCGGGATCCTGCAGCGAGCGCTCCAGACCGTAGCGGTTCGCAGCGATCAGCGGCGTCAGGTTCGCCGCGGCGTGTCCTTGCTGGGTTCTCTGCCAGTGCGCCCGCGAGTCGATCGGCAGCGCCGGCGGCGGCTCGGTGCCGATCGCGGTCGGATAGAGGAGCAGCTCTGCTCCGCCGAGCACCATGGCGCGGGCGGCTTCGGGGAACCACTGATCCCAGCAGATCCCGATGCCGAGGCGCGCAAAGCGCGTGTTCCACACCCTGAAACCGGTGTCCCCGGGGCTGAAGTAGTTCTTCTCCTGATACCCCGGGCCGTTCGGAATGTGCGCTTTGCGGTACACGCCAAGGCGCGTGCCATCGGCGTCGAGCACCGCGATCGAGTTGAAATACGCCGGTCCCGCCCGCTCGAAGAAACTGATCGGCAGCACGACCCCGAGCTCGCGCGCCACGGCGGCGAAGTGGCGCACCGCGCGGTTCTCCTCCACGGGGCTCGCCAGGCGCAGGTGGCGCACGTCCTGCTCGATGCAGAAGTACGGCGTCTCGAACAGCTCCGGCAGCAGGATGATCTGCGCGCCGCGGCCGGCCGCCTCGCGCACCAGGGCGTCCGCGGCGGCGATGTTCGCTGCCGCGTCCCAACCGCAGGCCATCTGTATCGCCGCGACGCGCACCGGTCGAGGCGTCGCCGTGAGGTGTGTGGGCTGCTCAGCCATGCTGCGGCCCTCGCCCCATCAGCTGACGCGTGGCGAGCGACTCGTGCACCTGCTCGGTGATACGCATCGCGGTCTCGAGCGCCATCAGCCCATCCTCCCCGCTCACCACCGGCGGCTTGCCGGTGCGGATCGATTCGAGAAAGGCCTCGATTTCGGCCTTCAGCGCATCGCCCTGCTCGAGACTGCGCTCCTCGATGCTCACCGGCAGTGCCCCGATCTCGCCATTCGGATCGCGCTTGCGGATCAGGGTGAGGATCTTCTGTTGCAGATCGAGCGAGAGATACGCGTCGTCCTCGAACAGTCGCATCTTGCGCTCGGTCTTCAGACTCACGCGACTCGCCGTGGCATTGACCACACAGCCGTTGGCGAAGCGGATGCGCGCATTGGCGATGTCGATGGCCTCTGAGAACACCGGCGTGCCGACCGCATCGATGGTCGCAACCGGTGCCCCGACGATGGTCTGGACCAGATCGATGTCGTGGATCATCAGGTCGAGGACGACGTTCACGTCGGTGCCGCGCTCCTTGTACGGGGCGAGCCGGTGGCACTCGACGAAGCGCGGGGAGCGCAGGTACGGCTCGGCGGCGAGGATCGCCGAATTGAACCGCTCGAGGTGCCCGACCTGCAGCACCCGGCCGCAGCGGGCGGCCAGGTCGATCAGCTCGCGCGCTTCGCGCGGGGTCTCGGTGATCGGCTTCTCCACCAGCACGTGCGCCCCGGCGAGCAGGAAGTCCCGTGCGATCGCGAAATGTGCCGGGGTCGGGGTCACGACGCTCACCGCATCGACCTGGCCGAGCAGCGCCCGGTAATCGGCCAGCGGCCGCGTGCCCAGTTCTGCGGCGACCTGCTCGCGGGCCTCCGCGCGCGCATCGACCACCGCCTCGAGGCGGCAGCGGGGGGATTGGGCGTATTTCTGGGCATGAAAGCGGCCCAGATAGCCGACGCCAATGACGGCTGCTTTGATCTGCTCCATGCGCACCATTATGACCTGCCGGGACGCGCCGCGGGCCGTCGATCATGCCCGCCGGGGCGCATTCGGGCCTCCCCGCCGCCCGGATCGGCTACACTGCCGATCTATGGTGAATTCGCGCCCCGAACCCTCGGCAGCCCCGACGGCCGGACCGCTGCGCCTGCGGCGCGAAGCGGCGCTGCTCGGCGGCGCGCTCGCGCTCGGCGTGCTGGTCATGCCGGTGCTGATCTGGCTGGCCGGACACGCCACGCTCGGCCCGTACACGCATGGCGACAGCGGCCCCGGCTACGGCCCGCTCACGCTCTACGGGGACTACTTCTCGGGGCTCGGGCATGGCTGGCTGCTCTACTGGGCGGTGGCGCTCGGTCCGCTGCTGGTCCTGCTCACCGTGCGGCTCTGGCTTGCGCTCCTGCGGCGCCTGTCGCAGGAATGACCGACTTGCCGCTGCGCCGAGCGCCCCTCGCCATTCATTTGCCCCGAATCTGACTCCGTGTCCGAAGGACTGCAGCGAGCGTTCTCACGATGACCCAATCTCTGCGTTTTCGTCTTGGCTGGCTTAGCGCCATTGCGGCGGCCGCCGCTCTCGTCGGCTCAGCGGTACTGTTGCTGCGCGCCCCGGCGAGCGCCTCGATCCTCCCGCCCGGGGCGCTCGCCCCGACGGTCAACCAGCGCGCCATCGCGCGCAAGGTCGCCGGGATCCTGAATGAGTACCAGTACAGCCATCCGGACATCGATGCGCATTTTTCGCACCTGGTGTTCGACCGCTACCTGCACTTCCTCGACCCCGAACACGACTACCTGCTCGCCGGGGACGTCCAGGGGTTCTCGGCGGCCTACCGCAACGACTTCGCCAAGCTGATCGAGCACGGCCAGCTCTCCCCGGCGTTCCTCATCTTCCAGCGCTTCAAGGAGCGCAGCCAGGAGCACCTGAAATACGCCATCAGCCTGCTCGCCAAGGAGCCGAGCTGGACGGGTCATGAAACCTATCAGTTCGACCGCAAACACGCGCCCTGGCCCGCCGACACGGCGCAGATGAACACCCTGTGGCGCCAGCGGGTCATGAACGAGGAGCTCTCGCTGCTGCTGGCGCACAAGACCTGGCCGCAAACTGCGAGCCTGCTGCGCAAACGCTATCAGGCCGAGCTGCACCGGATCACCCAGATCAGCGCCGAGGATGTGTTCGAGGACGTCATGAACGCGTATGCGCTCACGTACGACCCGCACACCAGCTATTTCTCGCCCATGAGCTCCGAGGAATACCGCATCGAGATGAGCCTGAACTATCAGGGCATCGGCGCCTCGCTGCAGATGAACGGCAATTACGTCACCGTGGTCAACGTCATCCCGGGCGGACCGGCGGCGGTCGCCGGAACGCTCAAGCCGAAGGACCGCATCACCGGCGTCGGCGAAGGCAAGGCCGGGGCGATCACCGATGTGGTCGGCTGGCGGCTGAGCGACGTCGTGCAGCTGATCCGCGGCAAGGCGGGCACCACCGTGCGGCTGCAGATCCTGCCGGCCGGCGAGCATCCCGGGGGCAAGGAGCAGATGCTGAGCTTCGTGCGCAACAAGGTGACGCTCAAAGCCCAGGAAGCCCAGAGCAAGCTGCGCACCGTCACCCAGAACGGGCACACCTACCGGATCGGCATCATCACCGTGCCGAGCTTCTATGAGGACGTGGCGGCGGAGGATGCCGGCGAGGCGAACTACCGCAGCACCACCCGCGACGTCCTGCGACTGCTGCTGAAGCTCGAGCAGCAACACATCAATGGCCTGGTCCTCGACCTGCGCGATGATGGCGGCGGCTACCTGCCCGAGGCGCTGGCGCTGACGGGCCTGTTCATCCAGCACGGCCCGGTGGTGCAGCTGCGCGAGCGCAGCGGGCACATCGAGGTGCTCGATGACCCGGAGAGCGCTCCGGTCTACAACGGGCCGCTCGCCGTGCTGGTCAACCGCTACAGCGCGTCGGCCTCGGAGATCTTCGCCGGCGCCATCCAGGATTATCACCGCGGGGTGATCATCGGCCAGAACACCTTCGGCAAGGGCACGGTGCAGAACCTCATCCCGCTCGATCGCTGGAGCCGCAAGCCGGTCGACGGGCAGCTCACCGTGACCATCGGCAAGTTCTACCGAGTCACCGGCCAGAGCACCCAGCACCGTGGGGTGATCCCGGACATCGTGCTGCCCTCACCCATCGATCCGAAGCTGGTCGGGGAGAGCGCCCTGCCCCGCTCGCTGCCCTGGGACACCATCGGGGCGGTGCCCTTCCCGGTGGCCACCGGTGCGGCCGCCGTGCCCTCGATCCGCACGCTGCAGCGCGATGAGCTCGCCCGCCAGCAGCACGATCCGAACTTCCAGTGGCTGGTCGGGGACATTCAGCTGATCGACTCGATGCGCGCACAGAAGTCCGTGACGCTGGATCTGGCGAGCCGCCGCGCCGCGCGGCACACGCGCGATGCCGAGCTGCTCGCCCTCGATAACCACCGGCGGGCGGCGCTCGGCCTGAAGCCGCTGCAGCACTCGCGGCAGATCGGCGGCAAGAACGACAAGATTCCGGACGTCATCCTCGATCAGGCCGAGGACGTCATGGCCGACATGATCCGCCTGGACGCCGAGCGCGCCGCTCCGCAGGTCGCGCGCGGCACCTGAGTTCCGCTGAGCGGGCGGTTCGGCCGCCCGCTCAGCGCAGCAGGACGCCGTGGATGTTCCAGGTGTCCTCGGCGAGCACGTTCGGGATGCCCTCCGGTGCCGCCGCCGAGGGATGCTCGGCGCTGTCGCTGAAGGCCTCGGCCATCGGCACCGTGTCCTCCACGTCGCGATACTGGGCGGCCCGACGCAGGTGCGCGAGGCGCGAGCGGATCTCCCGTCCGAACCGGGTGCGTGCCCCGAGCAGCGTCTCGGCGCGCTGGATCTGATTCATCAGCGCCAGGCACTCCGCGCGGGTCCCGTACTCATCGATGACCTCGCGGTGCTGAGTGGCCTCGCGGGCGCGCATCACCAGCAGCGGCAGTGCCGTCAGGCTCGCGCACATCACCTCGGCGTAGGCGATCACGGTCAGATTGATCAGCCGGCGCGCCTGCAGCGAGAGCCCGGGGAACTCCGGGGCCTGCTCCGCGGCGAGTTCCGCCGCGCTCAGGCAAGCGCTCTGGAAGGAGGCCTCGGCGGCGGCCGCCTCGGCGCGCGCGCGCGTCAGGATCTGCTCGAGCGCGCGGCGTTTGAAGAAGTGCCAGAATCGACGCAGGCCGGCGCGCTCCTCCTCGAGCGCCGCAACCCGCCCGCCGGCCTGCGCGCACAGCTCGCGCACGACCTGCACGTGCTGCTCGGCGCTCTGGCGCCGGGCGAACTGCCGCCGGTTGTGCTCGGCCAGATGCGCCCGCCGCTCGCGCTCCTCCTGCTGCGCGGCGAGCTCGGCGATGAAGCGCTCGAGCTGATCGTGTCCGCTCTTCCACAGCCGGCGCAGCTGGTAGAAGACCAGTGCCGGATAGGCCGTCTCATCGACCCCGAGGCGCTGCTCGAGCGCCGCGAGCGTCTCGCGTACCCGCCGAGTCACCCCTTCCTGCTGCTTGATGCGGTCCTTGAGGCGCTCGACCTCCTCCTTCAGGTCCCCGAACGCCTTCTTCAGCTCCGCTCGGTTGCGAAACAGCGCCAACACCCGATGGTCCTCGGGCGCCGACTGCGCGCGCTGCAAGGGAAGCTTCAGAAACCCAAGCTGTCGAAATGCCTTCATGACCGGTGCGGCGAACGCCGCGACACGTCACACGGCGGTCCCCGCGAAACGATGCCCGCGCTCCGCGCAATACTCCAACCACTTATTTAACATCATGTTGCGCACCCAGCGCTGACGGAGTTCACGCTCCGCGCAGGCTGCCACCTTGGTCGCGGCCTCTGCGGGACGGTCGGCGGGCGATGCGGCCTCGACCAGCCGGGCATCGTGATACACCCGCAGGCGCAGATCCGGGCAGCGCGTGACGCCGAGCACCTCGGGCAGCTCGTAGGTCAGATCGAAGATACTGGTGTAGGCGCACTGCTCGATGACCGTGAGCAACAGATCGCAGTCCCCCTCGATCCGCGAGCGGTACGTGCCGCGCAGCGCGCACAAGTCCCCGGCGAGCCAGCCGAGGCGAATGTAGTTGCTCTCATACAGGCTCATCAGCGCAACGAAGCTGCGCGGACGGGCACGCCAGGAAACCTGCGAGAGCGCATCGTTGAGCATCACCCCGACTATAGCGGAGGATCGGCCCAGCGCAAGCCGCTTTGCCCCGTGCGCACGCGCGCTCGCCGGTGCAATATTCGTGCTAAGAAGATGTGCTAGGCTCGGTTGCGCCGCTCGATCCCCGTGGTGTTGAGAATGCGGCTGGCGATCTCCTCGATCGAGCACTCGGTGGTGTCGAGGGAGGGAATGCCGTGGCGGGCAATCAACGCCTCGATCGCGCGCAGCTCGAAGCGCACCTGCGGTGCCGAGGCGTAGCGGCTGTTCGGTCGGCGTTCGTTGCGGATCTGCTGCAGCCGCTCCGGCTTGATGGTGAGCGCGAACAGCTTGGCGCGGTACGGATCGAGCCGCTGCGGCAGCCGGCCGGACTCCAGATCCTCCTCGGTGAGCGGATAGTTGGCCGCGAAGATCCCGTACTGCAGCGCCAGATACAGACAGGTCGGCGTCTTGCCGCAGCGCGACACCCCGATCAGCACCACATCGGCGTGTTCGTAGTCGCCGCCGACCCCATCGTCGTTGGCCAGCGCGAAGTTGGTCGCATTGATGCGCACCGAGTACATGGCCGGATCGGCGATGCCGTGCGCCCGGCCCGTGCGGTGCGTCGAGCGGGTGTCGAGCTCCTCCTCGAGCGGCCCGACGAACGCGGCGAAGAAATCCAGGCACAGCCCGTTGGAACGGCGCACCACTTCGCGCAGATCGTCCTGCACCAGCGTGCTGAACACGATCGGCCGCAGGCCGTCCTCGAGGGCTGTCCGATCGATGCGACGCACCGCCTCTTCGGCCTTGTCAAGGGTCGACACAAATGGCAAAGTCACCGCGCGAAATTCGAGACCCTCGAACTGGGTCATGAGGCTGTGACCCAGCGTTTCAGCGGTCACGCCCGTCTGGTCTGAGACGAAGAAAACGGTTCGTCGGCCCACGGCGCGAGCCTCGGTTGCAGTCATTGGACGGGCAGTTTTCCACCGCGCGACGCGCGGAGCAAGCGGCAGGCGGGGGTTTCTTTTGGACGCATACGTCATTCCCTTCGAGCGGGTCGGAC
The DNA here is from genome assembly GCA_021834525.1 of Pseudomonadota bacterium. Lineage (GTDB taxonomy): Bacteria > Pseudomonadota > Gammaproteobacteria > Steroidobacterales > Steroidobacteraceae > 13-2-20CM-66-19. Next base: position 21,831 of record JAKBDK010000031.1, on the reverse strand, counting down.
AGCACGACATCGAGACCGTGGGCGGCAAGAACGCCTCGCTCGGTGAGATGATCGGCGCACTGAAGCGCGTGGGCGTCAACGTTCCGGGCGGATTCGCCACCACCGCCTTTGCGTACCGCGAATTTCTCAAGCAGAACGGGCTCGATGAGCGCATCCGCGCCGAGCTCACCTCACTCGACGTGAATGACGTGGAGCGCCTGGCGGTCTGCGGCGCGCGCATCCGCCAGTGGATCCTCGCCACGCCGTTCCCGCCGGCCCTCGAGCAGGCGGTGCGCGCGAGCCTGCGCCAGATGAGCGACGGGGCGGAGATCGCCGTCGCGGTGCGCTCCTCGGCGACCGCGGAGGATCTGCCCGAGGCGTCCTTCGCCGGCCAGCAGGAGACATTTCTCAATGTCCGCGGCGAGACGCAGGTGCTCGCGACGATGCACCAGGTGTTCGCCTCGCTGTTCAACGACCGCGCCATTGCCTATCGGGTGCATCAGGGGTTCGATCACAGCGCGGTAGCGTTATCAGCCGGCGTGCAGCACATGGTGCGCAGCGATCTCGGGGCGAGCGGCGTGATGTTCACGCTCGACACCGACTCCGGCTTTCGCGACGTCGTGTTCATCACCGCCGCCTACGGACTCGGGGAGACCGTGGTGCAGGGCGCGGTGAACCCGGATGAGTTCTACGTGTACAAGCCCGCGCTGCGCGCCGGTCACGAGGCGATCGTGCGGCGCAACCTCGGCGCCAAGGCGATCAAGATGGTCTATGCGCCGGCGGGCTCCGCCGAGCGCGTCTGCACGGTCGACGTCGCGCCGGCGGAGCGTGCGCGCTTCTGCCTGAGTGAGGCCGATATCCTCGCCCTCGCCCGTCAGGCGCTGTTGATCGAAACACACTACGGCAAGCCGATGGACATCGAGTGGGGCAAGGACGGCGCCACGGGCGAGCTGTACATCCTGCAGGCCCGGCCGGAGACGGTCCAGAGCCGCGCCGGGCGTACCCTGCAGCGCTACACGCTGAAGGCGGCGCGCACGACGGTGCTCGTCACCGGCCGCAGCATCGGCCAGCGCATCGGCGCAGGCCCGGCGCGCATCATCCGCGACGTCAGCGAAATGGCCCGCGTGCAGAGCGGCGATGTGTTGATCGCCGACATGACCGACCCGGACTGGGAACCGGTGATGAAGCGCGCGGCGGCCATCGTCACCAACCGCGGCGGGCGCACCTGCCACGCCGCGATCATTGCGCGCGAGCTCGGCATTCCGGCGGTCGTCGGCTGCGGGGATGCGACGCAGCGCATCGCCGAAGGTCAGAACGTCACGGTCTCGTGCGCCGAGGGGGACACCGGCTACGTCTATCAGGGGCTGCTCGAGTTCGAGCAGCGCCAGATCGAGCTCGATGCACTGCCGCCGCTGCCGGTGAAGATCATGATGAACGTCGGCAACCCGGACCGGGCGTTCAGTTTCGCCGGGACGCCGAACCGCGGGGTGGGGCTGGCGCGTCTGGAGTTCATCATCAACCGCATGATCGGGGTGCATCCGCGTGCGCTGCTCGAGTATGAGCAGCTCGATGCGGCCCTGAAGGAGCAGGTGCGTGCGCAGATGGCCGGCTACGATGATCCGGTCGACTTCTACGTGACCAAGCTCACCGAGGGCATCGCGCAGATCGCCGCGGCCTTCGCCCCGGAGCCGGTGATCGTGCGCCTCTCGGACTTCAAGTCGAACGAGTACGCCAATCTCATCGGTGGCAGCCGCTACGAGCCGCACGAGGAGAACCCGATGCTGGGCTTTCGCGGCGCGGCGCGCTACGTCGATGAGCGCTTCCGGCCGTGCTTCGAACTCGAGTGCCGCGCCATCAAGCGCGTGCGCGAGGCGATGGGGCTCACCAACGTGCAGGTCATGGTGCCGTTCGTGCGCAGCGTCGAGGAGGGCCGCAAGGTGGGTGAACTGCTCGCCGCGAACGGCCTGAAGCGCGGCGAGCACGGCCTGAAGGTCGTGATGATGTGCGAGCTGCCGACCAATGCGCTGCTCGCCGAGCAGTATCTGGAGCACTTCGATGGCATGTCGATCGGCTCGAACGACCTGACGCAGCTGACGCTCGGCCTGGATCGCGACTCGGCCATCGTCGCCCGCCAGTTCGATGAGCGCGACCCGGCGGTGCGGCGCCTGATCGCCATGGCGATCAGCGCGTGCCGCGCGCAGGGCAAGTACATCGGCATCTGCGGTCAGGGGCCCTCGGACCACCCGGATCTGGCCCGCTGGCTGCTCGAGCAGGGCATCGAGAGCCTCTCGCTCAATCCCGATACGGTGGTCGAGACCTGGCTGTTCCTCGCCGGCGAGAACCGCGGCTGAAACGCCCGGAGCCGACGCCTCAGAGCGGCTCGCCGCCGAAGGCCGGCCGGAACAGTTTGGCGCGGTAATGCGCCAGCTCGCGGATCGACTCGCGGATGTCGGCGAGCGCCAGGTGCGCCTCCTGCTTGGTCAAGCCCTCGAGGGCGCTCGGTGCCCAGCGGCGCGCCAGCTCCTTCAGGGTGCTGACGTCGAGGTTGCGGTAGTGAAAGAAGCGCTCGAGCTGCGGCATCAGCCGCGCGAGGAACCTGCGGTCCTGGCAGATGCTGTTGCCGCACATCGGTGAGACGCCCGGGGGCACCAGGGGCATCAGGAACGAGAGCGTGCGTGCCTCGGCCTCGGCGGTCTCGACTCGGCTGGCGCGCACCCGCGCGAGCAGTCCGGAGCTGCGGTGCTGGCGCTGGTTCCACTCGTCCATGCACTCGAGCACCGACTCCTCCTGGTGGATGGCGACCACCGGCCCCTCGGCGAGCACGTTGAGCGACTTGTCGGTGACGATGGTGGCGATCTCGATGATCGCGTCGCGCTCGGGCTTCAGGCCCGTCATCTCGAGATCGATCCAGATCAGGTTCTCATTGCTCGGCATGTTCAGCTCGTACTGGGGGATAATCGGCGTCCGATGAGTGTAGCAACCTTCGATGCACGCGTGATTGGCGCGTTCGGACGGCAGGTACGGGTGCGTACCGCGGACGGGACCGAATACCCGGCGCGGCCGCTCGGGCGCGCACTCGGCATCGTCTGCGGCGATGAGGTCCGCTGCCGGCACGACGAGCGCCACGGCGAGATCCACGTGCTCGAAGTCCTGCCGCGGCGCACCGTGCTGCACCGGACCAATGCGCGCGGTCGCGCCGAGGCGGTCCTCGCCAATCTCACCCGCCTGCTGGTGGTCATCGCACCGGTGCCCGAGCCGGACCTGTTCGTCGCCGATCGGTACCTGGCGGCGGCCACCTCGGCCGGGATCGAGCCGGCACTCATCGTGAACAAGGCCGATTTGGGCCGCGATGCGTCGCTCGTCGAGGCGCTCGAGGCTTACCGGCAGGCGGACTACCCGTGCATCGAGGTCTCGGCCGTCACCGGTGCCGGTGAGACCGAATTGCTCGAGGCGTGCCGCGGCCACACCGCCGCACTGGTCGGACAGTCCGGCGTCGGAAAATCCTCCCTCGCCGCGCGACTCGCCCCCGAGGAGCGCATCGAGGTCGGTGCCCTGGCGCGCGCCGCCGAGGGGCGCCACACGACCACCGCGTCGCGGCTGTTCACGCTACCGGGGGGCGGTGAGCTCATCGATGCCCCCGGGGTCCGCGACTTCGCCCCGGCGGTCGAGCACCTCGAGCCGCGCACGCTCGGCTTCGCCGAACTCGCACGCCTCGCCGGCGAGTGCCGCTTTCTCGACTGCCAGCACCTGCGCGAGCCGGATTGCGCGGTGCGCGCGGCCGTCGAGCAGGGGCGGATACATCCGCGCCGCTACGAGAGCTATCGGCGCCTGCGCCGGCTGCAGCAGACCCTGGGCGCGGCACCGCACGAGCGGGCACGCCGCCGCGGCGGCTGAGCGCTCAGACGCTCTGCCGGCCGCTCAATGCCCGGGCCAGCGTCCCGCCGTCGACGTATTCGATTTCCCCGCCGATCGGCACGCCGTGCGCGATGCGGCTCGCGCTCAGACCGCGCCGCAGGGCGAGCTCGGCGATGAAGTGCGCGGTCGCCTCCCCTTCCACCGTGGGGTTGGTGGCGAGGATGAGCTCACGCACCGCCCCCTCATCGAGGAGGGCCTCGAGCTCGCGCACCCCGAGCTGCTCCGGGCCGATGCCATCGAGTGGCGAGAGGTGTCCCATCAGCACGAAATAGCGCCCGCGAAAGCTCGCGGACTGCTCGATCGCGACCACGTCGGCCGCCGACTCCACCACGCACAGCAGCGCCGCGTCGCGCTGCGGCGCGGCGCAGATCGTGCACAGGTCCTCTTCGGCGAACATGCGGCAGCGCTGGCAGCGGCGCACCGTGGCGAGCGCCGCCTCGAGCGACTGAGCGAGGCGCTGCGCACCGGCGCGCCCCTCCTGCAGCAGGTGAAACGCCATGCGCTGTGCGCTCTTCGGCCCGACACCCGGCAGGGTGCGCAGCGCTTCGATCAGCTCGGCGAGTCGCGGCGGATGCTTCACGGGCGGATCAGAACGGCAGCTTCATTCCCGGCGGCAGCTGCAGTCCGGCAGTGACCGAGGACATCTTCTCCTGCACGCGCGCCTCAACCTTGTGCACCGCGTCGTTGATCGCCGCGGCGACCAGGTCCTCGAGCATCTCGCGATCCTCGCCGATCACCGCCGGCTCGATCGCCACGGCACGCACCTCGTGCTTGCCGGTCATCGTCACTTTGACCATGCCACCGCCGGCTTCGCCGACGATCTCCAGGCTCGCGATTTCGTCCTGCACCTTCTGCATGTTGGCCTGCATGGCCTGCGCCTGGCGCATCAGCTGATTGATATTGCCTCGCATGAGGTCGCTCCTCGATCGGTTGAGTGGAACCGGCAACCGCGCCGGTTCATTTCAGGGGACGAACGGTCTCGGGGATCACTTCGGCGCCGAAGCGCTCACGAAAGCCCTGCACCCCGGGATCGGACTCGAAGGACTGACGGGCCGCATCGGCCTGCTCGCGCACCGCGCGCTGGTTCGTCTCGGCGGGCGTCTCGCGCCGCTCGTTCACCGCCACGAACTCCAGGCGCACCGTCTCGCCGAAATGCCGCGAGAGCGCCTGGGCGAGTTTCTCCTCGAGTGAGGCGGTCCGCAGCGAATGGCTGCGCGGGTCGAGTGAGAGCTTCACCCGCGCACCCTCACGCCCGACCAGCACGCAGTGATGGGCGAGCTGGCGGGCCGCGCCCTGCAGGTCGATCTGGGCGAGCAGCGCCGCCCACTCCCCGCTCGGGGCCGCCGGTGCCGATGGCGCCGGCCCCGCCGATGCGGCGGACGGCTCGGCGCGCGGGGCCGGTGCGCCCGCGGCTGCCCCAGCGCCCGCAGAGGCCGTCGCCGCGGGGCCGCCCTGCGGCCGGAACGCGATCATGCGCAGCAAGGTCATCTCGAAGCCGGTGCGCGGATCGGGTGCGAGCGGCAGGTCGCGTCGGCCGAGGATGGCGCTCTGGTAATAGAGCTGCACGTCTTCGGCGCCGAGCGCGCCGGCGAGCCGCTCGAGCAGCTCGTCTGCGTACAGCTCATCCCCCTGGTAGTCGCTCACCACCTGCTTCAGCGCGATGCGAGTCAGGAGCGAGGCCAGCTCATCGAGCAGCTGGGCGTAATCGGGTGCCCACTGCTCGATCGAGCGGGCAAAGCGCAGCAGCTCCCCGGCATCGGCGGCGGCGAGCCGCTCGGCGAGCTGCACGACGTGATCGCGGGCCACGGTGCCGAGCATGGCGCGTGCCTCAGCCTCCCCCGCCCGTCCGCCGCCGAAGGCGATCAGCTGATCGAGCAGCGAGAGGCCATCGCGCATGCTGCCGTCGGCGGCCTGGGCCACGAGCGCGAGTCCTGCCGCCTCGAATTCGATCTGCTCGCGCTCGAGCACCGCGCGCAGGTGCGCGGCGATCTGCACGGTCGGGATGCGCTTGAGATTGAACTGCAGGCAGCGCGAGAGCACCGTCACGGGCAGCTTCTGCGGATCGGTGGTGGCGAGCAGGAACTTCACGTGCGGCGGAGGCTCCTCGAGCGTCTTCAGCAGCGCGTTGAAGGAGTGCGTCGAGAGCATGTGCACCTCGTCGATGAGGTACACCTTGTAGCGCCCGCGCGTCGGGGCGAACTGCACGTTGTCGAGGATTTCGCGTGTATCGTCGACCTTGGTGCGCGAAGCGGCGTCGACCTCGATCAGATCGACGAACCGGCCGGTGTCGATTTCCCGGCAGCTGGCGCACTCCCCGCAGGGTGTGGCGGTCACGCCGAGGTCGCAGTTGAGGCACTTGGCCAGAATGCGCGCGATCGTAGTTTTGCCCACCCCACGCGTGCCCGTGAACAGGAACGCATGGTGCACGCGCCCGCTCGTGAGGGCGTTGACGAGCGCTTGGCGCACATGGTCCTGCCCCACGAGTTCACTGAACGTCTTGGGGCGCCATTTGCGCGCCAGCGCGGTGTAGGTCTCGGTCATGGATCCCCAACCGGAATGGGAGGCGGCCCGCACCAGCGGGTGCTCCGGCACCCGACATCGCCGCTGCCGCTGCTGCCTTCCGGCCCTGACGGGGTTCACGACTGGTCGTCGCGGAGTAGCCGATGCGGGCCACCACAGCCAAATGTACTCGTACCCGCCTCTGCGGGCTCACCCGTCCCTGAGCATGCGCCCACTGCTGGACGGCGCCCAGGACGATCACCGGGAGAGCGCCATGATAGCAGCTCGCGAGCGGCCGTGCGGGGCGCGATCCGTGCCGGACCGGCCGGAGACCCGGGTCTTGACTCTGGACCTTGCTCCAGAGCATAGACTGAACTCTGATCCATCTCCGGGAGCGACCATGGACACCCTCGGCATCGGCGCGCTCGCCCGACGCGCCGGCGTACGCATCGACACCGTACGCTACTACGAACGCAGCGGCCTGCTTGCCCCGAAGACGCGCCTGCAGTCCGGCTATCGCCGCTACGGCGCTGCTGAACTTGCGCGTCTGCGCTTCATTCGCCGCGCCCAGACGCTCGGATTCTCCCTGAAGGAGATCCGCGACCTGCTCGCACTCTCCAAGGGCCGGGACGTGGGGCGTGTGAAGCGCGCCGCGCAGAGCAAGCTCGCCGACGTCGAGCAGCGCATTGCCGCTCTGCAACGCGTGCGCCAGGGGCTCGCGAGCCTGATCGACGCCTGCCCGGGCCATGGCGACCCGACCGAGTGCCCCATCCTCAAGGCGCTCGGCGGCGAGGACGCCGAACTGCTCGCCCCGACGCCGCTGCCGGCGCTGCGCTCCGGCCTGTCCTGAGCGTCGCGCTCAGGACAGGCCGAGCGCCGCGCGCACCAGGAACAACACTCCGAGGCCGAGGAACAGCAGGCTTGCGACGATCCGGATCGCGCGCAGCGGCAGGCGCAGCGCGAGCAGCTTGCCGATGAAGATCACCGGGGCGCAGGCGAGCACCATCCCGACCGTGCTGCCGGCGACCACCGCGGCGAAGTTGCGGTAGGCGGCCCCGAGCACCGCGGTGGCGATCTGCGTCTTGTCGCCGAGTTCCGCCACGGTGAAGGTGAGCAGCGTGGTCCAGAAGACCCCGCCGTGGGTCGCCCCCTCCTGTGCCCCGTCGGCCCGCTCGGGCTTCAGCTCCCAGGCGGCCATGACGATGAGGCTCACGCCGACGATGAGATTGACCAGCCGGGGACTCAGGGCATGTCCGAGCCGCTCGCCGATGAAGGCCGCGAGCGCCGAGCTCACCACCGTTCCGCAGATCATCGCGGCGAGGATCGGCCACGGCCGGCGGTGCCGCACGGCGAGCATCAGCAGCAGCAGCTGGGTCCGATCGCCGATCTCGGCGATCGCCACCGTCGAGAGGCTGGCGAGAAACGCCTCCATCTAGCGCTGCGCTGCGCGCGTGCCGCGAAGCGGCACGCGCGCCTCGTCGGCGCGCACGAAACGCTGCATCAGACGACGATCAACGTGACGTCGATGTTGCCGCGGGTCGCGTTCGAGTACGGGCACACCTTGTGCGCCTCGCTCACCAGGCGCTCGGCGCTCTCGCGCGCCACGCCCGGCAGCGAGACCTTCAGTTGCACGTTGATGCCAAAGCCGGCCGGGATCTGCCCGATGCCCACCGACGACTCGATCGAGGTGTCGGCCGGCACCGCAACCTTGTCGCGGCCGGCGACGAACTTGATCGCGCCGATGAAACAGGCCGCGTAGCCGGCGGCGAACATCTGCTCCGGGTTGGTGCCCTCGCCGCCCGGCCCGCCGAGTTCCTTGGGCACGGACAGTTTCACCCTCAGACGACCATCGTCCGTGGCGGCGCTGCCGTCGCGCCCTCCGGTGGCTTTGGCATGTGCAGTGTAAAGCGGGGTTATCGAGGTCATCTCACCCTCCATTGTCCGGGACCACATGGCGCCGTCGGCGCGATGCGGCGGGCGCGTATTATATTGTAGACTTCACCGGGCAGGCGACCTTCAACCCGGCGCGGGATGTGAGAGATGCCGATGCGCACGCTCCGCGAACGAACGATCCGCTGCACGAGCGCCGCGGGACACTGCACCCGAGTGCTGTGCGCCGGCGGGGGCGCAGAGCCGCGATGAACCTGCGCGAGCGCATCCACCGGCTGGGACGGCGCTGGCTCATCACCTTCAGCCTGATCGCATTGGCGTTGCTCGCCTACCTGTGGGCCGGGTACTCCCTCGCGCCGCGCCTGATCCGGACCGAGGCGACGCACTGGGCGCAGCAGCACCCGGGGGTGACGCTCGCACTCGGTGCGATCCGGGTCGACCCGGTGCACCTGACCGTCTCGATCCGCGACATCCGTCTCTCGGAGCGGGGCCACGCGATCGCCTCGGTGCAACGACTGTTCATCGGCCTCAGACCCCTGGCGCTGCTCGCCGGCACCTATCACATCAGCGCCCTGGAATTGGACGCGCCGCGGCTCGATGTGCGCATCGGCGCCGACGGCAAAACCAACCTCGCAGCACTGACCACCCACGCACACCGCGCCCCGAGTGGCCGCCCGCCGCAGATCCGCATCGATGATCTGCGCATCGAACGAGGCGCGCTGCGCTTCAGCGATCGCAAACTCTCCCCGACGGCGCGCGAGTCGCTCTCGCCCATCACCTTCCGTCTGGTCCATTTCCGCTCCTGGGCCGGTCGCGGCGGACGGTTCGCCCTGCAGGCCAACAGCAGCGATGGCACCCACATCGCCTGGTGGGGCGCGGTGTCGATGGCGCCGCTCGCCGTGCGCGGCGGGGTGTCCGTCGACGGCGAGCCGCTGACGGGGCTGACGCGGTTCGCACCGGCGCACCTGCCCGTGACCCCGCGCGCCGGTGTGCTCAGCCTGAACACGCGCTACACGGTGGGTGAGGGCCCGCACGGTCTTGCGCTCGCGCTCTCGAGTCTCGCCCTGACCGTGCGCGCGCTCGCGCTCGAGGGCGGCACGGTGCTGCACGGCATCCTGCGCGCCCACTCGATCCACCTCTCCGGCGCCGCTCTGCGGCTGAGCGCGGGCAGAGCACCCCAGGGACGTCTGCGCGCGCTCAGCCTGCGCGGCCTCCGCCTCGAGGGCACCGGCGCCGCCCGTGGACAGCACGCGAGCCTCGGCGAACTCTCGCTCGAGCACGTGCACCTCCAATGGCCAGCGCGCCGGATCGAGATCGCGGCACTGGCGCTGCACGGACTGCAGCTGCCGATCCAACGCGAACGCGACGGGCGCTTGGCGCTGCTGCGCCTGTTGCCTGCACACTCGGCGATGCACGCCGCGGCGCCCGTCACGCACGCTGCGCTGCGTGGCGCGCCGCCCGCGGCCCCACCGTGGAGCGTGCACCTCGCGCAGCTCACCGTGAGCGACGTCACGCTGCCGGTGCGCGATCGGTCGGTGACGCCGACGGCGCACTTCGAGGTACGGCTGTTTTCCCTCACCGCCCGGCAGCTCGGCACGGACCTGAAGCGCCCCGTGCCGTTCTCACTGCGCGCCGGGATCGCCCCGCGCGCGTATCTGGTGCTCGACGGACGCATCATCCCCGGCCGGCGCGGCGCCGCACTGTGGGTGTCCCTCAGTCACCTGCCCGTCGCGCCGTTCGCGCCCTACCTGCCGCTCGCCCGCACGGCCGAAGTCCACTCCGGCGCACTCGGCGTGCGCGGCTTCGCCGAACTCGACCGCGGGCGCCTGATGCGCCTGCACGGCAGCGCCGAACTGAGTGACCTGCACCTGCTGGCGCGCGCGAGCGGCATCGGCCTGTTCGGCTGGCGAGCGCTGAAGGTGACCGGCATCGACTACCGGCCCGGGCGGCTCATCGTCGGCGATGCCCGGCTCGATGCTCCGGTGGGTCGCATCGTCATCCTGCCCAACCGCACGCTGAATCTCGCGGCACTGTTCCCACCGGCGAAGGCCGGCGCGAAGCCGAAGCCACCCGCGCCCTCAGCGCGCTCGAACGTCCCGAAGCCGGCGGCGGCACTCGCGGTGCTGCTGCGGCGCCTGCAGATCGTCAACGGCTCGATCCGTTTCGCCGATGAATCGATCTCACCTCGCTTCCACGCGCCGATCAACGATCTGCACGGCAGCATCGACAACGTATCGACCGCCCGCACCGCAATCGCCCGGGTCGCACTCGCCGGCCAGGTGATCAACCGCTACTCGCCGGTGAGCATCCGCGGAGCATTCAATCCGTACGGACTCGGGCGCGAAACCGACATCCGTGCCGGCTTTCAGAACATCCAGCTGCCGATCTTCGATCCGTACTCGGACCGCTATGCCGGCTACGCGATCGCCCAGGGCATTCTCAGTGCGCAGTTTCGCTACCGCATCGACAACGGCCGGCTCGATGCCGATCACCGCATCGTGGTCGATCAGTTGCAGTGGGGCGGGGCGAGCGCGAGCCACGATCGGGTCGGCTGGCCGATCCGGCTCGCCACGGCACTGCTGAAGGACCGCGACGGGGTGATCCGCATCCACCTGCCGGTCACCGGCTCGCTGAACGATCCGGACTTTCACATCGCCTCGATCGTCTGGACGATGCTGCTGCATCTGCTCGAGAAGGCCGCACTCGCCCCGTTCGATCTGATCGGTCAGCTGTTCGCCGGCGCTGCACAGGCACAGTACGTCGCCTTCCGGCCCGGCTCAGCGGCGCTGCCGCATGCAGCCGGACCGAGCCTCGCGGCGCTCTCGCAGGCGCTCGCGGCACGCCCGGCGCTGAACGTCGATATCCCCGCCGGACCGGGCGGCCCCGCGGATGCCGTGGCCCTGAAGAACGAACGCATCGAGGCCCTCGCACTGGCGCACGTGCACCGCGTCCCGTCCGGCGGCTTCCCCGAGCTGCCGGCGCCCGAGCAGCGCCGGCTGCTCGCGGCGCTGTACCGCACCCGTTTGCACCGACGGCCCGTCTATCCGACGCCGCCCGTCCCGTCGCCCGCGGCGAGCCCCCCCGCCAAGACTTCCGCCCCCGCCCAGCGCCTCGCCCGCATGCACCGCCAGATCCGCTGGCTGCGCGCGCAACTGCGCCCGACCGTGCACCTCGCCCCCGGGGCACTGGTGGCCCTCGGGCTCGCGCGCGCCCAGATCGTTCAGAATGCGCTGCTCGCCCACGGCACGGTGAGCCCGAAACGGGTATTTCTCACCACCGAGCAGTCCGGACAGCCCTCGAACGGGCGCGTGCGCCTGCAGCTGCGCCTGCGATAACGCCCTCGCATCCGCTCCACCGCCCGGCCTCTTGTCCCGCCGGATCTGGTAACGCCACCGTGTCCGCGGGCGTCACGCCACCTGAGAGCTTCTCGATCTCGGTGCGACCTGCGAGTTGGAACCGCGCCGCGCGCGGTGGTGCTCACCGGTCCCGACATGCTCGGCACGGTGGACGCGATTGATCACTTCTCCGAGGACGATCTCGGGGTCGACCCGATGGCCCACTGGACGGGCACACGCCGAGCGCGCCGTGGGCGCATCGCGCAGCCGGCACGACTCACTCGGGTGTTTCCGCCGCCGCACTTCCGTGACCGCGGAGTCTTCATCCACCACGAGGACCTGCTCACCGGTTGGGCGCCCGCCCCGGCGCGCGAGCACACCGGCATCTCTTGGGCGGTGATGAACACCATCTACGAGACCCCACTGAGAAGACGGCTCCCCTCGCCCGATCACCGCGCGGCCGTGCGCGTCCGGTCGATCGCCGCCACCAGGTGATAGAACGCCTCGAGGAGCGGCACTTCGAGGCCGGCACGGCGGGCCTTGGCGACCGCGTCGCCGAACGTCTCTTCGACCTCGAGCCGCCGGCCCGCCTCCAGATCCTGCAGCGCGGACATGCGGTGCCCGCTCGCCTCGGCCGCAAACTGCGCGCCAGCGGCGCGCACCGATTCGACCGCCTCGCGCTCTGAGCCGGCGAGAATGGCCTGCAGCGGCAGGATCGCCCCCTCGGGGAGCAGCTCAACACCGCTCGCAGTCGCCAACCGGATGGCCTCGCGCGCCATGCGCACCAGCACCCACGCACTGTCCGGGTCGCTCAAGTACTGCCAGGTCGCGGTACGCGTCGTGACCGCCAGGCTCATCAGCGGCAGCCACGCGACGAACTTGCTCCACTCCCAACGGAGGATGTGTGCCACGGCGCACGCACGGACACCGGCCGCGTCGATCGTCGCCGCAAGGGACCGTGCCCGCTCGCTCTCACGCCCGTCGAGCTCCCCGAGCAACAGGTTGACATTGCGCGTGAAGAGCACCTCCCCGTCGGCCCGCACCTCCCCGCTCGTATTGGCGAGTGCACCGAACACCCGCTCGGCACCGAACACCCCCGAGAGCAGTTCGTTCTTCAGTACCCCGTTCTGCACCGAGAATGCGCTACCCACCGTCACGTGTCGCAAGGATTCCAGGGCGGCTTGCGTGCCGGGCGTCTTGGTCGCCACGATCAGGCACTCGGCCGCCTCGAGCTGCGCCGGATCGGTGAGCACCGTGACTGGGACGGTGATCTCGCTGAGTCCGGTGATGCGCAGCCCCTCGCGCTCAATGCGTCGGGCGCGCTCTCCGCGCGCCAGCACGATCACGCGATGTCCCGCCTGCGCCAGATGCGCCGCCAGAATCGATCCCAGGGCCCCGGGGCCGAGAATTGCAAATGGCGTGCGCATCACTGCGCCTCACACGGCGTTGCGCTCACGATCGCCAGCGCATGCCGACGCGCGATCACGACGCCTCCATGCACCCTACTTCCAGGTCGGGCCGCGCGACCCTCGAGCGCGCGCCGCCCTCGGCACGCGACCGTCGCTTCGAGCACCCGGACGAACTGCCGGGTGTGGGTGCACCGCACCCGCACTTGCCTCCCGCCCTGCACCCGACGCCGTATCGCACCGGACATCCGATTCGCAGCCCGACCGGCCACCCGATCCTCGGTGAACGTCCACTTCCCGTTCATGTCGCCCATCCGGCCACTCGTGCGCATCACAGGGCTCCTGTGCCACCGTTTGCGTCATGGTAACCCGCTTTCGGGTCTAGCCCTGCCCCCCGTCGCTCGGCTCCGAAGGACGTTCGAGCGCTCGTAACTCCTGCGCGCCCGTGGCCCGGTTCACACTGTCCTCACCCCTCGCGTTCTCGAAGGAGGCACCACGGTCCACGACCCGGATCGTCCCATGGCGCACTTGAGCTCACGAGAACAACCCTCGCGACACGATGAGCCGGCGCGTGGTACCGATCCACGCGCCGGCTCATCCCTGCTCGCACCTCCCGTTACGTGAGCCACGCCCCTCGCGTGCAGCGCCGTCTGAGCGATTTCGGTCGCTGGTCGTCCATCGTCACTTCGCCTCTCCGCAAGTGGGTAACTGGGACTACGAGCGAGCCTTGAGAACTGTCACCCCGTTCCCCACCTCTTTATTGGAACAGGTACTTCAGCTGCGCCTGGATCTCGCGTCCGAAGATGGGCCTGGCCATCTCGAATCCATTCGAGATCCCGGAGGTCAGAATGCGTGCATTGCCCTCCGTGAGCCCGATGGTGTCCGTAAGATTCGTGCCCTCGATGCGGACCTCGAAGTGCGAGCCAATATCACTCACGATACCCGCATCCACCGTGTCATATGACGGCAGGATCTGCTGGTTTCCCGGATTGGAGTAGCGCTGATCGACGTGAGTGAACGTGGTGAACACCGTCACCGCACCCCAGCTCATCGGCACCGTGTATTGGGGCGTGATCCTGAACTGCAGCCGCGGCTGGCGCTGCAGATAGGAGCCATCATTGTTCGCGCCCGGCGTGCAGCTGCCGCTCGCGGCAAACTGCGTGCAGAAATGCGTGTACTTGGAATCCTGCCAGTCGCCGGTGAACTGCAGCTGCAAGTTCGGCAATGGACGCCAGTCACCCGACCAATCGACGCCATTGGAGTTCGCCCCGTAGGAGTAATTCACCTGCGAGCCGTTGAACAGGAACGCCTGGAACGGAACCCCAAAGAACTGGCGGTGAAACAGCGTCACAGATGCAAAGAAGGTATCACCTTCGGCCTTGAACCCGACCTCGTAGTTCTTCACCTGCTGGGCATTGGGCGTGCCGCTGCGCAGATCATCGAAGCTCGGGAAATGGTACCCGGCGTTGACCCGTGCATACGCGCTCATGTGGTTACTGAAGTCATAGTTCGCCCCCACGCTCCACGCCCCCAGGGTGTGATCATAGGTCGAGGGGGTCCACTGACCGGTGCGCACACTGACGCTGTTGTTGTAGAACGTGAGCGGATTGCCGTCGAGATTCTCGTTTTGCAATCCTTCGATACTGCCGTCGATCACATCATTCTCGACTCGGTATTCGGCATCGAACAGCCAGGGTCCGGTGTGCCACTGATCCGACAGGTATTCCGCGGTGTTACGGCCCGTGTAACGGTCGCGCAGGCTGTAGAACGATCCGCCCAGGATGCCGTTCTGGGTGACGTACCCGGTGCAGGCGCCACCGGGCGTCGCCGCCGTCGGGCAACCCGCTGCCGTGGACAGCGTCACGTTGACGAGCGGCGCGTTCGGAACGGCCAGCATCAGCTCGTTATTACCCAGGAACCAGCTGTCATTGGCCGAGTAACTGGCGAAATAGCTGCCGATCGTGAGCGAATTCCCTTTGAAGAGCTCGCGCGAGAGATGGATTTCATTGGTGAACGACTGGATCTTGTTGTCCACGATCCAGAAGCCGAGCGAGGCCACCTCTGTGGCCGGATTGAGGGTACCGCCGTTGACGAGGCTCCCCGTTCCGCTGACGAACGGGCTGCCGCCGGTGGCGCCCATGATCGACGTGGTGGCATTGGCGGTGGCGATCTGGCCCGCGATGAAGCTCGACAGCGTCTCGGGCGCCAAGTTATTGAATAGTGCGTTGGTCGGCATCTGGCCGGCGGTATAGCCGAGATTGTCGCTCAGGGCCCACCGGCCGATGTGCAGATTCAGATCACTGCCGAACATTTGGACATTCGAGCCTCGACCGTTCGCGAGGTCACCGCTGATGGTGCCCGGAGTGCAGCCGTTCGCCGGGGCCCCGGGCGTGACGCAGGGAAACTCCTGCACCGTGATGGCACGGTTGGCGTCACCGGCGAACGTGCCGGTATTGGGATTGAACCCTGGGAAGCCGGACACGCTCTGGCCGCTCGGATTGACCGCGACCGGGATATCCGTGATGAACAGGTTCTTGTCATTCAGCTCCCGACCCCACAACAGCAGATTGCCGTCGTGAAAGGTGTGATACAGCGTGGCAGTGATCTGGCCGCCCCGGTTCGCCGGAAACTGACTGCGACGGATCCCGCTCGACTCGCGGTAGAAGCCGCCAACGCTGAAATACCAATGATGGGCCAACGGCCCACCGTAGTACCCGTCCAGACGATACAGACCGTCGGTGCCGACCGTCAGGCCAATCTCACCGTGCGGCGTCGCCGTGCCGTGACGCAGGATGTAGTTGACCGTGGCGCCGATTTGGCCACTGGAGTACACGACGGACGGTCCGCCCTGCACGACCTGCACCCGCTGCACGGTATCGTCGAGGCGGATCAGCGATGAGTTGTCCATGAAGGAAATCGTCGGGGCGGCATAGACCGGGGAGCCGTTGATTTGCATCGTGACGTAGGGCGCGTCGCCGCCGCCGGGGAAGCCGGCGATCTCGATGTTCGCACCCGTGGCACCACCGCTCGCCTCGGGCCAAAGGCCCGGCACAATCTTGAGCAGATCCGCCGCGCTGGACGGCATCGCATCGTGGATCTGACTGAGACTCGCGGTCGTGACCGAGAAGCTCGCGTTGAGCAGTTTCACGCCGCTGGTCATGGGTGTAGCGGTGACGATCACCGTTTGCAGCGTCGGCAGTGAGGGTGCGGTGACGTGCGATGCGCTCCCAGGAGGTGGGCTCGCGGCGTCAGCGGGTTGGGCGGTCTTGGCGTGGACACGGCCGGCCGCGATCGTCAGAAATCCGGCGACCATGGCCGTCATCGGGCGACATTTCATAGGAATTGCCTCTTCATTTGTGAAAGGATTTCGAAGTGCGGCAGGAGCGTCGCGTGGCCCATTCCCTTGCCGGGTCTGGCGTCTCGCACCATGCGCCGGGGTGTTTCTGTTGCGCCAAGGCGGCATGGGCATTCGCCCACCCAGCGCGTCGCATCGAGAAAGCCAAACTCTGCCGGCCATCCGCCCCGCTGACGCAGGGCGGCCGTGGATCGATCCCGACGATCAAGAGCATTACCCCCAAAAGAAACGCACAAGAACTCGGTGTTTGTTTCGTAATTCACCGAATGACATCGATACCAATGGTATCGATGTCATCAAACGCCATGCAAGGACGCCGGCGCCCATCGCAACGCTACGATGCGATTAGTCAATATTTGACGGATGTTTGTTGTGATTGCGCAACGCAGCAGTTCGCGCGTCGGGCCTCACCCATCGCGAGTGAGCGTTCCCTGCAGCCACACGTTGGCGGCTCTTCGCACGGTTCCTGCCAGCGCTGGCGCGATGTGGGCACCGCGGTCCTCGTCCCCGTCGCGGGTGATCAAAAAGTCCACGGTTCCCGATATTTTGAGCACACCGGCACGGCGCGTGAGTGTCCGAGACGCGAGTGGTCGCTCCGCGCGCGCACGTCTCGTGGTTCTGTCGCGTCCCTGATTCAGACGCTCGAGAGTTTTTTCAGCACACCTCAGCGCAGGCCGCAGCACGCCCCTCACCCTAGTCGTTCTGAACGATGCGCGGCGCGGCGCACAGTGTTCACGATCCCGCGGGACGCCGTTCACGTTGCCGTGGAATCGTGTTCACCCTCCCATGGAAACCCTGTTCACGATCGCGTGGACTACGCAGTTGCCGCTCACAAATAGCCACAATAGTGAACGATGAGGCGCCATATTCTCGCTCATGGACCGGAACTGGCGAGATTTGGACGGGCCGAATTTCCGCTACCACCCCAACGTGTTGGCGGAGCGAGAGGCCGAGTTCCTGCGCCAATGCGGGGTCGTGGTCGCCACCGTTCGTCATGTGCCGGATGGCGAGCGACTGTCGCTGGTCATTGAATGGATCAGCACCGAAGCTCTGAAGATCTCCGAAATCGAAGAGGACATCCTCGCTCGCGACAGCGTGCGATCTTCGCTCCGTCGGCAATTCGGTCTGCAGGGAGGCGGCCCCCGCGCTGCACCTGCGGAGCCGGGAATCGCCGAGAAGGCGCTGGCGCAGGGCGCCGGACAACCGAGTCTGACCGCGCTCTCGCTCGTGATCCACCGCCACCGCAAGAACTACTACGTGCAGCTCGAAGCGGCCAACATGACGCTGGACGTTAAACCCTGGCTCGATCGGTTCGCAGATCTCGCCCTGGCAGCGCAAGCACACACGCTAGAGGGCCTGGATGTCCTGTTGGCGAACATGCGATTGCGGGATCGCCTGCGTGGTCGCCTCAATCAACGCAAGGAAAAGGCGCTCTCGCAGCTCATTCGCGCGGGCCTCGACAAGTTCGTCGGCGGTCTTTCAGCCCGCAAGTACATGGCTCTCACGGGTGCGCCCGCGGCCACGGCGCGGCGGGATCTTGGACACTTGGTTGAACTCGGCGCCCTGCGGCGAACGGGCAACTCAAGGGAACGCGGTATTGACTACCGCATAGCCCAAACGGACCCGGCGAACCCTCGTGATGAAATTTCGCATCGGACCATACACCGTACGAACCGCGAATTGACGCGGAGCTGAACGCGGGCGTACGAGCGGTCCGCTGCCAGGGGCTTACAACACCTCGAGCTCGCACGGCGCTGCTCAGCGACTGCCGCGCCGCCCGAGGCAAGTCCGTCCGCGATGCCCCACGACCCCTACGTCGGCACGCTCTCGTGCGCAGGGACGAGATGCCCTGAGAGATGGAACTCTCTGATTTATTTGAGTACTTTTCGTTTCGAGACGGACTGGAGTCATCCGAGAAACTGAATTGGCGGAGAGGGTGACCGCCACACCTTACGGCATTTGTAGGCCGAACGCACCGTCAGTGCGTAACAGGTGCGTAATTCCTGATCGCTACGGCCAACCATCGAACCCGTAAGCATTAAGGCACTCTCGTAGGCTTGACACGCCACGGCCAGTCGACGTGAAATATGCTCAACGCTCGGCTCCCATGGACGGACCAGAAGGACACAGGCGTAGGTTAGCTAGTATGCCCCCGCCGAAGAGCAGCAAGGGTGGACACGCTGAACAGTGCTGCCGAGCGACTCGGGACGATCAGCAAACAGAGCTGCCCAAGTTCCAACCCGCAACTAGCCTAGTAACGCGGGGTAGTGGGTCACAACGCCGACTGTTTTGAGATGGTGGTTGGCGCGCGAGAGCAGTGATCCATGAGCGGGGCGTAAACGACGTGGGGAAACCCCACAGGGCACAACCCGGGTTGCGCGGCTTGACTCGATCAAGCGGCAATACCACCCTCTGTGAACACCACCTCTATCGCCGCGTGTGCGAGCACGCGGCACAGAGGTCGCTGTGTTCGCACTCATTGACATTGAGTTAGACCCGCGACCCGCCTCGTAGGCGGGTACGGCGTCGTGCGCGCCGGGTTGGCGCGAAAGAGTACGGCCGGGCGGCAAGGAATGGAACCTGCCGCCAGACCGCTGCGTACGCACGTCGTAGGTCGTGCTCTACCGGATTCGGCGTGGGACGATTACGCCGCGCTCTCCCCTGATGACCAGGGTCAGGGGGCGCTCTCTGCCGATGCAATCCTGCGCGAGGCGTGCTGGTCGGATGAGCGCCTCGCCCGCGCCATGGAATGCGGAATCACCGCCTGGGGCTGGCGGCACAAGGGCTGGACGGAACGTGACATCCGCGACGAAGCCAAGCATCGGATCGCCACCCTGTGGCGCGCCGGCCGATCGCTGTGGGCGTCTTCCTACAAGGCCAGGTATGGCGTCGCGCCCACGCCGTTGATGCGGCTGGATCCTACCGCCGCCCTGCGCGGCGAGAGGCGCAATATGCGCCGCTGCGTGCGTCAGGCGGAGGAAGCCACTGCTCTGCTTGCGGGTCAGGTTGGCTCTCGTGGGCATCAGGCGCGCTATGCCTCGCGCTGTGCCCGCTCCCGCCGTGCTGACCAATTGGAGCAACATCAGCGATTGATGGATGAGACTCTGGTGGTCGATACCGAGACCGGCGAGGCCATCCCGCTGGCGAAGGTGGCGCCCCAACCCAGACAACGCCGCGCCGAGCTTCACGTGGTAACGCGCGGCATGATCGACTACGAGATTGCGCAGGGCCGGTGGCCCTACTTCGTCACCCTGACCTTGCTGGCGTCGTGGCACCCCTCGCCGAAATTCGGCCGCGCGAAGTGGGACGGCAGCCTGCCCGTGGCTGGACAGCGTGAGTTGCGCCACCGTTGGGCGCTTGCCCGGGCGCGCGCCAAAAAGGCCGGTATCGATCTCGTCGGCGGCCGGTTCGTTGAACCTCATAGCGATGGCTGCGTGCATTGGCACCTGATACAGTTCATGCGCGACGACGAGGTGCAGCGGGGCACTGACATCCTGACCGCCGTATTCGGCGACCTCGGCCCCGCTGTGCGCATCGAGCGTGCGCGAAGCGCCGAGGGCGCGGTGAAATACTGCATGGCTTACAGCGCCAAGACCGCTGTCTGCGGCGCCGGCAAGATCGGGCAGCACATCACTGGCGATGATCTCTCCGGCGTGGATAGCTGGCGCGCAACGTGGGGCATCCGCGGCTGGCAGCTGTTCGGCTTGAAGGGCCGCCTCGGGGTGTGGCGCGAGTGTCGCCGCACATTGCCCATTAACGCGCCACCAGAATTGCATGCGCTCGCAGCGCACGCCCGCAAAGGCGATTTCCGTGCCTTCCACGAGGCAGCTGAGATGGCGGACGCACGGATCGCCACCGTGACCGAGAAGCGGGAGTTCCCGCACCCCGATCCTGAAGTCCACGCCGAAGTGAAGGCCGGGCAGGCGCAGGCTGAGCGCCAGCTCCGCCGGCTCGCCGCCGAGCACGGAGTGCCGGTCGGCCCCGACACGCCGCCAGCCGATTTCGCCGCCCCGCTCCTCAGGGTCCTCGGTGACGATCCCGATCTCGTCCGTGAGGTGCACGAGGCCGAGTCGGCCCTAACGCGCCGGGCGGTGGTGACTGTCCCTCGCCACCGGACGGTCGGCGTTCACCTTGACGCTCACGGCTTCTGCGTGACGACCCGCACCCGCCGCTGGGTCCTAATCCGGGCCGAGGACTCCGCCGCCGCGTCTGCGGCGGACTTGGCTGCATCAGGTATAACTGTAACCGAGGCCGAGGCGGCAAAATCGGTGTGGTGCGGCCAAACGCCTCCCTCCCAGGGGCCCCCGCCGGCTTCCTGACCGAATGAACGGCGCTCTGAGCGTCGAGCTCCCCTGATGGAGACCTGGATGGATGACCCGGGGACGGGCGGCCATCTGCGCTCGCCAGCGATATTCATGCCGGCTCTTGACCGGTCGGGGATCGACCCGCTCCATTGGATCATCGGACGACAGGAGAGGCAAACAGACCCCGAGGCACGAGTGCGGAACGCTTCATTTCCCGCCTGCATACGTATTCATTTGCTGGGAGCTGCCGCGTTGGTCTATTGATTCGCCCTGGGTGGGTTAGGTGGACGTCCAGTCCGGCATGGATCGGGAAAAAGAATACTGATGCCACGTTCTTGGACTCAATCTCAATACAGCGGACGGCCGCCTGCCCTCATTGGATCGTCACGGGTACCTGATCGCCAGCGACCCCGTCCCGTTGCGGGGTGTTTCCTCGCTATTGGCTATTGCCAAGCCAGTCCGAGCCGCTGTTCCGATTGCTAAAGACAGCCTCACAGAAGACAGGAGTGGAATAATGAGAAAGCTGACTCGCAAAGAAGTTGCCGCAATTTCTGCCGTACTTGGCATCTTTTCCGTTGGGGCAAAGCATGCGATGGCGTGCAGGGGAGTGTCTGATTTTTTGTGTTTGAGGCGGGTTTAAAAACTCCTGCCACAATAGCCGGCCGTGGTGGGCGAGACCATTGCGGCAGGAGCAGTCTACTGCTATCCGAAGTTTCTCGTGAATCGATCCCCATAGGCGATGGCGAACTGGTTCATCGCTTCGGTCCATTCCCGGGCCGAGCGGCTCCAGTCAGCGGTGATGTTCTTCAGCGCCATCCAGATCAACTTGGTGGCCGCTTCATCGCTCGGGAAGTGACCGCGTGTCTTGATGATCTTACGCAGTCGCGCATTGACGCTCTCGATCGCATTGGTCGTATAGATCACGCGACGCACGGCCGGAGGAAAGGCAAAGAACGGAATGACCCGATCCCAGGCGCGACGCCACAACGCCGCGATGGTCGGATACCGCTCGCCCCAGGAGCCGCGCTCGAATTCCTCAAGTGCCTCCATGGCCGTTTCCGCGTTGGTCGCGGTGTAGATCGGCCGCAGCGCCTGGGCGAGGACCTTGCGATCCTTCCAGCTCGCGTATTCGAGGCTGTTACGGATCA
>JAKBDK010000030.1:0-32702 GCA_021834525.1 Pseudomonadota bacterium | reverse complement strand
CCCGCCGTTCGTCTCGGCCATCACCTTCGTCAGCGCCGCCGTCAGCGTCGTCTTCCCGTGGTCCACGTGCCCGATCGTCCCCACGTTCACATGCGGCTTGCTGCGCTCGAATTTCTCTTTGGACATGGAATATTCCTCAAACACGTCTTAGGGCTGTCCGCCCCGGAAAGAACATCGACTCTGGCTCTCGCCCGTTACGCGATGGAGCCCACGACCGGGATCGAACCGGTGACCTCGTCCTTACCAAGGACGTGCTCTACCAACTGAGCTACGTGGGCCCGGTGACGCATCGGACAACGGAGTACTGGAGCGGGTAGTGGGAATCGAACCCACGTCATCAGCTTGGAAGGCTGAGGTTCTACCATTGAACTACACCCGCCGATGCCGCAGTTTTCTACCCGCTCTTGCCGCCCGCAGTGTTACCCGCGCCACGCATCTCGACTTGGTGGAGGGGGTAGGATTCGAACCTACGAAGGCGTAAGCCGGCAGATTTACAGTCTGCTCCCGTTGGCCGCTTGGGTACCCCTCCGCGAAAACGAGCCGCGTATTCTGATTTCGAGGAGCGCCGGTGTCAATGCGTTTTTGGCGCGCAAATTGCAATCCGCGCCGGACGACCGCCGCGGCCGCCCCCCGAGGGGCTCACGGCGGGGCGGCCGCGGCCTCGAGCGCCGCCAAAACGGCCGGCTCCAGGTGCCGCCAGCCGCCGGGGCGCAGATCCTGCGGCAGCGCCACGGGACCGTAACGGATGCGCAGCAGGCGACTCACCTCGTGCCCTGCCGCCTCCCACAACCGCCGCACCTCGCGATTGCGGCCCTCGTGCAGCACCACGCGGTAGGCCGTATTGGCCGTATGCTGCCCGTACGGACTGTCCTGGGCGATGGATTCCGAGGGTCGCTGCTCGACGATGCGGTCGAAGGCGGCCGGCCCGTCCTCGAGCAGGACCCCCTGCTGCAGCCGCTGCAGGGTCTGCGGGGCCGGCCGGCCCCGCACCCGCACCAGGTATTCGCGCTCGATCTGTCGCGAGGGGTGCATCAGGCCGTGGGCCACGGCCCCGTCGGTCGTGAACAGCAGCAGCCCAGCGGTATTGACGTCCAGGCGCCCGACGACGATCCAGCGTCCGCTGCGCGGGGCCGGGAGGCGATCGAACACGGTCGGTCGACCCTGCGGATCGCGACGGGTGGTGACCTCGCCGATGGGTTTATAGTAGAGAAGTGCCTCGGCGGCCCCTGCACCGGGGCCCGGGTCCAGTTGCAGCTTTCGGCCGTCGAGCCGGACGTCACTGTCCGTCCCGGCGCGCTCACCTAGCTGTGCCGCCCGGCCGTCCACCGTCAGGCGGCCCTCGCGGATCCATTGCTCAATCTGGCGGCGCGAACCGACCCCGGCACTGGCCAGGAGCTTCTGCAGCCGCACCGGGGCGACAGGCGAATTCATGGGCTGGGACTCATCCTGGGCAATGCCGCGCCGCGCGTCCCGAGCGGCCACCGGGGCCGATCATAACCCGGTGATCTCAGGTCATAGCCGACCATTGCTTGTGGGGCCGGGCGGCGCAGAGGTAGAAATCATCGCATGATTTACGACAGCATTCTCGGCACGATCGGCCGCACGCCCATCGTGCGCATCCAGCGCCTCGCACCGAAGAACGTCACGGTGTACGTGAAGTGCGAGTACTTCAACCCGCTCGGCTCGGTGAAGGATCGCCTGGCCATTGGCGTCATCGAGGACGCCGAGCAGCGCGGTGTGCTCAAGCCCGGCCAGACCGTCGTCGAGGCCACCTCGGGCAACACCGGCATCGCACTGGCCATGGTCTGTGCGGCCAAAGGGTATCCGTTCGTCGCGGTCTTGGCGGAGAACTTCTCCATCGAGCGGCGCAAGATCATGCGCATGCTCGGCGCACGCGTGGTGCTGACGCCCGCGGCCGAGCGGGGTAGCGGCATGGTGCGCAAGGCCGAGGAACTCGCACGCCAGCACGGCTGGTTTCTGGCCCGGCAATTCGAGAACCCGGCCAACCCCGCCTATCACCGCAACACGACGGGTCCTGAGATCCTGCAGGACTTCGCCGGCCGGCGGCTCGATTACTTCGTCAGCGGCTGGGGCACGGGTGGCACGCTCACCGGCACGGGGCAGATGCTCCGTCTGGCCCGGCCCGAGGTGCAAATCATCGCCACGGAGCCGGCCACCGCCTCGCTGCTCGCCGGACAGCCGTTCGCCCCGCACAAGATCCAGGGCTGGACGCCGGATTTCGTGCCCGCGGTGCTCGACCGCGAAGTTCCCCACCGCATCGTGCCGGTGACGGACGCCGAGGCAATCGACGCTGCGCGCTCGCTCGCGCGCAGCGAAGGCATCTTCTGCGGCATTTCCTCCGGCGGCACCTTCGCCGCGGCCCTGAAGGTGGCCGCGCAGGCCGCTCCCGGCGCGGTGGTGCTCGCCATGTTGCCCGATACGGGCGAGCGCTACCTGTCCACGCCGCTGTTCGAAGGGATTCCGGAAGGCGGGGACACCGACCTGTGAGGGCTGCCGTGACCGCCATCTCCGCACCGAGATCCGACCGCTCTGAGTCCGATGCGCGGCGCTTTGCGCCCCTGCCGGAGCACTTCCCGATGTGGCGCGGCGACGTGCTGCACGATGGGCAACTGGCGTACGAGACCTGGGGACGGCTGAACCGCGCGCGCGACAATGCGGTGCTGCTGTTCACGGGGCTGTCGCCGACGGCCCATGCGGCCGCCTCGGCGCAGGATCCGCACGAGGGCTGGTGGCAGCGCATGATCGGACCGGGTTTGGCGCTCGATACGGACCGTCACTTCATCATCTGCGTCAACTCCCTGGGCAGCTGTTTCGGTTCCACGGGTGCCGCCTCGATCAATCCTGCGACCGGCCACCCGTACCGGCTCGCCTTTCCCGATCTGTCGATCGAGGACATCGCCCGTGCCGGCCACGAACTGGTGCGCACGCTCGGGATCCTGCGGCTCGACACGGTGATGGGGCCATCGCTCGGCGGTATGGTGGTGCTCGCGTACGCGGCGCTGTTCCCCGGCGCGGCGCGCCGCCTGGTGAGCATCTCCGGAACGGCGGCCGCCTCGCCGTTCACGATCGCCTTGCGCTCGATCCAGCGCGAGGCGATCACCTCCGATCCCGCCTGGCGCAACGGCGAGTACAGCCCGGAGGCGCCGCCGGTAACCGGTCTGCGCCTGGCTCGTAAGCTCGGCACCGTGACCTACCGTTCGGCCGCCGAGTGGGCCGAGCGCTTCGACCGCCAGCCGATCCGGCCGGACCTCAGCGGCAGCACGCCCTTCGGCGCACAGTTCGCCGTCGAGGGCTACCTGGAGGTCCAGGCGGCCCGCTGGGTCAACGCATTCGACGCGAATTGCTACCTGTACCTGTCGCGCGCCATGGATCGATTCGATCTGGCCGCGCACGGCGAGCCGCACGCGGTGCTGCGCCGTGCCGACCTTGCGCACGCGCTGGTGGTCGGCGTGGAGTCCGACATGCTCTTCCCGATTGGCGAGCAACAGTCGCTGGCGCACGCGTTCGAGGCGAGCGGCACGCCCACGCGCTTCGCACCACTGCCGTGCATCGAGGGACATGATGCATTTCTGGTCGACACCGAGCACTTCGGGCGGGTGATCGGGGGCTTCCTCGCCGGCTGAGGCGCCGGACGCACACTAAGTTCAATCGCGTGCCCAAGCGTGACGATATGGGCATAATGTTGCGCGTCACAGGTCGCCAGGGCGAGAGCACCTCGCAAGGCACAACGTGGAACGACGGCTGCATACCCGGCATCGAGCGCGCACCATCGTCTTTGTCAGCGTTCCCGGCGGCTGCCGCAAACTCTGCAAGGCGGTCAATCTGAGCGCCACCGGCGTGTTCATCGAGACGACGGATCTGGGGCTGCGCAAGGGGCAGCAGGTCACGCTGTCGTTCGCCATCAATCTCGGCACCGTCACGAAACTGCACCGGCGCACCGCGGTGGTCGCGCACGTCTCGCGCGGCGGCACGGGATTGATGATGGAAGGCTTCAACGCGGCCCGGGCCGGCTAGCGACGCCGGCATTGCGCGCCGGTGGCCCCGGCGCAGGACATGTCCGAAAACAGCCAGTTCGCGGCCGCACCGTGGAGTATGGTCACGGCCATGGAAGACGCCCTGCCCTTCGACCGAGCCATCCTGGAGCGCGCCCGGCGCAGCCGCGACGCGCGCTTTGACGGGCGGTTCTACATCGGCGTGCTCTCCACCGGGATTTACTGCCGACCGATCTGCCCGGCCCCCGCGGCCCATGGCCGTCACGTACGGTATTTCGCCACCGCAGCCGCCGCCCACGAGGCGGGCTTGCGGCCCTGTCTGCGCTGCCGACCCGAGAGCGCCCCCGGCACGCCGGCCTGGCTCGGCACCTCGGCGGTGGTGCGCCGGGCCCTGCGACTCATCCAGGACGGTGCGCTGGATGAGCTCAGCGTCACCCAGTTCGCCGCACGGCTCGGGCTCGGGGCACGCCAGCTCGACCGCCTGTTCGCCCGGCACGTCGGGGCCTCGCCGCTGGCGCTGGCCCAGACGCGTCGGCTGCATTTCGCCAAACACCTGATCGACGGCAGCGACCTGCCCCTGACGAGCATCGCGCTCGCCTCCGGCTACGGCAGCGTGCGGCGCTTCAATGATGCGCTGCGCAGCGCCTATGAGCGCCCGCCGCGCGAGCTCAGGCGCCAGCGCCGCGCCGCCGGCGCGCCGCCGACGGCGGGCGAGGTCAGCCTGACGCTCGCCTATCGTCCCCCGTACGATTGGGCGCATCTCAACGCGTTCCTGCAGCTGCGGGCCATCCCCGAAGTCGAGCGTGTCGAAGATGGTGAATACGCGCGACTGATCCGCGCCGGCGAAGGACACGCGCTGATCCGGGTGCGGCCCCTCCCGGGCCGAGATGCACTCGAGCTGCGGGTGAGCGGGGCGGCGCCCGGCGAGCTGCTGCCGATCAGCACCACCGCCCGGCGCATGTTCGACGTCGCCGCCGACCCGAGCCAGATCGCGCGCGATTTAGGCACCGACCGCCACCTGCGCACGCTGCTCGGCCGCCATCCGGGGCTGCGCATTCCGGGGGCCTGGGATCCCTTTGAGTGTGCCGTCCGCGCCGTCCTCGGACAACAGGTCAGCGTCTCTGCGGCGCGCACGCTCGCGCAACGATTGGCCGAGCGCTTCGGCCAACCCGTCGTGAGCGGCGTCGCCGGACTGACGCGGTTGTTCCCTGCGCCGGAAACACTCGCCGCCGGCGATTTGCGCGGACTCGGAATCACCGGCGCACGCACCGAAGCGCTGCGCACACTGGCTCGCGCCGTTTTGGCCGGTGAGGTGGATTTTTCGGCAGATGCCGAGTCGCTCATCGGGCAACTGACGGCGCTGCGCGGCTTCGGCGCGTGGACGGCCGAGTACGTCGTGCTGCGCGCGCTGGGCGAACCCGATGCACTGCCGGAGGGCGATCTGATCTTGCGCCGCATGGCGGCGGCTGCGGCGGCGCCGCTCTCAGCGCGCGAGCTGCGCCACCGGGCCGAGTCGTGGCGCCCCTGGCGCGGCTACGCCACCTTTCAACTCTGGTGCGCCGCGAGCGACGCGGCGCCTCGGCGGGAGACGAGATGAACACCACGGATCACACCCGGTACTGGCACATCCTCCAGAGCCCCGTCGGGCCGCTGCTGCTCGGCGGGGACGGCGAGCGCTTGACGCGGATCGACTTCCAGGACGGCCCGCGCCCGCTGCGGCCGGCCGCGCACTGGCAGCATTCGGCCACGCCGTTTGCCGCGGCGATCGAGCAACTCGCGCAGTACTTCGCCGGCCGACGCCGCAGTTTCGATCTGCCCCTGGCGCCAATCGGCACCGACTTTCAGCAGCGCGTATGGCAGGCGTTGTGCGCCATCCCATATGGGACGACCCTCAGCTACGGTGAACTGGCGAGGCGCGTCGGTAATCCGCGCGCCTCACGCGCGGTCGGGTTGGCCAACGGCGCCAATCCCCTGCCGGTGGTGGTGCCCTGCCATCGAGTCATCGGTGCCGACGGCGCGCTCACCGGCTTCGGCGGCGGTGTGCCGATCAAACGGGCGCTCCTCGCCCTCGAGGGAGCGCTGCCGGCTGAACTGCCGTACGCGACGATCGCGGCGCGTTGAGTCTGCGTGCGCCCCGCGCCGGCCGCATCCGGCGGCACGGGGCGCACGGACGAGTCAGTCGGCGAGCGGTGCTTCGCCGGCCGCCTTCAACTGCTGATTGAGCTTCGGCACCTGGACCCGGTGCAGATGCCGCCACTCGCGCAGCGTCGCGCCCAGCTGGCGAGAGAGGATGCGGAAGGCCGCACGCGCGTCCGGGCTCGGCGCGGCATCAGCGTCATCGACCGCCTGTTCGAGATGGGTCAGATCCTGCGACAGCAGCACCAAGCTCTTCACGTTGCGCGGCGGACCGCCCCCGAACGCCGGCCGGTGCTGCGGGAACGGCCACTCCCCGGAGATGGCGCGCGCCGCGGCGTAGAGTCGAGCAATTGCCGCATGCTGCGCACCGCCGCCCTTCAGACGCAGATCCAGGACATCGAGCAGTTTCACGGCGGCGGTCTCGGCCGCCGCCGTACGCACCTGCGCACGTTCGACCTTACGCGCGAGATTGAACTGGCTGACCAACGCGGCCTGCGGAACGTGCACCCGCGGATCAGGCTTCACCGTCAGAGGTTGGCGATACGTCACGCCATCCACGGTGAGCGCGACGGTGTAGCGTCCCGGCGGCGCCCAGACACCCGGGCGTTGCGGCGTCGCCCCATCGTGCTCGCCCAGCCGTGCGTAGTGCAGATCCCACACCAGCCGATGCATGCCGGGCGCGGCCGAGGGGATCGCCGGCCGACTCGCCCACACGGGGGCGTAATCGAGCGTCCCGGCATTCGGGGGCGCGGCGTGCTCGGCACTGCTGTAGCGGCGGACCTGACGACCGTGGGCATCACGGATCGTGATGGTGAGTGGCCCCGTCAAACCCGCCGGCAGCAGGTAGTCGATGTAGGCGCCATCGGGCGGGTTGGCCGCCATCGGCTCGTCCTTGGGGAACGGCGTGCCGGTGAAGCCCGCGGGCCGCAACCGGATCGCGGCGGCCGGCTTGAACAGCGTGACCGCGCCCGGACGCACGCGACCCATCTGCCGCAGGGCGCTGATGTCGTCCATGATCCAGATGCCGCGCCCGTGGGTCGCCAGCACCAGGTCGTCATCGTGGATCTTCAGGTCGCGCACCGAGCTCACCGGCAGGTTCTGCTGCAGCGACTGCCAGTGCGCTCCGCCGTCGAAGGAAACGAACACACCGTATTCGGTGCCCGCATAGAGCAGCCCCGGCTGGTGCGGATCCTCGCGCACCACGTTCACGAAGTCGTGCCGCGGGATGCCCGCCGTGATCAGCCGCCAGGTCTTGCCGTCGTCGTGCGTCACGTAAATGTACGGCGTCTCGTCGTCGAGTCGGTGCCGATCGATGGCGAGGTAGGCCGTGCGTCGGTGGAAATAAGACAGTTCGATGCCGGCGACCTTGGACCACGGCGTGAGCATCTTGGGCGTCACGTTGACCCAGTGCGCCCCGCCGTCGGCGGTGCGCCACACCAGGCCATCATCGGTGCCGGCCCAGATCACCCGGGTGCTGACGCGCGAGGGTGCGATCGAATAGATCACCCCACGACGCTGACCGACGTCGATGGTGTCCCCGGCGGTGACGGCCCCGACGTTCGGCGGTACGCCCGGATCCTTGCGGCTCAGGTCCGGACTGATGCGCGTCCAGTGACGACCGCCGTCGGCGGTGCTGAACAGGTACTGGTTGGCGAAATACAACGTCTTGTGATCGCACGGGGAGAACACCAGCGGCAGTGTCCAGTCGGTCCGGTAGTGCGCATCCGGATAGTCGAGCGTCGGGTCGACGTCGCGCACCTGTCCGGTACGCAGGTCGAGTTTGCGCACCGTAGTGGTCTCGCCGGTGCCATCGCCATAGAGGATGTTGGGATTGCGCGGATCGGGAACGACGTTGCCGTTCTCCCCGCCCGGAGTGATTTCGCGGAACTGCTCGAGCGTGATGCCATCGTAGTTGATCGTGCGGCTCGGCAGTGCGAGCGCGCCGGAGTCCTGCTGCGAGCCGTACACCCAGAACGGGAAGCGATTATCGACGCTGATGTGGTAGATCTGGGCGGTCGGCTGGTTGTACCAGCTGCTCCAGGTCTTGCCGCCGTCGAGCGTGACCTGCGTGCCCTGGTCACTGCCGAGGATCATGCGGGCCGGATCGGTCGGGTCGATCCACAGCTGATGGAAGTCATCGCCGGTCGGGTCGCCCTTCAGGGCGATGAAGTGCGCGCCACCGTCATCGGAGCGCAGCACGATGGTGTTCATGACATACACGCGCTGGGCGTTGTGCGGATCGACCGTCAGGGCACAGAAATACCAACAGCGGGTGAAGATGCGCCGATCGCGCGACACATGCTGCCAGTGCATCCCGCCGTCCTCGGAACGGTACAGGCCACCGGTTTTCCAGGTGCCGTCGACCAGCGCGTAGAGCAGGTTCGGCTGGCTCGGGGCGACCGCGAGCCCGATGCGGCCCGGGTGCGCCGGAAACCCGTTCCCGGTGATGTGCGTCCAGTGGCTGCCCCCGTCATGCGACACGTACAGGCCGCTGCCCGGGCCGTTCGAGGGCGGATAGACGCTCCACGGCGGTCGGCGCGTCTGCCACAGAGCGGCGTACAGGGTCTGCGGATCGCCAGGCTTGAACACCACATCATCCGCGCCGGTGCTGGCATTCAGATACAGCACCTTCTGCCAGTGCCGCCCGCCGTCGAGCGAGCGGAACACGCCGCGCTCGGGATTCGCTCCGTACGGGTGGCCGAGGGCGGCGGCGAACACGATGTCGGGGTTCGTCGGGTTGACGATGACGCGCGCGATCTGGCGCGTCTGGGTGAGCCCGATGTGCCGCCAGTGCCGCCCGCCGTCGGTGGACTTGTACATGCCATCGCCCTGGGCGATGTCCGAGCGCATGTCCGCCTCACCCGTCCCGACGTAGAGCACCTTGCGGTCGGAGGGTGCAACGGCGATCGCACCGATTGAGCCGACCGGCTCGTGATCGAAGATCGGCTGCCACGTGCGCCCCGCATCCACGCTCTTCCACACCCCGCCGTCGACGGAGCCGAAGTAGAACACCCGCCCGTTGCCGGGAATGCCCGTGACGGCCAGCACGCGCCCGGCGCGGAAGGGACCGATCAGGCGCCAGTGCAGGGCCTGATAATCGGTGCGCGGCACTACGGCGGCGGCCGACACCGCGGGCATCGAGTCCGTGGCGCACGCCAAGGCGGCGACGGCCGCACCCAAGACCAGCATCGCTCCAATACGCACTCGCACGGGCAGCCTCCAGTGGTGTCAAGGAGTGAGCGCCGATGCGACCGGCCCGGCGCCTGCAACCGCTGAATCTAGCCGTTCACCCGGAATTTTGCGCGCCTCATCGCCAGGCGCACGTTCAGGCGAGCACTCGCCGCGATGAGCCGTGCGCGGCTGCCGAGGGCTGCTATTCTGGATGGCGGCGCACGAGGCGCGCTAGCGCGGAGCGGAGACGATGAGCGAAGAACCCCTAGTGAGCCACCGCGGCGGCTGCCACTGCGGTCGGGTGCGCTTCGAGATCCAGGCACCGGCGGCGCTCGACGCCTCCGAGTGCAACTGCTCGATCTGCAGCAAGTCAGGCTACCTGCACGTCATCGTGCGCAGCGAGCACTTCAAACTGCTCTCGGGCCAGGACGCGCTCAGTACCTACACGTTCAACACCGGGACTGCACGGCACCTGTTCTGCTCGGTGTGCGGCATCAAGTCGTTCTACGTGCCGCGCTCGCATCCGGACGGCTTCAGCGTCAATGCACGCTGCCTGGATGCGGGCACGGTGCGCGAACTGAGGGTGCACCCGTTCGACGGCCAGCACTGGGAGCAGAGCTATCCGCGGGGTCGGGGCGAATTCGAGCGCTGAATCCGCCCCGCCACGCGGTTCAATAGCGGTCCCGGATCCAACGGCCCCCGGCCATCCGCCAGCCGCGCCGGGTGTGCACCCAGCGCCGGGGCACCCAATGAAACCCTGCCCGCGGTGGCGCCCATCGGCCCCGCACCCAGACATAGCCGCGCGGAGCCCATCGCCAATAGCCGCCGATCCACACGTAGCCCGGATACGGTGGCGCGCCGTAGTACTGCACCGGAGGTGGTGGCGGCGCGACGCGCACCAGCGGTCCGTAATACCGACCGGGCGGTGCGACCACGCAGGCACTGAGCGCCAGGGACAGACCGGCGGTGAGCGCGACGATGACGGTACGGGCAGGAAACCTTGCCATAGGGACCTCATGACCCCCGGGGCGGGGGCATGCCTGCTAGAACGCCGCTCGGTCTCGGCGGTGCACCGGTGCACGACCGGCGGCCCCACCTTTTTCTGCTGGCCGCGGGGCTGCGCCCCGCGGCCAACGGTTCAGGCCGGTCTAATGGAACTCGTGAGCGATCACATCCGCGATCACGCCGGTCGCGACGGCCGCGAGCACGGCATTGCCGTCGACCCGCACCCAGTAGTACCCCGGCGGCGGCGGCGCCAGATGATAGTAGCTCGCATCCGGAATGATATACGCGGGCGCCCGGTAGTCGATCGGCAACCGATCGCCGCGGTGCCAGGCCCGGTAATAGTAGCCCGGCGGCCGACGGTACGCGCCGTTGTCAAAGTCGCCCCGGCGGCGATCGCGCCATCGTTCGCGATCGTGTTCGCGACGCCAGTCGCGGTGCTCGCGCCAGTCGCGATGCTCACGATCATCGCGGTGATCACCGTGATGCCACTCCCGATGGTCACCGCCATCGTGGTGTCCGGCCCAGGGCGGCGGATCGGCCAGCGCCAACGAGCTCGTCAGCAGTGACAGCATCATGCCGGCGATAATCATACGTTTCATGTAAGGCTCCCCATCATGCGGCGTCGAGCCGCATATAGAGGATCGCGCATCCTCCCTGAGCGCCGGCTGAATGGAACCGCCCCCCTCGGACTCGAATCGGCGGCGCCGCGGAATATGTCGAATTCGTCCCGAGGCGATGAGGCAATCGCGACCGACCGACCGCCGAGCGTCAAGCGCAGCCTCGGCCGCGGGCACGACACCGAAACGCGGCTGCCGCAGCGCGTGCGCGCAGACGCTGCTAGAGTCTGCGGCGCCTGTCCCCACCGGGACTGCCCACCCGAACCCGACACCATGAGCACCCAGCTGAAAGCCGGATCCCTGTCCTTCATCGAGTCCCTCGTCATGGGGGTCGCCGGCAGTGCGCCCGGCTACTCCATCGCCGTGAGTACGGTCGCACTGCTGACCGTCGCCGGCACGCTCGCACCCGGAGCGCTCATCATCTTCGCCGTCCCCATGCTCGGCATTGCGGTCGCCTACAAGGCGCTGAACCGGCACACGGCGCACGCCGGGGCCGCCTATCAGTGGACCTCAGCGGCCTTCGGGCCGCTGCTCGGCTACTTCTCGGGATGGGCCCTGCTGGTTGCCTCGATGGTGTTCATGATCACCGGCTCGCTGCCGATCGCGACTTCGACGCTCGATTTCATCAACCCCGCGCTCGCCAGCAACGTAATGCTCACCACTGCGGTGGCCACCGTCTGGTTCCTGCTGGTGGCGCTGGTCCTGATCAAGGGCATCGAGATCACGAGCAAGGTCCAGCTGATCCTCAGCTCAATCGAACTGGCGATTCTCGCGCTGGTGCTGATCGCGGCGTTCGTGCACGCCGGCTCCGTACCGCTCGCCAACCCCTTCTCGTGGCAGTGGTTTGGGCTGCACTACACGCCGGCCGCCCTGTCCGGGGCCGCCCTGGTCTCAATCTTCTTCTACTGGGGATGGGACGTCACCGCCAACCTTTCCGAAGAAACCCGCGACGCCGAACAGACCGCCGGTAACGGTGGGTTCTCATCCGTGTTCGTCACGATCGGCTTCTACGTCGCTTTCACTCTAGCGGCACTGTTCCTGTTCACCCTGCACGGGGCCCGCACCGTCTCGGACAACATTATCTACGCCATCGCGCTGCGCGCCGGACTGGGACGCGTCGGGGCGCTATTCGCCTCGATCGCCGTCATCCTCTCGAGCATCGGCACGCTGGAAACCACGATGCTGCAGTTCTCTCGCACCTTGTTCGCGATGGGGCGTGACGGCGCCATGCCCCCCGCGTTCGGCGTCTGCAGCCCGCGCACGCAAACACCGGTGCGCGCCATGTACCTGCTGATAGGCATCGGACTGGCCGTCCTGTGGGCCGCAAGCCTGATGCCGAGCGTCAACGACATCATCCAGGACAGTGTGAATGCGATCGGCGTGCAAGTCGCCTATTACTACGGGCTGGCGGGCCTGGCGGCCGCCTGGACGTTTCGGTCGCTGTACAAGGAATCCGTGCTGCGCTGGCTCGGCATTGCAGTCTTCCCGTTCCTCAGTGCAGTCTTTCTCATCGGCATGGGACTGTATGCCATCACGACCTTCAACCCCCTCACCAAGGCCGTGGGCCTTGGCGGCCTGGCGGCTGGAATCGTGTTCTTCCGGCCACGCCGTCGCGTGACGCCCGCCTCAGCGCTGCCCGCATCAGAATGACGCGACGCAGCGGGCGGTCGTGAGCCGATCCGAACAGTTGCAGAAGAGTTCGCATTTCAGGCATGCGCATGCGCCGACAAGCGACCTTCGGCCAGTCGTGCTCGCGCGGGCCCAGACGGACCGACGTTCACCCCGACCATTACGAGGGCACGGCGGGACGCCTCGCGGATGTATTCATGGGTTCGCCCGCAGCAGGTTTCGTGCGGCAGAGAATCGGGCAGATTTTGAGGGAATCGCGACGAGCAGCGTCGGTGAAGATGCGGTTGGCAGAGTCAATTTGGCGACGTACGCCGCCACCGCGCAACTGAACCCAAGGTCATATCTTCTGCGGAGAGCGCATTCAAATGAAGGTGACAATTCTCGATGATTATTTTGATACGCTCAGGTCGTTGCCCTGTTTCGATCGACTGTCCGACCACGAGGTCGTTGTCTGGAACGACCACCTGCAGGACGAAGATCGGCTGACCGCACGATTGCTCGACACCGACGCTCTGGTGCTGATACGCGAGCGCACGAAGATTGGCGCCTCCCTGATCAGTCGCCTGCCGAATCTTCGCCTCATCAGCCAACGCAGTGTCTATCCACACATCGACGTCGCTGCGTGTACACGTGCCGGCGTCATCATTTCCTCCGACCTGCACGCCGGAACACCGTCCTATGCGACGGCTGAACTGACATTCGGCTTGATCATCGCCGCGGCACGTCAGATCCCGCAGCAGATGGCCTCTCTGAAAAGTGGCCGATGGCAATCCGGCGTCGGAACGAGCTTGCGCGGCAAAACGCTTGGAATCTTCGGCTATGGACGGATCGGCCAGGCGGTTGCCGAATACGGGCGTGCGTTCGGCATGCACGTGGTGTTCTGGGCGAGCGATACATCCCGGGCGCGGGCGCAAGCCGATGGCTGGGCCGTCGCCGAAAGCAAGCAGCAATTTTTCGCAACCTGCGACGTGTTGTCCTTGCATTTGCGACTGGTCGAGGCGACTCGATGCATCGTGAGCGCCTCGGATTTGGCCCTCATGAAGCCCTCAGCGATATTCGTCAATTCCAGCCGGGCAGGACTGATCGAGCGCGGAGCGCTACTGGCGGCCCTTAGAATTGGACGCCCTGGTTTCGCTGCCGTTGACGTGTACGATCACGAGCCGCTCCTCGATCCGAGCGATCCGCTTCTGGCATTGGATAATGTCATCTGCACGCCACATATTGGCTACGTGACGCGAGAGGAATGGGATCTTCAGTTCACGGATGTCTTCGAGCAAATCAACGCGTATGCGGCTGGATCTCCCATCAACGTCGTGAATCCAGAGGTCCTCTCAAGAGAAGTGCCACGGAATTCCGGCCAACCCCGATCTTCCGGATGAGACTTCGAGGAATACGGTTCCGACGCCTTGCGACCTGCCCGTGGGAGTGACGGCGCTTGAGATGAGCGATGGCGAGCTGATTTCTCGTCGCGCTCTTGGCCCGCGCTGTCCGGCCGTGGTATCAGAAGGCGCGCTCAATGAGCGGGGCGGCCGTTATTTCGCGCTCCGGGGACACAGTTCGACTCCGCCGCAGGGCGCCCGTCGCGATGGTCGCTCCGAAGCACTCCAGAGCATCACAGATACCCACAGACCAACGGTTCTCTTCGCGGACGAAATGGACTGAGCGAACGCGCCCCGCGACAGAGCGGCTCACTACCGTTCCCCGCGGCGCGACCACTTTTCGCGCGCAAATCTGGTTGGGCCGGGACCCGGGCGGTGCGCGCGCGAGGGCATGCGCGATTTGTCACCGGTCAGTCGATTGCCCGCGCGCCGGCGTGGGGAAGCACGGCACTGACGACCGGGTTATCTTCGAAAACGTGTACTTATCGTAGTATCGCTACGATTGGGCTAATAAAATAAAGCTTGTGGGCTTTCGAATTATCGATATACTCGTAGTATGGCTGCGATAAGTGGAGATAAACTAAAGCGACTCTACACCCGCCTTGCGCCCGGAACGCCGGTAACTTCCGCCGTTCTAGCCACCCTCGGAATATCGGCCGATCTGGCCGTCCACTACGTCCGCGCGGGCTGGCTAGAGCGGATGGCACGCGGTGTTTATAGCCGCCCCAATGATCCACCCGCGCTGCACCCAAGCCTCGCGCTGCTGCAGCGAGTGTTCGAGGGCTTGCATGTGGGCGGCAAGTCCGCGCTCGACTGGCATGGCATCCGCCAGTACGTGGCCCAACGCCCGGTGCTTCACCTATACGGCTGGCAGGCCGGGCGCCTCCCTGAGTGGTTCACCAAACGCTTCCCGGCCGAGTATCACCGCAAACGGCTGTTCGAAGAGCGTCCCGACGCGCTCCTGCACGTTCGGCCCTTCGAGGGCCACGAGGGTGCGCCTCTTGTCTCCTCGCCCGAACGCGCGCTCCTTGAGCTCCTGAGCGAGGTCGGCGTTCGCCAATCGCTGCAGGAAGCGCGTGAGCTCGTGGAGAGCAGCTACAACATTCGCGCTGGCGTCCTGAGCGAACTCCTCAAGCGATGCGGCAGCGTCAAAACCGTACGCCTCTGTTTGCAGCTCGGGCGCGAGCTCACCCTACCGTGGGCGGGCAAGCTCGATCCGTCTCAATTTCCCAAGGGCAGTAATCGACCGTGGGTCGGCCGCTCCCGCGACGGTCTCCTTGTGCTCAAGCCATGAAGGAGATCTATCGTCAAACTGCTCGATTGCTGACGCGCGTCGCGCCGCTCGTGCTCGTAGACGACACCTTCGCGCTCAAGGGCGGCACGGCCATCAACCTATTCGTGCGCGACATGCCACGACTCTCGGTGGATCTCGACCTGGTGCTTCCCGACCACACGTTGCCGCGCGAGCTGGCACTCCAGCGCATCACCGATGCGATCCATCAGTCCGTTGCGCGCCTGAAGAAGCAGGGCTTCCAGACCGATGTACCGGCTTCGGGCGAGGCCGGCGGGACCAAGCTGCTCGTTCGGCAAGGCGCGATCCAGGTCAAGATCGAGGTGAACTTCGTCCTGCGTGGCACGGTCCATCCCGTGCGCATGGCGACGCTGACACCGACCGCACGCGACGCGTTGCAGGCGGATCTCGAAATTCCCGTCGTGTCGGTCGAAGATGTGTACGGCGGCAAGCTGGTTGCAGCCCTGGATCGACAACATCCACGCGACCTGTTCGATGTCATGCAGCTATTCGCGCACGGAGGCATAACGGCCGGTATCCGTCGCGCGTTCGTCGTCTATCTCGCGAGCCACAACCGGCCGGTCCACGAGGTCCTGTTTCCGCCCATGCGCGACATCGGCCAGGAGTTCGAGCGCAGTTTCGTCGGCATGACTGCCGAGCCCGTCGAACTCGAGGCACTTCTGGCCGCGCGCGACCGAATGGTACGGGAGCTCCAGCATGGTCTGACGGCCAATGAGCGCCGGTTCCTCCTTGCCCTGGTCGCCGGCAAGCCCGAATGGTCTCTCTTGGACGTGCCGCACCTGGAGTTCCTCCCGGGTTTGCAATGGAAACTACGAAACCTCGAGAGACTGAGGAATTCCAACGTCCATAAGTTCGTCGAGCAGTCCGAGGCGCTCGCACGACAGTTGGAGCAATGACGCGCCGGAAGCCCCCTGGGCCTCGACGGGTCAAGCCGTGCTACTCGGCGTCGGATCTCACGAACCTGATTGCAGCGTCCGAGAAAGCGTCCGAGAAAAATACCAGAAATCTCCCACAGACCGACGGTTCTCTTGGGCTCGCGATCCGGGAAACCGCTTGCAACCACCTGACTCTGCGCGAAATATTTTGGTGCCGGCTGAGGGATTTGAACCCCCCGACCAACGGTTTATAAAGCGCCGATCTGGAGTTTCAGGGGCTTATGTATCAACCATTTGCAGCGCTTGCCAGCCCCGTTCCCAGCCTCACCACGGCACAATTACGGCACACCCAATCTGAGTTCGGCACATTCCTGGCACAGAGGTTGCGCGTCGGGTCCAGGTTGATGTTTCTCCCGATGAACTCGCCCGCTGCCATACCTCCGATATCATCTTGCAATGCCTTCCATGAGCTTCGAGAGAGCGGTGGCGAGTGCCTGCACCGACCCTGGGTCCGGCAGAGGAAGCCTGAGGTATTGGCGCCCCGTCCGCGCGTCTTTCTCGATCCAAGACGATGCTGCGCTCGATGCCGACGCCGACGCCGCGGTGGCGCTCCCATTTGAAGCCGCCGACAGTGCCTGAGCGAGTTCGAGACCGGCTTGCAGCAGCGGCGCCCACGGGTTTTGCGCCGCCCCCGGAGTTGCCCCGGACCCTAGTTTGCCGGTTGGTCGTTCCTGGGCCGATGTCCCGGCGGGAGCCCCGGTCGTGTCCGGAGTTGCCGCGGCGGCCTGTCGCTCGATCGCCGGAGCCACCGCATTCGAGGATCGCGAGGCGCCTGGATCGGTGCCGGATTCCGCGATGCTGTCGGATCGAGTGCTGCGCCGATCGGAGAGCGCCTTGGGCACCGCTGTCGGTGGAACTTCGCCATTGGAGGTCCGGGTAACCGCCTCCACGTTCTCCATGAACTTCGAGAGCCGCGTTCCACCGAGGAAGACCTCGCTGTCGCCGCCGTCCAGGACTCCCGCAAAGAGCGATTTCTTGAAGGCGAGCAGCGAGAGCATCCGCTGCTCGATCGTTCCCTCGGCAACAAAGTTGACGACATTGACGCCGTGCGCTTGCCCAATGCGGTGCACCCTGCCGATGCGCTGCTCGAGCACGGCGGGATTCCACGGCAAGTCCATGTTGATGATGGTGGAAGCGGCATGCTGCAGATTGAGGCCCACGCCGCCGGCGTCCGTGGACAGGAATACCCGGCAGCCTGGATCCTCGCGGAAGCGGTCGACCAGGGCGCCCCGCTGGGCGCTCGGCACACCGCCATGGAACAGCACATGGCCCCAGCGCTTTCGCTTCAGTCGGCGGATGATGAGCTCGTGGGTGGCGATCCAGGAGCTGAAAATCACGACTTTGGCCTCGGGGCGCTCGAACAGCTCCTCGAGGAGCGTGGCGAGCTCGTCGGACTTCGTGCCGTGATCGGTACGCTTGTCCAGAAGATACGTGCTGTTGCAGGACATCCTCATGTTCTGCAGCGCACAGGTGAGGCGGCGCTGGTCGGCGTCCGAGAGAAATCCGCTCTTGCGCCACCGGCTCACGATCCGGTCGACGATCTCGGCATTCTCGTCGTGGTGACGCATCTGCTCGTCGGTCATCTCCACAAAAAGGGTCTTGTCCATCCGTGGCGGCAGCTGCGCAAGCACCTCGGCCTTGCGGCGACGCAGCAGGACGGGCTCCAATGTCTTGCCGATGCGATCGAGCCCGCGGTAGCCGATGACGCGACCCGTGTCATCCAGGCTCTGGTGCTCGTGGCGCAGTCGCCAGGTGGGACCCAGTCGATAGCGATCCACGAATTGCACGATCGAGACGAGCTCTTCCAGCCGATTCTCGAGCGGCGTACCGGTCAGCACGACGGCGTACGGCGTCTCGATGCGCTTCAAGGCGCGAGCGGCGACCGTGTTCCAGTTCTTAACGCGCTGAGCTTCATCGACGATGACCACATCCGGCGACCAGCGTCCGATGAGATCGACGTCCTTCGACAAGACGTCGTAGTTGGTGATCTTGCAAAAGGACTGCTGTGCGTACTGCGCCTCCCGCGTGGCGCGCAGGCCGCCGATCACCTGGCTCTCGCGATCCGTGAAGCGCGCGAATTCCCGCTGCCACTGGTGCTTGAGCGAGGTCGGACAGACGATGAGCACCCGCTCCGCGCCGAAATGTCGCGCAAAGAGCTCCGCCGCGGCGATCGCCTGGATGGTCTTGCCGAGGCCCATCTCGTCGCCAATCAAACTGCGACCGGCCCGGACGGCGAACAGCGCGCCATCCGCCTGGTAGGGATAAAGCTCGGCCTTCAGCAGCTTGCGCAGAGCGGGGGTGGCACTACCCTCGGGATAGGCACTGCCGATGATCCGTCGCCGCTCCTCCGCATCACGGATCTGCGCGATGAAGCCGAGCACGTCCTCGTAGCAGCGCACCTCGTGGTCACGACGCCGGGCATCCGCGAGGAAGCTCTCCAGTGCCTTCGTCTGCCCCGCGGGCAGCACTCCAATGGGAGGCCCGCGAAAGAGACGCGCCGCGCGCCGCGCCAGCGGCGGCGGACAATCCAGTCCCACGCGAAACCGCACGTGCCGCTCCGCGCCGTACTGCAGGTAAACCTCGCTGTAGCGGGGCTTGAATCCCTGCGCGAGCACCCGCGGGCCCCCCCGCTTGCGCTCGAGTCGGCCGAGAATGAACTCGATGTGCTTGCAGGTCCCGAGATCGTTGGTGGAGA
Source organism: Pseudomonadota bacterium (assembly GCA_021834525.1). GTDB lineage: Bacteria > Pseudomonadota > Gammaproteobacteria > Steroidobacterales > Steroidobacteraceae > 13-2-20CM-66-19. Next base: position 13,810 of record JAKBDK010000030.1, on the reverse strand, counting down.
AGTCCGGACAGGAGCAGAAGTTCTCCCCCGGCCGGACGCCGCGAATGGCCATTCGGTAGCGGCTGCCGCTCTGGGGATTCTCCACGGCGAACTCGGAAAAGATGGGCTCGGCACCGACGTTCTTCCACTTGAACGCCTGCATGCGGCCGAACTGGCGCCGCAGGCCCCGCTGCCATTCCTCGACCGCCATGCCACCCGGGCGGCGCAGATGCGAGAGCTTGGGACCTTCCGCCGCCTGACGGGAGCGACGCCGACGTCGCGTGCGCGAATCCGGGGTATCCGCCATTACAAAATGCGCCTCTCACGTCCGGAGGAGCGCTCATGGTACCCACTTGGTCGGCCTGATGGCACAAGGGCGCCAAAAAGACGGAATAGAATCGCCCACGGGCGAGGGCCGGAAGGGATCGGGGATGCCGATCGCGGCTCCCTCCCCAGCGCGTCCGATCACGGGGAATCGCCATGAGCAATGCCGAATTCGAGCTGGCAAAGCAGTTCGCCCACTGGTCACGAATCCGTGCACCAGGCAAGCGCGCATGAGCGATCCGACGGAGCGGGCCTCACGCGTCGATCGCCATGCTCCGGTCGAGGAGAAGATCCGCCTGTTCCGATCGCTTTTCCGCGGCCGTGAGGATGTGTATGCACGACGCTTCGAGAGTCGCAAGAGCGGCAAAGCCGGCTACGCGCCGGCCTGCGCCAACGAGTGGGTGCGCGGAGTCTGCGAGAAGCCGCGGATCGCTTGCGCCGAGTGCCCGCACCGTCGATTCTTGCCGGTCACCGACGAGGTCATCCGCCGGCATCTGTCGGGTGAGGACGGCGCGGGCAATTCCTTCATCGTCGGCCTCTATCCGCTGCTGCCGGACGACAGCTGCTGGTTCGTGGCCGTCGATTTCGACAAGGGCGGCTGGCGTGAGGACGCAGCAGCCTGTCTCGAAGCCTGCCGCCGGCTGACCCTTCCCGCCGCCCTCGAGCGGTCCCGATCCGGGAACGGCGCTCATCTTTGGCTGTTCTTCGACGAGCCCCTGCCGGCCTCGCTCGCCCGCCGGCTCGCCTCGCATGTGTTGACCGAAACCATGGAACGGCGACCCCATGTGGGTCTGGACTCCTACGACCGGCTGTTTCCGAATCAGGACACGATGCCTCAGGGGGGCTTCGGCAACCTGATCGCCCTTCCGTTGCAGAAGGCGGCTCGTCAACGTGCGAACAGCGTCTTCCTCGACGAGGCGCTCGAGCCCTGGCCGGACCAGTGGTCCTTCCTCGCACACGTGCATAGGCTATCGCGACAGCGGGTTGAGGAAGTGGTCCGGGAAGCCGAGCGCCGGGGGCGAGTCTTGGGGGTACGACTGCCACCGGAAGAGGATGACGCCGAGCCTTGGACGGCACCGCCCTCGCGACAGCCGAGCACTCCGCCCATCGTGGGCGAGCTGCCACAGTCCCTGGAGCTGGTGCTCGGCAACCAAATCTACATCGCCAAGGAAGGGCTGCACCCCGGCCTGCGAAATCGCCTCTTGCGCCTGGCGGCCTTCCAGAATCCCGAGTTCTATCGGGCACAGGCGATGCGTCTGTCAACCTACGGCAAGCCGCGCATCGTGGCGTGCGCCGAAGACCATCCGCATCACATCGGCCTACCGAGAGGCTGCCTCGAAGACATTCAGTTGCTGTTCGATGACCTGGGCATTGGCGCAACGGTGCGGGACGAGCGCATCCGGCCCCAGCCGCTGAAGGTCACCTTTCAAGGGCAGTTGCGGTCCGAACAGAAGGCGGCCGCCCGCGCCCTGGTGGCGCACGATACAGGAGTGCTGGCGGCCACCACGGCCTTCGGCAAAACAGTCATTGGCGCCTGGCTGATCGCCCAACGCGCGGTCAGCACGCTGGTGCTCGTCCACCGCGAGGCGCTGCTCGATCAGTGGGTCGAGCGGCTCTCTGCCTTTCTCGACGTGCCTGCCCAAGACATCGGCCGGATCGGCGGCGGTCGGCGACGACCCAATGGGCTGCTGGATGTGGCCATGATTCAGACCCTCTTTCGCAAGGGTGTGGTGGATGACTGCGTGGCGGGCTACGGGCAGCTCATCGTCGATGAATGTCATCATCTCTCGGCGAAGAGCTTCGAGAATGTCGCCCGTCAAGCGAAGGCCCGATTCGTCCTCGGTCTTTCCGCCACGGTCACGCGCAAGGACGGGCACCATCCAATCGTCTTCATGCAGTGCGGACCGATCCGCTACCGCGTCAGTGCGCGCGCTCAGGCCGCCGTTCGCCCCTTCAGGCACAACGTGTTCGTACAACCCACCGCGTTCCGATCATTGAGGCCCGCGGAGGCGGACAAGCGGCTCGAATTCCAAGCACTCTATCAGGCATTAGTCGAGGATGACGCGCGGACACACCGTATCAGCGACGACGTCATCGAGTCCGTGCAAGCCGGACGCTCACCGCTCGTGCTGACCGAGCGCAACGATCATCTCGATCGCCTGGCGCGGGCTCTATCCCCCCATGTGAGTCACCTCATTGTCCTGCGGGCCGGAATGGGCAAGAAGCAGCGGCAGGCGATAAGAGAACATCTCGCCTCGATTCCCGCCGATGAGGCGCGCGTGGTGATGGCGACCGGCAAGCATATCGGAGAGGGATTCGACGATGCGCGTCTGGACACGCTCTTCCTGACGCTCCCAGTGTCCTGGCGGGGGACCGTCGCGCAGTACGCCGGGAGATTGCACCGACTGCATGACGGGAAGCGTGAGGTACGAATCTATGACTATGCCGATCTCGGCGTGCCGATGCTGGCGCGGATGTTCAACCGGCGATGTCGGGGCTACGAGGCCCTCGGGTACACGATCCTGTTGCCGGCCAGCGCGATCGATGGTTGGCCGGCGGAGGTTGCCCTGCCCTCGGACCCGCTCTGGAAGCGCGACTACGCAGGCAGCATCCAGCGCCTGGTGCGCGATGGGGTGGATACGCCCCTCGCGAGCCTCTTCCTCGAGGCGACACGAACTCCCGGGGATGCGGACAGCGCCAGCTTCGCACGCGGCGCCGAAGCCTTTCTATTCCGGCGGCTCGACTCCCTGCCCGAAACCCGCGGCCGCTTTCGCCTCAGCGAGAGGCTACCCGTTGCGCTCGATTCCACCGGCAGCATCGAAGTTGCCTTGCTCTGCCCTGATGCGCGTCTGGCGATCGAATTGGACCGCACCGAGTGTCTCTCGGACACCGAAGCGTACCGCCATGACCGGCACAAGGATCAGTTGTTGCAAATGAATGGCTATTGGGTGCTTCGTTTTCTCGCCGAGGACGTTGGCAAAGCACTCGATCGGGTGCTCGACACCATCATGAGCGCGATGGGTCGCACCCGCCGGCGAATGGATTCCGATTCGCCGTGATTGGAATTCACACACATTACCGCACGAGATTATCCCGTTCACCCTGAAGGGTTTTCGCGAAACTGCTGCGCAGATGTTCGGTGACGATCTGGAAATTTGATTCATGCCGCGGGCCCGGCCAGCATGTTCATCACCAGCCGGATCATCACGTCCTTATCTTTCGGCGACGACTCGGCCACGAGGAGAGCCAGAGCTGCCAATCCCACATCGTTGATGACCGGCTCGCCCCGGCGCACGAGACGATCGTTTCGATGCAGGAATTCGACGAACAGGAACGATCCGATGCGCTTGTTCCCATCGGAGAAGGGATGATTCTTGATCACGAAATACAGCAGGTGCGCGGCTTTCGACTCGACGGTCGGATACGCTGGTGCGCCAAACACGGTCTGGTCCAGATTACCGAGCAGCGCGGCGAGTCCCTCTTCACGCTCATGCCCGAATAGGTCGGTCGCTTCTCCACGCGCCATCAAATCCGTCTTGAGCTCGCCGATCGCTCGGCGGGCCTCGATCACTTTCGGCAGATTACCGCCTGGCATACCCTCAGGCTCGACCAGCAGCCCTTTGTCATAGCGTTGCAGCAGCAGAAAGGTCTGCGTGTAGCGGGCGATGATGTCGACCAGACCGCGGCCCTGATCCCCGGTCAGCGCCTCTCCGGAGGCCGCCTTACGTACCAAGGCCAAGGCGGATTCCAGCTCACGCGCGTTCTGCTCGAGGCGCTGGCGATTCAGGGTGTAGCCCTGCACCAGATGATCGCGGAGAGTGGCGGTTGCCCACTGACGAAACCGTACCCCACGGCGGGAATTCACCCGGTAGCCGACCGAGATGATGGCGTCCAGATTGTAGTGCTTGACATGGCGCCGGACTTGCCGGCCGCCTTCGGCTTGAACTACCGAGAAATCCTCGGTAGTTGTGCCCTCCTCTAATTCCTTGTCAGCAAAGACATTTTTCAGGTGCAGGCCGATATTGTCCGTCGACGTATCGAACAAATCCGCCATCTGGCGCTGCGTGAGCCATACCGTATCGCGGTCCAGCCGGACCTCTACGCGTACGCCCCCGTCGGCAGTCTCATAGACGGTGACCGCGCCATTCGGTGCGTCAATCGTCATGCCGCGCTCCCGATAACCTTCCGGCCACCCCGCGTCTTCATAGGGTCACTGCAGCATCTGCATGCCAGGTCGAGCGCGCCCACCCCGGATTGCGCTCGGGCGCACTTGTTCATGACTCGTTGCTGCAAAGCGCGACCTCTCTCGTGCGGTGTCTCATTGGCGCGAAGCCTACGGCTCACGCGGGTTGGTTACAAGATTGCGCGGAACAATGGACGAGCAATCGGACGCCCGATCAAACGTCGATGAGAACGCGCTACCTCAGCGGCGTCAACACTGCGGTTTTCGCTCCCGGGGTTGTTACGAGCAGGTTCCGCAGACGCTGCGTCAAGATGACTCATTCCTGTGCCGGCCTCTCTCGATTTGCCCCATCGCCGAGAATTTTCGCGTTCATCCTCTCAAGGACCGCTTTGGCGTCCTCGGCGGCTAGGTGCACGTAGCGGTTGACGACGTTGGACTTCCAACCGCCGATGGCCTTCAGCTGTTGTTCGGTCGCGCCCTCTCGGGCGAGGTAGGTGGCAGCCGAGTGCCGAAGGTCATGAAAGCGGAAGTCGGTCACGCCGGCAGCAGCGCATGCGGCTTTGAAATGCGTGTGATAGTCATAGCGAGTTCCGGGCGCGGCACCAAGGAATACAGGGTCGTCATCGAGCCGGCGGATCCTGCCGTGCTCCTTCAGCAATCGGAGGGCCTCGCCGCGGACCCATACCACTCGCGGCTGGGCGTTCTTGGTCTTGCCTAGGAGGACTCGACCGTCCTTCAAGTCCACGTCGTGCCAGCTCAGGCTCATGAGCTCGCCCGCTCGGGCCGCAGTGGAGAGCGCCATGACGACGAGGACGTGCAGTTGCGGGTCCTTTACAGTCTCGGCCAGCAACCGTTGGCGCTCGTCTTCGGATAGATAGCGCACGCGTCCCGGACCGGCGCGGAGCTTCGCAACCCCCTCCATGGGGTTATGCGTGATCCAGTGCCATTCCCGGCGCGCGACACTGAAAATACGGCCGAGGGACACGAGGTAGTTGTTGATGGTGTTGGGCTTGCGCTTGAATTCACGCGCGTGCTCGCCGGCCTTTAGCGATGAGCGCTTCGCGCCAGGGCGGGCGCGCCGGTACGTTTCAGCGGCCAGCTGGTCGCGATATTGCGCGATGAGCGCGGGCGTGATGTCGCAAAGCTTGAAGCGCCCGAGCTTCTCCCGCCACCAAGGCAATGTGGACCTCTGCATGCGGCCATCTCGTAGCTTTGGAGCCTCGTGCTCGAGGTAGCGGTCGATGGCCTCGGCAAGTGTCCGACGGCGAGCCTCGGCCGAGCGAAAGTGGCGCCCCTCGATCATCTCGGCCTCGACCGTCTTCGCCCAGCGCTCGGCCTGCCGCTTCGAGGAAAAGCTTGCCGTGCGAGCCGGGTATCCCGCCATACGAATCTGGACGTGGAAAGCGCGTGTGCCATCGCCTTTGGCGCGCTCCCGGATCGTCGCCATCGTCCATCCTCGTGTCGCGCCGCACCAGAGCGCACGCCTCAGGGCGACTATAACTCAAAATGCTTGCCAACCAACTGTGCCAAAGCTGTGCCAAGCCTAATCGGAACGTCCGTGCAGGACGCATATTTCATTGATATTATTATATTTAATTGGTGCCGGCTGAGGGACTTGAACCCCCGACCAACGGTTTACAAAACCGCTGCTCTACCACTGAGCTAAGCCGGCGTCGGGTGCGTTGCTGCGCGGAGCCCCATTGTACCGATGCACGGGCGTGCACGGGAAATCAGGGCGGCGGCGCGGCGCTCGCCGTGTTCGCCGGCAGTGCCACCCCGGGGGCGACGGCACCTGTGGCCTGCGCCGGCAGCGGTGGCGCCACTGCGCTCGGACAGGTCTGTGTACCCAAGGTGGCCCCGAACTGGGCGCGCAAGGCCGGCATCGGCAGCGCACCGCTCCCCCCTGGCGCCCACACGTCCAACCAGTACGCGGGTTGCGCCACCAATCGAGCACTGAGCTCAGCGGCAAAACCCTTGGCTCGCGCCCGGCTGAGCTGTCGGTGCGCCAGCGCCGGGTCGCGGAACAGCCCGAGCGAGATCCCCGGCTGACCGTCCGCCGTCGGCATCGGCTCGGCTCCGTTGATGCCATCGCGGTGCAATGCGAGGAGCGCCTGGCGCACGCGCGCCGCGCCACTCACGTCCGGGAGATATACCCAATACCAACGCACGGGTTGAATCACCGCGGTGCGCAGCTGAGGCTGCAGATGCTGTGCGCTCAGCAGCGCCTGCGCACGGCTTGCCGCACGGTCGTGTGCGAACGGACCAATCGACACGCAGGTGAGCTGCGACGTATCTGCCGTTCCCGGCGGGACGTCCGACGCCTGAGCCGCCAAGGCAGCACCGAGGGCACCGGCAGGGGCTTGGGCCGCCGCCGCCGCAGGCGGGGGCGGCGGGAGATCCCGCGCGACGAGTTTCAGCCGCGGCACGCCCGCGAGCGGGTCGGCCGTCCGGGACGGCACGGCAATCCACTGGGTCCAGCCCCAGAAGAACAGATTGGCGAGCAGCAGAATGAAGAACGCGGTACGCACAGCCGGATTCTCAACCTTCCCGGGCCCACACCGCCAGACCCCAGAGCACCAGATCGGCCACCTCGAGGCTGGCACTGCGAATCAGCGGCCGCAGTTCGGCCGCGCCACCGCCGGTCAGCACGACCAGCGGAGCGCGACCCACCAGCGCGTGCGCCTCTTCCACAGCCCGATCCACCGTCGCCGCGGCGGCATAGCGGGCCCCCTGTTCCAGCGCCGAGCGCGTGGAGCGGGCGAACAGCGCCACGGCCGAGCCCTTGACGCCGCCCTGCGCCCGGCGGCGGATCCCGCGGGTCCCCTCCAGCAGACTGGAGATCATCAGCGGCGGCGCCGGGATGATCGCGCCGCCGCGATGACGGCCATCGGCCGCCAGCAGATCAACGGTCATCGCGGTGCCCACCCCGACGATGCACAGCGGCAGTCGCTCGAAATGAGCCCGAGCACCAATCATGCCGAGGAAACGATCGACACCGAGTCGCCACGGCTCGAGATAGGCGGCGGTGACCCCGCAGGCTTTGCGCTGGGTGGTCACGAACTGCGGCACCGGCGCACCCCGTCGCTGCGCGGCGCGGCGCAGCGCGGCATTGATCGGATCGCCCGCGACGCTCGCCACCAGGATGCGCTCGGTGCGGGCGCCCGTGCCGATGACCGGCTCGAAATCCCGCGCCGACCAGCCGGCATGCCGAGCGGCGCGCGACCGACCGAGACCGCCGGCCGCATCCCGCGCCCATTTCACCCGGGTGTTACCGATGTCGATCAGCAGCGTACTCACTGCACCGGCCTCACCGTGACATCCCCGGAAATGAACCGCTGCACGCCGTGCGCCGTCTCGATCAGCAGCGCACCGTGCAGGTCGATGCCACGGGCCACGCCCTGCACCGAACCGCTCGGGGTGTGCACGTCCACCTGAACGCCGCGCAGCGCATCGGCCGCGCGCCACCCCTCGATGAACGGCCGCAGGGCCTCACGCTCGAAGTCGCGCAGCCCCTGCAGCACGTGCGTGAGAATCGCGGCCACGATCACATTGCGCGAGACGCTCAGCCCGACGCTCGCAAGATCCGTGGCCGGCAGCCCGAGCGAGGCGATCTGGCGCAGCAGCGGCTCCCCGAGCGCGGCATTCAGACCGAGACCGATGATCACACACGCCGGTCCGGCCGACTCCGCGCGCAGCTCGATGAGGATGCCGCCGAGCTTGCGCCCTTTCACCAGCAAATCGTTCGGCCACTTCAGTTCAGCCTCGAGCCCCGATTCGCGCAATGCGCGCAGCACGCACACGCCGACCGCCAGACCGAGTGCGCCCAGATCCCGGGGCACTTCGCGGAACGTCCAGCTGAGCGAGAGGCAGATCGCGCCGCCGGGCGGCGCCAGCCACGTCCGTCCGCGCCGTCCGCGCCCGGCCGTCTGGAACTCTGCGAGCACGACCTCGCTGTGCCCGAACGGCGGGTTGGCGCGGGCGAGCAGCACCGAATTGGTCGAGTCGGTCTGCCAGAGCGTCTGCAGATCGCGTACCGCGGCGCGTGCGGTCGGCGGCAGCCGCTCGAGAATGTGTTCCGCGCCGATCGGCTCACCGGCCACGGGCAGCCGGTACCCTCGATTGGGGACCGCGTGCACGATCGTCCCTGCGCTGCGCAGCGCGCGCACCGCCTTCCACACGGCCCCGCGGCTCACGTGCAGCGCCTCGGCGAGCGCCTGCCCGGAGTGGAAGTGCCCGTCGCTCAGCCGAGCAAAGACCTGCGCCGCGAGCGGCCGCGCGCGGCCCGATCGGTTCGCTTCACCCGTCTCGCCCCGGCGCGCCATCATGTCAGGACGAGCGCGCCCGCAGCCCGAGCAGCCACAGCCGCCGGGCGCGCGGCTCGGTGCCGGCGCGCATACGAGCGATGTTCGCGCGGTGCGTGTAAATGACGAGCAACGCCGCAAGGGTCGCAAACACCAGCAGCGGTCCGCGCGTTTGCGGCCGTAGCGCCGCAGTCAATGCGAATGCGACTGCGCCGAGCATCGAGCCGAGCCCGACGTAGCCACTCAGGATGACGGTGAGCAGCCACGCGGCCAGCATCGGGGCGAGCAGCAGCGGCGCGCCTCCGAGCACGGCACCGATCAGAGTCGCCACCCCTTTGCCGCCGCGCCGACCGTACCACAGCGGGTAGACGTGCCCGAGGATCACGGCCAAGCCGCAGACGGCCACCCTCCACTCGGGGTCGACGGCACCGGAGCCGAGCGGCGCGATCGTCATACGGGCGAGCACTGCGGTGGCGAGCCACCCCTTGCCGATGTCGATGGCCAGCACGCCCAGGCCGAACCGCTTGCCCAGAGTACGCAGTGCGTTGGTGCCGCCGGCGTTGCCGCTGCCCAGACGGCGGATGTCCACGCCGCGCAGTCGACCGAGGAGCAGACTGCCGACGATTGAGCCGAGCAGGTACGCCAGTACGCCTTTCAGCAGCAGAACGGTCACGGCCGGAAGACCTCCGCGAGCATGCACCGTGCACTGCCGCCGCCCAAACGCTCGATCGTGGGCAGCGGCGCGATCAGCACGTCGTCCGTACAGGCCGCGAGGCGTGCAAAGGTGTCCGGTTCGAGCGCATCGCGAGCCGCGCGGGACATCACCAGGATGCGGCAATCCCCGAGCGCCTCGTCCTGTGTGGCGAGCTCGAGGACATTGCCGGCGAAGTGCTCGATCGCCCCGTACCCGACTTCGATCAGCTCCCGGCCGCTCGCACGCAACCGCTCGAGCACGCGTGCGCGATCGGCCGCGGCGATGGCCTCAGTGCCGATGAGCGCGAAGCGTTCCCCGAGACTCATCAGCACGTTCGTGTGGTAGAACGGCACGCCACCGCGGTCCGCCGCTTCGAACAGCACGGATTCGTAGCCGAGCGCCTGGGCCCATTCCTCGAGCACCACCGCATCGGTGCGCGGGGACCGGCACGCGTAGGCCACTCGGATGGACCGGTCGAGCACGAGGCTGCCGGTGCCCTCGAGAAAGCGGCCCTCGCGCTCGTGCCCGGTGAGATCGAGCACGCGAGTCACGCGAAACCCGAGCTGCGCGCTCACCGCCTGCAGCACATCCTCTCGCCGCTCGGCGCGGCGGCTCGGCGCCTGCATGGGGTAGAGCACCACCGTGCCGTCGGCGTGGAAGCTCACCCAGTTATTGGGGAAGACCGCATCGGGTTTGGCCGGCTCGGCGCAGTCCGCGACGATGCACACCGGCACGCCCTCGCCCACCAGCGCTGCCGCCAGCGCATCGAATTCCGCTTGCGCGGATGCGGCGGCGTCTGCGGGTCGCTCGGCGTGCTGGAACGCGTTGCTCGCGGCGGTTTCCGGGTTGTAGCCGAAGCAGGCCGGCCGGATCATGAGCACCGCATCGGCGCACTGCCGATTCCCGGGCGCGCGCAGCGTCGAGGAGTTCGTGGGCAATAGGGTGCTCATGGCACCGCATTCTCGCATGTCTGGGCGAGCCCTGATCGGAAGCGGCAGATCCTGCCGCGCTCAGCCGCCGCCGGTGCCGTCCAGCAGCTCGGTGAACGGCTCGTCTTCGGCGAGGAGATCGAGCGGTGCACCGCCGAGAAAGCGGTGGCATTGCTCGGCCGGGACGGGCTTGGCGAGCAGGAGTCCCTGGGCCCGATCGCACCCGAGTTGCCGCAACTTCTCCAGCTGCGGCCAGCTCTCCACGCCCTCGGCGATCACTTCGATGTTCAGGTGTCCGGCCATGGCGATGATCGCCTCGACGATCGCCAGGTCACCCGCGTCCAAGGTGAGGTCGCGGATGAAGCTGCGATCGATCTTCAGCGCGTCCACCCGCCAGCGCTTCAGGTAAGAGAGGCTCGAGTAGCCGGTGCCAAAATCGTCGATGACGATTCGCGTCCCGAGTTCGCGCAGCTGCACGATCGCATCCTGCGCCGGATCGGTGCGCCGGCCATGCGGCTCGAAGAGCGCGCTCTCGGTCAGCTCGATCTGCACCAGGTTCGCGCCGATGTCCGCACGGCGCAGGTGGCGAGCGAGCATGCCGGTGAAATCACCGCGTTGCAGCTGTACCGCTGAGACGTTCAGCGCCACAGGCACCAACGGAGCACCCTGCGCGCGCCAGCGACCGAGGTCCGCCAGCGCCTGCTGCACCACGAACTCCCCGACCGGGACGATCAGTCCGGTCTGCTCGGCAACGCCGATGAAGCGGCTCGGGCGAATGAACCCGTGCGGCCCGCGCCAGCGCAGCAGCGCCTCGAGGGCCACGACCTTGCGCGTGCCGATGGCCACGATCGGTTGGTAATGGAGTTCGAGGAGCTGCTCGGACAGTGCCCGTCGCAATCCGTTTTCGATGGCGACCCGCTCCTTCAGTCGCCGCTCCATTCCGCGACTGAACTGCTGGAAAGTATTGCGGCCGTGGTCCTTGGCCTGATACATGGCGGTGTCCGACTGACGCAGCAGCTCACCCATGTTCTGTCCATCACGCGGATAAACGCTCACGCCAATGCTGGCGGTCGCCACCAGCGGACGACCGTCGATCACGACGGGAACGTTCAGGGCCTCCGCCAGCCGGGCCGCAGTTTCACTGATCTGCTCCGGCGAGGTCACGCTGCGCACCACGACGATGAATTCATCCCCGCCCATGCGCACCACCATGTCCTGCGCACGGACCGCAGCGCTGATCCGCCGCGCCACCTCCTGCAGCAGTCGGTCGCCGGTGTCATGGCCGCGCGAATCATTGATGTCCTTGAAACGATCGAGATCGAGGAACAGCACGGCCAGCGTGCCACCGACGCGTCGGGCCTCCTCGATCGCCTTCGGCAAATGCACGGCGAGATACAGACGATTCGGCAGACCGGTGAGCTGATCGTGGTGTGCCAGATGATCCAAATACTGCTGCCGCTCGAGCTGCTGCGCCTGAACCTTGCGCCGCAACGTGACGTCGCGCGTACTGAGGGCGAAGAATGACCGGTGGGCGATTTCGAGGCGGTGGCCGCTGATCTCCACATACAGTCGGCGCCCACTGCGGCAGCACTGCGTCGTCTCCACGAGCAGTCGGGCCGGCGACTCGCGCAGCTGCGCGGTGAGCGCATCGCACTCCGCGCCATCGGGCGCGCCGAAAATATCGCTGATGCGGCTGCCACGCAGTTCGGCGAGCGGGATACCGACACTGCGCACCAATGCGGGATTGGCATCGGCGATGCTCAGCGTCTGGGCATCCACGAGCAGCATGCCATGAGGGGACTGCAGAAAAGCGGCATGGTGCGCCGCGCCGGCATCCGCTGCATGGCGCAGCCGCCACGTCAGCACGACGCCAAGTGCGAATGTCGCAGCGAGCGCGGCGGAATCCAACAGAATGTCGATCACGAGCTCCTCACGCCGAAGGCTGCGCAGTGTGACCGATGCACCGGCTCGCGCGCCGTGCGCCGCCCACAGTTTGCAAATGGCGACGGCGAAGCGCGCGCAAACAAAAACCCCCGGAAACCTTTCGGCTTCCGGGGGTCTTGCGTTTCAAAGCCTGGCAGTGACCTACTCTCACATGCCCGAAGGGCACACTACCATCGGCGCAGAGCGTTTTCACTTCCGAGTTCGGAATGGGATCGGGTGGTTCCCGCTCGCTATGGCCGCCAGGCAAACTGTTCGAGACTTGCCGGACCGGTGTTGCCACCGGCCCGGCCTGCCTCTAATCTGGTTTGTTTCGATTTGACGCCTGTCGCGTTCACAAAGTGATCCATTTCGGGGCAACCTCACGGCTGCCACCTGCTCCATTACATCATCCTCTCGCGGTCAGACCGCTTGAGGTTATATGGTCAAGCCTCACGGGCAATTAGTACTGGTTAGCTGAAGTCATTGACTGACCTTACACACCCAGCCTATCAACCACGTAGTCTTCGTGGGCCCTTCAGGGGAGTCAAGCTCCCAGGGAGATCTAATCTTGGGGGGGGCTTCCCGCTTAGATGCTTTCAGCGGTTATCCCGTCCGCACATAGCTACCCGGCAGTGCCACTGGCGTGACAACCGGAACACCAGAGGTGCGTCCATCCCGGTCCTCTCGTACTAAGGACAGCTCACCCTCAAATCTCCAACGGCTACGGAAGATAGGGACCAAACTGTCTCACGACGTTTTGAACCCAGCTCGCGTACCACTTTAATCGGCGAACAGCCGAACCCTTGGGACCTGCTACAGCCCCAGGATGTGATGAGCCGACATCGAGGTGCCAAACTCCTCCGTCGATGTGGACTCTTGGGAGGAATAAGCCTGTTATCCCCGGAGTACCTTTTATCCGTTGAGCGATGGCCCTTCCATACAGAACCACCGGATCACTATGACCTGCTTTCGCACCTGCTCGACTTGTCAGTCTCGCAGTCAAGCACCCTTATGCCATTGCACTCAAAAGCGCGATGACCGACCGCGCTGAGGGTACCTTTGCACTCCTCCGTTACTCTTTGGGAGGAGACCGCCCCAGTCAAACTACCCACCATACAGTGTTCCCGACCCGGATAACGGGCCAAGGTTAGAACTCCGACATTACCAGGGTGGTATTTCAAGGTTGCCTCCACAAGAGCTAGCGCTCCCGCTTCAAAGGCTCCCACCTATCCTACACAGACAAGGTCAAAGTTCAGTGTAAAGCTGTAGTAAAGGTTCACGGGGTCTTTCCGTCTTTCCGCAGCTACGCCGCATCTTCACAGCGATTTCAACTTCACTGAGTCTCGGGTCGAGACAGTGGGGCCAGCGTTACGCCTTTCGTGCAGGTCGGAACTTACCCGACAAGGAATTTCGCTACCTTAGGACCGTTATAGTTACGGCCGCCGTTTACCGGGGCTTCGATCAGGAGCTTCGCCTT
>JAKBDK010000097.1:0-7078 GCA_021834525.1 Pseudomonadota bacterium | reverse complement strand
CCACGGAGTCGATCGCGCTCTCCCACGTCGTCGGCCAGATCGTCGTCGTGGTGCGCGCCGAGTCGACGCCGCAGCCGGTGTTGCTGGATGCGTTGAAGGCGCTCGGGAACCACCCGGCGATCTCGCTGGTGCTCAATCAGAGCCGAAGCGGCGGCACGTCGGGGTATTATTACGGATATGGCGTGGAGGGCGCGGACGCGACCGCGGTTCCAACACAACAATAACCACCGTGCCGGCCCTGGGTCGCGCCGGCACGGGTTCCAGGGTCGGCGCTTGTCGAACACCGACGACGCCCCCGTCGATCGATAGGCATCAGAACCATGAAATACTGGAAGCGCTTTTCGCTCATCGCCTTGCTCGGCTGTGGTTGGCTTGTCCGCGCAGACGCGCAAGTGGCGAACCCACCGGGGTCGTTGACTGGTGCCACGGGGACCGACACGGGTTACGTCGATCTACTCGCCGGGCTCGCCTATACCGATAACAGTCAGCTCGCGGCCGGTCACCGATCGAGCGACGGGATTGGCACCGCGGGCATCGACGTCGATTACGCGCGGCAAGGCAATCTCAGCTTGAACCTGCTCGGCAACGTCGAGCGGGTCGAGTACCTGCGCGGGAGTTACGCCGGTAGCTTCTACGGGCACTTCTACGGATCAGGCGTGTTGGGCAAACCGACCGATCCGATCCAGTGGCAATTGAGCGACCGGTTCGGCGAAGGCATGACCGATCCGCTCGCCGCGCCGACGCCGGTGAATTTGCAGACGATCAACGACGTTGCGACCGGTCCGATCGTGAATCTGCACGTCGGCCTCGCGAATCGCCTGACCCTGTCCGGCCTGTATTCCCGGACCAGCTACCAGCGGTCGCCGTATGACACCCAGGCGCTCCAAGGTGGTGCGGAGGTCTCGCACCGGTTATCCGGTGCGTCGTCCGTGTCTTTCCGAGCGAGTACCCAGCGCATCGATTACCTGAATCGCACAGCGGCACAAAATAGCTTGGGATCGACGGTCGCCAATTTCGATTTGCGGCAAGCGTCGGTCGCTTATCAGACGAACCTCGTGCGCACCCGCGTCACGCTGCGGGCGGGATACAATCAGCTCGACTATGGGTCAGGCGGTCGCCATGGGGCACCTCTCTACGACGTAGAGATCCGTCGCGAGGTATCGCCCGAGTCGACCGTGTTCCTCAATGGTCAACAGGCCTATTCAACCAACGGTTCGTCGATGGGAACCGCGACCCAGCAAGTCGCACTTCAAGCGGGCGGGTCGATCGCGCCGGGGCTAGCGATCGCGCAGCCGTACCTGCAGCGAACCGGCGCACTTGGGTGGGATTTCTCGCGCGCGCGCACGAATTTTTCGTTGATCGGAACCATTCGGCAGTCCGTATTCACTCAATCCATTACGACGAAAAACTACAATCATCGCGACGAAAGCGTCATTGCGTTGATCGGCCGGCAGTTACGCCCGACCCTAGCGTTCGAGTTGCGTGGGCAGGGCGACTTCGCGCGTTACTCGGACGTCGGCGCTCGTACGCAGTGGTATTCAGTGAGGCTGACACTAGCGAAGCATTTCCGCCGGCTCGCGATCTGGGTCTATGCGGAACGGCGACACCAGAGCGGCTCGTCCGGCATATCCACATTTCTCAGTTCGACCTACGACGATAATCGCGTAGGTCTGTACGTCACCTATGATCTTTTCGGCGCTCGTGGAGGTGGCGGTTCACTCAACGGACCGCCCTCGATGGTAGGGAGCTATTGATCGATGGAGTTTTGGTAGGCTGGACACGACACCCTCTGCAATCTAATCCATGTAGCCCATCGCGGCGTAGGCCGTGCGCCGAGAAATTTAATTTATAAGTGGTCGGCATTGGGTCGGCAATGGATCACGACGCGGAGCGGTTCTTGCTCTACGGCGCCATGGCATTCGGATGCGCTGCATTTCGGCCGCTCACCGAATGGACCGGTCGAGGTGTTCTGTAATCGTTCGCCGGGGTGATTACGGCGATTTTGGCGTGCGGGTTACTACCGTCTATGGTGCATGGGGATTACGTTGCCCGCGACTCGCTCCGTCGAGTTCAAGCGAATTATTGAGTGTCTCATAAATAATGCAATAATGAGTGCACTAGCCAAAGCGGAGCACTGGCATGGCGCGACCCACGGGATCGGTGGAGCTGATCGAAGCGCGGCGTCACCAGGCGCTGCGATTGCTGGATGAGGGTTATTCGCTGGGCGAAGTCGGCCGCATGACAGGTTCTGCCGCCAGCTCGGTGATGCGCTGGCGGGATGCGAGAGAGCGTGGCGGTGAGAAGGCGCTGAAGGTTCGCCCGGCACCGGGTCGGCCACCGGCGCTGAGTCCGGCGCAGCGGCAGCGGATTATCAAACGACTGCTGAAGGGCGCGATGGCGAACGGCTTTGCCACCGAGCTTTGGACGACGAGCCGCGTCGCCACGCTGATTCACCAATGCTGCCACATACAGTACCACCGCAGTCACGCCGCTCGGCTGCTGCACGAGTTCGGCTTCAGCTGCCAGAAGCCCGAGAGCCGGGCTCTGGAGCGCAATGAGGGCCGCATTGAAGAGTGGAAGCGCAAGGACTGGCCCCGGGGAAATAAAACGCTGCGTGGTTGGGTGCTCACGTCGTCTTCGCCGACGAATCCGGCTTAATGCTGATTCCGACTGTCCGGCGCGCCTGGGCGCGGGTCGGTCAGACGCCTCTTTCCCGCTACCGCTACGATCATGCCCGTATCTCGGTCATCGGCGGCCTGCCGATCAGTCCGCAGCGTCGACCGTTCGGACTCTACTTCAGGCTGCAAGCCAAGAATATCTCGAGCGACGAGGTGCAGGACTTTCTCTGGCATCTGCTCAAGCATCTGCGTGGCCACGTCATCGTCGTCTGGGACGGTGCCCCGATCCACAATTGCAAAGGGCTGCAGGCGTTCTGTCACCAGTACCCGCGTCTGCACCTGGAGAAACTGCCCGCCTACGAACCTGAACTCAATCCGATCGAAGCCGCCTGGCACGCCGCCAAGCACTCACTCGCCAACAGCCAACCCGATAACCTCCCGCAGCTGGTCCGCGCGCTGCTCGTCAGCCTCAAAAAAACCCGCGCCTCCCAGCGCGTTTTGAGCGGTTGCATCCGACAATCCGGTCTGTCCCTTTTTGCCTTCGTGATTGCATTACCTATGAGACGGTCAGTAGACCAAAGTTTTCAAAATATTACCGGCTTTGGCGATCTTCAGGTCGTACCAGCTCAACATTATATAAAGATTCGTACGCGTCCAAAATGTTGGAGATCTTCTTCAGTGTCTCCGCAGACAGATATGGCCATTTCGAGGTATCAGTCCGATGGCGCTCACTGCTCGAACGCGATGTATGCGATGGGCGATCCAATATTGCTTTTAATCGCATCGGGTTCCAATCCCGAGATGATATATGCCGCGCCACGCGGTCCCAAGACTCCTTTGATGTCAACAGGTCTTTGTAGTCGATCCGAATCACATTCGAACGCTCTGTAATGCGTTGCATGATCGGCACAATATTCTCGAGACACCAACGATGGGTCAATCTCTCAACCACGGTCTTCGTGGTTTCTTTTAACCAAGCTTTGTTGATTTTCGTTAGCCAGTCCCTGGAAAACAGGGATTGTTCGAGCAGGTGATCGATGTTGCATTCAAAACGCCAGCCGATCGAGCGTTTTGCGAGTTGGGAATCAATCACGTCATACGCGTTGCGGACCAACCATATAGCTTTTAGCTCCGGCCAGTGTTGGGTAATGTACCCGAGCAACAGATTCGCACGGATCTCCTTAATGGTGCGTCCGCGATAAATCGTCGGTCTAGCTGCTCTGTCGATCCAGGCTGCGCGGACCCTTCCGGCGAGAATTCGCTCTAGGGCGTGATGCTGACGATTGGGAAGTAGAGAACCCGAGGCGCCGTAAATGATGGATATTGAATCGACATGACGCGAACTATGCGACCCTTGTGCAAAGGCGAACTCCCTATTTTCGGTGAGGAGAAACGGCTCAAACATCGGTCGTGTATGGGTCAATTGCGCGATGACGTCTCCTACCCAGGTAGTGCCGCTACGTCCAGACCCAGCAATTAGAATCGTGCGAGATATTCCGCCTATATCAATAAACGGCATGTAGTTATAGCGAAAACGGTTCACGCGGCGCGCGACATAATCGAACTCGCTCTGGAATAAACGGCCCATGGGTTCTACCAAACTCCCTGGCATTTCCGGTGTCGCCCTGATTTATAACCAATTGACATATTCAGCGATCCGCGCTTCCTGAAAAATTACGCAATTGACGCGCAGACTATGGCGATTACCGATGGAAGGCCACCTGCAAATGCTCGCGGGTGCGTAGGGAGCGACCGCACGAGGTCGCAATGCGAATGGGGCCTGCGCCAAATCAGGATGTGCGTGTTGTTTTTCACGATCATCCGCTGCCGTAGTGTCGATCCGGAGCGCCAGTGCGCCGAGAGGCCAAAGACCGGCTGAGCCTCGTCCGGCTCGATATGCGAAGAACGCGGATTGCCCAGGTCCTGAAAACGCGCGGGAGGGTGCCGGCGCATCGATCGCGCCCAGGAGAGCGCCGGCTCCACGAGCTCGGTGGACCCAGGCATGCATGGACCGTATCGCGCATGCTCGAGACGATTCCACGAAGGCAGGTCGCTCGCCACGGAGCGTTCAGGTGAGTCGCGGCGGAGCCGCGATGGGGTTCGATTCAATTGATGGCGGGAGCGATTTCGCGGCGGCGCCGAGACGATGGCGTGCGGCTCGGCAATCCGGTTCACAGGCCGTGCGCAGCGCCGTCGACGACGAAATCGGCGGCTTTACCAAGGCGACGAGTCCGTACCACAGCTGCGAGAGCCGTGGCTCGACGAATACCCGATCTCCGATCTGATAGCGTGTCCAGATTAGCGATCGGGCGCCGGTGGCATCGATCACGCGCAATTCTCGCCACCGACCGTTCGAGGAATCGACGATCCGCTCGCGCACGATTCTAAGGCGCTCACCGCCCGCGAGAAGGCTATTCCAGAAGCTCAACAACTTTCCGTCCTGGGTTTGAACCAGGTATGCGACCGTGAAGACTTCGACGGCGTGTCCGTTCGCATCGACGAAGCGACGCCTACCTTCGACGGAGGCGTTCACGAAGTGCGGCGTCCATTCGTTTCCCTCGACCGGATCCGCACGCCAGCCCGATGGAACTGATGGCCACGCGATCGAGATAGAGGTGCTTGCGTCAGCACGGATCCAGTCTAGTCCGTAGGATGCCAATGGCAGTGCGGCTAGCGCCACGAATCCTGAAACCACGGTAAACGCGCCGATTCCGGCGGATCCGACTAACGGTGGCGCTGGGGGTTCGGCAACGGAAAGATCGTTGGCGGAATTTGGGTGATTGCGTCCAGTCCACCACAGGAAGAGTGCGAACGCTCCGGCGAACAGCCACCAACCGAGCCAGTAATGATGTCGGACGAGCGAGCTCTGCATCTCGGTGAAAACCGCTGCCGTGATCACGATGAAGATACGAACCCAGTTCACGATCAATGACAATGCGCCCATCACCGCGATCCACAGCCAGCGACGTCGGAGCGGTACTTCGGCGATCTTCCCATAGAGCGTCGCCAGTGCTAGCCCGACGATCAGCGCATGTAGACCGCTGCAACTCGCGGCGATCTCGATCTCGCCACCGGGCAATTGCACATAGTTGCCTTGCATGAACGCCGGTAGGCCGGTAAGAAAGATCAACAGGGCGGTCATCTTTGCGCTCAGTGATTGCACCAGACCGTTGATGTCGCTCCAGATCGGCATTGCGAAGTAGAGATATCCGATCGGGAACGCAAGCAGTCGTGCAACTCGCCATCCCAGGGCCGCGAGGATGGCCGTCCACAGGATCAGTGGAAGGACCAGCAAGTGCAGTTCCTGAATCGTTGCGCGGTACGCAAACAACCACAGCGCGCTCAACCCGACGAGTCCTAGTAGCGCGCGCGGAACGGGCGCGACCGGGGCCGTCGCCAACTGCTCGCGCTCTCTAAAGGCGAGCCAAAGCGACAACAGCAGAATGAGGTAGCCGTGGGTGTAGGTCTCTTCGTGGGTGTCGCGCCACAGGTGATCGAGCGCCGTGGCGCTCGGCCAGTACACCAGCGCTACGGCGATCGTGAGAGCAAACGCGACGAACAGGGACGTCCCGGCTCGATTCCGCGGTACGGGGCCAGCCTCGGTTTTGGTCACAGTACTCGCATTGGCCGTTGGATCATCGGTCGCCACATGGCGCCGATCTTGCCGGCGCCGCGGTCACCCTTTCATTCAACAATATTTCTGTACCATAGCGCCGATCGGGTGCCGGTTGAAAGGCGTATTGTCAAATAGTGTGACATGACCGAAAAATTCGAGGATGGGGCAGTGAAGCCGATGGACACCGCGCAGCGGTCTCCGCCCGATCGCTGGGTGCGACCGTCGCGTCCCGAGGACGCCCCAGGCATCATCGCGCTGATGCGCCAGGCAGGGCTCGCGCCGCACGTCGACCCGGAACAGCTGCACTGGAAGTACTGGCGGGAGCGGACGGACTCAGCCGATCCGAGGTCGTTCGTGCTGACTGATGGTCGCAATCTGCTGGCGCACGGTGCGGCAATGCCTGGTCTGCTGCGCTGGGGTCCACGGCGGGCCCGAGTGATCCATATGATCGATTGGGCCGCGCGACGGGATGCGGTCGGGGCGGGCGTGCAACTGATGAAGCACGTCGGTGGCCTAACTGAGTTCCTCTTCGGCGTCGGCGGTAGCGCGCAGACGCTCAAGATCATGCCGCTGATCGGGTATCGCCTCTGCGGAACAGTCGTCGGTTATGCCAGACCGCTCTCGCCGCTCGCGCTGCTGCGACAGCCCACGCGCGCCCGCTGGAAGCTAGGCCCGCGGTTCGGGCGTACCTTGCTCTGGACGCTGGCGGCGGGTACCCGCGAGGTGGGTGGTTTGGCAGCGCGGCGAATCGGGCCCGACGACATCGAGCAGATTGCGGGGGTGTTGCCGACCGAGGATGGCTCCCTCCCGTTCCTCGAGCGACCCCCGGGGTTCCTGCGCCATG
>JAKBDK010000003.1:0-111223 GCA_021834525.1 Pseudomonadota bacterium | reverse complement strand
TGGGACGCCCCGGCATGCATTAAAAAAATAATCACCCTCCCCTCAAAACGGATCGTGATCGAACCCACCTCGATGATTGGGGGAATACCCCGCGAGCGAGACCGTCGCGCTATCAGACCACTGCTATTTTTATATAGACTCTTAGCTATTCTACAATCACTTAGCTTAAATCACATATTGATAGGCGCCGACGTATATGCGATATTGCTTGCCAAATGGTAAATCAGCCGAAGTCGCATATAAAATCGCTCCGCATGAACCGCCTTCCGGAAACCATCAGCCGGGAGCTTAAGGCGGCCCGCCTTCGCCGCGGCTGGAGCCAGACCGAGGTCGGAAAGCACGCGGGCCTTCCCCAGACCCATATCTCCGGGATCGAGACGGGCCGCATTGTGCCGCGCTTCGATACCCTGCTCGATCTGGTGCGGGTACTCGGCATGGATCTGGTTCTGGTGCCGCAGTCCCTCGTTCCTGCTGTCAACGCCTTAGTGCGTGACAGCCACGTGGGCAAAGCCGACGAGCGCCCCCTCTATGCTGCCGACGCCGAGGAGGACGGTGACGCATCATGAGCGGCGCCACCAAACTGCCGGCCGCGCTCGCCGTTCTCCTTCACGGCAAACGGATCGGCGTCATCAATCGCCTTTCCGGCGACAGATACCTCTTTGCCTTCGATGAGGCCTATGTCGAGGACACTAACCGCCCGACGCTAAGCCTGTCCTATAAGGGCGCCTCTGGGTTGGTGACGACGGTTAAACCGACAGCGATGCGTCTGCCGGCCTTTTTTTCCAATCTGCTGCCCGAAGGTGCCTTGCGCGATTACCTGGCTGCTAGAGCGGGCGTGAAGCCCGGACAGGAATTCATCCTCCTCTGGCAGTTGGGCGCTGATCTGCCCGGCGCTGTCACGGTCGAACAGCTCGACGACACATGGGCGCCGCGGCCGAACGTCGAAAAGCACGCCGGTACGAATGACGCTACTGCCCTTCTGAAATTCTCGCTGGCAGGCGTGCAGATGAAATTCTCCGCCCTGGTGAATGGCAAAGGACACCTGACCATACCGGCCAGCGGTGTCGGTGGTTCCTGGATCGTTAAGCTGCCGTCGCCCCATTATCCGGCGATCGCGGAAAACGAATACGCGATGATGGAGCTTGCGCGCAGCATCGGGATCAATGTGCCCGAAGTCCGCCTGCTGCCGCTCGAGGAGATCGCCGGCCTGCCGGAAGACATCAACCGCGTACCCGGTCAGGCACTTGCCATCCGCCGTTTCGACCGCACGGCAGACGGTATCCGCGTGCACATGGAAGACTTCGCCCAAGTGTTCGGCACCTATCCCGACGACAAGTATAAAGGGCGCAATTACGCCAATATCGCCGCCGTACTTGCCGCCGAGGCGGGTGAAGCCGCTGTGCACGAATTCATGCGGCGGTTGGTCTTCACAGTGCTGACCGGCAATGGTGACATGCACCTCAAGAACTGGACCCTACTTTACCCAGACAGCCGGGCCCCCATTCTGTCACCCGCCTATGATCTGGTGTCAACGGTTCCGTATCTCCCGAAAGACAATCTGGCACTCAACTTCGGTGGCGAGAAGAACATCGGCCACATCATGCCCGATCAGGTGCGCCGTTTCGCCGAAAAGGCCGGTCTGCCGGTCCACCAACTATGGACGATTGCGCAGGAAACATCGGCCCACATCGTGGACGCCTGGCGTGACTACGTTGCCAGGGATTTGTTGCCCACGGAACTCCGCGAAGCAATCGACAAGCAGATTGAACGTGCAGCGATCTAATCGAACTGAAGCATCGCGTCCACATTGACGGCACAAACTCATCCGCTCGACACCATCTGTCGCCCAGCGTAGGTCCTCGACTCTGTCGCAGGCCGATCAGAGCAGCAATACCACTGCGTTTGAGTCCACGTTGTATCTGGCTCGGCAACCGAGGGCGTTCCAGCATGCAGGCACATCACCCCGAAATTCCTTCAGTGACTGCCGGATTTTCGCGGTGTGCACGGCGCAGCACCTCAATCTTTAGCTCCGTCATGCGGATAGACATCAGGAACGCCGAATTGCGATTTCGAAATCGCGGCCCGGGGCCGCCCGGCCGCGATCACCCTGGGTCGATCAGAGTCCCTTCGGGGCGGTGGACCGGCCCGCTTCGTCGAGAACTCTGCGTGCGATCTGCAGCGCGGTCATCGCCGCCGGCCAACCCGCGTAGAACGCCAGGTGCGTTACCGTTGCGATGATCTCCTCGGGGGTGAGGCCGTTTTCGAGCCCCTTCTTCAAGTGGAACGGCATTTCGTTGGTGCGATACAGCGAGACGAGGCTCGTGATCGTGACCAGGCTACGATCGCGTGGTGAAAGGTCCGTCCGATCCCAGACGTCTCCGAAGAGCACTTTGTCGGTGATTTCCGCCAGATGAGGTGCGATGTCTCCGAAGGAATTTCGTGCAGTGGTGGGTTCTTCTTTCATGACACGTCACCTCGATTCTGGGACGATCGCTGCGCGGCATTACACCCGAAGCAAGGTCTTGATGGCGCGGCGCTCATCCATGGCGCGATAGCCTTCGGCCACGTCGGCCAGCGGAATCTGCAGATCGAACACCTTGCCCGGGTTGATCGAGCGGTTCAGCACCAATTCCATCAGATGCGGCAGGAAGCGTCGCACGGGCGCGGGCCCCCCCAGCATTCCGATCTGAGAGAAGAACAGTAATTGACCGCTCAACTCGACCCCATGGGGCACGCCGACGTAGCCGACAACGCCGCCAGGGCGCGTGCATTGGATGGCCTGCTTCATCGATTCCTGGGTCCCCACACATTCGAGCACCGAGTCAGCCCCGATGCCGTGGGTCAGCGCTTTGATCTGTGCCACGCCTTCTTCGCCACGCGCCGACACGATGTCCGTCGCACCGTATTCGAGAGCCAATGCCTGGCGGCGCGAATGCCGGCTCATGGCAATGATTCGCTCGGCACCCATCTGCTTCGCCGAGAGCACGCCCATCAGGCCCACCGCGCCGTCGCCGACCACCACCGCCGTCGAGCCCGGCTTGACCCGCGCCGCGTCCGCCGCGTACCAGCCGGTGCCGAGCACGTCCGAGGCCGCCAGCAAGCTCGGTATCAGATCCTCGGACGGGACCGCGGCGGTCGGCACCAGCGTGCCATCGGCCAACGGCACGCGCGCATAAGGCGCCTGGGCGCCGCTCATGAACTCCCGCTGCACGCACGAGGACTGGAAGCCGTATTGGCAGTGCGGGCACGTGTTGTCGGAGAGGCAGAACGACCCGACGACGAATTGGCCCGGCTTGACCGTCTTGACCTCGCGGCCAACCTCGGCCACGACGCCGCAGTATTCATGGCCCATGTGCAGTGGGCCGTCCATCGGCTGCAGTCCCCGGTAGGGCCATAGGTCCGAGCCACAGACGCACGTGGCCGACAGTTTGATGATGGCGTCGGTGGGCAGAATGATGCTTGGTTCATCGACCTGCTCGTAGCGCACGTCACGGGGACCGTGCAGGACAGTCGCTAGCATAGGTTCATCTCCGATATCCGGATTTCAGTAACAGCGCAGCATCACATGCGAGCGCCTGTGAGCACGTCATCCATCCGCCGCTCGATCAGTCCGGCTCAACGGGAGCCAGGTAATCGGTCTCCGACACCTGCTCCATCCAGTGGACGGCCGAGCCGTCCAACCATTCCTGCACCGCGATGTGACTCATCGCCGTAGTGTCCGTCGCGCCATGCCAGTGCTTCTGACCGCAGTTGCAGAACACGACATCGCCGGGTTTGATTTCCTTTTTCGGCCCACCCCAGCATTGAGTCCAACCGAGACCGGACACAACCACGAGGTGCTGTCCGAGCGGATGGGTGTGCCATGCCGATCGCGCCCCGGGCTCGAAGGTCACCTGGGCAGCAGACACCCGTCCTGGCTCGGCCGGATCGAAAAGCGGATCCACCCGGACGTCGCCGCTGAAGTACGCCGCCGAGCCCGTCGCGGAGCGGCGCGACCCGTTGCGGTAGATGCGCATCTGCATGGCTGGTCTTCCTCGCTGCCCCGGCAGCGTCGATGAAATCGAGGTGCAAGTATCCCGCGCTGCGACACCGGCGACTAGGTGATGAATACTTAAATTGTCTATAAGCTGCGCTAATTAATAAGCACCCGACTTCGAACCATGGCAAGGCGCAACCTCAACGATCTGCAGGCGTTCGTGACTGTCGCTCGAGAAGGGAGCTTCACCCGCGCGGCGGCGCTCATCGGCGTCACTCAGTCGGCGCTCAGTCAGTCGATGCGAGGGCTGGAAGCTCGCCTGGGCATCCGGTTGTTGACGCGAACGACACGCAGCGTGTCGCCCACGGACGCTGGCGAACGCTTGCTGCGGGCGATAGGCCACCGCTTCGACGAAATCGACGCGGAGCTTGACGCTCTGACGGTCCTACGAGACAAGCCGGCCGGAACCGTGCGGATCACTTGCGCAGACCACGTCTTGAGCAACTCGATTCTGCCCAGGCTTCTGCCACTGCTGCGCGAATATCCCGACATTAAAGTCGAGTTCGACGTGAATTACGGCTTCAGAGATATCGTCGCGGATCGCTTCGATGCAGGCGTTCGCCTGGGTGAAAGCATCGACAAGGACATGATCGCCGTTCCGATCGGTCCGCCGCTGCGGATGGCTGCGGTCGCTGCACCGTCCTACTTCGCCTCACATCCTGTCCCGAAGAGCCCACGGGATCTTTTGTCGCACCGCTGCATCAATTTGCGACTGCCGACCTATGGCGGTCTCTACGCCTGGGAATTCGAGCGCCGCGGTCGGCCCGTCAATGTCCATGTCGAGGGCCCGCTCACCTTCAATACCTCGCCACACATCGTCATGGCGGCGCTGGCCGGGCTTGGTGTCGCGTTTCTTCCCGAGGAAGAATTCTCACCGCATCTCGAGCAGGGGCGACTCACCCGCGTGCTCGAGGACTGGTGTCCGGCGTTTCCCGGATACTTCCTCTATTACCCCAGCCGCCGGCAGCCTTCACCTGCTTTCTCGCTGGTTCTCGCCGCACTGCGCTTACCCGTCTCCGGACGCGCTTAAGCGCTCGTCGATCCTAGGCAACTTCCACCCACCGCCGGGGAACTGGGGTATTCGGATTCCACCGAAGAGGCCGCAACTGGACCTGCTGTTGGCATTGACTCCCGTGCGCATGCACCCTGATAAACCCAAACGAAGCAGCACGAAGATTGCCTTCAAATCGCCACGGCGAAACGACTGTTCACCGTCAGGCGGGCGCCGGGATCGCCGACTGACCCCGTCACCTCCAGAGCCTCGTCGCCGCTAACCGATAGCGCGCCGTCGTCGGCAACCGCGGCTCATCGCTGAGCTGCGCAAGTCATTTTCGCCCGTCGGGCAAATTCTCACCCACCCGAACAGTCAGGCTTTGCGCGGCGGTTCCAACCGGCCCATGAATATCGCTCAAGACCGAAATCGTCTCGCCAAGTCCGCTCGGACCGAAATTGACTCGGGTGTCGAAGCCGACCCAGCCCGGCTCAGGCTGACGAATGAAATGCACGGTGAGATCGACGTTAGCGAAGAACACTCTGCTGGGGCGTTCGCGAACGACCAATCCGTTGGCGGTGTCGGCCAGTTTCACAAAGGCCGCGACCGGGGGATCAGTTTCGCCCGCAACCAGCGGATAACGCGTACGAACCCAACTTCGTCCGCGGCCCGGACGGGCCTCGATGTCCTGACGGACGTCCAAGGAGTCAATAAATCCGCCACTCCACTCCGACGAAAGCGTCTTAGTGAGCATCGCATCAGGCGGCGGCAGTGGTGTCCATTCGGTGCCCCGAACGTGCTCGGTGTCCGTGCTCGCGAGGCGCCAGATCCGCGCGAGAATACTCGTGCGATCGCCATGACGCATGCTGGCTTCGATCAGTTCAATGGACCGTCCCGGCCGCACGACAGTGACATCGATCATGATTTCACCGGAATGAATGACGCCCAGCACGTCAAAAGAGACGCGGGACACCAATTTATCGCTCGGCAGGCGGCGCTCGATTTCCGCCAATACCAGTGCGGACGCGGGCGCCAAATGTTGTTCGCCCGGCTGCCAGGCACCTTGAGAATGCAGCGTCGAGACGAACTGGTGCTCGCCGACGCGCACATAGAACGCATCAGGGTATGCCTCGCCCGCTTGGCCGAGGTGGAGGTTGGTGGAGTCAGCCATCCGCATAGTGTACCGCGTCTGCTTGCCACGCAGATCGGTCCCCGCACGTGCGTGCACCGATCCGAGACGGGCAGAATTCCTGCCGTGGTGCGGACAGTCTGTCCGCACCACGGCGAGCGAGATTCGGATCGGGCAACGGACCGTCGTGCAGAGCCGTCGTCTCGCCCGGATTTTTTTCTGCTACCACGCGCGATCCCCACGTGACGCCCCATGATCACTTCGGTCAACTGACTCGCCGCATGAGACCCGTTACCACCAGTTCCCTTGGTGCCGCATCGTGGGGACCACCGCTGCAGGCGGCATGCACGGCATTGCAATTGAAGCCCCCCTTAGGGATCGCCACCCCACTTCTCGGTCTCCTCTCGGATGCGGTGAACCTCAGGCGCCGACCCCACCATATTGATATTCTTGCGCACAGCCGAACAGCAATGACGGCACGGATGCCGGCACGAGGAGTCAGCAGATGATTGATCACTACTCTGATCATGCGGCGAACGAACGTACGTTTCTCGCCTGGGTACGCACTGCGATTGCGGTGATGGCGTTCGGCTTTCTGGTGGCAAAATTCAATCTGTTTCTGAAAATCGCAGCGCAATCCCTGGCACGCATCCCTGGGCAAAACGTCGTCGTCCCTGGCGGCGGGTTTGGGGACGTTGCCGGGTTGATCTTGATCATTGCCGGCACGGTGATGGTCGCGATGGCCGCCGTACGGTTCATCCGCACCGCCCAGGCAATCGATTCCCCGGAACGACGTCCCGGCGGGGCACGCATGGACCTCGCACTCTCGGCGCTGATGGTCATTCTCGGCATTGCGCTCACCGTCTATGTCTCGCAAGCGTTGATTGCATAGTACGGGCCATTCCACGATCAGTCGTGCAACGGACGGTCCCCTCGTCATCGCGCGAGTGTGCCCCGGTCGCGATGCCGCAGCTCCTGCGCGGACGTTGATTAAATAAAAAGGGGCCGGCGATCGGGACGGTAGAGGCCTCGTCGCGCATCGCCGTGGACCCCAGTTGCGATGACCGAACGGCTCACGGAACTCGCCGCTCGATGGGACATATCCCATTCCAGACATTTCCGCCGGGACCACAAAACTCAGCACATCTTCGCTAACGGGCTGGCCCATGGCGTCACGTAGTCCTCCGCCGTGCGTGACTGAACAGTTGGCGCGGCGAGGTTCTTCAGCGCGTCCCCGCGGCGTTCGATACCGCGACCGGCGTTTGACGGCGCAGCACTCCAGACGAAATCACGGAGTACTCGAGGACCGACGAGCCGCCCGTACATCGGCATTCATCACGCGGATCGCGGGCCCGGTGCGCTTCAGTCGGAATTCTTGTGGCGCCACGGGTCTCCGTGATGAGGCCGCCAGGGTCAGCACGGATCTTGACGGATCAGCTCGACGCCCTGGCCGACCGCAATGGCCTACTGCGAATACGGGCTCTCGGGGAATCTGCGCAACGGTCACTCTGTGCCGAGTTCGATGACGCTGCGTGCTGCGGCGGAACGCTGCGCGGCCTCGATGATCCGAAGTCCCGCCACCGCGTCCTCTGCGGCCACCGGCGGCAGCGCTGCATCCCGGAGCATTGCGGAAATTCCCGCGTAGAACTTCTGGTATGCACCGGGCTCACTTTGGACCGGGTGCGGGTGTACCCCGTCCGTCACAACTCCCCACGCTTCGGGTGACTCCGCGCCCCAATCCGGGCCGTCAGGGATCTTCCCACTTCGAAGTGCCGCTTCCTGCGGATCCGCATCCTGTTTCACAAAGGCACCGCGTTCCCCGAGGACTCGCAGGCGCGGACCGATGTGCGCGGCCACGGCGCTCGTCCATAGGTGTGAGCGCACTCCATTGGCATGGGTGAGCGCAACGAAGACGTCGTCGTCGGTTTGCGCGCCCGCACGCCGGGTGTCCAATTCCGCGTAGACCTGAGTCACCGGCCCGAAGAGGGTCAGCGCCTGGTCGATCAAATGGGTCCCCAGATCGTACAGCAGGCCCCCCGCGTCCTCCGCGCCGCTGCGCTCACGCCAGCCGCCTTTCAATTGCGGGCGCCACCGCTCGAGCCGGGACTCAAAGCGCAGGATGCGGCCCAGCACTCCGTCGTCCAGCAACCGTCGCAGCGTCAAATATTCGCTGTCCCAGCGGCGATTGTGGTACGGAATGACTGCCAATCCCTTGTCGCGAGCACACTGAATGACGCGGCGAGCTTCCGCAGCGGTTCGGGCAAACGGTTTATCCACCACAACCGGGAGCCCCGCCGAGAGCGCCTCAAGAGCAAGCGGCGCGTGATACCGATTGGGCGTCGTGATCACGACGAGGTCATGATCTGCCGCATGGTCCCATAGTGAGTGCACCGCAGGTGCGATACGCGCCGCGGGATATAAGCGGCGCGCTTGTGATGCGCGCTCGTCATTCGACGTGACGATCGTGGCGAGCATCATGCCGGGTGTGGCCGCAATCAAGGGCGCATGAAAGCTCGCGCCCCCGAGACCAAAGCCGATCAATGCCACACGAATGTCGTGCTCAGAGGTGTGATCGATCATGCACGCCGACTCTCAGACGCGGGCGACCATCGTAATACAATTCGGGGCGGCACACGCGCCGGCCCCGCCCCTTCTTCATTCAGCACCAGACTCAGGTGCTGCGTCTCGGACCGGACCGCTCCAACCCTTGATCCGAGGGATGCTTTCGCAGTCAGGCGTCCCGATCTGCGATGCCCATGAAGTTCGAGGTCACAGATCATCTCGACGGCATTCAGAACGGCGGTAGATGCTGTCGATTCGGTTTCGCTGCTTTTTTGGAACCGACACCATCGCGGAAATCTGCGGATGCAAACACGCCCGGTGCCAGGAAGGAGCGGCAACGCCGGGGGCGAGTCCGCCGGAGCGACATCGCGGGGGCATCGACGGATATAACCCGGTTCGCACCTCGCCCGGCGCGACAACTTTTGACGCCCAATTCGACCTGACTCACGAGGATCTCGGCAGTCCGCTCCGGACACTGACGTCGCACGGGTCAGCCCAGAGCGCCTCCGCCGGGGCGCTGACATTGAGGGTGGGAATCGGTCGGGCCTCGCGCACGGCTTCTGCGTGCCGATGAGTCGTGCGCTGCGCGGCGGCACGGTGCAGAGTCGCCGGTATCCCGAAACATCCCTGCGGAAACCGCGCACCCAATGGGGGAGAGGTCTGGCCTACACTGCCCTGCGGGTTCAAAGGGCCGCACCGCAGCGGCGAGCAGAAAGCGAAGGCATGAGCCAAGCCGATACCGGGTACGAGCCGAGCGTCCTGCCGGTGACCCGATCGGATCTGATCGGGAACGGTCGAGGGCATCGATGAGGCGAGGTGAAGCGCGGCTCAGCCGCCTGCGTCCGATTCCGAACGGCGTTCGCTGGGCGCACGTTGCTCTGGCCATTCTGATCGGTCTGTTCAGCGCCAAGGCCTCGGCCGAGCCGGTTCCGGACACCTGCCGGATTCACTATCCGAGCGATGCGCACATCCCCTGGACCTGTCTGCGCATCCGGCGCCAAACGAACGTCAAGCGCCTGTTCGGCGCCGATTGGCAAGGGGTCCTTCGGTTCAATCGCATCGACCGCCGGCACATCTACCCCGGCGTGCGCCTCAAGGTGCCCAAGGACCTCCGGCAGGTCGCTCACTTCACCCCGCTGCCGCAGACCTACGCGCCGGCTGCTGAGATTCCCAAGTTCATTCTCGTCGACCTCTCGGAACAGTTCCTCGGCGCGTACGATTTCGGCACGCTCGCGATGTCATTCCCCATCACCTCCGGGGACAATGCCGTGGCACGGCGGCGCACGCCGATCGGAACCTTCCACATCACCGCCTATGACCGCCTGCACGTGAGTTCTCTCTACGACCTGGCGGACACCCACACACCCTACCCCATGCATTACGCCCTCCGCTTTCTCGTCACGCTCAATGGGGTTGCAGTCTGGATTCATGGCCGGGACGTTCCGGGCTATGCCGCCTCCCATGGCTGCATCGGGCTCTACGATGAGCAGATGCAGAAGGAGTATTACGGCACTCCGCGCACTCCGGTCCTGGAGGACGCCCGGACGCTCTATGAGTGGGCCATTGCACCGCATCCTGACGACGGACGGTTTCATGCGCTCACGAATGGGCCGACGGTCGAAATCATCGGGCACGCTCCCAACTTCCCGCCCCGCGCCGTCAGGGCTGCGCCTCAGGCTGCGGGGCGCCTGTCCCGTCAGGGCCCGAAGCGCGCCGTGACCACCGGCGCGCACCTCACGCAGCACTGTCATGCTGAAGGTCACGCGGCGTCGGGGTTGCGTTGCCGCGGATCACCCCCACACTAGTGTCATCAGACCTCAGTCCGACCGGTGGGTGCGTCCGGGAAAACCGCCGAGAAGGGCAATCTGCACTAGGTTCGAATGCCATCGACCGGATAAGATGAGGCATTGGGGAGGTGCGCATCCGCGCACACAGGCCAGGATCTGGCCGGGAACTCGGGGAGGTAGGCGCGGGCCGAGACGTCCGTATCCGGCGCGACGCACACGTGCCGCCTGCAAGCCGATCGCAACGTAGCCGTCGTGCCGCTCACCCTGCAGGGCAGCGGCAGACCGGAATCTCTTGAATTCAACAGCGACGAACGAGGCTCACAGATCGGCCATGACGAACTCCCGACTTCACGCGCGGCGTGCCGCCCTCTCAAGCGCTGCCGTGCTGCTCACCGGCTCGCTCTCCGTCCACGCGGCGCCCGTCGCACCGCCCTCAATGCGACAACTGGCGCAGCGCATCCATACCCAGGCACCCAATATCGGCATGCGGGCCATCACGACGTCACTCGAGGCGTACCAGCACGTCCGGGCCGAGAAGCTCACCGACAAGCCGCTCGTGACGATCGTCGATTACTCGGTGCCATCCGCACGGCGGCGACTCGCGGTCGCGGACGTCAAGACCGGCAAGGTGCTCTTCTACACCTACGTCGCGCACGGCAAGGGCAGCGGACTCGACTACGCGACCCGCTTCTCCAATCGTCCCGGCACCGATGCCAGCAGCCTCGGCGTATTTCTCACGGCCAGCACCTACTACGGTAAACACGGGTATTCGCTGCGGTTGAAAGGGTTGGACCCGAAATTCAACGGCGACGCGTACCGCCGCGACATCGTCGTGCACAGCGCGTGGTACGTCAGCAAGGCGTTCGCGCGGGAGCACGGCCGTATGGGTCGCAGTTGGGGTTGCTTCGCGCTCAGCCGCACAGTGGAGAGCGCCATCGTGCGCCTGATCCAAGGAGCGACGGTATTGGTCGGCTATTACCCGGATCCGCAGTGGCTGCACGGCTCGACCTTTCTCAAGACGAACAGCTGACGGCCGGGCGATCGGGCCAAGGCACGTCGATGGAGCGAAGGATCACCGGATTTCATACCGATGAACACGGGGACTGGGTTGCAGACCTCGAGTGCGGGCACACTCAACACGTCCGGCACAACCCGCCCTGGATCAACCGTCCCTGGGTCGTGACCCCGCAAGGCCGCGCAAGGACGCTCGGCAAGGCCCTGAACTGCAAAACATGCGACCCGGCGGAAGCGGGCAACTCAGCGTAGCGCTCTGAATTGAGGCCGCCCGGCTCGGACTCAACACATCGCGGACGGCCGATGCAGGGGTTGCACCGGATCACGCCGAGGGGCCGCTCTTGGGCGTCGGATCATGCGCCGCGGCGTTCAGATCCGGTTCCAGCGCCTGCATCTGCACGCGTGTAATGGGCAGCGCCAGTTCCCCACCGTGTTTGGCAATGATCTGGGCAGCATTGAGCAGAACATCTTCCTGGATGTCCAGCGATTCACCCCACTGCACCGTTCCGGCGAAGCAATAGATCATGATGTCGAGGGAGTGGGTGCCGTAGTTGGTAAAGTTCACCATCTGACTCTGATGATGATCGATCCCGGGATGATGGGTGATGTAGGTGCGCAGCTCCCGGAGGATCGCGGGCAACCGGTCGATATCGGCATAGCGCACCGGGATGGTCTGTTGAATGCGCCGAGCCTGCATGCGCGGCGGCGTCTCGACCACTT
Source organism: Pseudomonadota bacterium (assembly GCA_021834525.1). Classification (GTDB taxonomy): domain Bacteria; phylum Pseudomonadota; class Gammaproteobacteria; order Steroidobacterales; family Steroidobacteraceae; genus 13-2-20CM-66-19. The sequence goes on along the minus strand of JAKBDK010000003.1, from coordinate 98,984 downwards.
GGGTATTGAACAGATAGTTCGGCACGTAATACGGGCTGGTATCAAATCCGCGCACGCGCGTCGAACGCCAGCCGATGTGCTCGACGGTACCGGAGATGTTCATCGCCGGCAGGGTGATCCATTCGCCGATTTTGAACGGTTTATCGAGGTAGACCACCATGGCGCCAAAGACGTTGGAGACGACGCCCTGGGCGGCGAACCCGATCGCGATCCCGGCGACACCACCGACGGTGAGCAGGCTGCTGATCGGGAAATGCAGCGCGCGCAGCACCATGAGCGCAGTCAGCACCAGCAGCACCAGGCGGGCCGCCTTGCCGATCAGGTCATAAATCATCGGATCGAGTTCATGCGCGCGCGGACGGTGGAGGCGCGGATACGCCTCGAGCAGGTTCCAGACTGCCCAGGCGACGACCACGATGATTGCGGCCTGAAGGGACGGTCCCAGCGCGTGCGCGAGTGCTTGCGCATGGATGCGCCGGTTGATCAGCACGGCGATGGTGTACGCGCCGCAGAGCAGAATCAGCGCCGCCAGCGGCGAGAGCGTCGAGCGATACAGCGCCTCGCGCGTCGCTTCGGTGTGGCGCACGGCGTGCGCGATCAGCCGCTGACCGAGCACCCGCAGCAGCAGTGAGAGCAGCACGCTGGCCACGGCGATGATGCCGGCGTGCATCACCAGAGTCTGATACGCGCCGACCCATTTCGGAGGAATCATCGGCAATCCTTGAAGTTTCACACCGCGGCGCTGCCGCAACCCTTGAAGGCGCGTGCGCCGCGTGCGCGGATTTCAGCAGACAGACCGGGTGAGTCTCGCGCACGCATCCGGCCGGCGCAAGACAACGGGACGACTCGCCGCCAAGCGCAGACCGAACGTCGTGATGTGGCGACGATGCACGGCTTGGGGGACACCACACGTGATGATCAGTTCCGTGACGGCCGATATCCGCGCAAGTGCCACTGCACGCATGACCCGCAGGCCTCGCCACACGAGCACGCCGCTCAACCGGTCGCGGGGCGCTCAGCGCCGATCCACCCACGGCGCTTATAATGGGCGCCGAGCACCGGTCTGCCTTCTCGGCGCGCGCATCGGGGCGTGGCCTGAACCGCGCTCGGCGAGCGCTGCTCGAACACTCCGACGCAGTCGGCGGACGGCAGACCGCTGCACGTGGTCTGATGCCCTCCCGCTGCAAGACGAGGCCCTCAGTTGAGCGACGCACACGCTGACAGCCCCCCGGGCGCACCCTTCGAGGAGGCGCGCTTGTGCGCGCTGTTCGATTTGTTCCTCCAGCGGCTGCAGGATCCGGACGGCGGCGAGGCGCTGTACGCTCTGCACGCGCCCGATGCGCCGATGCGCAGCGGCGCCGGCATCGGCACGGCGCACTCGTTGACGGCCGAAGCGTTCGCCGCGAGCCACCGCGACATCAACCGAGACGGCGCGGCGCGGCTGCCGCGATTTACCACCGGCCCGCTGTGTCAGCACCAGGTCACCACACAGGGGGCGGTTGCTTGGTTCGAGGTCGAAGAGATTGGTGCGCAGCGCCGTTTGTACGTTGCGCTCGGGGTGCGTGCCGCGGCCGAGGAGCTGCGCATCGTCTGGTGCACGCCGTCTGAGAAGATACTGCCGTGGTCGTTCGAGGACGGCTTGGCGCAGTCGCTCGCCGATTATCCGTGGTTGCGCCGCGGCGAACCGGTGGCGGCGCGCGCACTGCTCGATGCGGGTTACTTCCGGCGTTACTGGCGTCCGCCGTTGGCAATCTCGACACTGCCGGATGCGCGCTTCAGCTGCCACATGAGCTCGGCGTGCTGCCGTCACGACTACGAAATCACATTGCCGCCGGAAGCGCAGCTGCTGATCGACGCGCTGCCCTGGCAACGGCTCGCACCGCAGCTTGCCGGAACGCGCCTGCCGGTGCGCGCCGACGGCACGCTGCAGCTGAAAGCGCCCGAGGAAACCTGCCGATTTCTCGGCACGGACAGCCGCTGCCGGATTCACCAGGCCCTGGGGCGCCAGCCCTTTGGTGCCTGCTGCGTCTTCCCGTTCTCATTCGCGCGCACGCCGGACGGGATCGCGGTCGGACTGAGCCCGATCTGCGGCAGCGCCCGACTCGGACTGGGCGTCGCTCCACAGGAGCGGATCGAGGATCTGCGCGAGCGGCTGATCCACGCCGAACCGCGCTCCAGCGAGGTCTTTCGGCTCACCCCCGAGCGCGCCATCCCCTGGCAGCCGTTTCGCGACATCGAGAAGGGGCTGTGCGATTGCCTGGCCGCCGAACATCTGCCGCTGCGCCGCCGACTGTACGTCGGTGCGCGGCTGCTCGGGGCGCTAGCGGAAGGCAGCCCGATCGACATCGCAACCTGGCAGGACGAGCCGGTGCCACCACTGCGTGACGATTTGCGCGCCGCCATCCACGGCATGCTCGCTCGCCTGCTCGGTTGGAACCGCGCGGTGCTGCGTGAACTGCCGAGCGACATTCCGGCCGATCTGGCCGGGCAGGAAGTGAGTGAGCCGGCGATGCTCGCCGGCATCCTGCGTAACACGCTCTTTTGCAAGGTGTATTCGTATCCGCTCGATCTGACCAGCGCGCACAATTACCTGATCGTGCTGTATCTGCTGGCGCTGCTGATGCAGCGCGCGAGCGGCGGGCCGCTGCCGCAGCGGATGTGGCGTGAACTCGGCTCGCTCGGCGTGCACGGGCTGCTGAAGACCATGCTCAACGAGGGCATGCCGGAGAACTTCCGCACTCTGCTCGGCCGCAGCGAATTCGGTGTGTGGCTGCTCGCAGCCTGAGCGCGCGCCGTCAGTGCCGGCCGGAGTGCCCGAAGCCGCCCGCGCCGCGCGCACTCTCGTCGAATGACTCGACCACCTCGAGCGCCACCTGCACCACCGGCACGATGATCAGCTGCGCGATGCGCTCGCCGGGCTGGATGATGAAGGTGTCGGCGGCGCGATTCCAACACGAGACCATCAGCTGACCCTGATAGTCCGAATCGATCAGCCCAACGAGGTTGCCCAGCACCACGCCGTGTTTGTGGCCGAGACCGGAGCGCGGCAGGATCACCGCCGCCAGAGCCGGATCGTCCAGGTGGATGGCCATGCCGGTGGGCAGCAGCTCCGCGCGGCCCGGTGTGAGCGCAAGCGGCGCATCGAGACAGGCGCGCAGGTCCATGCCCGCGGAGCCCGCGGTGGCGTAGGCCGGCAGCGGGAACTCCCGACCCAGCCGCGCATCGAGGATGCGGACCTTCAGCGACCGCACCGCAGCACCGCTCACGCCGACACCGCGCCCGGCGCTTCGCGCGCCTCGGCGTAGGAGGTCGCGATCAGCTGCACCAGCGCTCGCGCCAGCGCAATCTTGGGTCCGGCGCCGAGGTCACGGCGTGCCTCGCGCCACAGCACGATCAGGTGATTGTCCTCGCAGTCGAACCCTTTGGTGTGACTGACTTCATTGGCCGCAATCATGTCGAGATTCTTACGCACCAGCTTGGCGCGCGCATTGTGTTCCACGGATTCGGTCTCGGCGGCGAACCCGACCACGAACGGCCGGTTCGGTCGGGCGGCAACGCTCGCGAGCACATCGAGGGTGCGTTCCATTTCGAGCTGCAGCCGCTCGCTGGTCTTTTTGATCTTCTGCCCGGACGGGTGCGCCGGCCGATAGTCGGCGACCGCCGCCGTGGAGATGAAAATGTCGGCGCCAGCGACTTCGACTTCGACCGCCGCGTACATCGCCTCGGCGCTCTCCACGTCCACCCGCCGCACGCCGGCAGGCGTCGGCAACGCCACTGGTCCACTGACCAACACGACCTCTGCGCCCGCCTCACGCGCGGCCTGCGCCACCGCAAAGCCCATCTTGCCGGAGCTGCGGTTGCTGATGAAGCGCACCGGATCGATGCGCTCGCGGGTCGGACCGGCCGTGATCAGGACACGGCGGCCGCGCAGCGGCCCGGCGGCCGGCAGCAGCGCATCGAGCTGCTCGGCGAGTTCGTTCGGTTCGAGCATGCGGCCTTCGCCGACTTCCCCGCAGGCCTGCGCGCCCTCGGCCGGGCCGAGGACCTGCACGCCGCGCGCGCGCAGCCGCTCGATGTTGGCGACCGTCGCGGCATTGGCCCACATCAGCCGATTCATCGCAGGCGCCACGGCAATCGGCGCGGCGCTCGCCAAGCACAGCGTGGCGAGCAGGTCATCGGCGCGCCCCTGGGCGAGCCGAGCGAGGAAGTCCGCGGTGGCCGGCGCCACCAGCACCACCTCTGCCCAGCGCGCAAGCTCGATGTGGCCCATCGCGGCTTCCGCAGCGCTGTCCCACAGATCGGTGCGCACGGGTCTGCCCGAGAGGGCCTGGAAGGTGAGCGCGCCGACGAACTCGCGAGCCGCGGCGGTCATGACCACCTGCACGTCGGCGCCGCGCTCGCGCAGCCGCCGCACGAGTTCCGCGCTCTTGTAGGCGGCGATGCCCCCGGTGACACCGAGCAGAATGCGTTTGCCTTGCATGCCCCCGATTATCCGGCCCGTCTCCCCACGGACGCAAACTGCGCAAGCGCATTTGTGCACGAACGGAGAGGTTGTTCGCCTGCCCAAGCCGCTCGCCGGGCGCGAGGATCGAGTGCCGCGCACCGGAGTTGCCCCATGTCACTGAACGCATCGGCCCCGAGACTCGCCATCCGTGATTGGCCGCGCACCGAACGGCCCCGCGAGAAGCTGCTCGATCGCGGTCCGCGGGCTCTCTCCGACGCGGAGCTGCTGGCGCTGCTGATCGGGTCGGGCACTCGCGGCTGTTCGGCGGTCGAGCTCGCCCGCGGCCTGCTCGGGGATTTCGGCTCGCTGCGGGCGCTGCTGCTCGCGGAGCGATCCCGCTGGACGCGCAAGGGCCTCGGTCCGGCTCGCTATGCCACCGTCCAGGCCGCCGTGGAGCTGGCCCGTCGCCACCTGCAAGAGGAGCTGCGCTCGGGCCTGCCGCTGACCACCCCGCAGGCCGCGTTCCGCTTCCTGCAGGCGCAGCTGCGCGACCGCCCCTATGAGGTGTTCTGCTGCCTGTACCTCGACAACCGGCACCGGCTCATCGCATTCGAGGAGCTGTTTCGCGGCACCGTCGATTGCGCACAGGTCCATCCGCGCGAGGTGCTGCGCCAGGCACTGCTGCATAATGCAACCGCACTGATTCTGGCGCACAATCACCCCTCGGGCGGCCTGGAGCCGAGCCCGGCGGACGAGGCCATCACGCGCCGGCTGAAAGCCGGCCTGTCCCTCATGGACATGCGCGTGGTGGATCACGTCATCGTCGGCGGCAGCCACTGCTACTCGTTCGCCGAGCACGGCCTCCTGTGAGGGAGGCTTGCCGGAGCGCCGGACTGCTGGTATAAAGGCCGGCTCCTGCGGGCAGGTGACCCCTTCCCGTGCCAAGTATTTGATTTTTAAGGTCGTTGCATATGTCGCGCGTCTGCGAGATCACCGGCAAAGGGCCGGCCGTCGGAAATCGCGTCTCCCACGCGAACAACAAGAAGCGTCGTCGCTTCCTGCCGAACCTGCATACCCAGCGGTTCTGGCTCGAGACTGAGAAGCGCTGGGTGTCGTTGCGCATTTCGGCGCACGGCCTGCGCACGATCGAGAAGAAGGGCATCGATCAGGTCGTGGCCGACCTGCGAGCCCAGGGCATGAAGATCTGACGGTAGGAGTTCACCCATGCGTGACAAGGTCAAACTGCTCTCGAGCGCCGGTACCGGCCACTTCTACGTGACGACCAAGAACAAGCGCCTGCATCCGGACAAGATGGAAGTGCGCAAGTTCGACCCGGTCGTGCGCAAGCACGTCGCGTACAAAGAAGCCAAGATCAAGTAATCGGGCGGCCGCGGGCCCTAAGCCCGCGGCTCGATTCCGCGCAGGTGGCGGTGGGCCGAGATCCAGGCCCCGAGCCAACCCAAGATGATGCCGCCGCCCAAGAGCGCGGCCAATTCCCGCCCTTGGAGTCCGCTCAGCGTGAAGGCGCTGCCGTAGAGCTGCGCCAGGTGCGCCACGGGGGCGCGCAGATCGAGCACGGCCCCTTCGAGCACCAGCCAGGCGAGCAGCGCGCCGCCCAGGCCGTAGATCATCCCGGTGTAGAGAAAAGGTCGGCGCACGAACGCGTTCGAGCCGCCGACGAGCTTGGTCACTTCGATCTCCGCGCGCCGATTGAGGATCTCCAGACGAATGGTGTTGCCGATCACGGCGAGCACCCCGGCGCCGAAGAGAATCGCGGCGATCGACACGAGCCGATGCAGCACCGCCAGCATCGCATCGAAGCGCATGACCCACTGCGCATCGAGCTGCACCATGCTCACTTCCGGCCAACGCGCGAACGTCCGCTGCAACTGCTCGAGCGCGACCGCCCCGCTCGAGCGCGACTGCGGCACCACGCGCAGCACGTTCGGCAGCGGGTTGCTCGGCAGCGCATCGAGCGCCGCCCCGAATCCGGAATATCTGCGAAACTGCCGCAGCCCGGCGGCGGCCGAGATGATCTGCACGCGCGCAACCCCGTGCACCGCACGCGCCTCGACGGCCAGCTGGCGCGCCCGCTCGATCGGCACGCTGCTGCGCAGGTACACCGACATGTCGACCGCCCGCCCGAGTCGGCCCGTAGCCGCTTCGGCATTGCGCACCAGCATGCCGAGCGCCGCCGGCAGCGCCAGTGCGAGCCCGATGACCAGCAGCGTCAGCACCGTGGCGAGCGGTGCGCGGGCCAAGCGTCCCAGCGCGCCGAGCAGCGCCTGGGTGTGCCGGGTGACGAGTGTCGCGGGTGTCATGGGCGCCCTCAGCGACTGGCGACGAGCGACGGCAGCGGGTCGTCGCCGCCGGCGATGAGCTGCCCGTTCGCGAGCGTGATCTCGCGGTCCACGAACTCGCGCACCACATGCAGATCGTGCGTGGCCACCAGCACCGTCACACCGACCTCGCTGAAGCGTTTGAACAAGCGCATCACTTCGAGCGCCAGATCCGGGTCGAGATTCCCGGTGGGCTCATCGGCAACGATGATCGGCGGCTTGCCGACGATCGCCCGGGCGATACCGACGCGCTGCTGCTCCCCGACGGACAGCTCGACGGGAAGCATGCGCTCCTTGCCGAGCAACCCTACCTGGTCGAGGGCCGCGCGGACCCGCTTGTCGATTTCCTTCAGCGGCGCTCCGGCAACCACCAGCGGCAGCGCCACGTTGTCGAAGACCGGTCGGTCGGCGAGCAGCTTGTGATCCTGGAACACCATACCGATCTGGCGGCGGAACGCCGGGATGTGCCGCGCCTGCAGCGCCCCGATGCTGTGTCCGTTGACGCTCACCGTGCCCCGCGACGGACGCTCCAGCAGCGCGATCAGCTTCAACAACGTGCTCTTGCCCGCGCCGGAGCGGCCCGTGATGAACACCAGTTCGCCGCGTCCGACGAAGAAGCCGACGTTGCTCAGCGCCTCGCGACCGTTCGGGTAGCGCTTGCTGACGCGCTCGAACTGGATCATGCCGGCGCCTCAGCCCCTTCGAGGCGCGAGCCCTCGACCAGCGCGGCGGCAAACGCCTGTGCGTCGAACTCGCCGAAGTCTCCCGGTTGCTCGCCGATGCCGATGAAGCGGATCGGCAACCCGAGGCGGCGCGCAATGGCGATGACGATGCCGCCCTTGGCCGTGCCGTCGAGCTTGGTGATCACCAACCCGCTCACCCCGACTGCCTCGTGGAATTGCACCGCCTGTGCGAGTGCGTTCTGACCCTGGTTGGCATCGAGCACCAGCAGCACCTCGTGCGGCGCCTGCGGATCGCCGCGATGCAAGACCCGCTTGACCTTCTTGAGTTCCTCCATCAGGTGCGATTGGCTGTGCAATCGCCCGGCCGTATCGGCGATCAGCACGTCGGTGCGGCGGGCCCGCGCGGACTGCAGCGCATCGAACACCACCGCAGCCGGATCAGCGCCGGCGTGCTGCGCGACGCAGCTCGCGCCGGTGCGCTCGGCCCAGATGCCGAGCTGCTCGATGGCGGCGGCGCGGAAGGTGTCCCCGGCGGCGAGCATGACGCTGCGACCCTCGTCGCTGAAGCGGCGCGCCAACTTACCGATCGTCGTGGTCTTGCCGGAGCCGTTGACGCCGACCACCAGGATGGTGAAGGGCTTGTGTGCCGGGTCGATGCGCAACGGCTGCGCGCAGGGGGCGAGGATCTCCTCCACCGCCGTGCGCAGCGCAGCGATCAGCGCATCGACGTCGGTGAGCTCCTGGCGCGCCAGACGCTTGTGTAGTCCGGCGAGAATGAATTCGGTGGCTTCGACGCCCACATCAGCGGTCAACAGTCGCGTCTCGAGTTCCTCGAGCAACTCATCGTCGATGCGTCGGCCACGGAACAGATTGGCCAGATCGAAACTGAGCTTGCCGCGCCCGAGCCGCTGCGTCAGGCGCTTCAGGAAGCCCTGACGCTGCGTCCCACCGGCCGGGGCTTCTTTGGGTTCTCGTCCGAACATGACTGTCGGCTAGTGTATCTTAGCGGCCCGGTCCGCAGGTTCGAAAGACGGCCCTTGAGCATTCCGACCCAGACGCACCGGCGCGGCGGCGCCGCGCGGGTGCTGCGTATCATCGGCGGCGCTTGGCGGGGACGGCGGCTGCGCTTTCCGGATGCGCCCGCCATCCGCCCCACGCCCGACCGTGTCCGCGAGACGCTGTTCAACTGGATTGCGCCCGTGGTGGCCGGTGCGCGCTGCCTGGATCTGTTCGCCGGCAGCGGTGCGCTCGGCCTCGAAGCGCTCTCGCGCGGCGCGGCGCACGTGACGTTCGTCGAACGCGACCGCAGCGCGGCGCGCGCGATCGAAGCCTGCCTGGCGGAGTGGGATCCCGAGCGGCACTGCGACTGGCGCATCGTCAGCGCCGATGCGGCTGACGTTCTCGGCGCGCCGGGGCACCCATTCGATCTCGTCTTTCTCGATCCGCCGTTCGCCTCCGGAATGCTGCCGGCGGTCGCCACGCAGCTCGAGCGCGGCGGCTGGCTCACCGCCACGGCCCGCATCTACCTCGAGTGCCCGGCCGCCGAACAGCCGGCGGTGCCGGCGAACTGGACGCACACGCGCGAGAAGCGCTCCGGGCAGGTCGGGTATCATCTGTATTCGCGACACAGGGGGATCGCCGCCGAATGAACCGTCAGGCCGTCTATCCGGGCACTTTCGACCCGATCACCAATGGCCACCAGGACCTGGTGCGCCGCGCCGCCAGCATCTTCGAGCGGGTGATCGTCGCCATCGCCGCCAATCCCAACAAGGCACCGATGTTTCCGCTCGAGACGCGGGTCGACATGGCGCGCCGCGTACTGAGCGACCTGCCCAATGTGGCAGTCCTCGGTTACTCGGGACTGACCGTCGATTTCGCCCGCAAGCAAGGTGCACGCGTCATCGTGCGCGGCCTGCGCGCGGTGTCGGACTTCGAATTCGAGTTCCAGCTCGCCAACATGAGCCGCCACCTGGAACGGGACATCGAGACGGTGTTCCTGACCCCGCAGGAGCAGTTCACGTTCATCTCCTCGACGCTGGTGCGCGAAATCGCCGTATTGGGCGGCGATGTGAGTGAGTTCGTGCACCCGATCGTCGAGGTGGAGCTGAAGAAGCGCCGCAGCCCCTGAGCGCTCAGCGCTGGCAGGTCGGGCAGTAGTAGCTCGAGCGGCCTTGCTGGACGCGGTGGCGGATCGGCGTCGCGCACACGCGGCACGGCTGTCCGGTGCGTTCGTAGACGAAGAGCTTCTGGCGAAAATACCCCGGCGAGCCGTCCGCGCCGACGTAATCGCGCAAGGTGGTGCCGCCGACGCGGATCGCCTGGGAGAGGACCGTCCGCACCGCTTTGACCAGGCGCTCCGTTTCGGCACGCGTCAGGCGCCGGGCCTCCCGACTCGGCCGCACCCCCGCACGAAACAGAGCCTCGTTGGCGTAGATGTTGCCCACGCCCACCACCAGCCGGCTGTTCATCAGCAGCTGCTTGACCGCGAGCCGCCGGCCGCGGGTGAGCCGCCAGAGGTACTCGCCGGTGAACGCCGCGTCGAATGGCTCAGGCGCCAGATCGCACAGCAACCGGTGCTCGAGCGGATCACCCTCGACGTAATGCAGACTGCCGAAGCGGCGCGGGTCGTTGAAGCGCACGATCCGCCCCGAATCCAGGCGCAGGTCGTACTGGTCGTGCGCGCGGAGTGGCTCCCCGGCACTGAGCACGCGCAGCGAGCCGGACATTCCGAGGTGCACGATCAGGCTGCCGCGCTCGAGCGCGATCAGCAGGTACTTCGCACGCCGTCCGACCGCCTCGATGCGCAGACCCGCCAGCACCCCCGGCAGCGTCCGCGGAATCGGCCAGCGCAATCGCGGCTGATACAGCTCGAACGCGACGATGGTCTTGCCGAGGACGTGCGGCTCGATGCCGCGGCGCGTGGTCTCGACTTCGGGAAGTTCCGGCATGAGCACTCGCGGCCGGGCGCAGGCCCGCAGCGGGACGGGGCGTCCAGCGTAACGAGCAGGCGCGCCGGCCGGAAGAGGCGTCGCGCTATTTGGCGCCGCGCCGCGGCAGCATGCGCCGCAGCACCGAGTCGCGCATGACGTAATGGTGCATCAGCGCCGCCGCGGCATGCAGGCCGGCCACGATCACCAGGATGTCCGCCAGATCGCTGTGGGTTTCGCTCACGGTGTGGATGACCCCAGGGGTCGCAAAGGCCGGCCGGTGGAAGGTGAACCAGTCGAACACGTGCAGGCCGTGTACCCAGGCTCGCGCGACACCGAAGCCCACCGTCAGGACGAGCAGCAGGTACAGGCCGTAATGCACCCCTTTGGCCACCAGGTTCTGCACGCCCTCATCTGCAGGCGGCAAGTGGCGACCGGCCGATGAGCGCCAGCCGATCCGCACCAGGATGACCGCCCCGACCAGCAGGCCGAGCGCCATGTGCACCGAGAGCGCGGTCAGGCGCGGCGCGCCCTTGGGGAAGAAGCTGAGCGACTGACCGAGTGCCCAAAGCGCAATCACGAGCAGAGCTGTGAGCCAGTGCAGCAGGATGCTGAAGCCGTCGTACTTCAATTCGGATGGTGCCGTCATCGCCGTCGTCGCCAAGTCGGTCCCCTTCGTGCAGCAGTAGCAGGTGATTGGTTCGCAAAGTGCAGGGCCGGCAGCTTAGCCGCCGGGGCTCAAAAGTTCCTGAAAATTGACACGGTTTGGGCTCCGCCCGCCACCGCAAATTCTTCTTGATCTTAACCTAGGCAATAGAAATACCCACCGGATCGAACTTCAGGGCTGATTAGCACTCGAAAGATACGAGTGCTAAAATCGGCCCACAGCGATCTCGGAGTCCCCATGAGTACAGCGACTGCATTGGTTGCCCGGCCCTACGAGTGCACGCTCGCCGGTCCCGTCGGCAGTGTGGATGCCTACGTGGACAGAGTCAGCCGCATCCCCATCCTCGACCGCGAGGCGGAACATGCGCTCGCCGTCCGGTTCCGCAGCGAAGGCGACCTTGATGCCGCCCGCAAACTGGTGCTCGCTCATCTGCGCTTCGTGGTGCACATCGCGCGCGGCTACCGTGGCTACGGCCTGCCGTTCGGGGACCTCATCCAGGAAGGCAATGTCGGGCTGATGAAGGCCGTCAAGCGCTTCGATCCGGCGCTGAACGTGCGCCTCGTGTCGTTTGCCGTGCACTGGATCCGCGCTGAAATTCACGAATACGTGCTGCGTAATTGGCGGCTGGTGAAGATCGCCACCACCAAGGCGCAGCGCAAGCTCTTCTTCAACCTCCGGCGGATGAAGAAGAACCTGACCTGGCTGTCCGCGGAGGAAACCGCGGCCGTTGCCCGCGACCTGGGCGTCACGCCCGGGGAAGTGACGGAAATGGAAAAGCGCCTGGCGGCGCACGACATGGCATTCGATCCGGCCCCGGATGCGGACGAGGAAGAGTCGTACAGCCCGGCCGCCTACCTGCCGGCCCCCGACGCCGACCCTGCCGAGCAGGTCGAGGACGCCGAATGGGAGAACGACGCCTCGCTGCGCCTGCGCGGCGCGCTCGAGCGGCTCGATGAGCGCAGTCGCGACATTCTCGAGCGCCGCTGGATGCGCGAGGACAAGGCGACGCTGCATGAACTCGCCGGCCAATACGGCGTATCCGCCGAGCGCATCCGCCAGATCGAGGCCAATGCCCTCGGCAAGCTGCGCGGCATCATGACGCCGGAGCCCGTTCCGGCCTGAGACGGCGGCGCCGGCGCGCCTTACGGCTGATACGCCGCCTGGACCGCCGCCGCCACCCGCTCGTGTACGCTCTTGTCGAGCGGATCGGGGACCAGCGCGTCCTCCTGGGTGAGCGGGGCGATCTCGGCCAGCGTCTGGGCTGCCGCCATGAGCATCGCATCGGTGAAATGCGTCGCCTGGGCAGCCAGGGCGCCCTTGAACAGCCCCGGAAAGGCCAGGACGTTGTTGATGCCCTTGCCGTCCGCGGCAAATGCCGCACCGTGTTCGCGCGCCACGTGCGGCTCGATCTCCGGGTCCGGGTTCGAGAGCGCCAGGATGACCTGGCCGGGACGGATCCACTGCGGACGGATCAGATCCTTCACGCCCGTGGTCGCCACCACGATGTCCGCGTGCTGCATGATTTCTTCCAGACTCGCCCCCTCGGCCCCGAGCGTGCGGATGCGCGCAATCGCTTCGGGATTGCGGTCCGCACCGAGCACCCGGGTGACGCCGTAGGCACGCAGCAGCCGCACGATGCCGGTGCCGGCGGCGCCGAGGCCGATCTGCCCGACCGTGCTCTGCGTCAGGCTGCGCCCCGCACGCCGAGCGGCGTTGATGAGCGCCGCCAATGCCACCACCGCCGTGCCGTGCTGATCGTCGTGCATCACCGGCTTGCCGAGCCGCTCGCGCAGCTGCGACTCGATCTGGAAGCACTCCGGCGCGGCGAAGTCCTCCAGCTGGATCGCGCCGAACGACAGATGAATCCCGCTGATCAGCTCGACGATCTTCTCCGCCCGGGTCTCCTCGAGCAGAATCGGCACGGCCGAGAGTCCCACCAGATCGGCAAACAGCGCCGCCTTGCCCTCCATCACCGGCAGTCCGGCCAGCGGGCCGATGTTGCCCAGTCCGAGAATGGCCGTGCCGTTGGTGATCACGGCCACCGTGCTGTCGATACTGGTGAACTCGCGCGCCAGCGCCGGGTTCTGCCGGATCGCCAGACACACGCGCGCCACTCCCGGGGTATACACGTCGCGCAGCGTCTGCTGGGTGTTGATCGGAAGGCTCGCCACGGTGCGGATCTTGCCGCCGCGGTGACGATTGAAGACGCGGTCGGATTTGCCGATAAAGCGCGCAGTGGGCAGCTGGTCGATGCGCTCATACAGATCGCTATTGGCCTGCTCGTCCATCTCCAGGGTGATTTCCCAGAGCGTGTGACCCGGCACCCGCCGCACCGCCGAGAGGTGCTGAATGGTGAGCCCAGCATCGGCGATGACCTGCAGCACCTTGGCGAGGCTGCCCGGCTGATGAACGGTTTCGACGATGAGAATCTCGGGTATCTTCATGGGTATTGGGGTGTGCTGCCGTCTCGCGGTGGCTGAACTATAAGCGCCCCATCTGAAATATGGCTTAAAGAATCTGATGCGACCTGGGCTGAAGCTGCTGCTGCTCGTACTGGTCACCCTGGTGCTGCCGTGGGACGGGGTGCGCTACGCGCGGCAGATGGAGGCGGCGCTGCGCCAGAGCGAACAGCAGGACCTGCACTCGCTGGCCGCCTCGCTGGCCGCCTCGCTCCAGGGGCGCGTGCATCTCATTTACCGCTTCCCCGACCAGGGCACCGCGCCCGGTCCTGACGATCTGATCCCGGTCGTGTTGCCCGCTGCGGTCTATGCCGACGGTTACGCCGGCGGCTGGCCGACCCACAGCCGGCTCTGGCGCCGCTACGGACGGGGCCCGCATCGCTTCGACATCCTCACCGGCGTCCACGGCCGGATGCTCTATGTGTTGCTGCACGTGACCGATCCGCTCCTGGTGTTCGACGCTCCGCGCGCCAACCCTCTGCGGCGCAGCACCCGGGGGGAGCGGATCTGGATCGGGTTCGCGGGGCCGCAGGGACACTTGCACGCGGAGTTTCTGGCTCTCACCGGCCCCGGCCCGGTGATCGCGCACCGCATCGTGCGCGGGGAGTACGGCCGACGACGCGCGGTGGTCGATCCACGCATCGTCGGGGCCCTCCAGTTGCAGCCCGGTGGCTATGCCCTCGAACTGTCCATGCCGCTGTCGATGCTCGGCGGTCCGTTCGGCGTGCTCGTCGATGAGCGCAATGGCCGCGACGGTCGGCCGCTGCGCTACGGGATGCTCGGGCCGTCCGACCGGCGGCCGCGCGGCGGCCTCATCCTCGCCTCGGCACAGTTGCCGGCCTACCTGCGCCGCCTGGTACGGCCGGGACTGCGGGTCGCGGTGTGCACGCCGTCCGGCGCTCGGCTCGCCGCCGCGGAAGAGCCGATCGTGCCCACCATCCCCGCGCCGCAACCGGGCCTGCTGACCCGACTGTTCCGCCGCCTGAGCGGACCGGAGAGCCGCACCCGCATCACGGCGGTCGCCCCCATCCGCGGCAGCGGCGGCCGCGGCGTGATCGGCCGTCTCAAGATCACCCAGACGTCCGACCGCTGGGCGCAGCTGCGTGACCATACGCTCGAGCAGATGTTGAATCTCACGCTCGCCACCAGCGCACTCGCCGGACTGATCGCCACCGGACTGGCGATCCAGATGGCGCTGCGCGCCTGGCGGCGTCGGCGCTGAAAAACACCCGCGCCGGCTCTTGCGTCGGACGAGCTTCTCGCGCACCATTCGCGCCGCGTCGCAGGGTGCGCCAGCACCGGCGGCGCCCGCGACGGCTCAGGACCCTCTGGAGGCGTGGCCAGCGAAATGAAGCAGCGTACAGCGTCGCGAGAACGCGATTCCCGACCCGCTCTGTGCAGCGTCAATTCGTATCTGGAGAAGAACTTCCCCGACTTCTTCGCCGAAGCGCGATTCCAGGTCGGTGACGACGACTACTTTCTCTACGCCCGGTTCGGCCAGTATCTGGCGCGCACCATCGAGCAGAACCGCGCACCGCGCGAGAAGATCAACCGCGGCTTCACGGTGCTGAACAAAATGGCACGGGCCTCGGCGCGCCATCCCGGCATTCGCCAGATCCTGGTGTCCGGTCCCTTGGAATACATCGTCGATGCGCCCAAGGCGCGGGCCCTGGCCCGCAAGCGCCTCTCGCCCGTCGCACAGGGCTATCTCGAGAGCCTCTGCGAGTAGAGGGCGTGAGCGCCTCGAGCGACAAAGCCCCGGCGGACGAAGCTCAGGAGATCACTCGGTTCTGGTTCGGTCCGCTGCCGCTCGGCCTGCAGACGATCCGCGAGCGCGAGAAGCTCTGGTTCGGCGTCTCGACCGGCGAGCAGCAGCAGGGGGCCATCGACGAATTGATCCGTGAGCGCTTCTGCGACCTGATGCAGCGCGCCGCGTCGGGTGAACTCGCCCGCTGGGCGGGCGGCGCCCATCGGCGCCTGGCCCTGATCCTGCTGCTCGATCAGTTTCCACGCAATGCCTACCGGGGGACGGCCCGCGCGTTCGCCACCGATGAGGCGGCGCTCGCGCTCGCACTCTCGGGCATCCAGGCGGGCGCCGATGCGACCCTCTCGCCGCTGGAGCGCGTCTTTCTATACATGCCGCTGCACCACGCCGAGCGGCTCGACGTCCAGGAAGAATCCGTCGCGGCGTACCTGCGCCTGTTCGATGAGGCACCGATCGAACTGCGACCGTTTCTCGCCGGCATCCAGAGATTCGCCGGCCGCCACCTCTCGATCATCCGCCGCTTCGGCCGCTTCCCGCACCGCAACCAAGCGCTCGGGCGCACCAGCACTCCGGAGGAACTCGCCTTCCTGCGCCACCCGGAGCGATTCAGCCCCTAAGTCCGGCCGCCGCCACCGCGCAGCCACGCCTCATCCTGGTGCACTCCGGCGGTGCATCGAACCAAATTGATGCGGGACTGCCCCGCGTGCAGCGCACCAGAGCGCCTCACCGCCCTCAGAGCGCGATGCGGCACTGGCACGCCTGTTGCATCGCTTCGAGCACCCGATGCTCTGATTGCCGCAATGATGCGCCTGTCCCGCCCTCCTCCGACCCGCAGCCTGCGGGTGTTCTGTGTCGCCGCGCGGCACCGAAGCTTCAAATTTGCCGCTGAAGAGTTGTATCTGACACCCTCGGCGGTGAGTCATCAGATGAAGGAGCTGGAGGAAATCCTCGGCGCACGGCTGTTCGAGCGCCGCCCGCGTTCACTCGAGCTGACGCGCGCCGGCGAGGCGCTGCTCGCGGAAGTCGAACCGCTGCTCGAGGCGCTCGATCGCAGTCTCGCGCAGGTTGCTCGTGGCGCGGCGCGGCGCAGCGTACGCATGGTGCTGCCGCCGTTGTTTGCCACCGAACTGTTCATTCCACGCCTCGGCGCGTTTCGCGCACTGCATCCGGACATCAACATCCAGATCGACTCGCACGATCCGCGTCCACAGCTGCATCCGGCCAGCGCCGACGTGTCAGTCCTGCTCACCGACTCCCCGCCGCAGGGACTGCAGTGCACGCGGCTGTTCAACCTGTCGCTCACCGCAGCGTGCGCACCGCAGCTTCTGCCCGACGTGGCGCGACTGGGCGGGGAATTGTTTCGCGAGCTGACTCTGATCCTGCACAAAGCCTCCGCGGGCGCCTGGAGCGCCTGGGCGCAGGAAGTGGGCATCGGGCCGCCGGAGCCGGCGAGCGTACTCGAGCTCGACGCCATGCACGCGGTCGTGCACGCCGCCGAGCGCGGCCTCGGCGTGGCGCTGGTGCCGACGGCACACTGTGCGGAGCGTTTTCGCTGCGGCACGCTCGTACCGATCTTCGCCGTCGATTTGCCCACTACCGATGCGTTGTATCTGGTCAGCCGCACCAAGGACGCCGACAAATCAGATGTACGCATGCTCGCGGCGTGGATCCTCGAGCAGTTCGGTGCGCCGTCTCAGGCGGCCTGATGTTGCTTGAGATGCGCTCATGCATACCGAAATTCTTTTCGTTTGTCGCCCCGGCACGTCCCTCCTATCCTTCACCTGCGCTCACCGAGCGCATGTCTCGGACACCAACCGACAGGAGAGTGAACATGACGCCACACAGCCGCACACTTCGCGCGTTGCCTCTGGCGCTGTACGCCGCGATGTCACTCGCGAGCTCAACGACCGCCTGGGCGGATGCGCAACCCCAACCGTTCGTGCTCACCGCTTACGGCAGCGCACCCGGCGGGGAGGATCTGCTGCACGGACGCTATCCGGCAGCGGTGCAGCAACTGCGCGTCACTGGCAGATCTGCGCTCGAGCCGGCCGCGATCAGTGCCAACAGCTGCGTCGCCTTCGCCATGACGCAACGCTGGCGCGCCGCGCAAGACGCCTGCGACGCAGCGGTACGTGACGCTCGTAATGCCCGTCTCAACGCAGCGCCGTGGACGGAGTCGGCGACGATCAGCTCGGATCGGGCTTTGGCAGCGGCGTACTCGGACCGCGCGGTGATGCGCTGGATGGACGGCGATGCGCACGGTGCGCACGTTGATCTCGAGCGTGCACGCACGTTCGCGCCGCAAGCTCGGTTCGTCGTAAGAAATGTTCGGGCGCTTCGCGCCCATCCGAACGCAGTGCTCGCGCACGGCAGTTGACGGATCCGGGAGACGGGGCGGACTCTCCCCCCCTCATGAGGACGCCTCGTCTCCCGGAATCCACTCACTCCCCCGCGATACCGAACGGGTCCGGGAGACGGAACGCACGCTCATCCCCCCCTCGAGCACGGTCCGTCTCCCGGAATCCACAGCGTACCGGGAAGACCACAACAAGGAGCAGGGAGCACAGGGAAGTTTTGCGGGTCCGGGGGACGAAGCGAGCCGTATCCCCCCCTCACGGCCGAGCTTCGTCTCCCGTCGCCCCCGGGGCGAAATCCGGATCCGTCAAGCGCATCGACACGACCGGACCGAACTCTGTGAGCTGTGCGGCGATGCGCTGCGCATCGCCGATCACCACCAGCGTCGAGGACTCCGGCCGTGGAAAGGTCTCGGCGATGACCGCGGCGGCGAGCGTTGGATCAACCTCGGCGAGCCGCGCCGGATACTCATCGATGTCCTCGGTGCCGAGTCCGAAGAATTCCAGGTCCGCGAGCGCACCGGCCCAATCGGCCGCAGTCTCCAAGCCGAGCGCGTACTGCCCGAGCGTGTAGGCACGCGCCGAGGCGAGCATCTGTTCGCTCACTCCATCGCGATGCAACCGCTCGAGGGCCTGCTGCGCAAGCCGGATGGCCCGCGCCGTACTGGCGGTGGCGACGAAGGAGCGTATCGCGAACTCTCCGGCGACCGTGCCGCGCATGAAGCTCGACCGCGCTCCGTAGGAAAGTCCCGATTTGATGCGCAGTTCCGCGTTGAGCAGCGAAGTGAAGCGCCCGCCAAACAGCGTATTGACGAGGTCGAGCGCGGCGCGGCGCGGGTATTTGCGCGCAACGCCTGCCGCGCCGATCCAGAAGTGACTCTGCGTGGCGCCGGGCGCATCGACCAACAGCACTCGCCGCTGCGCAGCGGTGTGCGCCGGCGGCAGCGCCGGACGCACCGCCGCGCGCGGCCAGGTCGCCAACGCCCCGCGCACCGCCGCCTCGGCCCGCCGGGTGTCCAGATCGCCGGCGAGCACCACGATCAGCCGGTCGGCGCCGAACTGCGCCCGGTAGTAGGCGCGCACGTCATCGTGTGTGACCTGCGCCAGCGAGCGCTCGCTGCCGTACACGGGCAGCGCATAGGGGTGGTCGCCGAACAGCATCGCTCGGCCATACGCATCGAGCAGTTCAGCGGGCTCGGAATCCTTCACGGCCTTGATGAATTCGATTTGCCGCACGCGCAGCTGCTCGAATTCCGCGGCCGCCAGTTGGGGTGCACGCAGCGTCGCGGCGAGCAGCTCGAGCATCAGGTCCTGATCGCGGGCGAGAAACTGGCTGCGCACCGCGATCGCCTCCGGCCCGGCCACGGCGCTGAAGCTGCCGCCGGCACCCTCGAGAGTTTCGGCGAACGCGTAGGCATCGCGCGGCCCGGCGCCCTTCTCGAGCAGCGCCGCGACCAGTGAGGCAACCCCGGGGCGCGAGGGCGGATCGGCCGCACTGCCGCCGCGCAGCAACACCTGCCCGGCGATCAGCGGCACCTCGCGGCGCGGCAGCAGGATCAGCGTCGCCCCGTTGTCGAGAACGAGGCGTTCGTGCTTCGGCACGCCCACCATCAGCGCTCGATTCGCGAGCGTGCCCCGAGTGGCACCAACATGCCCACGGTGCGCCGTTGCGGCGCAAGAATGTCGGCGGCCACCGCCTGCACCTGTTGCGGCGTGACGGCCGCCAGACGCTGCGGCTCGGCGAACAGATCCCACCAGCGGCCGTGGAACACCGCGTACTCCCCGAGCAGGTGCGCCTTGCCGTCGATGGTTGCCAGGCGCTTCCAGAATCCCACGATGGCCAGATTGCGGGCGCGTTCGAGCTCGGCCGGACTGACTCCCGATCCGGTGATACGCGCGAGTTCGGCATCGAGCGCCACGAGCGCCTGCTGTGGCTCGATGGACTGTGGCAAGGTGAGCGACAGCCACAGCAAACCCGGATCGAAACCCTCCTGCCAGTGTCCACCCACCTCGATGGCTACGCGCTGCTCCTCGACCAGTGCACGGTGTAGGCGCGAAGCGTTGCCTTCCATCAGCACCGACATCAGCAGATGGACGGCGCTCGCGCGCTCATCGGTGGCGGATGGCGCCTTATAGGCGCACTGCAGCAGAGGCGTCTGGACCTTGCGGCGCACGATGATGCGCCGCTCTCCGAGCTGCGGCGGCTCGCGCTCGTGCACCGGCGCGGGCGGAGCTTGCGCGGCAATCGGTTCGAAATAGCGCTGCACCAGACGCAGCGCCGTGTGTGGATCGAGGTCCCCGGCGAGCGTCAGCGTCAGGTTGTTGGGGGCGTAGTAGGTGCGGTAGAACGCCTGCAGGTCCTCCAGCCGCCAAGCGCGGATGTCCTGCGGCCAGCCGATCGTCGGGAAGCGGTACGGATGAACGGTGAAGGCCTCCGCCTGCACCCGCTCGGAGAGCAACCCGTGATTGTTGTCCTCGACGCGCAGCCGGCGCTCGGACGCCACGACGCCGCGCTCGCTTTCGATCATCTCCGGCAGAAACGCGAGATGGGCGACCCGGTCGGCCTCGAGCTCCAACACCAGCTCGAGCGCGCTCGCGGGAAACCAGTCCTCGTAGACGGTGACGTCATCGCTGGTGAACGCATTGTTGGCGCCGCCCTGCGCCTCCATCAGCCGGTCGAACTCCCCCGGCGCGCGGGTCTGCGTGCCGTTGAACATCATGTGTTCGAAGAAATGGGCCAGGCCCGTGATGCCAGGCCGCTCATTGCGACTGCCCGCCCGCACCCACAGGTTCAGCGCGACATTGGGAATGTGGTGTACCGGCCAGACGATCACCTGCATCCCGTTGGCGAGCGTGTGCGCCAGCACCCCATCGCCGCCCGCCGGCGCCGGGCTGCGCAGCGCGGGGGAACTCGCAAGGGCGGCTCGTCTCATGGCCGCAGTGTACGCCCCGATCCGGCGGGTGCGCCCGCGCCCCGGCCGTCTACGTCCTCCGGAGGACGCGCGGCTCTGCCCGTCGGGGGATCGCGGCGGGGCCGGACGCGGCCACGCTCGCGCTCACGCCAGTTCTTCGGTCCCGGTCTCGGCCGCCGCCGGGCGGGCGGGCGTGGCCGTCAGCTCCGCGACGATGCGCCGCTCCGCCCACGTGGGCCCGGTCAGGCGGTCGAGAAATCCGCAGTGCCCGCCTCGCGAGGTCACCGCGACCCGCAGTCGCGCCGGCCGCGCCAGGTGGCGCAGGCCCTGTGCCGGGATGATGGGATCGTCGAGTGAGGTGATCACCAGCGAGTTCGTCTCGAGTGTCGCGAGCCGCTCGCCGGTGATCGAGTAGCCGAGCAGATACTCATCGAGCGTCTCGAACTCGGTATAGCGGCGGATCAACTCGTCCGTCAGGCGGCGCAGGTTGTTGATGCCGCGCAGCTCGCGCAGATCGTACTGGTGCGGCCAGACCGCCTCCTTCTTGCTCAGCGACCGCCACCACTTGCGGGCGAAGTAGCGCGCATAGCCGGTGAATCCTTCCTCGAGCGCACGCAACGTCTCGTGCGGATCGAGCACGGGCGAGACGGCCACGACGGACTGCAGATCGAGCCGCGCACTGCGCGCCTGTGCGGCTGCGCGCAGCACGAAATTCCCCCCGAGCGAGAAACCGACGAGGCGCAGCGGCTGCCCGGTGAGGCGCTGCACGGCGCGCAGAGCGCCGCAGACTTCCGCGAGCCGGCAGGAGTGAAACAGGCCCGCGTTCAGGTGATGGGTCTCGCCGTGATCGCGCAGGTTGAGCCGGAACACATCGAAGCCGCGCTCGTAGAGCTGTTGCGAGAGCGACAGGACGTAGAGCGACTCGGCGCTCCCTTCCCAGCCGTGCAGCACCACGACCGGTGGGCCGCCCGGGGAGCCGCTTGAGCGCCAGCACTGCAGCCGCACCTCATCCCCGCAGTCGAGCAGAAGTTCGTGCTGGGCCGCCAGCAGGGGTCGCGCGCGGCGCACGATGGGGCCGCGCCGCAGAGCGACGCTGGCCAACATGGATTGCAGGTGGCGGTTGCGCAGCCACCAGGGCGGCTGAAAGTCATCCGCCGGCACTTGCAGCTCGACTGGCGTCGGCATGACTGCTTCCGATTCTGCGGCGTTCCGCGCTTCCGTCTGTATCACCTGCCGCCCCCGCCGGCCTCTGAACGATCGGGCGCGAGTGTAACGCAATCGACCGAAGCTCCGCTCGGGACGCCCCGCGACGTGTGCGCCAGCGCTAGGATTTGCGGGCGGTGGCGAGGAAAACCGAGTATTCGCGGCCGTGGTGCTCGAGGGTGCAGCAGTCCCGGACCGCCGCGTCCTGAAAGCCGGCCGCGGCCAGCCACGAGCGCAGCGCGCTGCGCTCGAAGCCATGATGCACCGGCACGCCGGGGCCGTGGAACGAGCCGTCCTCGCTGTCCAGGTCGGCCAGACACACCCAGCCGCCGGGGGTGAGCATCGAATGGAATGCGCCCAAGAGTCCCGGCACGTCCGCCACGTGATGCAGCGTCATCATGCTGAAAATGAGATCGTAGTGCGTCGCGGGCAGCGGATCGCGCGTCAGATCCAGATCGATCACCCTCAGCTCGGCGGCCTCGGCGGCCGCAATCTTGCGCTCGGCGACGGCGCGCATGCCCGCGGAGCTGTCCGCCAGCGTGATCTGTCCGACCGCCCCGCGCAGCGCGAACGACAACAGACCGGTGCCGGCCCCGTACTCCAATGCCGTCATCGCGGGGCGCAGTTCGACCGCGCGACGCACGGCCGCGGCCACCTGCTCGGCGCGCCGGACCTTCTCCGCGTCGTCCCACTGCGGCGCGCGCGCATCAAAATCGGTCGGTCGTGCTTCGGGCATCGGCAGAGCTCCTGCATCAGACGGTGCAGCGGTCGGAGGAGGGGCGGAATCTTTTCAGATGTGCTGGGCACCGTCTAGCGGCCACGGCGCGTTTCCTGCGTTATGCTCGGTTCGCGGGCCCAACAGCCGGGCCGAGTCAGGTGACCCTCATGCACACGCCCCCTGCGTACCGTTCGATCCGCACACGGCGAGGCACCGCGGCGTGAAGACCCTGATCCTATTGCGGCACGCCAAATCCGATCATCCGCCCGGGCTCTCGGACCGGGACCGCCCGCTCGCCGCACGCGGCACGCTCGATGCGCCACGCATGGGCCGACGGCTGCATGGGCGCGGCATCCGGATCGACAGACTGATCTCGAGTCCGGCGGTGCGTGCGCTCGCGACCGCACGGCTCGTGGCCGCAGCGCTCGAGTACCCGCCGCGCCGCATCAGGGTGGACGAGCGGCTCTATCCCGGGGATCCCGAGCATCTGCTCGGCGTCATCCGCGCCCTCGATGACCACGCGCTTCAGGTGATGTTGGTGGCGCACAACCCGGGTCTCAGCGAGCTGGCGCACCGCTGCGCGGTACAGATCACTCACCTGCCCACGTGTGCCGCGGCGGTGCTCGAGTACGATGGAGCGTGGGGTGAGTTCGCCACAACCGGGTTTTCGCGCGTCACGCTCGAGACGCCGAAAGGGACCTAGGCCGGACTGCGCAGCGTTCGGTACAGCTCGGCGAGGCGGGCGGCCATGCTGGCCGAAGACCAGCCGCGCGCGTACGTACCGGCCTGATCGCTGAGCGTGCTGCGCAGATCCGCGTCGCGGAGCACCTGCACCACCGCGGCGGCGAAGGGCTGCTCGCGCTCCTCGGCGATGAGCGCACCGCACGCCGGCGCGAGAATCGACTTCGTGCCCAATTCGGCCGTGGACACCACCGCACAGCCCTGGGCGAGCGCCTCGAGCAGGACCAGCCCCTGCGTCTCGGTGCGCGAGGCGAACACGAACACCGACGCGGCCGCGTAACAGTCGAGCAGTGAGGTGTTGCGGTCGAGGTAGCCGACGAACCGGACGTCCTCCGTCAGGCCGAGCTGCTCGACGAGCTTGCGCAAGGCCTCGCGCGCCGGACCTTCGCCGGCAATGATCAGCATGGCCTCGGGAACGGACTGGCGCACGCGGGCAAAGACGCGGACCAGAAAATCGATGTTCTTCTCATGCGCGACTCGACCGACGTAGGTCACGAGAGGTCGATGCGCCGGCAGCTGCGCGAGTGCTCGAAAGCGCGACGCGTTGCCCGGTTGAAAGCGGTCCGCGGGCAACCCGGTCGGGATGACGTGCACGGGAGTCTCCACCCCATAGTCGCGCAGCACCTGACGCAGCGGCTCGGAAGGGGCGACCAGCGCCTGCACGTCGGAGCATTGAGAGCGGGTAAAGGCGCGCGCCAGCGTGCGCCCCACGGTCCGCGGCAGCACCGGCACGTAGTGATGCAGGTACTCCTCGAAGAATGTGTGGTAGGTGGCCAGACACGGAACGCGGCGGCGGCGCGCGGTGCGCACTCCCGCGTAGTGGGCCACGAACGGGGTGTGCACATGGACCAGATCGAACGGTTCGCGCTCGAGCTCGGCGAGCGTGCGACGCAGCGCGCTCCAGCGCATCCGCCGATCCTCCGGATCGCCGGGCACCGTGCTGCTGGCGACACGGACCACCGCGTGCTCCGCACTCGCACCTTCGCCCGTGTAGCGCGGCGCCACGAGGACCGTCTCTACGCCGAGTCGTTCGAGGTCGGCGCGAAAAGTGGCGATGGACGTCGACACGCCGTTGACGCGCGGGAAGAAAACGTCCGAGACGAACAGAACTCGCATCAGGCGAGCGACAGGCCCACCAGGCCGAGTGCCAGCCCGATGAGCGCGCCGGCGAGGACGTCCGTCGGGTAGTGCAGGCCGAGCACGGTCCGCGATCCGGCGATGAGCAGCGTCAGCGGGATCAGCACCCAGCCGAGCGCCGGGAAATGCGCGGTCGCCTGCACCGTGAAGCACACGGCATACAGCGTGTGTCCCGAGGGAAAGCTGTATCGATCGAGTGGCGCCATGGCCAGATCGATGTTCGCGTGGGTCATGAACGGCCGCTCACGCACCAGCGTGTGCTTGAGCCCCTTGTAGAGCCCGAGGCCAGCGATGCCGGTCAGGGCCATCACCAGCGCCGGCGCCACGGCGGTACGGCCGTAGAGCAGTGGCAGGGTCAGAATCACCACGTACCAGATCAGCCCGTCGCCGAGTCGGCTGGCGATCTGGAAGATGCGCCGGGGCAGCGCAAACGCCGCACCCCGGTTCAACCGGCGGCACAACGCGTATTCGGCGGCATCGGCGCGCGCGATCCACTCGGAGAGGGCGGGTGCTTTCATTGCGGCATCCGGGCGTGCACTATGCAGGTGCGAAATGGCTCGCCCGTGCAGGATCTGCGGCCAGGAAGTCTGCAAGATGACAGTTTCGTGAAGTTTTCGTTGCAGAGGGCATGCTGGGCGCTCGGACCGCTGGCGGCCGTCCTGGCGGTGCCGGCACATGCCGTCGACCAGGTCACGCTCACGGTATCGCGGCTGCAAACCCCGCAGGCGCAGGTGCGTGGGGCGCAGGTGGTGATGCGCCTGGGATCGGCAGGCCTCTCGGGCAGTGTGCGGGCCGCCTCGGTGCAACTGACCCGCCCGGGCGCCCCGCTGCTGAGCGGTGCCGTGCTGCGCTGCTCCACGGTCCGCCTCAGCGGACCGTACGCGTGCCGTGGCGGCCAGTTTGCGCTTCGCGCCGGCGCGTTCGGCGCGTTGCACGGGAACGTCACGACGAGCTACGACGCCCGGACGGGCGCACTCACCGTCAGCGCCGCGCGCGTCGCGCTCGCGCACGGTGAGCTGCGCCTCGCGGCCGCGCTGCGCCCGGGCCGGTGGCAGGTGCAGATGAGCGCCCAGGGGGTACAGCTCGCAGAAGCCGTACGCCTGGCGCACCCGTGGTTCACGCTGCCGTCGGGCGATTCGCTCAGCGGGCCGGTGAGTCTGGCACTGCGTGCGGCCAATCGTCCGGCCCTGCATGCGCGCATTCGCCTGCGCAGTGCGGATCTGAACTTCAGCAATGCCGCGGGCACGGTCGTCTCGCAGCACGTGGCGGCGGCCCTGCACGGCGCCGTCACGGAACGCGGCGGTGCGCTGAGCGGTACTGTCGTGCTCGCCGGCTCACGCGGAGAGGCGCTCGCCGGTCCACTGTATCTGGATCTGGCGGCCCATCCGCTCGCGCTGCGCCTGACGGCCGCCCGGCGCGGGGCCGGCCCGCTCGAGATTTCACGCCTCGCGCTGCGCGAGCGCGGCGTCATCGATGCGGACGCGACGGCGCAGCTGACGCTCACCCCCCGGCCGGCGCTGATTGACGCGCAGGTGCAACTCGCCCGACTCGCCTTCCCGGGCGCCTATGCCAGCTTCATGCAAATCACCCTGGCCTCCGGCCCGCTCGGCTCGCTGCGCACCCGAGGCTGGGCGAGCGGATCTCTGCGGGTGCGCGCCGGACACGTCGAGCGCATCGACGCGTTGCTGCACGGGATCGGCTTCAGCGATCCCACCGCGAGCCTGTCGATTGACGGCCTCAACGGCGCCATCCACTGGGCGTCCGCCTCCGGCGTGGCGGTGGCGCACTCGCAGCTCCGCTGGCAGCGCATCGGCCTGTACGGCCTCGCCGGCGGCGCGACGCGCCTGACCTTTCTCACCTGGAGTCGCAACTTCGCACTGCTCGGCGGCAACGTGCGCGTGCCGGTGTTCGATGGCGCGATCCTCATCCATACGCTGGTGGGACGCAATCTCGGCACCCCGCATGCGCAATTCGATTTCAATGCTGACCTCACCCCGATCAGCATGCCGGTCATGTGCAAGGCCTTCGGCTGGCCGATCATGAACGGGCATCTGTTCGCCCACATCCCCCTGGTGCAGTACCGCCATCACGTGCTGAAGTTCAACGGCAACCTGGTCGCGCATGTGTTCGACGGCGTGATCACCGGCAGCCACATCCGCCTCGACGATCCGCTCGGACAGTGGCCACAGCTGTATGCCGATGTTGCGGCGCGGGCACTGGATCTGGGCATGGTCACCCATACGTTCGCGTTCGGCTCGATGACCGGACGGATCGATGCGGACATCACCGGACTGAAACTGTTCGACTGGTCGCCGGTGGCGTTCGATGCGCGCATTTACACCATGCCCGGCGACCACTCGAGCCACCTGATCAGCCAGAAGGCCGTCACGCGCATCGCAGGCTTCGGTGGTGGCGCCGGCGAGGTCGCCGCGGCGCTCGAATCCGGCGTCCTGCAGTTCTTCAAGACGTTCCACTACCGGCGCCTGGCCATCGGCTGCCGTCTGCACAACGAGGTGTGCCACATGTCCGGCGTCGGCCCGGCGGACGACGGTGGGTACTACCTGGTGCAGGGCAGTTGGATTCCGCGTCTGGACATCATCGGCAACGTCCAGCGGGTCAACTGGCCGCAGATGCTCGAGCAGATCAAGCAGGGCATCAGCAGCGGGGGCATGAAGGTGAATTGAGCCCGTTCAGGCGGTAAAATGCGAACCGCGCGGGGGTTTCCGCCGCGGCCGCTTGGCCCAGACCTTATTCAGCGTCAAGCGCCAGCATATCCGCACGGTTCCATCGGAGAACGTCCATGCGATTAGCGACCCGTCCCGCACCGCTCGAGCGCGCCTCACCGCGCACCGCCCGCCTCGCTCTGGTCCTCGCCGCGGCCGCGGCGCTCGCCAGCTGCGTCACGGTGAATGTGTATTTCCCGGCCGCTGCCGCCCAGAAGGCCGCCGATAAAATCATCCGCGCCGTCACCGGCAGCAACGCCAACGCGACACAGCCGACCAGCCCGCAGAGCACCCCGTCGTCTGCGCCCCCGACCGCGGCCACCGTTCGTGAGCCGCACGGCGGATCGATTCTCGAGGCGCTGGCGGGCCGGCTGGTGATGGCGCTCGTACCGGTGGCGCATGCGGCCGGACAGGCCGACCTCGACATCTCGACACCGCAGATCCGCGCCATCATCGCGGACATGCATCAGCGCTTCGCGCAGCTCAAGCCGTACTTCCGCGACGGTGTGATCGGCGTCACCACTGAAGGGGTCATCGCGATCCGCGACCAGAGCAGTGTCCCGCTGATGCAGCGGGCGCAGTTGGCGCACCTGGTGGCGCAGCAGAACCAGGATCTGTCGCAGCTGTACACGCAGATTGCCGATGCCAACGGCCATCCGGCCTGGGTCGGCAACATTCGCAGCACCTTCGCCAGCCGCTGGATCGCCCATGCCAAGCAAAATGGCTGGTACTACCGCGACAGCGGCGGCACCTGGGTCAAGGGTTGAGAGCGGTGCGGCGGCGACTCCCCGCTCGGGGACCGCCGCCGCACTGACTTATTCGCGGATTCCGGAACTGCGATCGAGCATCAGGACGGCGGTCGAGAACAGCGCCAGAATGGCGATGACCATGATCGTGAACGCGACCAGGACCGGGACGTCGGACACCCCGAGGAATCCGAAGCGAAATGCGTTGACCATGTAGAGGATCGGGTCGACGAGCGAGAGGTGCTGCGCCCAGGCCGGCAGCTGGGCGATCGAGTAGAACACCCCGCCGAGGTAGATCAGCGGCGTCAGCACGAAGTTCGGGATGATGCTGATCTGATCGAAGTTCTTGGCGAACATCGCGTTGAGGAATCCACCGAGCGCGAAGGTCATCGAGGTCATCGCGGCGGCCGCCACCACGATCACCGGATGCGTGACCGGCAGGTGCGTGAAGAACAACGTGACGATGCTGACCAGCAGACCGACCATGGCGCCGCGCAGCAATCCGCCGGCGACGTACCCTGACACGATGATCCAGCTCGGCAGCGGCGAGACGAGCAGCTCCTCGATGTGCTTGCCGAATTTCGCGCCAAAGAACGACGAGACGACGTTGTTGTATGAATTGAGGATCACTGCCTGCATGATCAGCCCGGGCGCGATGTACGTCATGTAGCTGATGCCGTTCATCGGCCCGAGGCGACTGCCGATCACGGCCCCGAAGATCAGGAAGTACAGCGTTGCGGTGACGCCCGAGGGCAGGATGGTTTGGCTCCAGATGCGCACGATCCGGTGGAATTCCCGGATGACGATCGTCTGAAAGCCGACCCGGCGGATCTGCGCCATGGACTGCGGCGGCGCCGCGGAATGCTCCACCATCGTACTCATGCCGCGGCTCCCCGCTCGACCAGGCGCATGAAGATTTCCTCCAGCCGGTTGACCTTGTTGCGCAGCGAGAGGACCTCGATGCCGAGCGCCGAGAGCCGCGCGAACAGATCGTTGAGGTTCTCCTGCTTGGACACTTCGACCTCGAGTGTCGTCTCATCGATCAGCTTGACCGGATAACGCTCGAGCGCCGGCGCTGCGGTGAGCGGCTGGCTCAGGCTGAGCACGAACGTCTCGCTGTGCAGCCGGCGCAGCAAGTTGCTCATCCGGTCGCGCTCGATGATGCGACCGCCGTCGATGATCGCGATGTTGCGGCAGAGCGTCTCGGCCTCTTCGAGATAGTGGGTCGTGAGAATGATCGTCGTGCCGCGTTGGTTGATGCTGCGCAGGAAATCCCACATCGAGCGGCGAATCTCGATGTCGACTCCCGCA
This sequence comes from Pseudomonadota bacterium, assembly GCA_021834525.1. Lineage (GTDB taxonomy): Bacteria > Pseudomonadota > Gammaproteobacteria > Steroidobacterales > Steroidobacteraceae > 13-2-20CM-66-19. Next base: position 69,855 of record JAKBDK010000003.1, on the reverse strand, counting down.
GTGGGCTCATCGAGGATCAGCAGCCGCGGCTCGTGCATCAGCGCGCGCGCAATCATCAGACGGCGCTTCATGCCGCCGGACAACCCGCGCGAGGCGTGATTGCGTTTCTCCCAGAGCTGCAGCTGCTTGAGATACTTCTCGGCGCGCTGATGGGCGATCGCGCGTGGTATGCCATAGAAGCCCGCCTGGTTGACCACGATGGTCAATGGCGTCTCGAACATGTTGAAATTGATTTCCTGCGGTACCACGCCGATGCAGCTCTTGGCCTGCTCGAGCTGCCGGTCGATGTCGTAACCGAAGATGCTGGCTTCGCCGCCGGTTTTGCGCACCAGCGAGGTCACGATGCCGATCAGCGTCGTCTTACCGGCGCCGTTCGGCCCGAGGAGCGCGAAGAAATCCCCTTCCTCGACGGCGAGATCGATGCCCTTCAGGGCCTGTACGCCGTTGCGGTAGGTTTTGGTCAAACCCTGGACGGAAAGCGCGTTCATAGCGGGCTAGAATCCCTTACCGGCCGGCGCGGCGCAATGGCCCGTGCGGGAGATTGACCCGATTTGCCCGCCACCGGTCCGCACTCAGGCGGCGAAGTAATGGGCAAGATATTCCTCGAACGTGCCGCGATCGGCCGCCTCGATCGTCCGCTGGCGCTCGAGCGACTCCTGCGCCTCGACGGCGAACTCCGCCAGGCGCGCCTGGTTCGGCGGGTACATCTCGAGGAAGTACGCCTTGTGCAGCTTCGACATCCGCAGCGCCAGCTGCGCGAACGACTCTCCGGTCGATGCGAGCTCCGCGAGCATGCGCGCCGAGGGAGTACGCGCGACGTCGGCGATCTTGGCGCTCTGCACCGCGAGTGCCTGGGAGTATGGCCGGGCGGCATCGCCCCGATCGAGGATCTCGCACAATGGACCCATTTCCTCCAGCAGCGTCCCGGCCCATTCGCGCATCGACACCTCGCGCTCGTCACGCCAGAGGGTCAGCCCCGGTTCGCGGCCGCGGTGCGCCACCGTGAGATGGTTGTGATCGACGGCATGCTGTTCATGATCGGCGATCGGCGGGCTGTCCTTCAGCAGGCACAGCGCGAGGAACGCCTCGAGGAAGCGCATCTTGTTCTGGTTCACGCCGACCGGGTCGAAGGCACTGACGTCGAGCGCGCGCACCTCGACGTACTCGACGCCGGCGCGGGCGAGCGCCTGCGTCGGCCGCTCGCCGGAACGTGCCACCCGCTTCGGTCGGATGAAGCTGTAGTACTCGTTCTCGATTTGCAGCACGTTCGCGTTCAGCTGGCGATACTCTGCGCCATTGCGCACGCCGAGCGCGGCATACGGCGCATGCGGGGTGCTGATCGCCCGGCCGAGGTCGCGCACGTATTCGGCGAGACTGTTGACCGAAACGGTCAGTTCCGCCTGGTTTCGGTTGCGGTAGCCGATGTCACTCATCCGCAGGCTGGTGGCGTACGGCTCGTAGGCGCTGTGCGCCGTGAGGTCGGTGAGCGTGTGCTCACGGCCCCGCAGGAATGACTTGCACACGACCGGGGACACGCCGAACAGGTACAGCACCAGCCAACCGTGGCGGCGGTAGTTGCGCAGCAGGTCGAAATAGCGTGCCGAGATGAACGACTGGGAGTCATCGCGCGACCCCAGCAGGTCGGCATAAGCCGGCCAGAACGCGCTCGGAAACGAATAATTGAAGTGCACTCCGGAGATGGCCTGCATCATCCGGCCGTAGCGCACGCCGAGACCCTCACGGTAGATGCTCTTCATCCGACCGACGTGTGAGCGCCCGTAGCGGGCGATCGGGATGTCCTCGTCGCGATCGATCCGGCACGGCATGCTGGTTGCCCACAGCAGCTCATCATCCAGATGCCGGTAGACGAACTGATGCAGGTCGAGCAGGTACTGCAGCAGCTCCCAGTTGGTATTGAACGTAGGCGTGACCAGCTCGATCAGCGCCTCGGAGTAATCCGTGGTGATGTGCTCACTGGTCAGTGCTGCGCCGAGCGCGATCGGATGTGGGGTCTGCGCGAGCAGACCGGTGGGCGTCACACGCAGTGACTCCTTCTCGACGCCACGGCGGCCGCCCTGCAGTAGCTCCGGCGCGCCGCTGTTGAGCAGCGCGGCCAGACGTTTTTCAAACACGATGTCGCGAGCGGTGCCGCTCATGAATGCCAGTGCCTCGTCTCAGGGCGTCTGCATGCGGCTGAGAAACTGCCGGATGCGCGCCGCGTTGGTTCCAATGTCGCTCAGCCCGACTCGCGATTCGCTGCGCACGTCGACGCGCGAGCCGGTCCCGTCCGGCCGGATCCGCACCACGATGTCGTCCTTGAAATCGAAAAAGAACGTGTGGGCGGTCGCCTCGAGGCGGCCCTGCGCCGGCTCGACGGCATCGATACGCCAGCCGAGCGCCCCGGCCACCTGCCGTGCCCTCGCAAGCGTCTGCGCCGGCGGCAGAGCGAGAATCAGGGGCTTGACGTACGGGTAGTACTCGCGCTGCAACCGCGGTACGTCGATCATTTTACCGCCAGGACCGGGTACTTCGCGACGATATTGCGCCGGGACGGCGGCGTGCGCGCGGGCGCGCAGCGCCAGTATGCGCTCGAATCGGGGTGGATCGCGCAGATCCGTGCTGATGTCGTTGATCGGCGGACTGGTGCGCGCCCGCTCCACCCAGGAGAGCACGTAGGCGATCACCGCCAAGCCAATGATGATGCCGACCACCGCTGCAGTGCCCGGCATGCGTGCACCCTTCAACGTCGAGAACAGCACGCCGACGACGGTCGTCGCCGTGCCGAGCACCACGACGCCGAGGCCGATCACCAATGTCATCAGCGCCGGACCGACGCTGGTCAGCTCGAAGCGGTTGAGCGGGCCTGCCGCCAGTGTGATGAGCAGTCCGGCTGCGAGAATCCACAGACCGGCGCGGGTGATTCGCCCCGGCCAGCGCGGCGGCCGCAGCGAGGGAAATGGAGGGGTATTCATGGAGAGCTCCCCGTGAACAGGCGTCGATCTTGTTGCCCGGCGTCGTTTGAGGCATCTTGCAGCCTCGCGGCCACTGGCGCAACAGAGATTCCCATGATGATCGGCATTATCGGCGGTACCGGCCTTTACCGCATGGACGGCTTGAAGGTCAACGAAACACGGCACGTGGAGACGCCGTTCGGCGCCCCCTCTGCGCCGGTGATGCTCGGCAGCCTCGATGGCAGACCGGTCGCCTTTCTGGCGCGGCACGGACTCGAGCATCACCTGCTGCCGAGTGAGATTAATTTTCGCGCCAACATCTGGGCGTTGAAGAGTCTCGGAGTGCGCACGGTGATCGGCGTGTCGGCGGTCGGCAGCCTGCGCGAGGAGATCCGCCCGGGAGACCTGGCGCTGCCGGCGCAATACCTGGATTTCACCAAGGGCCTGCGGGCGGCGAGTTTCTTCGGTCAGGGCATGGTTGCGCACATTTCCACGGCACACCCGGCCTGCGCGGCCACGAGTGCACTGCTCGCCGAAGCCGCCGAGGCCATTGGGTTGCCGCTGCACCGCGAGAAGACATATGCCTGCGTCGAGGGTCCGCGGCTCGGCACGCGTGCGGAGAGCTTCTGGCTGCGCAGCGCCGGAGCCGATCTGGTCGGCATGACGAACGTACCGGAGGCATTTCTCGCCCTCGAGGCGCAACTTGGCTACTGCACCGTGGCGGTCGCAACCGATTACGACTGCTGGCTCGATGATCCGACTCAACACGTGTCGCTCGAGCAGGTCATGAGTCAGTTTCGTGACAGCCTGACGCGCGTGCAGCGCCTGATCGCGCACGCGGTTGCGCGATATCGCGACGATGAATCGCGCCCCTGCCGGCACGCGCTGCGCGCGGCAGTCGTCACGCCACGCGAGCAACTCACCGCGGCCCAGCGGGCCATTCTCGACTTTCTCAGCAGCTGACCTACGCTTCAGGTACGCAGGGCGGCGTCGGGGAGCTGCAGGCCGCACAGCAGCTCGCGCAGGCGCCGGCGCGCAGCGCGCCGGTCGTCCACGAGCCGCTCGATCGCGAGGCGGCAATCGGCCGGTTCGTCGACGTCGTAGGAACACTCCAGCCGCTCCACGGAGCGGCTGGAGTGACGGCAGAGGCGCTCGAGCGCCGCGCCGAGCGTCGCTTCGCTCCAGGGCAGTGCGGCCAGATCGGGCCACCCCGTTCGTGATCCCATCAGCGTCACGCCGCCATCCGCCGCGGGCATCAGCACGACGTCGGCGCGCTCGAGCGCAGAGGCCGCCGCCGTGAGCTGCAACGGGTGCAGCGACGGCGCATCGCTGCCGATGAACACCACTTGACGGTAGCCGCAACTGCGCACCCGACCATCGACCGCCGCGATCCGCTCGCCGAGATTGCCGTCGGGCTGCGGGATGATCTGCGCCTCACGCTCCAACAGCCCGGCAGCCCAGGCGGCATCCGCACCGCGTGCCGGGGAGAGCACCACCGGGCCCGGCCACGCCGCAACATCCTCCAGGGCACACTGCAGCAGCGCTTGCGCAACGGCGAACGCCGGTTCCTCACCCAGTGCACGCGCCAGACGGCGCTTTCCCTCACCGTGCGCCGGACGACGGCAGAACAGAACCAGTGCGGCGCTGCGCCCACTCGGGAGGTCGGTCGTCACACTCGTACCGCTCGGCGACGGCGCGGGCCGGGCGGGCGATGTCTTGGCATCGATGCGTCAGGTCCCGTCGAGTGCCAGCGCGCGCTGAAAGGCCGGGCGATTCACGACACGGTCGGCGTAGGCATCGATCACCGCGTTGCGCTCCATCAGCGGAGTGTCGCGGAACATCGCCAAAGTCGTCCCGTACAGCACGTCTGCGGCGCTGAAGCGCTCCCCGAGCAGGTACGGTCCGCGCGAGAGCAGCGTGATCAGGGTCGGCACCGTTTCGTCGACGTCCACCCAGCCCGCCGTCCCACGCGGCACGGCGACCTTGAGGAACTTCGACACGAAGGCCGGCTCGAGCACGCCGCTGTAGTAGGCCAGCCAGGAGAGGTAGGGCGCACGATCCAACTCGCCGACCAGCGGTCCGAGCCCGCGATCGGCAAAGCGGTCCGTGAGATACAGCACGATGGCGGAGGACTCGAACACGACCGTGCCGTCATCGCTGATTGCCGGGACTTTGCCGTGCGGGTGCGGGTTGCGCGGATCGGCGGCGCCCGAGCCGTCGCGCTTGCGAACCTCGACGCGGCGGATCTCGTAGGGAACGCCGAACTCCTCGAGCAGGAAGATGAAGCGTGTGGAGCGCGTCTTGGGGTGGTGAAACAGCGTGATCATGACCGCACCGGAGCCGACCGCGAGATTGTATAAATATACAGCCTCCATGACTGACCGGCAAGCTCACCCGCGCCGGGTGGACGCCCTCTAGCGCGAGGACGGTCCGGCGCTGCGCCACAGCGGAGAGTCATCCGGCAGTTCATCGATGCGCCGCACGGTGTATTCATAGCCGGCCTGGACGGCCTGATCGAATGCCCGCCAGTTGAGCATGTCGATCGCAGCGAGCGGTGGGCGCAGCAGCAGATCGGTCCGCTCACGTTGCGCGGCCGTCTGCGCCGAGCTGTTGACCATCCCGGTGCGCCAGAGAATCTGAAAGATGTTCGGCAACTGCCGGCGCGCCTTGATCCAGCGCATGATCTGCCAGGGCAGCGGCACGTCGATCTCACCGCCATGCGTGGCAAAGGCCCGGTCCGCGCCCGCATCGCAGCCGATGACCGGGCCGCGGCCGAGCTCGAGCATGATGTCCACCGGCAGATTGTTCATCGCTCCGCCATCGACCAGCACCTCCCCGTCCTGTACCACTGGCGGCAGCACCCCGGGCACCGACACCGACGCGCGCAACGCTCGCCACAGCTCCCCGCGCCGATGCACGTGCGCGTGCCCGGAGGTCAGGTTGGCCGAAACGCAGAAGTGCGCGAGCGGCAGATCCTCGATCGCCGTTTCGCCAAACGCCTCGAACAGCAGGCGACTGACCTTGTGGCCCGAGACCAGCGAGATGAACGGCAGCGTGTAATCGCGCAGCGGACGCGAGTCGACGAAGTAGTGTCGGATCCGCTCGGTGAGTTCCTCGAGGTTCCAGCGCGCCGCGACGCCGGCGGCCAGGATCGCGCCCATGCTCGTGCCACCCAGCAGATCGATCGGAATGCCCGCCTCGGAAAGAGCCCTGATGGCACCGATGTGGGCGAATCCCCGCGCCCCGCCCCCGGAGAGCACCAGCCCGACCGCGCGCCCGGTGAGCATGCGCGCCAGGCGTGCATAGTCGGCCGCCGACTGCACGTGATGGTGGGGAATCTCCGGCAGGTTCGTCAGCCAGCGCGCCGCCGCCCCGGTCTCGATGCCACTGTCGTGGAGCAGCACCAGCTCCCAGCGCTGCGGAGTGAGACTCTGGTCGTGCGGCCAGCGCAGCGCAGCCCAGCTGCCGGCCGGACTCTCCGCGCGCGCCAGCAGCAACAGCGCATCGGCCTGTCGCTCGCAGAGCTTGGTCCAGCGGTTCGGGGTCGGCTCGGCCACGTAGACGACGAAGTCATTGGAGGATTCGATGTTGTTGAACCACTGACTGGTATGGGCCGCGCCGCGCGCATTCCAAACCAGCTCGGTGCGTCCGAACTGGCCGAGCGCCTTGACCAGTCCGGTAGAGAAGCCGGCGAAATCGACCTCCAGACTCTGCGGCAATACCGTGAAGGTGCATGCACCGCGCACGTGCGCGCGCGCCGGCGGGCCGTCCATGCGTTCCAGTCGGTTGACCATCAGCTGCGCGATGCGCCACACGGCCTCCGGCTCGCGGCGCAGCACGTCGTTGAATGCTCGGGCGGAAATGCGGGCAAGCTCGGTGTTGCGCAGCGCCACGACGTTGGCGGTGCGCGGATGACCGGAGATCAGCCCCATCTCCCCGACCGTGTCCCCGGCGGCGAGCCGAGCGAGAAAGCGCCCCTGGGCGCGCCCGCCGGCGGCCAGCACCGCGAGGCTGCCGCTGAGCACCACGTAGAGCGCATCGGCCGGCTCGCCGGCGGAGAACAGCACCGCGCCACCGGGCAGCGACAGCCACTCGGCGGCCGCGGCGATGGCGCCGAGCACCGCAGGTGCGAGGCCGCTGAACAGCGGCATTTCCCCCAATAAGACCGCGAGTTCATCGCGCAGCGTCCTGCTGTCCTCGAAGATGCCAGGGCTCATTGCGCTCTCTCCGACAGCTGGCTCGGTGTATGACCGGTTTGAATCCTCCCGCGTGCCGGCCGCTCCGCCGGCAGATCCTGCGCGGCAGCCCCCGCGCTCGCACGGCAGCACAGGCCGCATCGCCCGCGCTGCGCTCTTATTCCTCCCCGCGTGCTACCGCACGTCTGTGTGTGAATCTGGGGGCGCGCCTCCGGGCAGCGCACCCACACCCGTCATTTCTCCACGATCGCCGCGACGCCCATCCCGCCCGCGGTGCACACCGAAATCAGGCCGCGCCGGGCCGTTGGATCGCCGGCCAGGAGCTTCGCCAGCGTCGCCAGGACGCGCGTGCCGGTGGCCGCGAATGGATGACCGATGGCGAGGCTGCCGCCTTTGACGTTCAGCCGCGCGCGCTCGATCCCGCCGAGCGGCGCATCGAGACCAAGGGCGTCGCGGCAGAACGCGGCCGATTCCCACGCGGCGAGCGTGCACAACACCTGGGCCGCGAATGCCTCGTGAATCTCGTAGTAATCGAAGTCCTGCAAGGCCAGGCGCGCATCGCGCAGCATGGCCGGGACCGCATAGGCCGGCGCCATGAGCAGCCCCTCGTGTCCGCTCGCGAAGTCCACGGCCCAGACCTTGCCGTACGAGAGGTAGGCGAGCACCGGCAGTTGGTGCCGCTCGGCCCACGCCTCGGAGGCGAGCAGCACGGCACTCGCACCATCGGTGAGCGGGGTACTGTTGCCGGCCGTGAGGGTGCCGTCGCGCACATCGAAGCTCGCTCGCAGCTTGGCGAGCTTCTCGAGCGAGGTGTCCGAGCGCACGTTGTTGTCGGTCGCGAGCCCCAGGTAGGGCTCGACCAGATCGTCGTAGAAGCCCTCGCGCCAGGCCGCGGCGGCATTGCAGTGGCTCTGGTAGGCGAGCTGATCCTGCGCCTCGCGCCCGACGCGCCAGCGCTGCACCATCAGCTCGGTGCTCTCGCCCATCGACAGTCCGGTGCGCGGCTCGGCGACCGTGGGAAACACCGGCTTGAAATGCCGCGGTCGCAGCCGCAGCCACGGCGCGAGGCGCTCACCGGCACTCCTGCCGCGGTAACTGGCGAGCAGCAGTCTCTGGTAAGCGCGCGGATAGACCACGGGCGGATCGCTGATCGTGTCGACACCCGCGGCGATGCCCGCGTCGATCTGCCCGAGGGCAATCTTGTTGCCGATCGCGATCGCCGCCTCGAGGCTGGTGCCACAGGCGCGCTGCAGATCGAGGCCGGGGGTCTGCGGGTCGAGTCCGCTCGACAGTACGCTCTCGCGCGTGAGGTTGAAGTCCTTGGAGTGTTTCAGGACGGCGCCGGCGACGACATCGCCGAGACGTTGGCCCTCGAGCCGGCAGCGCTGCACCAGGGCGCGCAGCACCGCGGTGAGCATGTCCGGGTTGCCCACGCTCGCGTACGCGCTATAGGCCCTGGCAAAAGGAATGCGCACGCCGCCGACGATCGCGACACGCCGCACGGCTGAGCCGACCAGCATGACCCCCCTCCCCTCGGGACGGGTCGCGTCCCGATCCGGCTCCTAGGCTATCATGGGCCGCGCACACCGGGCCAAGCGGCGCCCCCCGGCGGGCGGCTCGAGCCGCTTCCCCGGGCCGGGCCCGCGCGATATCCTGCGGCGTCCGGGTGCCGCCTGAACGACGTGAAAGTTGAGCAGATTATGGGCGATTTCACCACGCTGATGGCCCGCGACGGGCACCAGTTCCAGGCCTATCTGGCCGCCCCGCCGGGCACCGCCCGCGGCGCCGTCGTCGTCATCCAGGAGATCTTCGGGGTCAACGCGCACATCCGTGCCGTGACCGACGGTTTTGCCACCGAGGGCTACACGGCGATTGCGCCGTGCATGTTCGATCGGATCCGCCGCGGGATCGACCTCGGCTACAGTGCCGCGGAGATCGACGAGGGCCGCGGCTACATGCAGCAATTGCAGCCGGAACAGACCCTGAAGGATCTGGCCGCGGCAATTGCCGTCGTCAAACACGCCGGCCGCGTCGGCACGGTCGGGTACTGCTGGGGTGGTGCGCAGTCGTATCGCGCCGCCTGCCTGCTGCCCGTCGACTGCGCCGTGGTGTACTACGGCCGGGCCCAGGACGCCGGCAAGGCGCCGCATTGTCCGGTGCTGTACCACTTCGGCAGCGCGGACCAGAGCATTCCGCTCGCCGAGCTCGAGCCGATGCGCCAGCGCGATCCGGGGGGCGTCTTTTACGTCTACCCGGGGGCCGGCCACGGCTTCAATTGCGACCTGCGGGCGTCCTACGACGCTGCGGCCGCCGCCTTGGCCCGCCGGCGAACTCTGGAGTTCCTCGAGCAACACCTGCGCAGCGAGGAGCGCTCGGCGGGGTGAGGCCGTGCTCCGGGGCGCCGTGCGCCCGGGGTAGGGGTTTGCCGCAGCGGCACTGGTTGCCGGCCATTTCACTGCGCTATCGTGCACACCATGCGCTATCACAGCTCTGCGGACTTTCACCGCGACACGGCCGAGCGCATCGGCATTCTCGCGGTCAATTTCGGCACACCCGACTCCCCGGCACCCCGCGACGTGCGGCGCTTCCTCGAGCGCATGCTCAGGGATCCGCGAGTCGTCGAACTGCCGCGGCCGCTGTGGCTGCCGATTCTCTACGGGTTCATCCTGCCGCTGCGTCCGCGGCGCATCGCACCGAAGTACCGCAAGATCTGGTCGGCCGAGGGCTCGCCGCTGCGTGAGCAGTCCGAGCGACTGCGCAGCGGGCTGGCGAGTCTGCTCGCACAGCGGATGATGGCGCCGTTTTCGCTCGAATTCGCCATGCTCTACGGCACCCCCAGCGTGGCCGATTCGCTGCAGCGGCTGCGCGCCGCCGGCGCGCAGCGCATCCTGGTGCTGCCGCTGTTCCCGCAATACTGCGGCGCCACCACCGGTGCGGTCTACGATCAGGTCAACGCCGAGCTGGCCGGGTGGCGGTGGTTGCCGGAGCTGCGCTTCATCAGCGAGTACCACGACCAGCCGCAGTACATCGAGGCGTTGCGCGAGAGTGTGGTGCAGCATTGGGACGCACACGGGCGCACCGGCCATCTGGTGATTTCTTTTCACGGGATCCCCGAGCAATACTTCCACCAGGGCGATCCGTATTTCTGCAAGTGTCAGAAGACCGCGCGGCTGCTCGCCGAGGAGCTGCTGCTGAAGGAGGGCGAGTGGACGGTCACGTTCCAATCGCGCTTCGGACCCAGCGAGTGGCTGCGTCCCTACACCATCGAGACCCTCGCCGCCATGCCGGCGAGGGGGATCAGGGACGTGACCGTCATCTGCCCGGGATTTGCGGTCGACTGCCTGGAGACGCTCGAGGAAATCGACGTCGAGAACCGCGCTGCGTTCATGAACGCCGGCGGCGAGCGGTTCGACTACGTGCCGGCGTTGAACGCGCGACCCGCGCACGCCGCCCTGCTCGCTGCGCAGATCGCACGGCACTGTCAGGGTTGGACCCAGATCGAGCTCGGGCTGCACGCCACAGCGCAGGCCCGGGACACATCGGTGTAACTACTCCCCAGAGAACGCCGGCTGCTCTAAGCTACCGGCGTGATGCTGCGCAACACTCGCGCCCGCTGGGGGGCGCTCGCCCAACTGCTGCACTGGCTGATTGCCGTCCTGATCGGGGCGCAGATCGCCCTGGGCCTGATCGGTACGGCGCTGCCGCTCAGCATGACCAAGCTGGTCACGCTGGCGCGCCACAAGTCGCTCGGCATCACCATCCTTGCCCTGGTGCTGGTGCGCCTGGCATGGCGCGCCCTGAACCCGTCGCCCGAACTTCCGGGGGCTCTGAAGCCCTATGAGCGCGTGCTCGCGCGCGGGACGCACGCCGGGCTGTATGTTCTGATGATCGCGCTGCCGCTGACCGGCTGGATCATGTCCTCGGCACGGGGCTTTCCGGTCAGCTGGTTCAATCTGCTCCAGCTGCCGAACCTGGTGGGACGCAGCACGACGCTCTACCACGCGATGGTGCGCGTGCACGTGCTGCTCGCGATCGCACTCGGCCTGATCCTCGTGCTGCACATCGCGGCGGCCATCAAACATCACGTCGTCCTGAAGGACGAGACGCTGCGACGCATGCTGCCCGGCGCGCGCGCCGCACTCACCCGCAAGGAGTAACGGATGCCGACCTCCCGCCTTACCCGGCTCACCCTGTCCTCATTCGCCCTCCTCGCCGCCGGTGCGGCCCACGCCGCAGCTCCCGGCCCGGACTACGTCTTGAGCCCGGCGCACAGCACGCTCACCTACACGTTCACTCAGGCCGGCGCGGCGAATCAGGGCGTGTTCAAATCGTTCTCCGCGCAGTTCGACCCGCACGCCGGGGTGCTCACGGTCGTGATCGACATGCGTTCGTTCGATACCCGCGATGCTCAGCGCAACACGCTGCTCGGCGGTGCACAGTTCTTTGACGTGGCGCGCTATCCACAGGCGCGCTTCACGGCGACGCGCCTGAGAAAAACCCCGAGCGGCTTCATCGCCACCGGCCCGCTCACGCTGCGCGGGGTCAGCCGCACCGTATCCGTTCCCTTCACCTGGCGAGCCCTCGGCCGCGGCGCCGAAGAGCTGCAGGGCAAGACCGTGATTGACCGGCTCACGTTCGGTATCGGTCAGGGGCAGTGGCAGGCGACCGAGTGGCTGGGCAACCCGGTGACGGTGCGCTTCGCGCTGCAGATGGTGCCGGCGGCGCACTGAGGTCTCAGGACGGCTTGCGGCGCAGCTTCGAGGTACACAGGTCATAGATGACCGCCGTGAGCACCCGCACCGCGTGACAGGTGCTCGCCTCGATGCCCTTCAGCGCCGCATCGCGCAGCGCGGCCGTGAGCATGGGCACATATTCTCCGGGCAGATCGTCCGGCACGGTCGCGGCCACGCGCACCGCCGGAATCCCCTCCACGATCCGCCGCACGGTCTGATACAGGCACTCGGCCTTGGCGCGCATCAGCGCCTCGTCGTCCCCGAACAGCGCACCGACCGCCGCCAGGCCTTCGGCCCATTGGAGGCGCGCCTGCTCCCAGTCCCGTTCAGGTTCAAAACCGACCCGGATGATCTCACTCATGAGCGTCATGCCTCCGTCCTGCCCCGACTCCCCGGCGCCGGCCGGCGAGCGCCCCCGGCGGGGGGGCGGCCCTCACGTTAGGCGGGCGCAGACGGCGGCACTAGGGGTCATTTGTGCCGCAAATGTGCAATTTTGCGCGCCCCGCGCACTGCTCGAGCGCGGTGTTACCATGCGCCGGCGGGCACCAGCGCCCCGCCCAGGAGACAGCACGATGCTCATCGTCACCACCGAAAACGTGCCGGGCTACCGAGTCACGGCGGTCAAGGGTCAAGTGTTCGGCGTCGTGGTGCGCAGCCGCGGCCTGGCCGGGAATCTGATGGCGGGCCTGCGCTCGATCGCCGGTGGGGAGATCTCCGAGTACACCCAATTGCTCGAGGAAGCGCGCCGCCACGCCGTCGACCGCATGGTGAAGAACGCCACGCTGATGCAGGCCAATGCCGTGGTGATGATGCGGTTCGATTCTTCCGAGATCGGCCAGACCATGAGCGAGATCGTCGCCTACGGCACCGCCGTGGTGATCGAGCCGGCCGCGTGAGACTGCGCGCGGCCTTCCTTGCACTCTCGGCGCTCGCAGTCGTGGCGGGCGCCATCGAGCTGCTCGCGGTGAAATCCGGTCACGGCCTCCCGCTGCTCGTACTCGGTGCCGTGGGGCTGCTCGCGACCGTTTTCGAGCGCTGGCGCTATCGCAAGCCCGCCCCGCCCGCAGCCCGCTGGCAGGCGACCGGTGAGCGTTTCGAAGATCCCGCCACCGGTGAGCCGCTCGAGGTCCTGTACGACCCGGTCACGGGCGAGCGGCGCTACGAACCGCTGAGCCGCCGCGCACCCTGACCTGAGGGCGCGCGCCTCAGCGCCGCCGCCTGCTCGGGCGCGTCGAGCGACGCACCGGCGCACGCGGCGCGCTCTTGCGCTTGGACGCCGGACGACGACCGGCGATCCGGCCTGACTTCACCGTCTTTTTCGCTACCGCCTTGCGGGAGCGGACCGGCACGCGCTTGGCGGCTCGGGGGGTCTTGGCCGGTGCTCGCTTGCGCTTCACGGCCTGGGTCTTCGGTCGTCGTGCGAGCGCCGGGGCCGCCGCGACCCGCCGCGGGGCCGGCTTCGCCGCGCGAGATTTCGCCGGTGTGCGCCGAGCGCGCGTCACCGCGGCCGCCTTGCGAGGGCGTGCTCGAGATCGGGCGGCCGTCGGTCGCGCTCCTGTTCCCGCCGGTCGTTTGCGGCGCGCTGCCGGTACTGCCGCCTCGCCCGCGCCGCGCAGCTGATCGAGAATCGCCGGGTTCTCCAGCGTCGAGACATCCTGCGCAATGTCCTCGCCGCGCGCGAGGGCGCGCAGCAACCGGCGCATGATCTTGCCCGAGCGGGTCTTCGGCAGATTGTCCGCAAAGCGGATTTCATCCGGCTTGGCAATGGCTCCGAGCTGCTGACCCACCCAATCGCGCAGCACCTGCTCCAGGTGCGCCGCATCGCCCTTCGGTCGGGGACCCCGGCACACCACGTAGGCGAACACCGACTCGCCCTTGATCTCATGCGGCTTGCCGACCACGGCGGCCTCGGCGACGCGCGGATGGGCCACGAGCGCCGACTCGATCTCCATGGTGCCCAGGCGATGGCCGGCCACGTTCAGCACATCATCGATGCGCCCCATGATCCAGAAATACCCGTCCTTGTCGCGATGCGCACTGTCTCCGGCGACGTAGTAACGGTTGTGGAACTTCTCCCAGTAGGCGGCCAGGTAGCGGTCGTTGTTGCGCCAGATGGTGCGCAGCATCGAGGGCCAGGGCTTCTTGATCACCAGATAGCCGCCGGCATCGGCCCGGGTCACCGGCGTACCGTGATCGTCGACGATCTCCGCCTCGATTCCCGGCAGCGGCAGCGTGCACGAACCGGGCTTGGCCGGGGTGATCCCGGGAAGTGGCGAGAGCATGATCGCGCCGGTCTCGGTCTGCCACCAGGTGTCGACGATCGGACAGCGGCCGCCGCCGATGACCCGGTGGTACCACATCCAGGCTTCGGGATTGATCGGCTCCCCGACACTGCCGAGCAGGCGCAGGCGTGACAGATCGTAGCGGCTCGGCACCTCGTCGCCGAGCTTCATCAGCGCGCGGATCGCCGTCGGGGCGGTATAGAACACGCTGACCCCGTGATCCTGGCAGATCTTCCAGAAGCGCCCGCCGTCCGGATAGGTCGGCCCGCCCTCGTACATCACGACGGTCGCGCCGGCGGCGAGTGGCCCGTAGGCGAGGTAACTGTGCCCGGTGACCCAGCCGGCATCCGCGGTGCACCAGAACACGTCGTCCTCGCGCAGATCGAACACCCACTCGGTGGTCAGTTTCGCCCCGAGCAGGTAACCGGCGCTCGAGTGCTGGATGCCCTTGGGCTTGCCCGTGGAGCCGGAGGTGTACAGCAGGTAGAGCGGATGCTCTGCGTCGACCCACTCCGGCTCGCACACCGCAGAGTGCGCCGCGATCGCCTCGTGCCACCACAGGTCGCGACCCGGCTCCATCGAGATGGCATGGGCGGTTCGCTGCAACACCACGACATGCTTGATGCTCGGGCAGCCGGCCGCGAGCGCCTTGTCTGCCGCCGCCTTCAGCTCAATGGCGTGTCCGCCACGCCAGCCGCCATCGGCCGTGATGAGCACCTTCGCGCCGGTGTCCTCGATCCGCTCCTTCAGCGCCGGGGCCGAGAAGCCGCCGAACACCACCGAGTGGATCGCGCCGATGCGGTTACACGCATGCATCGCCACAATGATCTCGGGCACGAGCGGCATGTAAATCGCCACGCGGTCCCCGCGCTGCACACCGAGCGATTTCAGCGTGTTGGCGAAGCGGCAGACCTCGCCGTGCAATTCCTGGTAACTGATCCGTCGCACGTCGCCCGGCTCGCCCTCGAAGATAATGGCCGGCTTGTGACCGCGGTCGGCGAGGTGTACGTCGAGGCAGTTGAACGAGACATTGAGCTCGCCGTCGGTGAACCAGCGGAAATTCGGCGAGTCCTGCTCATCGAGGGTGACCGTGAACGGCTTGTGCCACACGAGGTGCTCGCGCGCCAGCTGCGCCCAGAAGCCGGTGTAGTCCGTCTGCGCATGGCGGCGCAAGGCCTCGAGATCCGCCGGCTTCAGCCGCGCGCGCGCACTGAACTGCGCAGGCGGCGGGAAGACGCGCTCCTCCTGCAGGACGGACACGATGTTCTTGGTCGCCATGGTAGCCCCCGCTGGTTCCTGTGACGTGAGCACCGAGCATAGCCGAAGCCCGCGCGAATTCCTGCCAGACCAATGGCGCGCGCGTGCCGGCTCAGCCGCCGGGCGCGACGAGCGCCGCCAGCCGCTCGCCCTGGCGGCGCAACAGCGGCCCGAAGCCGAGCCGATCGTAGAGGGTGCCCAGTGCCTGCAGATCCGGGACTCGCGGGCGCAGCTGGTCTCGGCTCGCCTCGAGTGGCATGTCGCACACGATGCGGGTCAGGCGGCGCGCCAGGTAGACCGCCTCGCGGTGCTCGTGCAACCGCTCACGCAACTCGCGCGCACCGCGCAACCCGAGCGTGGCGACTCGACCGAGGCCGGCATACAGCTCATCGATGGAGCCGAAGGCGCGCATCAGCGCCGCGGCGGTCTTCGGCCCGATCCCCGGGACGCCCGGAATGTTGTCCGAGGTGTCGCCCGTGAGCGCCAGATAGTCGGCGAACCGTTCCGGGGCGACCCCGAAATGCCGCTCGACGTCACGGTAACCGAGCTGCCCGCGCGCCCCGAAGTCCCAGTACAGATCCCCGTCGCGCACCAGTTGCGCCAGATCCTTGTCACGGGTGATGAACGCCGAGGAGATGCTCTGCGTGCGCATCTGCTGCGCCAGGGTGCCGATGACATCGTCGGCCTCGTAGTGCGAATCGACGAATACCGCGAGGCCGAGGCGCGCGCACAGTTCGCGGCAGTACTCGAACTGCACGGCGAGGTCCGGCGGCGCCGGCTCGCGGTTGGCCTTGTACGCCGGGTAGATCTCGTTGCGGTAGGAGGTGGCGAGGCGCCGATCGAAGGCGACCGCGACGAACTGCGGCCGCGTCCGCTCGAGCAGATCCCCGAGAAAGCGCGCAAAGCCGAACACCGCGTGCACCGGGCGCCCCTCGGCATCGAGCATCTCGGGCAGTTGCGAATGGTAGGCGCGGAAGACGTAGACCGAGCCGTCGATGAGGTAAAGCAAAATCAGCGGCTCCGTCGGCGGCCTGCCCCGGGGTGAGCCCCGGCGGGGCTCAGCTCAGCCAGCGTTGAATGCGATCGTGCAGCGGGCTGGTCCGCGGGAAATGCGCCAGCAGATACTCCATCTGGTCGGCGAGCACGCGCCGACCCTTGAGAAAAATGTACTCCGCGTAGGTCGGCGTGAACGGCACGGCGACCAGCTGCATTTTGGCTTGCTCCGGGGTGCGCGAGGCCTTCTGGTTGTTGCAGCGGCGGCATGCGGTCACCACGTTGTTCCAGACGTCGATGCCGCCCTGCCCGAACGGGCGGACGTGATCGCGGGACAGATCCCGGGTCCCGAATCGCTGGCCGCAGTACATGCAAATGTGCGCATCGCGCCGAAAGAGCGTCTGGTTGTTCAAGGGCGGCACGTAGTCGTGCCGGGTGCTGCCGGGATTGCCGGTATGCCCGACCGTGGCGACGATGGAATTGATCTCGAGCGTCGTGCGCCGTCCGGTCAGCGCGTTGATGCCGCCGAACAGCGTGAACAGAAGGCTGCCGCAGGTATAGGCGACCTGTTCCTGAGTGTAGAGTCGGGCCGCCTCCCGGTAATCGATCCACTCCAGAGGCATGCCGGACACGTCGGTTCGCAGCACGAGCTGAGAGAGCCCGCGCACCGGCCCCGTCGGGGTGATCCGCAGGTCATCGCTCGAGCCAAAATCGGCTCGCTCGAAATCTATGCCTATCATGGCCGGTTATAAGATAAGGCAAGATTATGCTTGAGTTCAACGTAGCAACGTGTAGGGTAGAGTGCATGGGAGCCGGCCGCCGTGGTTCGCGGCGCTCGCCGGTCGGAAGGGGCTTTTGATGCCAATTACAATCGGCGCGCTGCGCGAGAGAGCCGCCCGTGAGACGCGCGTCAGTCTCGTGCCCGAAGTGGCCGAGAAATTCATGCGCTTGGGCGCCGGCATTCTCCTCGAGCGCGGCGCTGGCGAGCGCGCTCAGTTTCCCGATGCGCTCTACCGCGGCGTCGAGTGGACTGACGGTGCCGGGGTGCTCGAACGGGCGCAGGTGCTGCTCACCGTCCAGCCGCTCGACATCGACCAGATCGGCGCACTGAAGCCCGGCACGGTCGTCGCCGGCTTCCTGCAACCCTACGCCCGCCACGCCGAGGTGCGTGCGCTCCAGGAGCGGGGCATCACCAGTTTCGCAATGGAGCTGGTCCCGCGCATCTCGCGCGCCCAGTCGATGGACGCGCTGTCCTCGCAGGCGGCCGTCTCCGGTTACAAGGCCGTGCTGATTGCGGCGAACCACCTGCAGAAGTTCCTGCCCATGCTGACCACGGCGGCCGGCACGATCCGGCCCGCCCAGGTGCTCGTCATCGGCGCCGGCGTCGCCGGCCTGCAGGCGATCGCGACGGCGCGCCGGCTCGGCGCGGTAGTCGAGGCCTACGACGTGCGCGGCGCGACCCGGGAGCAGGTCCGCTCACTCGGCGCGAAATTCGTCGACACCGGCGTGAGCGCCGACGGCGCCGGCGGCTACGCGCGCGAGCTGACGGAGGAAGAGAAGCGCCGCCAGCAGGACATCCTCGATGCGCGCATCGCCGCGGCGGACGCGCTGATCAGCACCGCGGCCGTCCCTGGGCGGCCGGCACCGAAGATCATCACGCGCGCGGCGGCCGAGCGCATGCGGCCCGGATCGGTCATCGTGGATCTGGCCGCCGAGCAGGGCGGCAACTGCGAGCTGACGCGTGCCGGGGAGACGGTGGTGCATCAGGGCGTGCAGATCATCGGCCCGGTGAATCTGCCGGCCGAGCTCGCCTACAACGCCAGCGAGATGTACGCGCGCAACCTGCTGAACATCCTCTCCCCGGCGATCAAGCAGGGGGAACTCGCCATCGACTGGGAAGACGAGGTCTTCGCCAAGGCCTGTCTGACGCACGACGGGCAGATCCGTCACGAACCGACGCGTCAGGCGCTATCGGGCTGAAGCCTCGCCGAGGGGACGACCATGACCGGAATCATTGCGCTCTACATCTTCATGCTCGCGGCCTTCACCGGCTATGAGGTGATCTCGCGGGTGCCGGTGATTCTGCACACCCCGCTGATGTCCGGCTCGAACTTCGTGCACGGCATCGTGCTGGTCGGCGCGATGGTCGCACTCGGCAACGCACACTCTCCGTTGGAGAAGACCATCGGCTTCTTCGGCGTGCTGCTCGCCGCCGGCAACGCGGTCGGCGGCTACGTCGTGACCGAACGGATGCTGGAGATGTTCAAATCGAGCAAGGCGCCCCGCTCGGCGCCCGGGGAGCACTAGATGCCGGCCACGCCTGCGACGTGGAGCGCCGGCTCGCTGATCCAGGCGAGCTATTTCGTCACGGCCGTCCTGTTCATCACCGGGCTGAAGCGCATGAGCTCCCCGGTGAGCGCCCGCAGCGGCATCCTCTGGGCCGGCGCCGGGATGCTGGTGGCGACGCTCGTGACGTTCGCCTACCCGGGCCTGAGCAATTACCCGCTGATCGGCGCGGCCCTCGTGCTCGGCGCGGCGCTCGCCTGGTGGAGCGGCAAGCGGGTCGCCATGACCAACATGCCGCAGATGATCGCCCTGTACAACGGCATGGGGGGCGGCGCTGCGGCCTCGATCGCGGCCGTGGAGCTGTACCGCGGCGGTAGCGGCGGCGCCGTGGGGACCACTCTGGCGGTCGTCGGTGGGTTGATCGGCGCGGTGTCCTTCAGCGGCAGCGCGATCGCCTTCGCCAAGCTCCAGGGCCTGATCAAGCGCAGCATCCGCTTCCCCGGCCAGCAGATCGTGAGCCTGCTGCTGCTCGCCGCGGCGCTGCTGCACGGTGTGCTCGAGGTCGCGCATCCCGGCGGCTCGGGCGTGTACGTCACGGGTCTGCTGATCTTCGCGCTGCTGCTCGGCCTCGCCATGACGCTGCCGATCGGCGGGGCGGACATGCCGGTGGTGATTTCGCTGTACAACGCGCTCACCGGACTGGCGGTCGCCTTCGAGGGCTTCGCGCTGCACAACGCGGCGATGATCATCGCCGGCACCGTGGTCGGCTCGGCCGGCACGCTGCTGACGCAGCTGATGGCCAAGGCCATGAACCGCTCGCTCGGCAACGTGTTGTTCTCCGGGTTCGGCGAAGGCAGCGCCGCGGGCGGCGGGGAGGTCAGCGGCAGCCTCAAGCCCATCGAGGCCTCCGACGTCGGAGTGATGCTGGCGTTCGCGCAAAAGGTGATCGTCGTGCCGGGATACGGCATGGCCGTGGCGCAGGCGCAGCACAAGATCTGGGAGCTGTGTCAGCTGCTGATCGACCGGGGCGTCACCGTGCGCTTTGCGATTCATCCGGTGGCCGGACGCATGCCCGGGCACATGAACGTGCTGCTCGCCGAGGCGGGCGTGCCCTATGACCTGATCGGCGACCTGGAAGAAATCAACGGTGAGTTCGACACCGCCGACGTGGCGCTCGTCATCGGCGCCAACGACGTCGTCAACCCGGTGGCACGCACCGACAAGTCGAGCCCCATCTACGGTATGCCGATTCTCAATGCCGACCGGGCCCAGAACGTGATCGTGATCAAGCGTGGCCAGGGCGCGGGATTCTCCGGCATCGAGAACGCGCTGTTCTATCTCGACAACACGCGCATGCTGTACGGCGATGCGCAGAAAGTCGGCTCGGCGCTGATTGCCGCCATCAAGGCACTCGGCTAGCGACCCTTCAGCGCCACGGCGGCCGACCGCCGCGGCGCAGCGGGGGCAACGCGCCCCCGCCCATCCGACCCGCCCCACCCAGTGCACCAGGCCCGGCCGGCATGCCGCGCAGTCGCAGCCGCGGCGCACGTCCCATCTGCCGCAGCTGGCGCATCCGGCGAATCATCCGCTGGCGTCGCATCTGCCGCTGCGCGCGCTGAATCATCGCCTGACGCTGCGCGGGCGTGGCCGAGCGCCAGCGCTCGCGCAGCGCGCGGCGCCGCCACGCGGGCAGGCGCTGAAACGCGCGGAAGCTGCGTCGGATCGCCGCGCGCTGTCCGGCCGGCAGCGCCTTGAACTGCTGCCAACGCTCGCGCAGCAGTGCGCGCTGTCGGGGCGCCATCCGCTGCCATTGAGCGAAGCGATGCTGCGCCTGATGGCGCTGGGCCGGGGAGAGCTGCAGCCAGATCCGACTGCCGCGCACCAGCGCCTGTTGGCGCTGCGGCGGCAATGCCGCCCAACGGCCGCGCAACGGACTCAGCAACTTCTGCTGCGCCGGGGACAGCGCCGACCACGGCAGCGCCGTTGCTGCGCCGTTCGGCGGTGCGGCCCACGCCGGCGCGGCCGTCAGCAGCAGCGCCACGAGCACGATGCGCAGCACGCCGAGCATCAGCTGCCCGCCTTGCGGTTCGCGGCCACCGTGCCGGCCGGCGCTTTCGACTTCGGCGGCGGCTGGAGTTTCAGCTGCGAGAGATAACCGAGCCAGGTGCCACCCGCGGAGCGCTCGGCCCGCGCGGTCGGGTCGCTGCTGCCGAGGAACTGCAGCAGCCCCACCGGGACCGGTTTCGCCCTGTCCGGTGGGGGTGCCGAGGCGCAGCCCGCCGGCAGGAGTGACGCGGCCAGAAGCACCGCCGCGGTGGCACCCCGGCATCGTTCAGCCGCCATGCTCACTTGGCCCATCCGCAGCGGCCCCGCTCGCCGCCGGGCCGCCTGCCTGCGCGGCCGCCCACTCGTAGAACTGACCACCGCCGTCCTCGAGCATCGCCAGTCCGTCCCGATCGGTCAGCAGCCGCACGTCCTGCGCCGTCACCGCCGTGGCGCTCGCAGACTGCGGCGAGCGGACGGCCCGATGCGGCACCAGCAGCAGCACCCCGGCCACCACGGCGGCGAGCACCCCGGCGGCGGGCACCCACAGGTGCCGACCCGCCAGCACGTCCCGCCACGCACCACGGTGCTCACCGGCCTGCAGCAGTGCCGCATGGCGGGCTCGCGTCAGATGCGAGCGGACGTGCCCGCTGGCCGCATCCGTCTGCCGTTCGAGCAGTTCGTGCAGCCGCCGTTCAAACTCGGGCGAGGAATCGCAAGCGCTCATATCAGTTCACTCAGCTCGGCGCGCAGCGCGCGCAGCGCACGAAAATAATGCGTCTTCACACTGCCCTGCGAGCAGCCCATGGCGTGAGCCGTCTGCTCGACGTCCAGGCCCTCGAGCGTGCGCAGCAGGAACACCTGCTGCTGCCGGCGCGGCAGCGCGCCCACCGCCCGCTCCAGCGCCGTGATCGCCTCATCGATCTCGAGGCGCCGCAGCGCCGGCAGCTCCGGACTCGGCGCCGCCGCGAGCGGGTCGGCCGTCTCGTCGTCGTCGGCCGCAAACGGCAGCCAGGCCATGATCCGATCGCGCACGCTGCGCCGTCGCTGCAGGTCGCGGATGCGATTCTCCAGAATGCGGTAGAAGAGCGGCTTCCACTGCTCGGCCGGTCGATCGGCATAAGCACGGGCCAGCTGCAGCATCGCATCCTGCACGGCATCGAGCGCGTCCTGCTCGTGGCGCAGCGCCGCCTGCGCGATCCGGAATGCCTTCAGCTCGACGCTCGCCAGGAACCGGCCGAGCGCGTGCTGTGTGGTCTGGGAATTCGAAGCTGAACGATCCACGTCGCCGCGTAGGGCAGCCGGCATGCTATAAGGCGAGGCGAGCGTAACAGAGTCTGCCATAGCCCGTATAACGCGGCCCCCTCCTGTCGGTTGACGGCGACGGAGCGGGCAATGGGCCGGCGTCACCGCGGATATTCCCCACCCTTCGCATGCCCCGCGCCCCCGTTGTTCGTGTCGCGCTCGCCACGCCGCTGCGCCAGCTCTTTGATTACCACACCGGCGGGCTCGAGGTTCAGCCCGGGATGCGGGTGCGGGTTCCCTTTGGCCGCCAGCAGCGGGTCGGGGTGGTCATGGCGAGCGCCGAGGATTCGGACGTCGCTGCCGAGAAGCTCAAGGCCGTGCTCGATCGCCTGGATGACCGGCCGGTATTCGATGCCGGGCTGCTCGAGCTGCTGCAGTGGGCCGCCGGCTACTACCACCATCCGATTGGCGAGGTCCTGACCGCGGCGATGCCGAAGGCGCTGCGGCTGGGGGCAGACCTCGCCGCCCAGGAAGAGCGCTGGCGGCTCACCGCCGGCGGCCGCGACGCCTGCGCCGCGGGCGAGCCCCGGCGCGCGCCGCGCCAGCAGGCGGTGCTCGCCGCGCTGCTCGCCGGTGAGCGCAGCGCCACGCAGTTGCGCGAGCAATGCGGGGAGTCCTGGCGCAGCGCGGCACGCACCCTGACCGAGCGCGGCTGGATCGAGGCCTTCGCCACCGAGTGCGCGCCGGCGCCCGCCGAGGCGGCGCCGACGGCGAGTCTCACCGGTCCGCCGCTCAACGACGAGCAGGGTCAGGCCGCCGAGCGCATCCAGTCCTCGCTCGGACAGTTCGCCGCCTTCGTCCTGCAGGGCGTCACCGGCAGCGGCAAGACCGAGGTCTACCTGCGAGTGACGGAAGCGGCGCTCGCGCGCGGCACCGGTGCGCTGGTGCTGGTGCCGGAGATCGGCCTGACGCCTCAGCTCGTCGGCCGCTTCCGGGCGCGCTTCGCCGTCCCGATGGCCGTGCTGCACTCCGGACTGACCGACCACGAGCGGCTGATCGCCTGGCGCGAGGCGTACTCCGGTCGGGCCCGCGTCGTGCTCGGCACGCGCTCGGCGGTGTTCGCGCCGCTGGCGGATCTCGGCGTGATCGTCGTCGACGAGGAGCATGATGCGTCCTACAAGCAGCAGGAGGGGGGGTTTCGCTACTCGGCACGCGATCTGGCCGTGATGCGCGCGCGCGGCGCCGCGGTACCGGTGGTGCTCGGCTCTGCCACCCCGGCGATCGAGACGCTGCACAATGTCGAGCAGGGCCGCTACACCCGTCTGACGCTCACGCGCCGCGCCGTCCAGACCGGTGGGCCGCGCCTGGCGCTGATCGACCTGCGCGCCCATGCGCACACCGCCGGTCTGTCCACGCCGGCCGTGCTGGCCATCGAGCGGCACCTGGGCGCCGGAGGGCAGGCGCTGGTATTCCTCAACCGGCGCGGATACGCCCCGACGCTGCTGTGCACGGCCTGCGGCTGGGTCGCCCCCTGCAGGGACTGCGACGCTCGCCTCACCGTTCATTTGCACTCCCAGGTGCTGCGCTGCCACCACTGCGGTGCCGAGGAACCGCTGCCCGAGCGCTGTCCGCAATGCGGCTTTGCCGTGAAACCGGTCGGCCAGGGCACCGAGCGGATCGAGGCGACTCTCGCGCAGCTGTTTCCGGGCGTGCCGTGCGTGCGTTTCGATCGCGACGTGGTCCGCCGCCGCGGCGACCTGGAGGCCGCCGTGCAGCGCATCACCTCGGGCGAGGGGCGCATCCTGGTCGGCACGCAGATGGTGACCAAGGGCCACGATTTCCCGAACCTGACGCTGGTGGTGGTCCTGAACGCCGATCAGGGCCTGTTCAGCACCGACTTTCGCGCCCCGGAGCGTCTGGCACAGACCATCGTGCAGGTCGCCGGCCGGGCCGGCCGCGGCACACGGCCCGGCGAAGTGCTCATTCAAACTGAATTCCCGGATCACCCGCTGCTCACGGGGCTGCTCGCCGAGGGCTACGAGGGGTTCGCGCGCACCGCGCTCGCAGAGCGGCACCAGGCCGCCTGGCCGCCCTTCAGCCGCCTCGCGGCGGTACGCGACTCGGCCCGCACCGCCGAGGCCGCCCTGCAGTTCCTGACCGAGGCGCGCGCGCTGGCGGCCGAATCGCGCGGCGTGCGCCTGCTCGGCCCGGTGCCCGCGGCGATGGCCCGACGCGCCGGCCGCTACCATGCGCAGTTGCTGATCGAGAGCGCCGAGCGCGGTGCGCTGCACCGCTTCCTCGAGACGTGGCTGGTGCAGCTCGCCGCGCTGCCGAGCGCGCGGCGCGTGCGCTGGGCGCTCGACGTCGATCCGATGGAGCTGTTTTAATCGGGTAGAATCCGCTGTTTCCTCCCGATGCGGATCCGATTTCCTTGAAGCAACAACTCGAGCAACTTCTCGCCAGCGCCCTCGCCAGTCTCGGCGGCACGCTCGCCGAGGCCGCCACCGGCGGTGCCGTGACGGTCGAACGCAGCCGCGATGCCCGCCACGGGGATTTTGCGACCAACATCGCGCTGCGCCTGGCGAAGGCCGCCGGCAGCAACCCGCGCGCGCTCGCTGAGCGCATCATTGCGGCCCTGCCGCCGAGTCCGACGCTGCTGCGCACGGAGATTGCCGGCGCCGGGTTCATCAATTTCTTCCTCTCCCCGGTCGCCTACGCCGAGGAGCTCGCGGCGATCCACGAGCGCGCCGAGCGCTATGGGCACAGCACGCTCGGCCGCGGCGAGCGCGTGCTGCTCGAGTTCGTGTCGGCCAATCCCACCGGGCCGCTGCACGTCGGACACGGACGGCAGGCCGCCTATGGTGCAACGCTGGCGAATATCCTCGCGGCGAGCGGCTTCGCGGTGGCGCGCGAGTATTACATCAACGACGCCGGACGCCAGGTGGACATCCTCGCCGTCAGCACGTGGGTGCGTTACCTGGAGGCCTGCGGTGAATCGCTGCCGTTTCCCGAGAACGGCTACCGTGGCGATTACGTGCGCGAGATCGCCGCGCAGTTGCGCTCAGCCGAGGGTGATGCGCTGCGCCACGGCGCGCCGAGCGTGCTCACCGGCCTGCCGGCGGATGCGCCCGAAGGGGACAAGGAGCTCTACATCGATGCGCTGATCGGACGGGCCCGCGAGCTCATTGGCGCGGAGGGCTTTGCGCGCGTGCTGGCGCTGTCGCTGCAGCGCATGCTGGCGGACATCCGCGAGGACCTGCAGCAGTTCGGCGTGCAGTTCGAGCGCTGGTATTCCGAGCGCGAACTCGAGCACAGCGGAGCCATCGATCGCGCGCTGGCGCGGCTCGAACGCGACGGCCGGCTGTATCTGGATCAGGGCGCGACCTGGTTCCGCGCGACGGAATTCGGCGACGAGAAGGACCGCGTGGTGGTGCGCGAGAATGGCCAGAAGACCTACTTTGCCTCCGACATCGCCTATCACCTGGAGAAGCGCGAGCGCGGCTTCGAGCGCCTGATCGACGTGTTGGGTGCGGATCACCACGGCTACGTGGCGCGTGTACGCGCCGGGCTCACCGCCATGGGCGAGCCAGGGGAGAGCCTCGAGGTCAATCTGATCCAGTTCGTCAGCCTGTTCCGCGGCGGGGAGAAGATCCCGATGGGCAAGCGCGAGGCGCAGTTCGTAACGCTGCGCCAGTTGCGCGAGGAAGTCGGCAACGATGCCTGCCGGCTGTTCTACCTGATGCGCAGCCACGATCAACCGCTCGATTTCGATCTGGAGCTGGCCAAGTCGCGCACCAACGAAAATCCGGTCTATTACATCCAGTACGCATACGCGCGCGTCGCGAGCGTGCTGAAGCAGATGACCGCGCGCAATCTGCAGTTCGACCGTGCCGAAGGTCTCGCCAACACCGCGCTGCTCGCGAGCGCACACGAGCAGGCCGCGCTCGCGTGCGTCACGCGCTACCCGGAGGCGGTGGAGCAGTCCGCAGTGAACCGTGCGCCGCACACGCTGGTGCATTACCTGCGGGAACTGGCCAACGCGCTGCACTCCTACTACAACGCCGAGCCGTTCCTGGTCGAGGACTCCCAGGTGCGCAATGCGCGGCTGGCGTTGGTGCTCGGCGTGCAGCAGGTGCTGCGCAACGGGCTGGGGCTCCTCGGCGTGAGCGCGCCCGAGAGCATGTGAAGCGATGTCGCCGCTCACGACCCGTGACTACAAGGGCGCCGGTCGCCGCGAGGGTGGACCGAGCGGCGGGCTGAAGGAATTTCTGTTGGGTGCGCTGGCCGGCGCGCTGCTGGCAGGCGTCGGTACCGCGCTCGTGATGCATCATATGCACCGTGTGGGGAGCGCGTGCGCTTCGGGCTCCGCGACACCTTCCGCCACCGCGGCCGCTGCCCCGCCCACGACTGCTCCGCCCACCGCCCCCCAGGTGCGCTCCGCACCACCGCCTCCAAGCCCCGACCGCCACGCGACGCCTTCGCCCCGCGCGGCCGCGGCGCCCGCGCGACGCACCGCACCACCTGCGGTCGCGCAGACCACGGCGCACGGCACGAGCCGTCCGGCGCCACCGCAGTACGATTTCTACCAGATGCTGCCGAACCTCAAGGTGATCGTCCCGCGCCCGAGCGCCCCGGGGGCGCATGCCGCCGGGATGCGCGGGCCGGGTGCCTACGGCGGTTATGTGCTGCAGGTCGGTTCCTACAGCGACCCGGCGCAGGCCGAGCGCATCATTTCCGAACTCGACAGCGTCGGGATCATCGCGCACGTCGACACCGTGCAGAGCCGCGGCGTCACGCTGCACCGGGTGCGCGTCGGCCCAATCACCGAAGCGTCCGAACTGGCGCGCATCCGCAGCACGCTGCACGCGATGCGCTTGCCGGCGATCGTCATACCGGGCGCCGTGCACTGAGGCGCCCGCCGACTCAGTCCTCGGCGATCGAGCGGAAGTCCAGTCCCAGCGACCGCAGCTTGCGGTACAAGTGGGTGCGCTCCATGCCGACCCGCTTGGCGAGCTGCCCCACCTTGCCGTTGCACAGCAGCAGCTGCTGCTGCAGATAGGCGCGCTCGAACTGCTCGCGCGCCTCACGCAGCGGCAGCGCCAACAGGTCTTGCTTGACGAGCGGCTCGCCCGCGGGTGCCTGCACGGCGAGCTCGCGCTCGACCTCCTCCAGCCCGATTTCCTCGCCACCGCCCTGGATCAGCAACCGGTGCACGAGGTTCTTCAGCTCGCGCACGTTGTCCGGCCACGGATAGTTGCGCAGCCGGTTCTGGGCGGCGACGCTGAAGTGGCGCAGCGCCAGCCCCTCGGAATCGACCAGTCGGTCGACGTGATACCGCAGCAGCTCCGGGACGTCCTCGGCGTAATCGCGCAGCGGCGGCACGCGCACGATCAACGTGTTCAAGTGACCGAGCAGATCGCGGCGCAACGCGTCACCGGCGCGGTTCTCCACGCCCGGCTGGGCCGAGGAGACCAGCCGCGCGCGCAGCTCGAGCGGCTCACCGCCGCCGACGGGCGTGAAGCGGCCGGACTCGAGCGCGCCGACCATCAGCCGCTGGGCGGCCGCGGGCAGATCCTCCAGCTCCTGGATGAACAGCGTTCCATCGGCGGCCTGCTCGAGCAGCCCCGGGCGGCGCACGCCGGAGTCGATCGAACCGAACAGCCGGCTCTCGGCGTCCGCATCGCGCAGGCTGCTCGCCACCAGCGTCATGAACGGCGCACCGGCGCGCGGACTGCGGCTGTGCAGAAAGCGGGCGAACAACTCACGGCCCGAACCCGGCTCGCCGATCAGCAGCACCGGGGAGGTGTGCGTGGCGATCTGCTGCAGCTCGGCGCGCAACTGCTGCATCAGCTTGCTCTTGCCGGCCGGCATCATCAGCGTCGGCACGAACAGCTTGCCCGCCTGGCGCTTGCGCCGGCCGGCGTCGAGCGCCCGCTCGACGGTGCGCAGCAGTTTCGCGAGCGAGAGCGGCTTCTCCACGAAGTCGAAGGCACCGAGGCGGGTGGCCTCCACGGCGGTCTCGACCGTGCCATGGCCCGACATCATCACGACGGGGCAGCCGTCGGTGGCCGACGTGGACCACTCGCGCAGCAGCGTGATGCCGTCGACGTCGGGCATCCAGATATCCAGCAGCACCAGGTCGGGCATCTGGCGTGCGCGCGCGGTCCGCGCCTGCGCCGCGTTGGCGGCGACCTCCACGGAGTAGCCCTCCTCGGAGAGGATCTCCTTCAGCAGACCGCGAATATCCGCCTCGTCATCGACCACCAGTATGTGTGCCGCACTCATGCTTGTTCGCTCCGCAGTGTCTGTCTTTTCTTCTGGACCCCGAGGCGATTGCCGAACGCCACCGGGAGTGCGATCCGGATCCGCGCACCGCCCTCTGGCCGGTTATCCGCGTCGATCCGCCCCCCATGCTCCTCGACGATCTTCTTCACGATGGCCAACCCCAGACCGGTCCCCTTGGGCTTGCTGGTGACGTACGGATCGAAGATCCGCCCGAGCAGATCGGCCTGGAACCCAGGCCCATTGTCACACACGCTCATGACGGCGAAAGCAGCATCGCTGCCTTCCAGCCGGGTACTGATCTCGAGCCGCGGCGCCGGCTGTCCGGCCAGCGCCTCGAGCGCATTGATCAGCAGGTTGTTCAGGATCTGGCGCACCCGGCCGCGGTCGGCCTCGATGGCGCTGAGGCCCGCGTCGAGGTCGAGCTCGATGCTGGCGCGCGGATCATGTGAGCGGTACAGCTCTGCGACCTCGGTGATCAGCTGGTTCAGGCTGAAGCGGCTGACGTGCATCTCCGGGGCCCGGGCGTATTCGCTGAACGCATTGACCATTTGCAGCATGCTCTCGACCTGCTGCACGATGGTGTGGGTCGAGCGCTCGAGGAACTCCGCCTCGGGCGGCGCGAGGATCGGCAGCAGCCGACGTCGGACGCGCTCGGCGGACAGCTGGATCGGCGTGAGCGGATTTTTGATCTCGTGCGCCAGACGCCGTGCGACCTCGCCCCAGGCCGCATCGCGCTGCGCCTCGAGCAGCGCGGTGATGTCATCGAACACGATGACATAGCCCATGTCACCACTCTCCCCGGGCAGGGGCGTGCAGGCGCACATCAGGGTCATCATCCGCCCGGGCTTGCCGAGATCGATCTGTTCGCGCCACTCCTCCCGGCCGCGCGCAAAGCGTACTGCGAGGGCCGCGACGAACTGCCCGAGCCGCTCGTTGCCGGCGGCCAGGTCCGGCAGCGCCCGACCGGTGGCGGCGGAGAAGTCGGTGCCGTGAATGCCGGCGGCGGCCCGGTTGGCCATGCGCACCACCAGGTTGCGGTCGACCGCGAGCACACCGGTCGAGAGCCGCGCCAGGATGATCGCCAGGCGCTCGCGCTCACGCTCGACCGCCTGCTGACTGCGGGTCGCCTCATCGTGCGCGCGCCGCAGACGCTTGGTCATGTCGTTGAATGAGTGCACCAGATAGCCCATCTCGTCACGCGAGGGCAACGCGAGCCGGGTGGCGAAATCGCCCTTGCCCACCGCCCGGGTGCCGGCGATCAGATCCTGCACCGGGCGCGCGAGCCGCTCGGCGGAGATGATCGCGCCGTGAATCGCCGCGAGCATCGCGAGCAGCAGCACCAGCGTGAGCGTCAGAGTGAAGCTGTATTTCAGCGGCTCGCGCAGCGCCGAGAGGTTGCCGTAGCGCGAGTAGGACCGCTGCACCGCATTGGAGAGCGCCGAGAGCTGCGCCGGCACCGGATAGACCGCCATGAGATAGCGCAACCCGGCGGCGCCGGAGGTTTCCGCGAGCGGCACGCCGATGCGGATCACGAACCGCCCGTTCGCCTGCGGCTCGAGACTCACGTAGGTCTGCCGGTCGGTCACCGTACGCACCAGCGAGGCCGGCGGGGCGAGCGGCACGTCGGCGAGCGGATCGCGCAGACTCGCCGCGAGAATCCGCTCATTCGCCCCGTACAGCACGATCTCGCGCGCCGCGTCGGAGCGGCGGGCCTGATCGAGCTGTCTTTGCATGCGCAGCACCGAGTGGCCGATCAGCGAGCGGGCCAGCACGGTGGTGCGGCGCGCCTCGGCCTGCACGCGCAGGTCGAGCGCCGAGCGCGAGAGCACGAGTGCGTCCTTCAGGCCCTCGCGCACCTCCACCCGGAACCAACTATCGATGCCGCGGTTGAGAAACTGCAGCGAGGAGAAATACACGATCAGCAGCGGCGCGATCACCAGCGCCCCGAAGATCGTCACCGTGCGCGCCGTCAGGCGCGAGCCCGGCACGTGGTTGCGGTAGTCGCGCACCAGCTGCCAGATCCGCCGGGCGAGCAGCACGATGAGCGCCAGCACGCCGATGACGTTGAGCAGCACGATCCAGGGCCGCAGCCGACCGAACTCCGAGGAGTTCTGCGCGCTCTTGGCGAGCAGCATCAGCGCCGCCAGTCCGATCAGGCTCCACAGCGCGACGGCAGCGAGGGCGCGCGCGCGACCCCACCGCGAGGGCGTATTCACACTGGCAGCGACCATGAGTACCAGGGACTCACGCGCTGCCAGTCGTCCGTCCAGAACAACAGCGCGCGCAACGACGCCGGCAGCGTGCCGCGGCGCACGCCCGCGCGCACGCTGATGATGTAGCGCCCGCCATGCAGCTGTGACTCGACCAGCACCGGCCAGTCATGCACCTGTTCCATGTACTGCAGCGCCTTGTCCACGGAGGCGAAACTGCGCTCCGCGCCGCTTTGGGCATCGCGCACCACGTACCGGCGGGTGACGACGTGGTAGGCGAGTTGGCGGCGCAGCATGACGTCGATGACGGTGGCATTGAACCAGTAGTGCCGTACCTCCTCGATGCGGGTCTCCACGTCGAAACTCAGTGTGACCCCGTTCTGCAGCGCCTTGAGAATGGTGGGGTTCAGCGGATAGGTGACGTGCGCGTTCAGCTCGATGACGCCATGGTCGAAGTTGACATACGCCGAGCGCACCACGAGCGCGCCGTCGAGCGCGTTGGCCAACGCCGAGGTGCGCAGCACCGCCCACGCCAGCAGCGCCAGCGCCGTCCACCGCCCCGCAGCCGGACGGCGCAAGCGGTGCGGCGCAATTCGTGGCATCAATGCAACGATCGAACGCGTAAATCCCCCGATGTCACGAGCCCGTCTCACGTTTCTGACGTTGTCTTTTCGACACAAGCATAATAGAAGCCGTCGGTTTCCGCCGCTCCACCGCTCAGCAACTGGACGCCGTGGACCCCCACCACCGCGCCGAGCGGAATGGCTTCCGGGGGCAGGGGCACCGGCTGAGCCGAAGGCTCAGTCGCCCGCAGACGCGCCATGACCGCCTCGTTCTCCGCCGGCAGCACCGAGCAGGTCGAATACAGCAGCCGCCCGCCCGGGGCGAGCAAGGCAAAGGCTGCCCGGAGAATCTCCAGCTGCGTCGCCGCGAAGCGGGCGATGTCCTCGGGCCGGCGCAGCAGCTTGATGTCCGGATGACGTCGAATCACTCCGGTCCCGGAGCACGGTGCGTCCACCAGGATGCGCTCGAAGGGGCGCCCGTCCCAGAACGCCCCCGGATCGCGCACGTCGGCGGCCACCAGCCGTGCCTGCAGGTGCAGCCGCTGGAGCGTCTCGGCGATGCGCCCGAGCCGGGCCGGGTCGATGTCGACGGCCGTCACCTCGAGCGGCGCGGTACGCTCGAGCAGGTGCGCGGTCTTGCTGCCCGGAGCGGCGCAGGCGTCCAGCACCCGCATGCCCGGCGCTGCGGCGAGCAGCGGCGCGGCGAGCTGCGCGCCGGCGTCCTGGACCGAGACCCCGCCGTCGGCAAACCCCGGCAGTTCCGCCACCGGCACCGGCGGATCGATCCGCACCGCGGTCGCCGCCGCCGCGCCACCGGCGGCATCGAGGCGCCGGCCGGTGAGCCCGGCCGCCGCGAGCCTCTCGAGGTAGTGCTCGGCACTGCAGCGCTGCAGGTTGAGCCGCACGGTCAGCGGCGGATGCGCATTGTTCGCCTCGAGCAGCGTCGCGACCTGTTGCGGCCAGGCCGCCTGCAGCGCCTCGAACAGCCAACGGGGATGGGCACTGCGGCGGGCCGGATCCGCATCGACGCGCGTGAAGATCCGTTCACGCTCAGCGACGAACCGGCGCAGCACGGCATTCACGAGGCCGGCGGCGGCACCCTCGCGCAGCAGCCGGACCGCATCCACCGCGCCGTTCACCGTCAGTTGCGGTGCATTGCGCGAGTACTCGATCTGGTGCGTCGCGCACAGCAGCAGCGCGAGCACCTCGCGCTCGAGCGCACTGGGGCGCTTCAGCAGGCCCTCGAGGGCCGGCTTCAGACGCCAGTACCAGCGCACCGTGCCGAGGGCGATGGCGCGCACCGCGGCGCGGCGTGGACTGTCGTCGTAGGCCGCGAGCGCCACGTCGGCGGACTGGCCGCCGACCACGGCGGCGACCGCGCGAGCCGCATCGGCGAGCACACCGGAGGTCGAGTGCGGCGGCGTCACGACGGCGGCCCGAGCCGTTGGCCGCTCTGCAACCGCCGGGGGCCGTGCGCGAAGACGGCGGCCTTCTGCGGCGCGCCGCCCGGCCGCTGCAGGACCAGCACCTCGAGCGTCCCCTCGCCACACTGCACCCGCAGATACCCGGACTCGGGAGGGCCGGCGACCTCGAGCACGGTGCCGGGCGCGGCCGGTGCCGCCTGCGGCGGCCCGAGCCGCGCGGCGTGCACCAACAGGCGCTCCACCGCGCCGCTGTGCGGATCAAGGCTCTGCGTCTCGGCGAGTGCTCGCGGGCGCAGCGCTCGCACCTGGCGCTCGATCTGCGTGGCACTCCACCGCCAGTCGATCTGCGCCTCCTGCTTCAGCAATTTGCGCGCATACGTGACGCCTTCGGCCGGCTGAGGCCGCGCGCTCAGCGTACCGGCCACCCAGCCCTCCAGCGCCGCGAGCAGCAACGGACCGGAGCGCTCCGCGAGACGCTCGAGCAGGCTGGCGCCGGTGTCCTGCGGTCCGATCGCCACACGCTCCTGCAGCAGAATCGGTCCGGTATCCAGGCCCGCCTCCATGCGCATCACCGTCAGACCCGTCTCCGTATCCCCGGCGAGCAGCGCCCGCTCGACCGGCGCGGCTCCGCGCCAGCGGGGCAGCAGCGAGGCGTGGACGT
This sequence comes from Pseudomonadota bacterium, assembly GCA_021834525.1. Lineage (GTDB taxonomy): Bacteria > Pseudomonadota > Gammaproteobacteria > Steroidobacterales > Steroidobacteraceae > 13-2-20CM-66-19. The sequence continues at coordinate 36,726 of JAKBDK010000003.1, read as the reverse complement.
TGAGGCACCCGAGCGGCGGCAGATCGAGCACCGCCTGCGGCAGGATCAGGCCGTAGGCGACCACCACCAGCAGGTCCGGGCGCCACTCGAGCAACGCCGCCCAGTCCGAAGGCTGCTTCAGCGTCTCGGGCTGGCGCACCGGCACGTAGGGGGCGGCGGCGAGTTTGACCGGCGAGGCGCTCAACTGGCGCCCGCGGCCCTTGGGCCGGTCGGGCTGGGTCAGCACGCCGACCAGTCGATGCCGCGAATGACGCAGCGCCTCCAGCACGGGCACGGCGAAGTGCGGCGTCCCCGCAAACGCCACGCGCAGTACGGTGTTCTCGGCCACTGGGTCGACCGGTCAGAGCGCCGGTGGGGCGGTGTCGACGCGCCGCTGGGTGCGCGCCTTGCGCTCCTTCTCGAGCTTCTTGCGGATACGCTCCCGCTTGAGGTTCGAGAGGTAGTCCACGAACAACTTTCCGTCGAGGTGATCCATCTCGTGCTGAATGCACACGGCGAGCAGATCATCGCAGTCCCGCTCGAACACCTGGCCGGTACGGTCCTGCGCCCGCACCCGCACCTGCGCGGCGCGCGGGACCGCATCGAAGATTCCGGGCACCGACAGGCAGCCCTCCTCGCCGCTCGCTTCACCCTCGCGCGTGATGATCTCGGGGTTGATCAGCACGAGCGGGTCGTTGTGCGCCTCCGAAACATCGATGACAATCACCCGCTGGTGCACGTCGACCTGTGTGGCGGCAAGGCCGATTCCCGGGGCGGCGTACATGGTCTCGAACAGGTCATCGACCAGACGATGCAGCCCGGCGTCGAAGCGGGTGACCGGCTGGGCTCGCGTGCGCAGCCGCGGGTCGGGGAACTCGAGGATCGTTTTCAGGGCCATGGGAAATTTTGGAGTCGCGATGAGGAAAGTGGTTCCAGCGGCCCCGAATGGCCCGCCGGCCCGGAGGCGAGCGTGACCGGATGCACAGCTTGACACTAAACCGCCGTACACGGGGAGCCGTCATGCAATTATACGCGGCCATGGCCTCGAAACAGATTCGCGGTGCCCGCCCCCTTCTGGCGGGCGGGATGGCGGCCCTACTGGCGGCCTGCTCGACCTTGCACGGTGCGAGTCGCCCGACGGCGGCCGCGCCGCCGGCGGCCAGCGCCTCACCACCGGCCGTGACCGGTCCTGCGCCGGCGCCTGCCGCCGCAGCGTCCGAGCCGATCATCCGGCGCAGCGCCCCGATGACCTATACGGTCAAGCGCGGCGACACGCTGTGGGGCATTGCCTCACGGTTCCTGCGCAACCCCTGGGACTGGCCAGAGGTCTGGTACCTCAACCCCCAGATCCATAACCCGCACCTGATCTATCCCGGCGATGTGCTGGCGCTGAGCTACGGGGCGAACGGCCGGCCCTCGATCCGATTGCTGCGCGCCAGCCCGCTGCGCGGCACGGCGGGGGGCGAGCCGATCGTGAAGCTGCGGCCCCACCTGCGCAGCAGGCCGATCACGGCGGCCATCCCGACCATCCCCTACTCGGCAATCGCCGCGTTCCTCGCCCGGCCGGTGGTGCTGAGCGCCCGCCAGATCGATCGCGCGCCGCACGTGATCGCCTTCCGGGGTCAGCAGCAGGTCGCCGGCAACGGTGCCGTCGCCTACGTCAGCCGCCTGGGCCGTCATCCGCACGCCCGCTACAGCATCATTCACGTGGGCCACAAGCTTCGCCAGCCCGGTGACTTGGGCTTCGGGCACGTCTACGGCTACCTCGGCACCTACACCGCGACGGCCGTGATCACTGCCTCCGGTCACCCCGCCACGGCGGTGCTCGCCGATGCGGCCCGAGAGACGGTCGCGGGCGATCGCCTGATCGCCTCGAACACCTCGGCGCCGCTGCGGATCGAGCCTCGAGCGCCGACCGCTCGCGTGCACGGCACGATCATCTGGATCGTCGGCGGCACGGGCGGTGCCGATCTCGCCGGCCAGTACGACATCGTCGCACTCGATCGGGGCAGCCGCGCCGGGCTGGTGCCCGGGGACGTGCTCGCGGTCGATCACCACGGCTCGGTCGTCCACGACACGCACGGTGCGTTCCACTGGCTGTTCCACTCCCTGGGCTCCTCCGGACGCGTATTTGCCCCGCGGGTGAAGCTCCCGAATTACCGGGCCGGCACGCTGCTGGTGTTCAAGACCTACCGGCGGATGTCCTTCGCGCTCGTCGTGGCCGCATCGAACACCATTGCGGTCGGCGACCTCGTGCACAACCCTTAGACGGAGTCACCCGTCGGCGGCGGCGCGCCCGGTGAGCGCCGCCAGCACCGGCGCGGTGAGCGGGCGCACGCCCCGCCAAAGCCGGAACGACTCGGCCGCCTGCTCGACCAGCATCCCCCAGCCGGGGGTGGCCTCCCGACAGCCCAACTCGCGCGCCCAGCGCACGAAGGCTGTATCGCCGCGGCCGTAGGCCATGTCGTAACAGAAGGTGTGCGGCCCGAACAGCTCAGCCGGCACTCCGGGCAGCTCACCGGTGAGACTCGCCGACGTGGCGTTGACGATGAGGTCGAAGGGCTGCGCCCCGAGTGCACCGAAACCGTAGCCTTCGACGGCGCCGAGCGCGGTGAACGCCGCCGCGAGCGCCGCAGCGCGCTCGGCGGTGCGATTGGCGATCACGATCCGCTGCGGCTCCAGGGCCAACAGCGGCGCGATCACCCCGCGCGCCGCGCCGCCGGCGCCGATCAGCAGAATGCTGCGCCCCCGGATCGGTACGCGCAGGTTGGCCGTCAGGTCTTGCACCAGTCCGGCCCCGTCGGTGTTGTCCCCGAGCAGCGTGCCGTCGCGGCGCGCCGCCAAGGTATTGAGTGCTCCGGCGAGGCGCGCCCGCTCGGTGAGCTCGTGAGCGAGCGCCAGCGCCCGCGTCTTGTGCGGCAGCGTCACGTTCAGGCCGCGCCCGCCGCGGGCAAAGAACTCGTACACCTGCTCGGTGAAGCGCTCCGGCGGGACGTCCATCAACCGGTAGCTGAGCGACTGGCCGGTCTGGCGCGCGAATAACGAGTGAATGAATGGCGAGAAACTATGGGCGACCGGGTGACCCACCACGGCGTACTGATCCACGCTCCCTTCCATGGGGTCGATTCTGCGCCCGCGCCGGCTACCCTGTCACGCTGCCGGCCGCGTCAGCCAGCGCACCGCGCCGGCCGCGCCGGTCGGCGCCTGCAGGTGTGCATGCAGTTCGGCGAGCCACTCACCCATCCGGACGTCGAGTTGATACGGCGGATTGACGATGAGCATCCCCGAGCCGTTCAGTGCGACCCGCGAGTCGCAGGGAAACAGCCGCAGCTCGGCCGCCAGCATCGGACGGTCGACGACATGCTGAATCCCGGCGAGCCAGCGCTGCGTGTCGCGAGCGTCCTTCACCGGATACCAGACCGCGACGACGCCCGTCGGAAAGCGCTGGAGCGCCGCAGCGAGCTCGGTACGCACCCGATCGAAGTCCTCGCGCGTGTCCTCATAGGGCGGATCGACCAGCGTCAGCGCACGCCGCTGCGGCGGCGGCAGCGCCGCCTGCCAGAGCGCGAAGCCCTCACCCGTCTCGATGCGCAGCGGCGCCCCCGCATCGTCTGCGCCGAGTGCGCGGCGCAGGGCCCGGGCCTCCTCGGCCAGAAGCTCGACGAACACCGCCCGATCCTGTGGGCGCAGCGCGGTGGCCGCCAGCCAGGGCGAACCGGGGTAGAGGCGCGCTGCCCCCCGCGCGCGGCGCAGCGCGGCCACGCGCTCGAGATAGGCCTGCAGCTCCGGCGCGACGCAGCGCGCGGCCTGCAGCCGCTCGATGCCCCCGGCCGCCTCGCTCGCCGAATCGGCGAGGTCGTAGACCCCGCGGCCGGCATGGGTCTCGAAGTACAGGAAGCCCTTGTCCTTGCGCGCGAGGGCCGTGAGCAGCGCCAGGAGCGTCACGTGCTTGTGCACGTCGGCGAAGTTGCCCGCATGGTGAAGGTGTCGGTATTTCATGCGCGCGCACAGTAGCAAACCGGCGAACCGCGCGGGCGGATGAACCGCCGGACGACGCGCCGGGAGCCCAGGCGCGGCCGTACCCGACGGTGCGACCGCCCGTCGAGACTCACTCGGAGCCCGAAATCAATCATACAAATCATGAGGTTATGCAAAATCAACCGGGCCGGACATTGGACAAGGAATATGAAATGCTGTTAGATGCGCTCGGCTTTGAGCCGGCGACCTTCGATTCCCTCGCGGCCGGCTCGGCTGTTGCGGCGCACCGATCGACCCGGCAGAGGGCTGATCCCGCCGCGGCAGGGGCGCTGCGCCGTACTCCGGCGGCCGCGTGGTGGCCGAATCGATTCGCACTGACTGCTGCTTGATCCATGACAACCGGCTGCGTTCTCGACGTTCTGATCTACGTTTACGACCATTACCTGATGGCGGACCCCTCGGACGTTCCGGCCCGCCGGCAGATCCTCTCGGCGCTTGCGCACAAGGGGTTCACGGTCGGGGAGGTGGCCGATGCGATGGAATGGCTCTCGGTGCTGGCGGCCGAGTCGCAGGTCGCGGCCGCGGCCGCGCCTACGCCCGCCCGGCGGGCGGTGCGGATCTTCACCGAGGGCGAACTCGGGCGGCTCTCGGACGACTGCCGAGAATTTCTCACCCGGCTCGATCGCGACGGGGTGCTCACGCCCGAACAGCGTGAACTGGTCATCGAGCGCACGCTGGCACTCGATGTGGCCGAACCGACGCTCGAGCAGCTGCGGTGGGTGGTCCTGCTGGCGCTGTCCGTGCAGCCCGCCGAAGACGCCGCCTTTGCGCGCTTCGAGGCGCTGATGGCGAGCGAGCGCAGGGTCGTGCGGCACTGAAACGGACACGGTAAAGACATGGCAGATAATCTGGTTGTCGTCGAGTCGCCGGCCAAGGCGAAGACGATCAAGAAATACCTGGGCAAGGACTTCGAGGTACTGGCCTCCTACGGCCACGTGCGCGATCTGGTGCCGAAGGAAGGCGCGGTCGATACCGAGCACGGCTACGCGATGCGCTACCAGGTGCTCGAGAAGAACGAGCGCCACGTCGAGAGCATTGCCCGCGGCCTGAAGAAGTCCAAGGCGCTGTACCTCGCGACCGACCCGGACCGCGAGGGCGAGGCGATCGCCTGGCACCTGAAGGAGATCCTCGCCGCCCGCGGCGAACTCGACGGCAAGACGGTTCATCGCGTGGTGTTCTACGAGATCACGCGCAATGCGATCCGCGCGGCGGTGGAACAGCCGCGCGACCTCTCGCTCGACCTGGTCAATGCGCAGCAGGCGCGTCGCGCGCTCGATTACCTGGTCGGCTTCAATCTCTCCCCGCTGCTGTGGAAGAAAGTCCGCCGCGGCCTCTCGGCCGGACGCGTGCAAAGCCCGGCGCTGCGCATGATCTGCGAGCGCGAGGCGGAGATCGATGCATTCGTTGCCCGGGAATACTGGACGCTCGATGGCCAAGGCTCGAGCCGCGGCGCCCATGCGCCCTTCCCGCTGAAGCTGCTCGAGTACCGCGGCCGCAAGGTCGAGCAGTTTTCCTTTACGGACGAGACCGCGGCGCGCGAGGTCGAGCGCACGCTGCAGCACGCCAGCGGTGCGCACGGCGAGGGGGCGCCGTTTCAGACCCCGGGGCAGCTCGAGGTGCTCGCGGTCGAGCGCAAGCAGCGCCGGCGCAGCCCGGCCCCCCCGTTCACCACCTCGACGCTGCAGCAGGAAGCGGCGCGCAAACTCGGCTACAACGCCCGGCGCACCATGCGCCTGGCGCAGCAGCTCTACGAAGGTGTCGACCTCGGCGAGGGCAACGTCGGGCTGATCACCTACATGCGTACCGACTCGGTGTCGCTCGCCCAGGAGGCCGTGCACGAGATCCGCGCCGTGGCGGCCCGGCTGTACGGCCAGGACGAGGTGGCCGAGGAGCCGCGCGCCTTCAAGACCAAATCGAAGAACGCGCAGGAGGCACACGAAGCCATCCGCCCGACGTCCGCGGCCATCACGCCCGCGGAGGTCGAGGGCAAGATCGACAACGATCTGTACCGGTTGTACGCACTCATCTGGAAGCGCGCGGTCGCCTCGCAGATGGCCTTGGCGGTATTCGACACGGTCGCCGCCGACATGTTGGCCGGCCCCGACGGACCGGAGCGTCACGTACTGCGCGCGACCGGCTCGACGCTGGTCAAGCCCGGCTACATTTCGGTGTACCAGGAAGGCACCGACGATGCCAAGAGCGACGACGAGGACCACGCGCTGCCGCCGCTGCACGAAGGCGACCGCGTCGAGTTGATCGCCCTCACCGCAGCGCAGCACTTCACCGAGCCGCCCCCGCGATTCAGCGAAGCCTCCCTCGTCAAAGCGCTCGAGGAGCACGGCATCGGTCGCCCTTCGACCTACGCGACCATCATCTCGACACTGCAGGACCGCGAGTACGTCGAGATGGACAACCGGCGTTTCATCCCGACGGACATCGGCAAGATCGTCAACCGGTTCCTCACCGATCACTTCCATCGTTACGTCGAGTACGGATTCACCGCCGCCATGGAGGACGAACTCGATGCCGTCTCGCGCGGGGAGGAAACCTGGACCGCGCCGCTGGAGAAGTTCTGGAAGCCGTTCATCCAGCAGGTCGAGCAGACCGAGAAGAACGTGACGCGCGAGCAGGTCGCGCAGGCGCGTGAGCTCGGCACCGACCCGACGAGCGGCAAGCCCGTCAGCGTGCGCATGGGTCGCTTCGGACCGTTCGTGCAGATCGGCACCAAGGACGATGAGGAGAAGCCGCGGTTCGCCGGACTGCGACCGGGCCAGAAGATGGACTCAGTGACGCTCGCCGAGGCGATGGAGCTGTTCAAGTTGCCGCGCGCACTCGGGGACACCGCCGAGGGTGAGAGCGTCGTGGCGAACATCGGTCGCTTCGGTCCGTACGTCAAGTACGGCAGCAAGTACGTCTCGCTGAAGGAGGACGATCCGTACACCGTCTCCCTGGAGCGCGCGCTCGAGGTGATCCGCCTGAAAAAGGAAGCCGACGCCAACCGCATCATCAACGACTTCGGCGTCGACAACATCCAGGTGCTCAACGGCCGCTACGGCCCGTACGTCACCGACGGCACGAAGAACGCCAAGATCCCGAAGGACCGGGAGCCGAAATCGCTCACCCTCGAGGAGTGCCGCACGCTGCTGGCGCAGGCCCCTGCGCGCGGGCGCGGCCGCTTCGGGCGCGGCGCGGGCAAGCGTGCCGGGGCGGCCAAGGCAGCCACCGCGGCGCCGGCCGAGACGCCACCGGCGGCGAAGAAGAAGAGCGCCGCGGCGCGACCGCGGGCAAAGACGGCGGGGAAAAAGGCCGCGACCGCTCCCCAGAGCCGCGCGCGCACGGGCACCAAGCGCGCCGCGGGCGCCGCCAAAACCTCGCCCCGGACCGGCACGGCGAAGTAGCCCCTCGACTCGCATCCGGGACCTGCAATGACCCAGTGGGATCTGATCGTCATCGGCGGCGGCAGCGGCGGACTCGCCGCCGCGCAGCGCGCCGCCGAGTACGGCGCCAAGGTGCTGCTCATCGAGTCGCATCGGCTCGGCGGTACCTGCGTGAACGTCGGCTGCGTGCCGAAGAAGGTCATGTGGTACGCGGCGGACCTGGCCGAGGGCCTGCACGATGCGGCCGGCTACGGCTTCTCACTCAGCGCGAATGGCCATGACTGGGGCGCACTGAAGACCAAACGCGACGCCTACATCGAGCGTTTGAACGGCATCTATGCGGGCAATCTCGACAAGCGCGGCGTGACGCTGCGGCGCGGCCGCGCCGCATTCGCCGACCGCACGCACGTCACGGTCGGCTCCGAGCGCTTCGGCGCCCCGCACATCATCGTCGCCACCGGCGGCCATCCGGTGGTGCCGCCGGTGCCGGGCGCACAACTCGGCATCACCTCGGACGGCTTCTTCGACCTGACCTCGCGCCCCGCGCGCGTCGCGGTGGTCGGCAGCGGGTACATCGCCGTGGAGTTCGCGGGGATCTTCGCCGCCCTCGGCGCCCGCGTCGATCTCATCCTGCGCACCGGCTCGGTGCTGAAGCAGTTCGATGCGATGCTCGGTGAGGCGACGCTGAAGCTCCTCGGCGCACAGGGCGTTGTGGTGCACTCCCACGCGATCCCCGAGGCGCTCTCGGGCGAGGCCGGCGACATCACGCTCACGACGCGCGACGGCCGCCAGCTCGGTCCGTTCGAGCGTCTGGTGTGGGCCGTGGGCCGCGCCAGCGCCGTGGCGGGCCTGAACCTCGAGGCCGCGGGCGTCGCCTGCGACGCCGACGGGTTCATTCAGACCGACCCATACCAGGTGACGAGCACCGCCGGCATCTACGCCATCGGTGACGTCACCGGCCGGGCGCAGCTGACGCCGGTCGCCATCGCGGCCGGGCGCCGCCTGAGCGACCGGCTGTTCGGCGGTCAGGCCGACCGGCATCTCGACTACCACAACATTCCGACCGTGATCTTCGCGCATCCACCGATCGGCACGGTGGGACTGAGCGAGCACGAGGCGCGCAACAACTACGGCGCCGAGAACGTCACGGTGTTCAAGTCGAGCTTCGTGCCGATGTACCACGCCATGACCGAACACAAGCCGCGCTGCGACATGAAGCTGGTGACGGTCGGCCCCGAGCAGCGCGTCGTCGGCGTGCACGTCATCGGACCGGGCGCCGACGAGATGATGCAGGGCTTCGCCGTGGCGGTGCGCATGGGCGCGACGAAGCGCGATTTCGACGATACGGTCGCCATCCATCCGACCAGCGCCGAAGAGTTGGTTACCATGCGCTGAGCGGCCGCTGCGCCAGTTGCGCTCCGGTGCCGCTCGGGCAGAATGTGGCCATGGACAATCCGCTGCTCAGCCCAGACCCGCTGCCGCCCTTCGGGCGCATCAGCGCCGCCGATGTCGAGCCCGGCATCGGCGCATTGCTCGGTGAGGCGCGAGCCGAGATCGAGGCCATTGCGGCGCGCGAGCCGGCGACCTTCGCCACCGTGGTCGAGCCGCTCGAGGCGTTGCACCACCGCGTCGCGCGCGTCTGGTCTCCGGTCAGCCACCTGAACGCCGTGCTGAACTCCGAGCCGCTGCGCACCGCCTACAACGCCTGCCTGGGACTGCTGTCGGATTACCAGACCGATCTGGCGCAGAACGAAAAGCTGTATCAGGCCTACCGCAGCATCGAGGCGCGCGAGGGCGCGGCGCTCGATCCGGTTCGCCGTCGTCTCATCGAGCACACGCTGCAGGACTTCACCCTGGCCGGCGTCGGACTGCCCGCGGCGGCCAAGGCGCATTACAAGCAGGTGATGCTCGAGCTGACGCAGCTGCAGGCGAAGTTCGACGAGAACGTGCTCGATGCGACCAACGCCTGGAGTCACCACGTCACCGACTCCGCGCAGCTGCGCGGATTGAACGAGACGGTGCTCGAACAGGCGCGACGCCAGGCGCAGGAGAAACAGCTCGAGGGCTGGCTGCTCACGCTCGATCAGCCGACCTACGTCGCGGTGGTCACCGACGCCGAATCAGCGCAGCTGCGCCGCACGTTCTACTGCGCCTGGGCGACGCGAGCCTCGGACCAGGGACCACTCGCGGGCCGCTGGGACAACGCGCCGGTCATCGAGCAGATTCTCGCCAAGCGGCACGAGGCGGCCCGGGTCCTCGGCTTTGAGAGTTTCGCCGATTACGCACTCGCCAAGCGCATGGCTCGCAGCCGCGCAGAAGTGCTCGGGTTCCTCGAGGCGCTGGCGCGCGCGGCCCGCCCGGCGGCCGAGCGGGAATTCGCCGAACTCGAAGCGTTCGCCGGCCAGCCGCTGCAGGCGTGGGACGTCGCGTTCTACTCCGAACGGCTGCAGCAGCAGCGCCACTCCGTGTCTCAGGAGGAGCTGCGACCGTACTTCCCGCTGCCGCGCGTGCTCGCCGGACTGTTCGAGGTCGCCGAGCGGCTCTTCGGGGTGCACATCCGCGAGCGCACCGGGGTTGCGGTGTGGCATCCGGACGTGCGGTTCTTCGACCTCGAGCACGACGGCCGCCCGGTCGGCAGCTTCTACCTCGACGCCTACGCACGCCCGCACAAGCGCAGCGGCGCTTGGATGGACGAGTGCGTGGGTCGCAAGCACCTCGCCAGCGGCGCCGCACTGCCGGTGGCCTACCTGGTGCTGAACGTGCTGCCGCCCGGGCAGGACCGCCCGGCGCTGCTGACCCACGATGACGTGCTGACGCTGTTCCACGAGTTCGGCCACGGCCTGCATCATCTGCTCACCCGCGTCGACTTCCCGAGCCTCGCCGGCATCAATGGCGTGGCCTGGGACGCGGTCGAGCTGCCGAGTCAGTTCATGGAGAACTACGCGTGGGACCGCCAGGTGCTGGGGCGGATCTCCGGGCACTTCCAAAGCGGTGCGCCGCTGCCGGAGGCGCTGCAGCAGCGCCTGTGCGCCACGCGCAGCTTTCAGGCCGGGCTGCAGATGGTGCGGCAGCTGGAATTCGCGCTGTTCGATTTCCGGCTGCACGCCGAGTACGAGCCGGCGCGCGGCGCCGCGCTGCTCGATCTGCTGCGCCAGGTCCGAGCGCAGGTCGGGGTGATCCCGGTGCCCGAATGGAATCGCTTCCCGATGAGTTTCGGACATATTTTTGCCGGCGGCTATGCGGCCGGCTATTACAGCTACAAGTGGGCGGAGGTGCTGGCGGCGGACGTGTTTTCCGCGTTCGAAGAGCACGGAACGTTCGACCGGGCCACCGCTCAGCGCTACCTGGAGTGCATCCTCTCCCAGGGCGGCAGCCGTGATGCGCTCGAGGCCTTCATCGCCTTTCGCGGCCGGCCTCCTGAGGTCCATGCGCTGCTGAAGCAACACGGGATTTGCGCGCCCGCGCCGGTAACGTGACCAGGGTCGCGGTTCGACGGACACCCCCAGTGATTCTGAGCAGTGGCTCTCGGTATACGGACGGCGTTTGGCCCACAGTCGCGCCAACACCACGCAGGCCGACGGACCCCCGCGCCGGCCCCCCCAGCAGCAGAATGACCCGCGAGCGGCGCAGCGACTTCGACGTCACCGATACCGTACAGGTCAGCTCACCGGCCGCGGTGCTCGCCGCTGCAGAGGCGCTGTTTGCGCCGACCTGGCCGAGCACGTCGCTCGAGCCGCTGCGGCGCGCGTTCGAGCACTTCGAGCGTCTGTTCGCCGGAGAAGTCCCCGGCTTTCACGGCGTCGATACCGTCTATCACGACCGCCAGCACACACTCGACATCACCCTCGCGCTCGCCCGACTGCTGGTCGGATTCGAACGCCAGAGCGTTCCGGCGGCCCGCCTCGGCGGGGAGCGGGCGGTGGTCGCACTGATCACCGGTCTGTTCCATGACGTCGGCTATCTGCGCCGCACCGAGGAGTCCGAGTCGCGCAACGGCGCGGAGTTCACCCGCGTGCACGTCTCCCGGGGCGCGCGCTTTCTGGAGGAATACCTGCCGCGGATCGGGCTGGAGGCCTGGGTGCCGGTGGCCCGCGAGATCATCCATTTCACCGGCTACGAGTTCTCCCCGGCACAGATCGAGGCCCGCCTGCGCGACCGGCGCGACGTGCTCGCCGGCCACCTGCTCGGCACTGCAGACATGATCGCGCAGATGGCCGACCGCTGTTACCTGGAGAAGTGCCGCGATCGGCTGTACCTGGAGTTCGTGCTCGGCGGAGTGGCGCTGCCGACGTCCGCGGACGGCCAGACCGAAGTCCGCTACGCCTCGGGCCTGGACCTGCTGCGCCAGACCCCGCAGTTCATCGAGGACGTGCGCAGCAAGCGGCTCGAGGGCGAGTTCGGCGGCGCCTACCGCTACCTGGAAGTCCTCTACGGCGGCCGCAACCCGTACATGGAGTCGATCGAGCGCAACCTGCAGTTCCTGCGCCGGGTCCTGCGCGGGGAGAACTGGCGGCTGCTGCGCCGCCGCCCCCCGATCTTCGCCGCCACCGCCGATCCGATGGCGACGATGCGCGGCCTGATGGTGAGCTATCTGAAGCGCGTCTGGTCGAACGCACGCAGCTAGCGCCCCCGCGGCCCCGCTCCCGCCGGCGCCGGCCTGATTACGTAAAGCGTTGACGCCCGCCCGGGTGGACTCTATTCTCGGCGCATGACCACCTATGCCTGGGTGCCTGGGCATGGAGAGCGGCTCGAGCCGCCTGGTACAGCTGACCCCCGCCCACCGGGGCACGCACCGCCGGCCGAACGCATCGACCGGACCGCATGCCTACGAGGCCGTCTCTGCACAGCGGTTCTCCCGCGACTGCATACGCAACGGGCGATGATCCTGACTGGCCTCTGCCGAGCGAGTGATTTGCGGTGAGCCGCGCTTTGAAACACCTGGGTTCCGTGCTGTGGACGTTCGGCCTGACGCTGCTGGTCGCGCTCGCGAGCGGCGCGGCGGCATTGTGGGGCCGCTGGCCCGGCACCACGGCGGCGACGGTGGCCGGCGTGGTGGCGCTCACCGGCAGCCTGCTCGCGGCGGTGCGCGCCTGGCGCGCGGCCCGCGTCGCCGACCAGGCGGCCGAGGCGCTCACGCGCAGCGCGCAACGGATCGCCCTGGGCGATTATGCCCGGCCCGTGGAGGTGCGCGGCCGCGGGGACCTCGAAGCACTCGAGCTCGCCATGGAGCGGATGCGCGCCCGGCTGCGCCAATCGACCGTCAACAAGGACTACCTGCGCAGCATTCTCGACAGCATGACCGATGCGGTCTTCCTCACTTCCCCGGACGGGGTGATCAAGACGGCCAATGCCGCAGCCTGCAAGATGCTCGGCTTCGCCGAGGAGGAACTGCTCGGGCGCAGCATCGTCTCGCTGCTCGATGAGAGTGTGCGCAGCGGCTTCGATCTGCTGCAGGCCGCGCAGGACACCCGCGAGAGCGTGGTGCGCACGCGCGACGGACAGACCATCCCGGTGTCGCTCGCCGGCTCGCGCATCGAGACCGACGATCCGCAGTTTCAGGGCAACATCTTCGTGGCGCGCAACGTCACCGAGCGCAAGCGAGCCGAGCGGCGCATCCGCTACCTGGCGCGCTACGACACGCTGACCAAGGTCCCGAACCGCATGCAGTTCCAGCACCTGCTGCAGCAGACGCTGGCACGCGGACTGCGCAGCGGACGCTCGGTGGCACTGCTGTATCTCGACATGGACCGCTTCAAAGAGGTCAACGACACCTTCGGACACGACACCGGTGATCGGGTGCTCGAGGTGCTCGCCGAGCGGCTGATCCGCGCCGTGCCGCAGGGCGCGATTCTGGGCCGGCTGGCCGGGGATGAGTTCGCGCTGTGCATCCACGGACTGCCTGCCGAGACCGACAACCGCGTGTCCATCGGGCAACTCGCGCGCGCGATCCTGAACGAAGTGGCGCGCGCCTTCCAGCTGAACCAACAGGAAGTGTTCCTCACCGCGAGCATCGGTGTCGCCTTCTGTCCGCGCGATGCGGAAAACGTGATCGACCTGATCCGCAACGCCGACGCGGCCATGTATCACGCCAAACAGAACGGCGGCAACACGTTCACGTTCTACGCCCCGGAGATGAACGCCGCGGCGGTGGAACGGCTGATTCTCAAGAGCAAACTGCGTCGCGCGCTCGAGCGCGACGAACTGGTGATCCGTTACCAGCCGAAAGTCGAGCTCGCCACCGGACACGTCGCCGGTGCCGAGGCGCTGCTGCGCTGGCGCCTGCCCGGTCACGGCGACATTCCGCCCTCGCGCTTCATCCCGCTCGCCGAGGAGACCAATCTCATCCTCGACATCGGCGAGTGGGTGCTCAACCGGGTGTGCATGGACTACCGCCAGCTGAAGACCTCCGGCGGGGAGCCGGGGCGCATCTCGCTGAACCTCTCGCTGCGCCAGCTCCGTCAGGCGAGCTTCATCCTGCGCTGCCGCTCGGTGTTCCGCCGCCACGGCGTCTCGCCCACCGCGCTCGAACTCGAGATCACCGAGACGACGCTCATGGCCGACACCAAGAACACGCTGCGGCTGCTCGAGGAGCTCCATGCGATGGGGCTGCATCTGTCGATCGATGACTTCGGCACCGGCTATTCTTCGCTCTCGGCATTGCAGCAGTTTCCGATCGGGACTCTGAAGATCGATCAGTCGTTCGTGCGCGACGTGCAGCACAACGCCGGCAACGCCACACTGGTCCGTACGATGATCGAAATGGGCCACAGCCTCGGGATGGTGGTGGTCGCCGAAGGCGTCGAATCGGTCCAACAGCTGCAGTTCCTGCGCGAGAACGGCTGCGATCAGGCGCAGGGCCGCCTGTTCGGCGACCCGTGCGCTGCGGAGAGCCTGCTCGAGCTGCTGCGCCGGCAGGGTGTCTCGGGGGCCCCGTTCGGACACCTGCTGCGCCCGGCGGGCACCGTGAGCCTCCCCGCCTAGCGCGGCAAGACCGGCGCACTCAGCGCGGGGCGTGCAGGTGCGCCTCGAGGAACCACAGCTGCTTGTCGGCTTCGCGCGAAACCTCCGTGAACAGATCCGCACTGTCGGCATCGCCGAGCCGCGCCGCCGCGTCGATGTCGGCGCGCACGTTGCGCCCGAAGGCCGCGAGCGCCGCGGCCAGCGCCTCGAGGTGCGCCGCACCCTCGACGATCTGCTCAGGGTAGCTCTTCAGGGTCGTGGCGCGCGACACGGCGGCCAGGGTTCCGCCCGCGGTCCCGCCGAGGGCGGTCACGCGCTCCGCGATGCCATCGACGTGTGCTTCGATCTGCTCGGCGATCTGGTCGAACAGCTCGTGCAACGCGATGAAATTCGGTCCCTTGACGTTCCAGTGCGCATGCTTGCTCTGCAGCCCCAGATCGATGGCGTCGGCGAGCCGTGCATTGAGCAGACGGATCACCTGGGTGCGGGTGTCGGCGGAAAGATCGTTGCGGGTCTCGAACATGGCGTGCTCCTCAGTCGCTGTGGGTCAGCGCCCCGGGGCGGCGGATCACGCGTCGGCTCCATTAGTATGACGGTTCGCCGCGCCGCGAAGCGGGTGAGGCTGTTGTAGCACCCGGGAAATGCCGCATACCAATCGCTTGTTCGGATCAGGATGATAAAGCGCGTCTATCGGCGCTAGAATTGCAGGCTTTCCCCGTACGGATCACTCGCACCATGAAACCCGCAATGAACGTCGCGATCACCGGCGCTGCCGGCCAGATCGGCTATGCCCTCGCCTTTCGCGTGGCCTCCGGAGCGCTGCTCGGCCCGGATCAGCCCATCAACCTGCACCTGCTCGAGGTCACTCCGGCGCTGCAGGCGCTGAACGGCGTGGTCATGGAACTCGCCGACTGCGCATTCCCCGGACTGAATAAGATCATCGCGACGGACGATGCCAAGGTCGCATTCCGCGACTGCCACGTGGCGCTGCTGGTGGGCGCGCGGCCGCGCGGCCCGGGCATGGAGCGCAAGGACCTGTTGCTCGCCAATGCGCAGATCTTCTCCGCGCAGGGCAAGGCCCTGAACGAAGCCGCCGATCGCAACGTCAAGGTGCTGGTCGTGGGCAACCCGGCGAACACCAACGCGCTGATCGCTCGGGCCAATGCCAAGGATCTGAACCCGCGCAATTTCACGGCGATGACGCGCCTCGATCACAATCGCGCGCTCTCGCAGCTGGCCGAGAAAACCGGCACGCACGTGCTCGACATTCGCCGCATGACGATCTGGGGCAATCACTCCGCGACGCAGTACCCGGACATCAGCCACGCGCTGGTCGGCGGCAAGGCGGCGCCGTCCCTGGTGGACGCCTCCTGGGTCGAGCAGACGTTCATTCCGCAGGTTCAGCAGCGCGGCGCGGCCATCATCAAGGCGCGCGGCGCGTCCTCGGCCGCCTCGGCCGCCTCGGCCGCGATCGACCACATCCACACGTGGGTGCACGGCACGACCGAGGGCGACTGGGTGAGCATGGCGGTGCCCTCCGACGGCAGCTACGGCATCCCTGAGGGCGTGATCTATTCGTACCCCGTGACCACTCGCAACGGGGCGTACCAGATCGTTCAGGGCCTGGACATCAGCCCGGCCAGCCGCAAGCGCATGGACGCAACGCTCGCGGAACTGCACGAGGAACGCGACGGCGTGAAGTCACTTCTCGGCTGACCGCCACCTCTGCGCTCCCTCGCAGCGCAGACCGATGCGGGCCCGGACGTCGTCCGGGCCCGCCTCTGCGCCGCGGCGGCGGCCCGCCCCCCCGGTGGGCCGGAAAACCGCTATAGTGCAGCTGCGCCGTTCCATAATTTTTCGACAACTCGGCACGAAGGAGCTTCCATGCTGGGTGCACTCCTTGCGCTCGTCGTCGCCGCCGCCGCTATCGGCTATGCCGTGACCCAGGCCGGTGGCGTCATCACCCTGATCCTCATCGTCGCGGTGCTCTCCCTGGCCTACCGCCGACTCTCGCTGCTCGCCTTCACTGCCACGTTCACCGTGCTGCTGGCGGCCTACAGCTACTTCGGCGCGAGCAATGCCGCGGCGGCGACCTGGAAAGGGTTCCTGTGGCTGTCGCTCGCGGCGCTGTGGCTGCTCAACCTGCGCTGGCTGCGCAAGGCGCTGATCACCCGGCCGTTCATGAAGGCCTACCGGCGGCTCCTGCCCTCGATGTCGCAGACCGAGCGCGAGGCACTCGAGGCCGGCACGGTGTGGTGGGACGGGGAGCTGTTCACCGGCGCGCCTCAGTGGTCGAAGCTGCTCGACGCACGTGCCCCGCAGCTCAGTCCCGAGGAGCAGGCGTTTCTCGACGGACCGTGCGAAGAACTGTGCCGCATGCTCGATGACTGGAACATCACGCACGAACGCGGCGATCTGCCGCCGCACGTGTGGGAGTACATCAAGGCCCGCGGCTTCTTCGCCATGATCATTCCGAAGCGCTACGGCGGCTTGGAGTTCTCCGCCTTTGCGCACTCGTGCGTGTTGACCAAGATCGCCAGCCGCAGCGCCACGGCCTCCTCCACCATCGCGGTGCCGAACTCGCTCGGACCGGCCGAGCTGCTGAACCATTACGGCACCGAGGAGCAGAAGGAGCACTACCTGCCGCGGCTCGCGCGCGGGGAAGAGGTGCCGTGCTTCGCCCTGACCGGCCCACGCGCCGGCTCGGACGCCGCCTCCATTCCCGACACCGGCGTGGTCTGCCGCGGGCAATGGCAGGGCCGTGACGTGCTCGGCATGCGACTGAATTTCTCCAAGCGATATATCACGCTCGCGCCGATCGCGACGGTCATCGGCCTGGCGTTTCGCCTGTTCGATCCGCAGCAGCTGCTCGGCGGGGAAACCGATCTCGGCATCACCTGTGCGCTGATTCCGCGCGAAACGTCCGGCATCAGCATCGGCCGGCGACACTTTCCCTCCAACATCCCATTTCAGAACGGGCCGGTGTTGGGCCGCGACGTGTTTGTACCGCTCGATTTCATCATCGGCGGTCCGAAGATGATCGGCGCGGGCTGGCGCATGCTGGTCGAGCAACTCTCGGTCGGACGGTGCATCTCACTGCCTTCCAATGCCACCGGGGGCGCCAAGGCGGGCGCGTGGGCGAGCGGCGCCTATGCGCGCATCCGCCGCCAGTTCAACATGCCGGTCGGCCGTTTCGAGGGCGTCGAATCGGTGCTCGCGCGCATGGCGGGCCTCACCTACACCATGGATGCCGCACGCTCGGTCACGGCGGGCGCCATCGATGGCGGCGAGAAGCCGTCCGTGCCCTCGGCGATGCTGAAGTATCACGTCACCGAAATGGGCCGCCAGGTTGCCAATGACGCCATGGACGTGCACGGCGGCAAGGGAATCTGTCTCGGCCCGAAGAACTACCTCGGTCGCAGCTATCAGGCAGTCCCGGTGACGATCACCGTGGAGGGCGCGAACATCCTCACGCGCAGCCTGATCATCTTCGGCCAGGGCGCGGTCCGCTGCCATCCGTTCGTGCTGCGCGAGATGAATGCCGCGCGCAATCCCGATCACGCCCAAGGCCTCGAGGAGTTCGACCGCGCGCTGTTCGGCCACATCGGCTTCACGATTTCCAATGCGGTGCGCTCACTCATCATGGCGCTGACGCATGCGCGCTTCACGCGCTCACCGGTGAGCGGACCGACGGCGCGCTACTATCAGCACATCGTGCGCTTCAGCGCCTCGTTCGCCTTCACGGTCGACGTCGCGATGCTCACCCTCGGCGGTTATCTGAAGAAGAAGGAAAATCTCTCCGCCCGGCTCGGCGACGTGCTCTCGGCGATGTATCTGGCCTCGATGGTGCTGAAGCATCACGAGAATCAGGGTCACCCGGAGGAGGATCTGCCGATCGTGGAGTGGGCGTGCCGCAACCTGCTCTATCATGCCCAGGAACAGCTGCACGGCTTTCTGCGCAACTTCCCCAATCGGATGCTCGCCGGGCTGATGCGCACGATCGTCTTCCCGCGCGGACGGCACTACTCGGCACCCTCCGACCGGCTCGGCCGCCAGGTCGCCGAGCGGCTCACGCAACCCTCGCAGAGCCGCCGGCGCCTCGGTCAATACATCTACACCACCGTGGAACCCGGCAACCCGCTCGGGCTGCTCGAGGAGGCACTCGAACTCGCCCTCGTCATGGAGCCGCTCGAAAAGCGCATCCGCGTCGAGGGGGTCAAGGCCGGCCGGGTGAGCGCACTCGACCTGCCCGGGCAGGTCGAACAGGCGCTCGCCGCGGGCATCATCAGCGCGGCGGAAGCCGAAGCGCTGCGTGCCTTCGATGCCAAGGTGATGAACCTCGTGAACGTCGATGACTTCGCGCCACACGAGCTCGGCACGCAGGCGCAGCCGGACTGCCCAGTGAGTGCGACCGCCACTGCGCTGGCATGAGCGCGGCGATCGAGTCCGGCCCGCCCGTCGCCGACGACGGCGCGATCTGCGCACGTCCCGCGGGACGGACCTGCGAGAACTGCGCAGCGGCGCTGGTCGGACCGTACTGCAGCGAGTGCGGGCAGCGTCACCACGAACACCCGGTCCATTCCTTCTGGCATTTCCTGCAGGAGGCCACCGAGGACCTGACGCATGCGGACTCGCGGCTGTGGCTGACGCTGCGCGCGCTGTTGTTTCGGCCCGGATCGCTGACCCGGGAGTTTCTCGACGGGCGGCGCGCGCGCTACCTGCCGCCGGTGCGGCTGTACCTGGTGGTGAGCCTGTTGTTCTTTTTCATCACGGGACTCGTCACCTCGCTCGGACCGCGCACCGGCGTCACCGTGGTGCGCAACGGCAAGGACTTTCACATGGCGGTGGCGCCACTCGGCGCGGCGGGCGCGCGCCCGCTCGTCACTCCGCTCGCGCCCACTCCGAGCGCCCTGTGCGCACCGGTGAGCGCGTATGGCGCACGAGTCTCGCCGTGGCTCGCGGGTCGACTCGATCACAGCTGCCTCGCGGTGGCGGCCCGGGGCGGTGTCGGGCGATTCGTCGCGGTGCTCGAGCGCAACTACGAGCGCGCGATGTTCCTGCTGTTGCCGCTGCTCGCCCTCGCCATGGTGCCTCTGTTCCTGCAGCCGCGCCGCTACTACGTCGAGCATCTGCTGTTTCTGGTGCACAACCACGCGTTCCTGTTCGTGACCTTCGGCCTCCTGGAGCTGGTCAACCTGTTCAGCGCCCCTCGGGCCTTACTCGGCCTGCTGAATTTCATCGTCACGCTCGCGATTCCCATCTACTACTACCTGGCGATGCGACGCGTGTATGGACAGAGCCCGGCGTGGACGCTCGGGAAGATGACCGGACTCGCCACCGCGTACCTGTTCATCGGCCTGACGGTGCTCGCCGGCACCGTGGCCTACAGCTTTCTGTCACTCTGAGCGTCGCCGACAGGCCCGTGCCGTCGTGATCCGCTCGATCCTCCATGTCGACATGGACGCGTTTTTCGCCTCGGTGGAGCAGCACGACCGGCCCGAGCTCGCCGGCCTGCCGGTGGTGGTCGGCCACGCCGGCGCACGCGGGGTGGTCGCTGCGGCGAGTTATGAAGTACGCCGCTTCGGAGTACGCTCGGCGATGCCGATGAGCACCGCACTCAGGTTGTGCCCCGATGCGATCTGTGTTCCGCCGCGCATGGCACGCTACCGCGAGGTCTCTGCGCAGGTGTTCGCGGTGTTCCGGGAAATCACCCCGTTGGTGCAGGGTCTGTCGGTGGACGAAGCATTCCTCGACGTCACCGGCAGCGTACAGCTGCTCGGCGAGCCGCCCGCCATCGCCCGGCGCATCAAAGAGGAAATCCGCTCCCGCACCGGACTGAGCGCCTCGGTGGGCGTCGCGCCGAACAAGCTGGTCGCGAAGATCGCCTCGGACCTGGACAAGCCCGATGGGCTCACGGTCGTGCCGGTCGAGCGAGTGCGCGAGGTGCTCGATCCGCTGTCGGTGCGCCGCCTGCCCGGCCTCGGCCGCAAACTCGGCGAGAAGGTCGAGGCCGCCGGACTGCGCACGCTGCGTGAGCTACGCACTGCGCCGGATGCGCTGCTGTGGCCCCTGTTCGGACGGGATACGCCGCGGATGCGCGAGCGGGCCGCCGGTATCGACGAGCGGCCCGTGGTGAGCGAGACCGAGGAGAAATCCCTCAGTGCCGAGGACACGTTCGAGCGCGATCTGGCGCAGCCGCGCGAACTCGAGGCCCACCTGGCCCGCTTGGCGGACAAGGCGTGCGAGCGATTGCGCCGCAAGGGGTTGGTGAGCGGGCGCGTCGGGGTGAAGATCCGCAGCCACGATTTCTCGACGTTCACCCGCCAGCGCGCCATCGCCCCACCCACCCAGGACGGACGTGCCATCCGTGAGGTGACGCGGGAGCTGCTGCGGCGCTGGCTCGCCGAGCATCGGGGTGCGAAACTGCGCCTGCTCGGCGTGACCCTCGCGGACCTGTCGCCGGCGACGCAAATGGGCCTGTTCGAACAGTCGGCTCCGGGCGGCAATGCCCGACTCGATGCGGCGCTCGACCAGGTCCGCGAGCGCTTCGGCAGCCGCGCGCTGCGCCGGGGAAACTTGCTGGATTAGTCGGTGCCCGATGTACCTGTCGTTCTTCGGTCTCAACGAGAAGCCCTTCTCGATCACTCCGGATCCGCGCTACCTCTTCCTGAGCGAGCGGCATGCCGAGGCCATGGCCCACCTGCTGTACGGGATCCGCGAGGCCGGGGGATTCATTCAGCTCACCGGCGAGGTGGGCACGGGCAAGACCACGATCGTGCGCTCACTGCTGGCGCAGACACCGGAGAACACCGAGATCGCGCTGATCCTCAATCCGCGCATGACCGCTCCGGAGTTCCTGCTGACGCTGTGCGAGGAGCTCGGGATCGGCGTGCCGGATGAGGCCACCGGCAGCCTGAAGGACTTAGTCGACATCCTCAATGCGTACCTGCTGCGCGCCCACGCCGCCGGGAAGCGCGTGGTGCTCGTGGTCGATGAGGCGCAGAACCTTGCCCCCGACGTGCTCGAGCAGGTGCGTCTGCTGACCAACCTCGAGACCAACACGCAGAAACTCCTGCAGATCATCCTGATCGGCCAGCCGGAACTGCGCGAACTGCTTGATCGACTCGAGCTGCGCCAGCTGGCGCAGCGCATCACCGGTCGCTATCACCTCGACCCGCTCAGCACGCCGGAAACGGCCGCGTACGTCCGCCACCGCCTGCGCGTTGCGGGGGCCACCAGCGAGATCTTCAGCCGGCGGGCCCTGCAGAGGATCCATCGGCTCTCCGGCGGCGTGCCGCGCCTGATCAACATCCTCTGCGACCGTGCCCTGCTCGGCGGCTATTCGCTCGACCGCCACCAGGTCACCGGCGCGCTGGTGCACCAAGCGGGCGTGGAGGTCTTCGGCCGCCGCACCGAGCGGTCCTGGCCGCTCTGGGCCGGCATCGCGGCCGTGGCAACGCTGCTCGGTGCCGCGGGGGTCGCGTTCTGGCGCCTCGGCCCGGCCCTGCCGACGATCGGCACCGCACGCCCGCACCTGCAGCGCCGCGTACCGCCGGTGCACCTGCCGGCCCGGCACCCGCCCAGCGCTGCGGTGCGCGCCGCGCGGACGTCCGTGTCGCTCCAGGGACTGCTCAGCCGCTTTGGCGGCCAGGCCAGCGCGCCGGCGGCCTACGACCGGCTGCTGAGCCTGTGGGGCCTGCAGGACCCCCCGGGCCCCCATCCCTGCCAGCAAGCCGCGCAGCACGGCCTGGTGTGCGTCAAGGGCCAGGGCTCGCTCGGTGAGCTGCGGCTGTACAACCGCCCCGCGATCCTGCTGCTGACCGATGCGGCCGGCCAGACCTACCACGTCGTCCTGCAGCATCTGGATCCGTCGCATGCGACCGTGGATCTCGGGCCCGCCCCCTCCCGGGTGCGGCGCACGGCGCTCTCGAGGGCATGGCTCGGCCGCTACGTGCTCCTGTGGCGGCCGGCAGACGGTCGGCTGCGCACCCTCTCGACCGGCATGAGCGGCGCCGGGGTGCGCTGGCTGCGCAGCAGCCTGCTGCGCCTGAACGGGATGCCCTCGAGCAGCCCCCCGGGCACCGTGTACGATTCGAACCTGGTGCGGCTGGTGCGCCGCTTCCAGCGCTCCCACGGCCTGGCGGTGGACGGCATCGCAGGCGTGCAGACCCAGATGGCGATCTCCGGTGCGCTCCCCGACCCGCATTCACCGCTGCTCGCGGCGCAGCACAACGGCGGCTGACATGTCATTCATCCTCGATGCCCTGAAAAAGTCCGAGCACGCGCGCCAGCGCCAGGCGGGGCCGGCGCTGTTCGAGGTCAAAGTCGTTCAGCCGCGCCGGACGGTACCGATCTGGGCCGTGGTCATCGTCCTGCTGGTCCTGATCAACGTCATGACCCTCGGCTGGATCGTGCTCAGCCGCCGGCGCGCCACGCCGCCGCGACCCGCGGCCGCCGCGGCGGCGCTCCCCCGCAGCGCGAGCCCCGGACCGGCCCCCGCGCCACAATCTGAGGTCATCTCCCCACCGGATGCTGCCGGGGCGCCAGCGACCCCCTCCGCGACACAGGCGCCAGCCGGCGGCGCAGCGATCGGGGCTGCGACATCGGGATCCGCGGCGCAAAGCACTGCGGCGGCCCCGAGCCCCGGCGCGGCAACCCCGCCCGACCCGGCGGATTTCGAGCCCGCGCTGCAGCCGGCGGCCAGCGCCCCCCCGAGCGGCGCCGCCCAGCCCTCAGGATCCCTGCCCCTCTATGCGCAGATCGCGGCCGAACCGGGCAGCACCCTGCCACGGCTGC
Organism: Pseudomonadota bacterium; assembly: GCA_021834525.1. GTDB lineage: Bacteria > Pseudomonadota > Gammaproteobacteria > Steroidobacterales > Steroidobacteraceae > 13-2-20CM-66-19. The sequence goes on along the minus strand of JAKBDK010000003.1, from coordinate 13,576 downwards.
ATCTGGATCTGCACGTCTACAGTCCGCAGCCGCGCCAGCGCTTCGTCATGATCAACATGCAGAAACTGCACCAGGGCGATGCGCTCGCCGATGGGGTCAGCGTGGTGCAAATCCGGCCCGACGGAGTCGTGCTCTCCTACCAGGGGCGGCAGTTCCTGTTGCCGCGCTGAGCGACGGCGCTGCCGGTGCGCATCACATAACGCCGGGCGGCGGATGACGTGATTCACAGAATCGCGCCGCCGGGCGCGACAAACGGTCGGGCCTAGTCCAAGGTCCCAGACTGCGCATGAATTACGCAGCGATACGCATACTGATCGTCGATCGCGATGCGAAATATCGCGAGTGGGTACGGCTGCACCTGTCGATTCTGTATCCCCAGGCGGCCATTGGAACGCTCGAGCCGGCCGACGGCGACACGCTGAGCGCGCTCTCGAGCGGCTCGGCCTGCGAGGTGCTGGTGCTGGCGTGCGACTTCGGCAGCATCGACGAGGAGCACGAGCCCCCGGCACTCGCACAGATCCGCGCGCTGCGCGAGAGCGATACCGTTCCCGTCCTGCTGGTGCTCGCCGAGCAGGGCGATGAGCTGCGCGCCGTGCAGGCCCTGCGGGCCGGCGCCACCGATTACTTGCCGAAGCGGTTGGTGACACCGACCCGACTGAAGGCTGCACTCGATCACGCACTGCAGGCACTGCAGACGCCCACAGCGACGCCCGAGGCGGTCGCGGACGATGTGCCCGCAACACCACCGCGTCCGGGGCGCGCCACGCCGATCGTGGCGGGCCACCCGGCGATCCGCGGCTACGACATCACCCGCAAGCTCAGCGAATCCGAAAAAGCCGTGGTGTACCTCGCCGAGAGCACCGCACACGGCGCCGAGGTCGCGCTCAAGGTGAGTAAGATCCCCTGCGATGAGCGCGGTGCCGAAGCCCTCGCGCGCGAGTACCAGGCGATCGTGGCGGTGCATGACCCGGGCGTCGTGCACATCTTCGATCACGGCATCGAGGACGGCTATGAGTACCTCGCCATGGAGTACTTCCCGCGGGGCGATCTGAAGGCGCGCATGCACGTGGGCGTGACGGAATCGGAGGCGCTGCGCTTCCTGGAGCGAATCGCGACCGCGCTCGCCGTGGTGCACCGTGCCGGCATGCTGCATCGCGACCTGAAGCCCCCCAACGTGATGCTGCGCGACAACGACAACATCGTGCTGATCGACTTCGGTCTCGCCCGCCAGCTCGATGGCAGCCATCACAGCACCTACACCGGGGTCCTGCGCGGCTCACCGTACTACATGAGCCCGGAGCAGGCGCTCGGTGAGAAGCTCGATCCCCGCTCCGATCTGTACAGTCTCGGGGTCATCTTTCACGAGATGCTCACCGGCCGCAAACCGTTCGTGGGCAACAGCGCGATGGAGGTGCTGCAGCAGCACGTCAACGCGGCCCCACCGCGCCTGCCGAGCTCACTGAGCGGCTACGCACCGCTACTCGAGCACCTGCTGGCGAAGCGGCGCGAGGAGCGCTTCGCGAGCGCCGAGGAACTGATCGCCGCCTGCGCAGCACTGCGCAGCGGATCGCGCCGGCAGACTCAGTCGGCCGCCTGAGGCCACCATGCGCCGCCGTGCGGCGCCTTGACACACCCCGGCGCGGGGCGTGCAATCCCTCTCGGGGAACCGGGCCCCGAGGATCAGGATCGACCCATGATCCCGCGCCGCCTCGTCGATACGACGCTGTTTTATTCACCGACGAGCGGCGGTGTGCGGCGCTACCTGAATGCCAAACACACCTGGCTCGCCGCCGAGCCCGGCTGGCAGCACACGCTGCTCGTGCCGGGGCGCACCGAGCGGATGGCTCCGGGTGCACTCTGTTCGGTTCCCGGCCTGCCCGTGCCCGGTTCGTTCAATTACCGCCTGCCGCTGAACCCGCGCCGCTGGCGGCGGCTGCTCGAGGCGCTCGAGCCCGATCTGATCGAGGCCGGCGATGCGTTTCACCCGGCCTGGGCGGCCCGCGCCGTCGCCCGCCGCCGCGCAGTGCCCTGCGCAGCGTTCTATCACTCCAATCTGCCGTGCATTCTCGCTCGGCGCATCGGTGGGCGCGCCGCGGAACGCTCCGCCGCCACCTACGTCCGTTGGCTGTACGAGGGCTTCGACGTCGTCTTCGCGCCGAGTCGCCTGATGATGCGCGTTCTGGCGGAGCTTGGAGTGGCCCACACGGTGCATCAACCGCTCGGCGTCGATGAGACGGTCTTTCATCCCGATCGTCGCGGCCGGTGGCTGCGCGCGCGGCTGAACGTCGACCGGCAGTCGCGCGTGCTCGTGTATGCCGGGCGTTTCACGCAGGAAAAGAATGTACCGGTGCTGCTGCAGGCGTTCGCGCGGCTCGGCCGCCCCTACCACCTGCTGATGATCGGCGGCAGCCGCGCCGGGCGACTCGCAGCCAACGTCACGCAGTTGCCCTACCGGCGCGACAGCGTGCAGCTGGCGCAGTGGCTCGCCTCGGCCGATGCGCTGGTGCATGCCGGCAGTCGCGAGACGTTCGGGCTGGTCATCCTCGAGGCCATGGCCTGCGGCCGTCCGGTGGTCGCGGTACGCGCCGGCGCGGTGCCGGAGCTGCTCGATGAGCGCATCGGCCTGCTCGCCGATCCGAACGATGCGCTCAGCCTGGCCGATGCGATCGCCGCGCTGTATGCGCGCGACCTCGATGCCCTGGGTCGCAGCGCACGCCAGCACGTCCTGCAGCACTACACCTGGCAGAGAGTCTTTCAGCACCAACTGGCCGTGTACCGCGCGTTGCTGGTCGGCGGCCGCGCAGCCGCCGTACAGGAAGCCGTGGCGGAGGCGGGCTGAATCAGCGACCGCGCAACGCCGTGATCAGCCGCAGTCCGCTGCGATGCGCGGCAAGCTGCAGCACCACCCGCCAGAACAGCCGTTTTACGAGCGGGACGCGCCGCGGCGGTATCGCCTGAAAAAACGCCGTTTGCACGTCCCGGTGCATGTGCAGCGCGCGCGCCCGGATCACCCAGTGTTCAGGCGGACTCTCGAGGCGGTAGTCCTGCCCGCCCACCGCCGTCACTCGCGCAGCCGCGAGGGTCGCGGGCACCTCGCCCGGCGTGACGCCGAGAAAGGTGAGCACCAGACGTTCAGCCGGAGCGTCGAGCGCCGCGCCGCGCAGCGTGAGCGCCGCACCGCTGCGGCACTCACAGGTCACGGAACCGACGAATTCCGCGAGCACGTGTGGGCTGTCGGGATCGGACATGGCGTCGCGCGGCATTCAGCCGGCGGTCTCCATTTCCCACACGATGAGGGGTGCGCCGCGGCGCAGCCAGAACCCCGCCCCCATCTCGCGAAAATACCGCCTGAGGCGCGTGCGGTACCACTCGGCGGCCCGCAGATGGACCTCGGGGTCCGTGCGAGTACGATCGCAATTGATCTGCCAATCGCGACGCGTCAGCGCACTGAAATACAACACGCCGCGGCACGCTCGTGCCAGATTGGCAAGTGCGCCGGCGGCCTCGCGGGCGCCCAGATATTGCAGCACGTCGTAACACACCACCAGATCGAACGGCTCCTTGACGCGAAATCCCTGCAGCGTGCCGTGCTGCCAGCCGTAGCGACCGCAGAGATACTCGCTCGATTCGAGGCCGACGTAGGTTGCCTTGGGCAGTGCGCGGCGCAGCGGGGCACGCAGCAGTCCGGTGCCGCAGCCGGCATCGAGCATACGGCGCACCGGTAAGCCGACGTGCGCGGTGAACGCGCCAATCAGCCTGGCGCGCGCGCGCATCTCGGCACGACTCGTCACCGCGGTGCGCGGATCGAAGTAGAAGCGCTGGTAGTAGGCTTGGTCGAAGGGCATCGCTCAGACACGTCCGTCGGCGGCAATCCCGGCGAGCCGCTCGCTGACCTCGGTCAGGCGTTGGCGGGCCATCGGGTCGTAGGCCTGGGGATGGGCCGTGGCGAGCTCGAGACCGTTGAAAAAACACCCCGTGGTCTGCGCCAGCGTCTCATCGCAGGCGAGACGTACAACCGCAGCTTCACCGCTCGCGATCGAGTTGACCGGCGCGACCCCCATGTCGCGCACCATGGCGGTATCCATGTAGGTGGCCGGATGCAGGCAGTTGACCGTCACGCCACGCCCGCGCAACTGCTCGGCCAGATCGACGGTGAAGAGGATCTGCGCAAGCTTGCTCTGCGCATAGGCACGCATGCCGCTATAGGCACGCTCGAGCATCAGGTTGTCGAAATCGAGCGGGTACTGGGCGCCGGAGGCGACGTTGATGATGCGCGCCGGGGCGCTGTGCTCGAGGAGCGGCAGCAGCAGCCGGGTGAGAAGAAAGCCGGAGAGATAATTCACGGCGAAACGCAGTTCGAGACCCTCTGCGCTCAGTTCGCGGCCGCTGACCCCTGGGGTGGTCGGACCGATGCCGGCATTGTTGATCAACAGCTCAAGGCGCGGCTGCCCGCGCAACGCGGCGGCGAGCTGGCGCACCTCGGACAGAGAGGCGAGGTCGGCGCGCACGAAGCGCGCCTCGCCGCCCTGCGCGGTGATTTCCTCGGTCAGCGCCCGACCGCGCTCCTCGTTGCGTCCGTGCAGCCATAGGCGGTAGCCGCGCGAAGCGAGCGCTCGGGCCACGGCGCGGCCGAGCCCGTCCGTCGAGCCGGTCACCAGGGCTGTCTTTGCGGTGCTCATGGCCGGGTAGTTTGCCGGATGGGCTGCGCGGCTGCACACTGTTGCGCTCCGGCGCTCGGCGCGTCAGTGGAGATGACGATGCGTGTGCGTGTGTGGCCCGAACCGGGCCGTTCGCTGGCCCTGCTGGCCGGAGGGTTGTCGTGGCTGCTGATGGCGCAGGTTGCGCTCGGTGCGCCGGCGCGGGCGCCGAGCGCGACACGGTTCAGCCTCGAGAGCCCCGACCTTACCGCCGGCGGCTGGGTCCCCCGCCGTCGCATCTACGATCGCGGTTGTCATGGCCGCAATCAGTCACCGGCGCTCGCCTGGCATCATGAGCCGGCCGGCACGCGCAGCTTCGCCGTGTTGGTCTATGATTCGGACGCGCCGGGAGGCTGGTGGCACTGGCTGGTCATCGACATCCCGGCCGCCGTACGCGCGCTGCCCGCGGGCGCCGGTACCCCTGGGGCGCCGGGACTCCCCTCGGGGGCCGTGCAGGCACGCAATGATTTCGGCTTTCACGGCTATGGCGGACCCTGTCCGCCTCCGGGCCCGCCCCACCATTACCACTTCTACCTGTACGCCCTGCGCGTAGCGCGCGTCGCGATCGGCACCGGCGCACCGCCGGGGGCGGTCGCCGCTGCGGTGCGGGCCGCCGCCATTGCCGAGGCTGAGATCACGGTCCTGTACGGCCGCCGGCGGCCGTCGGTTGCGCAGGGCCGCCCGCGCGGGTAGTCTGCGCGCCGCGCCAGAACCTCTGCGCCCCCCTGCGTCCCACCCAGACCCCTCACCAGATGAACCCACCCAACCGGCGGCCGGCGGCCGCACGCCGCAGCGCGAACATCGGATTCGTCAGCCTCGGGTGTCCGAAAGCCCTGGTCGACTCCGAGCGCATCCTCACCACGCTGCGCGCCGAGGGCTACGGCATCAGTCCGAGCTACGAGCAGGCCGACCTGGTCGTGGTCAACACCTGCGGCTTCATTGATGCGGCCATCGACGAGTCGCTGGAGACCATCGGGGAGGCGCTCGAGCACAACGGTCGAGTCATCGTCACCGGCTGCCTCGGGGCACGCCCGGAGCGCATCCTGGAGCGCCACCCGCATGTGCTGAAGGTGACCGGTCCGCACGACTACGCCGGGGTGCTCGAAGCCGTGCACCAGCATCTCCCGCCACAGCACGATCCGTTCCTCGATCTGGTGCCGCCACAGGGCATCCGGCTGACGCCGCGCCACTACGCGTATCTGAAGATCTCCGAGGGCTGCAACAATTCCTGCAGCTTCTGCATCATCCCGGCGCTGCGCGGCCGGCTCGCGAGCCGTCGCATCGACGAGGTGCTCGCAGAAGCGCAGCGTCTGGTCGACGCCGGGGTCAAGGAGCTGCTCGTCATCTCGCAGGACACGAGTGCGTACGGTGCGGATATCCGCTACCGCGGCGCCACCTGGCGCGGCCGCGAGTACGAATCTCGCTTCATGGATCTGGCGCGCGCCCTGGGCACGCTCGGCAGCTGGGTACGGCTGCACTACGTCTATCCGTATCCACACGTCGACGACGTCATCGAATTGATGGCCGACGGTCAGGTGCTGCCGTATCTGGACATTCCGTTCCAGCACGGCAGCCCGACCGTGCTGAAGCGGATGCGGCGGCCGGCGCATGCCGAAAACGTGCTCGAGCGCATCACGCAATGGCGGCGCGGCTGCCCGGAGCTGACGCTGCGCAGCACGTTCATCGTCGGATTTCCGGGCGAGACCGACGCGGAGTTCGAGGAACTGCTGCAGTGGCTCAAGGCCGCGCAGCTCGATCGCGTGGGCTGCTTCAAGTACTCGCCCGTGGAAGGCGCGAGCGCCAATGCGATCGAGGGGCACGTGCCGTCGGAGGTCCAGCAGGAGCGCTACGAGCGTTTCATGGAGTGCGCCGCGGCGATCAGTACCGAGCGACTGCAGCGGCGCGTAGGCCAGCGGGTGCGGGTCCTGGTGGATGCCGTGGACGAACACGGCGCCCTCGCGCGCAGCGCCGCGGAGGCACCGGAAATCGATGGAATCGTGCGCATCGAGGATGGCGCACACCTCACGCCCGGCGAGTGGGCCGAGGTCCACATCTGCGCAGCGGACACTTACGACCTGCAAGCGCGTATCGCCGCGCCGTAGGCGCCTGACGGGCGCGACGCCGCGATGGGCTGGCGGCCTCAGCACTGCCGACTTGCTACGATAGAGGGCATGAGGGGGGCGCACGGCCGACCGTGGTGGACGGGCGCTTCGCCCCCCACCAACCCACGACGAGGGCATTCATGTCCCGCTATCGCGCACTGCTCCTGACCGCTGCGCTGCTCGCCGCCGCCCCCGCGGCGCTCGCGCACGGCAAGCCGACTCCCGTCACCCCGGCCTCCAGCCCGAACCCCGAGACGTATTGGACGACACCGCACACGGTGAGCACGTCTGGCCGCGTGAAGGTCGGCGGCCACATCATCCGCTACACCGCCAAGGCCGGAACGCTGATCCTGCGCGACAAGGCTGGCAAGCCGACCGGCGAGATGTTCTACGTGGCGTACTTCAAGGACGGCGCCCACCCGGACCGGCGTCCGATCGCCTTTCTCTACAACGGCGGTCCCGGCGGCAGCTCCGCGCCGCTGCACATCGGCGCCTTCGGACCGGTGCGCGTGGTCACCCGCAGCCATGCGCATACCCCGCCGGCACCGTACCGGCTGGTCAGCAATCAGTACAGCCTGCTCGACGTCAGCGATCTGGTGTTCGTCGATGCCATGGGGACCGGCTTCAGCCGCATCATCGACAAAGCCGACGGTGGCGTCGGGACGCCGAAGATGTTCTACGGAGTCGATGCCGACGGACAGGCCTTCACGCAGTTCATCACCCGCTTCCTGTCGCAGTACGACCGCTGGAACTCGCCGAAATACCTGATCGGTGAGAGCTACGGCACCACCCGCTCGGCGGTGGTCGCCGGCATGCTGGAAAACAACGACAACATCGACCTCAATGGCGTGGTGTTGTTGTCGACGATCCTGAACTTCGACACCAGCATCGATCAGGCCAATCTGAATCCGGGCGTCAATCTGCCCTATGCGCTCGCCCTGCCGACCTACGCGGCGGTCGCCTGGTACCACAAACGCCTGGTGAATCCGCCGGCGCAGTTGCACCCCTGGCTCGATCAGGTGCAGCGCTGGGCGATGGGGCCGTACCTGGCGGCGCTGAACCGTGGCTCGGCGCTGCCGCCGGCCGAAGAGCGCGCGATCGCGGCGCAGATGGCCGAATACACCGGGCTGGCGCAGGATTATCTGCTCAAGGCGAACCTGCGCGTCACGGGCCCGGAATTCGAACAGGAACTGCTCAGCGCCGAAGGCAAGACCACCGGTCGCCTCGATGCACGCTTCTCCGGCCCGACGCTCGATCCGCTCGCCGAGTACGCCGAGTACGATCCGCTGATCTCCGGCATCGGCTCGGCTTACGTGTCGGCGGCGAACGCCTACCTGCGCGACACGCTGCATTTCGGAGCCGGGCACCGCTACGTGTTTCTCTCCGCGAGCGTGGGCAACGACTGGAAGTGGTTGCACACGCCGCCGGGTGCGGGCTCACCGGCACCGATCGCGCCGAACGTGTTGCCTGATCTGGCCACGACCATGACACTCGATCCGCGGCTGAAGGTGCTGGTCAATGCGGGGTACTTCGACCTGGCGACGCCGTACTACGCAGCCATGTACCAGATGCGCCAACTGCCGATGCAGCCTGATCTTCAGAAGAATGTCGAATTCCGGTTCTACCACACCGGCCACATGATCTATGTTCGCCCGCAAGGTCTCGCGCACCTGCACGCGAACATCGCTCAATTCATCCATCAGACCGAATGATGCGAAGCGGCGGGGACGCCTGCGCGTCCCCGCCGCTATACTTTCCCCATGGGACGAGATCCGTCGACGGCGCTCAGCGACTCGGCACGCGGCATCAGCTACGCGCTGCTGGCGGCCGTCCTGTTCGGCGCAAGCACGCCGTTTGCCAAAATGCTGTTGCGAGAGACCCCGCCAATCACGCTCGCGGGGCTGTTGTACAGCGGCAGCGGCGTCGGGTTGTCTGTGTGGATCGCGTTACGCGCGGCGTTGCGGCCGAGCCGGCGCCACGCCCACCACTGGCGCGCCGAGGAGATCGCCTGGCTGGGCCTGGCGATCCTGGCCGGTGGAGTCATCGCACCGGTGCTGCTCATGAGCGGCCTGCGGCAGATCCCGGCGGCGAGCGCCTCTTTGCTGCTGAACCTCGAAGCGGTATTCACCGCACTGCTGGCGTGGTGCGTCTTTCGCGAGAATGTCGATCGGCGCATCCTGCTCGGCATGATCGCGATCGTGGTCGGCGGGACGTTGCTCGCCTGGCCGGCACGTCTCGAGCTGAGCGGCGGCGCGATGTGGATCGCCGCGGCGTGCGCATGCTGGGCGATCGACAATAATCTGACGCGCAAGGTCTCGAGCGGCGACCCGCTGCACATTGCGGCACTGAAGGGCCTCACTGCCGGCGCCGTGAATTTAAGCCTCGCCGCCCACCTGGGCCTCAGTTGGCCGACCCCGGCGCTGATCAGCGGCGCCGCGATGCTCGGTTTCGCCGGCTACGGCGTGAGCCTGACGTTGTTCGTGCTCGCGCTGCGCAGCCTCGGCACGGCACGCACGGGCGCGTACTTCGCCACTGCACCGTTCATCGGCGCAGTGCTCTCGCTGCTGCTGTTTCGGCACATGCCGACGCCGGCGCTACTGCTCGCCGCATTGCTGATGGGTATTGGCGTCTGGCTGCACCTGACCGAGCACCACGAACATGAGCACGCGCACCCTCGCGAGCGGCACATCCACAGTCACCGTCACGACGCGCACCATCAGCACGAGCACGACTTCGAGTGGGATGGACAGGAGCCGCACGATCACGAGCACGTCCATGAGCCGGTGACGCACTCACATTCGCACTATCCTGATAATCATCACCGCCACGAGCACTGAGCGGTGCGCCGCGGGACGAGCTCAGATCGGGCGGGACCGTGCCGCGGGGCGGCGGGTGCGCTCGATGCGATACACGAACGCCGGCGGCAAATTGGTTGCGACCCAGCCGATACGCTGCGCGCGCAGGCCGAGACGCCTCAGAATGGCCCCCGGGACCGGACAGCGCGGGCCATAGGTGAACTGGTAGAAGGCGCCACCGCTGCGCAGACGGAGGAACGAGCCGCGCAGAATGCGCATGATCTCGCTCCGCGGCATCGACAGCAGCGGCAAACCGCTCACAATCGAGCCGGCCGTTCGCCCCTCGAACGGATCGATGCGACGCAGGTCGCCCGCGCCCATCACCAGCACGCGGGCTGCGGGGAACCGGTTCTGCAGCAGTCGGGCAAAATGCGGATGCGCCTCGACCAGGACCAGTTGGCGCTCCGGAACACCGCGATCGAGCAGTGCCCGGGTGAACACGCCCGTGCCGGCGCCGAGCTCAATCACCGGCCCGCTGGTTCCGCCGATTTCGGAGGTGATCAGACGAGCGAGCGCACGCCCGGAGGGCGCCACGGCGCCGACGCGGCGCGGATCGCACAGTCCGGCGCGCAGGAAAGTCAGCATATCCCCGGGAAGCTTCAGAGTCGGGACTCGAAACGCCCGTCCGGCACGGGTGCGAGGATCTGGATCACGTGCGCGCCGCTGCGCCGCAGAATGTATACGCGCGAAATCCATTGCCTGCTCCGGATCAGTGTCGGTCGGGCGCGACGCAGCCGCGCCGCTCACCGTGCCATCCCGGTTGGACTGTAGCCAAGCGGAACAGTTCGATCAACCCTTGGATCACCCTCGCGTCTCACCGGACGGCGCCCGGCAGCTGCTTGTGCACCGCCCAGCCCTGCCCGGCCAGCAGCCCCGCGGAGATCCCGAGGAACGTCCCACCGATGATGTCGCTGACGAAGTGCCAATCGCCGACGACCAGCAGCACCGCGGCCACAGTGAGTAGCGCCGCGAGCGGCCAACGGCTCCCGCGGTAGACGCGCATGAAAACTCCGGCCAACGAGCCCGCGAGGACCATGTGGCCGGAGGGAAAGCTGCTCATCGCTGAGCCTTTCAACCAGTGAAATGCATGGTGCGCGCCGTGCATCACCGCAGACGGGTTTGGGACCCCGAAGAGCGGTTTCAGCACGTGACTGTTGACCGCGTAGGCGCAGATGGACGTCAGGCACGCCACCGCGACGGTTTCGGCGAGCAGCGACAGATGGCCCCGCACCAGGCGTGCCAGCACCAGAATCACGCTGATGGCCGCCTCGATCGCGAGGATGACCGGCGCACCGAGTGGCTTGTTGAGCGGATGCAGGAAGCGACCGAGGAGCCAGAAATACCGCGCCGTCGGCACGTCAATGGTCCCAAACGACAGCAGCGCGAGCGCGGCGCAGATCAGCATCACCAGCAGCCAGATTTCCATCACGACGGAGAAACGTTTCACGTAGTCGATACCTCCGGCGCGACGGTAGCACCTCAAGGGTTGCGCTGCGAGCGCAGTGTGGGGTGCGACATACGAACGGACACGGCGCCTGCGCCGCAACAGCCCGTCGGCCTGCGGACAGCGCGCGGCGTCCGGCATCACGACGAGACTCTGCGGCGGCCCCGCACGAGCATCGGTCCTGAGCGACGATCGAGGGTGAAGCGCGTGGGCGCTGGGCTAATCCAGCGGCATCAGCATGCGCGCGAGCGTCGCCGCCGTAGGCGCGACATGAGGGAGCTGGGGCGCGTCGCGCATGCCGCCCTTGCGGGCTCGGACGCTGCGCGGCGAGATCACCGTCTGCCGCTGCAGACGGTCGGTGCTCAGAGCTCGACCCACTCCTCGCTGCCGCCCGCGACCGCGCGCTTGTGCGCCGGACGCTCGGCGGTATCGCGTGGCAGTGCACGGCGAGTGGACGCCGCGGAACGGCCTGTAGGCTCGGCGCCGTCCCGAATGCCAATCGCCGCCGCGAGTTCATCGACTTGCTGCTGAATCGACTCACTCGCGGCCGATGCCTGCTCCACCAACGCCGCGTTCTGCTGGGTCACCTCGTTCATCTGCGTGACCGCGCGCGCGATCTGATCGATGCCGCTGGTCTGCTCGCTGGAGGCTGCGGCGATTTCGGCCACGATGTCGGTGACCTTCTTCACCGCCCCGACGATGTCGCGCAGACTCTCACCAGATTGCGTCACGAGGCGCGAGCCGTCCGCAACCTTCGCGCCGCTGTCTTGGATCAGCACCTTGATTTCCTTCGCGGCCGAGGCCGAGCGACCCGCGAGGTTGCGCACCTCCGAGGCGACCACCGCAAATCCACGCCCCTGCTCGCCGGCGCGCGCAGCTTCCACTGCCGCGTTCAGCGCAAGCAGATTCGTCTGGAACGCGATCTCATCGATGACGCCGATGATGGCGGCGATCTTGCGGCTGGCGGCATTGATCGCATCCATCGCCTCGACCGCCTCGGTCACCACGCGGCCGCCGCGCTCGGCGCTGGCACGCGCCTCGCCGGCCAGTTGGTTCGCGCCGGCGGCACTCTGCGAGTTGTGCTGGACGGTCTCCGTCATTTCCTTCATCGAGCTGGCGATTTCCTCCAGGCTCGCCGCCTGCTCCTCGACCCGCTGACTCAGACTGGCATTACCGTCAGCGATGTCCCGTGCGCTCACCGTCACTTCGCCCACTGCGCGCCGTATCCGTCCGACCAGGTCATCGAGCTGTTGCGTCAGACGCTTGCGCTCGGTGATGTCGGTGGCGAACTTCACTACCTTGAGGGGCCGCCCGTTGGCATCGAGGATCGGGGTGTAAGATGCCTGCAGCCATACCGGCCGCGCGCCCTTGGCGAGCCGGCAGTATTCACCGGAGTCGTGTTCGCCGCGAGCGAGCTTCGCCCAGAACGCCCGGTATTCCGCGCTGCCGGCAAACGCCGGGTCGACGAACATTCGATGATGTTTGCCACGGATTTCGCCGATGGAGTAACCGACGACGCGCAGGAAGTTCTCGTTGGCCTCGCGGATGGTACCGTCCAGATCGAATTCGATGACGGCCTGTACTTGATCGATCGCGCGCAGCTTGGCCTCGCAGTCTGCCGCCTCGAGTTTTCGCGCCGTGATGTCGGTACAGATCTTCACGACTTTGGAGGGTTTGCCGTCGAGATCGAGAATCGGGTTGTACGTCGCTTGCAGCCAGACTTCGCGCGCGTCCTTGCCGATGCGTCGATACTGACCGGAACAGAATTCACCGCGCGCCAGACAGGCCCAGAACTCTCGGTACTCTGCGCTTGCGGCGAACGCAGGGTCGACGAACATCCGGTGATGTTTGCCACGGATCTCCTCGAGCGAATAGCCGACGACGCGCAGGAAGTTTGGGTTGGCGGTGAGAATCGCGCCGTCCAGTGCGAATTCGATCACCGCTTGGGATCGATCGACGGCCGCGGCCAGGCCGCGCAACTGCGCCAGTTCGAGCGTTTCGGCAGACGGCGTGCGTGCGGCCGCCGCGCGGCGCATGAATTTCAGAACGTTCGGCATGATGTGGCGACCCCTCCCGTTGCTCATGGCGCTCGCCGGCGGCCCTGACGGCGCGGCGGGTCACATCCTGTTCGTCTGGAGAGATAGCGGCATCGGAGCGCCGCACGTAAGCAGATTGGGCCGCTCCGTGACCGAGAGTGTGACGTGAGTGCGTTTTAGGGCACCGCCTCAGGCGTAAACGTGTGCTTGAGCGTCTACCGCCGGGAACGGTGTTGCGGGCGCTCGAGGACCGCGATCGCGGTGGCCCGCGCTCACGGCGTGCCGGCCGCGACTTCAAGCAGCGCGAGCGCCCCAGCTAAGCGCTCCGCCAGACTGCTGTCCAGACCGTAGCGCTGCAGGATGTACCGGGGATCGTTGTAGACCATCCAGGTCTGCCCCTGTTCGTCCTCCCACACGAGCACCTTGAGCGGCAGATCGAGTC
>JAKBDK010000096.1:0-7293 GCA_021834525.1 Pseudomonadota bacterium | reverse complement strand
CGGTGCGTCGGCCGCCGCCCAACACCCCGTCGCGCCCAACGACAGCACGGCCGTGCAGAACAGGATCGGCAGTCGGATCCGCATGTGTTCCCCCCTGGGTGGCGCGTCACCCGTGGGTCCGAGTGGAGGCGCCGCGCTTGACAGTTCGAGATTAACTCGGACAATACCAGCAATCATAAGGTAGCGCTACCATAGCGGCGGGCGGGGCACCGCGCCGGCCCGACGACAACCAACGAGGGGTCAGGATCGATCATGCCAATCAAAATTACGTGGCGCGCCGCAGCGGCGCTGCTCTCGGGAGTCATCGTGTGTACGGCCGCCACCGCGGCGGCGACTCGGCCGTCGGCGCCCTGGCTCAATCCGAACCTCCCGGCGCGCCAGCGCGCACTCGACCTGGTCGGACGCATGACGTTGCGCGAGAAGGTCTCGCAGCTGGTCAACGGAGCGCGCGCCATCCCGAGTCTCGGCGTGCCGGCCTACAACTGGTGGAGCGAGGCGCTGCACGGGGTGATCGGTCACGGCACGACGGAATATCCCGAGCCGATGGGTCTGGCGGCGACGTTCGATGCGCCCGGGGTGCGCGCCATGGCCAAGGCGATCAGCATCGAGGGGCGCATCCGCTATGCCGAGGCGGCCGCCCGCGGGCACGGCACCGGGATGTTCCACGGACTGGATTTCTGGGCGCCCAACATCAACATCTGTCGCGATCCACGCTGGGGCCGCTGCCAGGAGACGTACGGGGAGGATCCGTTCCTCACCGGACGGTTGGCCGTGGCCTACGTGCGCGGCCTGCAGGGCTCCAACCCGCACTATTACCGCGCGATTGCGACGCCGAAGCACTTCGATGCGTACAGCGGACCTGAGCCGATCCGGCACTTCGCCGATGAGGACATCAGTCGCCATGCGCTCGAGGATACGTATCTGCCCGCCTTTCGCGCCGCGATCGTGCACGGCCATGCCGGCTCGGTGATGTGCGCCTACGTCGCGATCAACGGCCAGCCGGCCTGCGCCAATCACTTCTTGCTGCAGAAGATGCTGCGCGGTGAGTGGCATTTCCACGGCTACGTCGTGTCGGACTGCGATGCGGTGCGCGACATCTTCAGCGGTCATCATTACCGTGCGTCGCAGCCGGAAGCCTCGGCGATCTCACTCGAGCGGGGCATGGACAACGAGTGCGCGGATTTCGGCACCCCGCACGGCGATGCCGATGACCAGCCCTTTCTGCAGGCGGTGCAGGCGGGATATCTGTCGGTGAACGCGGTGAACCGCGCGCTCGTGCGGCTGTTCACGGCGCGGTTTCGCCTCGGGATGTTCGACCCGCCGGCTCTGGTGCCGTACGATCACATCAACCCCGATGAGTTGAACAGTCCGGCCCACCGCCGCCTCGCGCTGCGCCTCGCCGAGGAGTCGATGGTGCTGCTGAAGAACGACGGCGTGCTGCCGCTGCGGCGCACCGTGCGGCGGATCGCGGTCGTCGGACCGCTCGCCGATCAGACCGGCGTGCTGCTCGGCAACTACAGCGGCATGCCGAGTCGCGTCGTGACGGTGCTGCAGGGGCTGCGCGCGCAGTTCCCGCACGCGAAGATCTCCTATGTCCCCGGAACGCAGTTCCTCGCGCACACCGGCACGGTGGTGCCGGCGGGCCTGTTCAGCACCGCGGACGGCACACCCGGTGTGCAGGTGCGGTATCAGTTCGCCGGGCAGCCGGCGCGCGTGGTCACGGCGGTGGTGCCGGCGATCGACCTCGGTGGTGGGCACGGCACGGCGCCGCCGCCCGGTGTGCTGCGCGGCGCCGAGTGGAGCGGTTACTTCACGCCGCCGCGCTCCGGGTATTACCAGGTGGGCGTGCGCACCAACGGGGCGGCGAGCCTGATGCTCGGCGCCGAGCACATGATCGAGTCCTACAGCCCCGGCACCGACGTCGGGCGCATCTATCTGCACCAGGGGCGGCGGATCCTCGTACGCATGACCTACGGCCACCGCGGTGCACACGCACCCCAGGCGGCGCTCATTTGGGAACCGGTCGACAATCGTCCCGATCCGGCCGCGCTCGCGGCGGCACGCCGTGCCGACGTCGTCATCGCGGTGGTCGGGCTCACCAGTCGGCTCGAGGGTGAACAGATGCCCGTGCACGAGCCGGGTTTCGACGGCGGGGATCGCACCAGTCTTGCGCTGCCGCGACCGGAAGAGGCGCTGGTGCGCGAGGTGGCCAAGGCCGGCAAGCCGCTGGTGGTGGTGCTGATGAACGGCAGCGCCCTGGCGGTGCCCTGGGAGAAGCACCACGCCGATGCGATTCTCGAGGCGTGGTACGGCGGTGAGGAGGGCGGGGCGGCGATCGCCGCGACGCTGAGCGGGCGCAATGATCCGTCCGGCCGGTTGCCGCTCACGTTCTACCGCAGCGTGCATCAGCTGCCGAACTTCCAGAGCTACTCGATGCGCGGTCGTACCTACCGGTACTTCCAGGGCAAGCCGCTCTGGCCGTTCGGTTTCGGTCTGAGTTACACGCATTTCGGCTACAGCCATCTGCACCTGGCACGCACACGACTGCACGCCGGGCAGCCCCTGACGGTGTCCGCCGAGGTGACCAATACCGGGCCGCGCTCCGGCGCGGAGGTCGTCCAGCTCTATCTGCAGTTCCCGCACGTGGCCGGCGCGCCGCTGCGGGCGCTGCGCGGCTTCGCGCGCATCTATCTCAACAGCGGCGAGAGCCGCGTGGTGCACTTCAAGCTGTCGCGGCGGGATCTGAGCATGGTGAGCGAGCGCGGCCGGATCGTCGTCGCGCCGGGTCGATACACGCTCTCGGTGGGCGGCGGACAGCCCGGCACGGGCGCTGCGGGTGTGGTCGGACACTTCCGCATTGACGGGGAGGTCACCCTTCCCGACTGAGCGAGGGCAAGGGCAGGGCCGGCGCGGTGGTATCATCGAATGCCACCGCGCCCGCGCCGCCGGTGGCGGCGCGTCGATCCAGGAGTCGGTCATGACCGAACAGCACTCTGCCAGCGTCACGCTCCGTCAGAACCGGGACTACCAGTTCGACATCGACTTCGCGCCGCTCATGGCGCACCTGACGTCCGATGAGCCCCCGCCGCTCGGGTCCGGCGCCGGACCCTCGCCGGTGATGCTGCTGCTGGCGGCCGTGGGCAGTTGCATGAGCTCGAGCCTGTATTTCGCGCTCAGTAAATTCAAGAACGATCCGGGCGGCATCCGCACCACCGCCCGCGGCACCCTCGGGCGCAATGAGGCCGGACGGCTGCGGGTCGTGCACATCGACGTCGAGATCCACTTCGGCGCGCCCGCCGCGAGCCTGCAGCACCTGGAGAGGGTCCTCGGCCAGTTCGAGGAGTTCTGCACGGTCGGAGCGAGTGTGCGCGCCGGGATCGCGACCGACGTCGCCGTGTTCGACGGCACAGGAACCCGGCTCAAGTGACACCCGGCCGCGCGCCGTCGCGGCACGGCCGGTGCGGCGCATGATTGCGCTCACCACTGAGCCGCCGAGTGAGCGCCAACGGCGCATTGCGGCGGTGAGCATCGCGCTCTCGCTGCTGATCTTCCTCGCGCTCGCGCCGTTCGCGAACCTGCCCTGGGGCCGCAGCGAGCTCTACCTGCCGGTGTATGAGTCCTCGCTGGTCATGTGCGACCTGCTGACGTGCGTGTTCCTGTTCGGGCAATTTGCGCTGACGCGCTCGAGCGGCGTGCTGATCCTCGCCGCCGGGTATCTGTTCAGCGCCGCGATGGCACTGCTGCACGAGCTGAGCTTCCCCGGCCTGTTCGCGCCGGCCGGACTGCTCTGGGCCAACGGACAGACCACCGCCTGGCTCTACTTCCTCTGGCATCTCGGCTTCCCGCTGACCGTGTTCGGCTTCGCCCTGCGCGCCGAGCGGCCGTTGCGGGTCGCCTCGGTGGGCGCGACGCGCGCGGTGGCGGCCGCGGCGGTGCTCGGGGCGCTCGGTGCTGCGCTGCTCGCGCTGTTCGTGGCGACCGCAGGGGCGCACCTGTTGCCGAAACTCATGCGCGGCAACCAGGACCGGCCGGCGAAGTCCGCGGTGGCCTGGCTGACCTGGCTCACGATTCTCGCCGTGCTGCCGATCCTGTGGCGGCGCATCCGTTTCTCCGGACTGCACCTGTGGGTGCTGGTGGTGACCGTCGCGTGGGCCTGCGATCTGGCGCAAGCGGCAGTGTTCAACGCCGGGCGGTTTTCCTTAGGCTGGTACACCGGACGGGCCTTCGGCCTGGTGGCCGCCTGCGTGCTGCTCGCGGTGATGATGCTCGAGAACGGCCGGCTGTATCGGCGCCTCACCGAGTCGCACGCCGCCGAGTGTGAGCAGCGTCGACTCGCCGAGCAGCGCAGCGCCGAGTTGGATCGTCTGGCCGCCTCGCTCGAGGCGCGCGTCAGTGCGCGCACCGGAGAATTGCACAGTGCCAATGAGGCACTGTGCCGGGCGCGCGATGAGTTGCGCGCCGCCGCGACGCTCGGCAGCGCGGCGCGCGAGTCGGAGCGTGCGCGGCTCGCGCGCGAACTGCACGATGAGCTCGGCCAGGCGCTCGTGACGTTGAAATACAAGGTCGCCGATCTCGAGGCCTACTGCCGAGAGCGCGGTACGCCGATGCCCGAGGAGGCGCACAGCATGCTCGGGCTGATCGACCAGACGATCGACTCGGCGCGACGCGTCGCGGCCGATCTGCGCCCGGCGGTGCTCGATGTCCTCGGTCTCTCGGCGGCCGCCGAGTGGCTGGTGAACGGCTTCCGCCAGCTGCATTCTTTCGACGTGCGGCTGCGGATCGAGCCGGCGCAGCTGCAGGTCGCCGAGCCGGGCGCGACGGTGGTGTTTCGGGTCCTGCAGGAGGCGCTGACCAACATCGTGCGGCACGCGCACGCCACGCAGGTCACGATCGAGATCCTCCAGAGCGCAGAGCAGCTCGAGCTGCGCGTGCGCGATGATGGACGCGGGTTCGATCCCGCAGGGCCGCGCCGGGCCGATGCGCTCGGAGTGCTCGGGATGCGCGAGCGGACGCTGACGGTGGACGGTGCGCTCGATATCCACTCGGCGCCGGGCAGTGGCACGACGGTGACGCTGTCGATCCCGTCTGGCGCAGCGGAGGAGTCCCCTGCCGACTGATCCGCAGCGCCGGGCGGTGGCGATTCGGGCGATGAGGGGCGTGGACCGGAGGCACTCGGTGTGCAGCCCGAGCGACAGCACGGGCGTGGGTGCACCGATCCCTGGGCTCACCGACGCCTGCGCCCCAGTGGGTCCGTCGCGAGCGCAAGCTTGGTCCTGACACGCGTGGCGCGTCGCTCCCTCCGCCGTCCGATCGATCTGCGCAATCGGGCGTATACTCGTGCGATGTCGGTCTGGGTGATCACCATTCTGGTTTGCGCCCATGGGCACTCGCAGTGCCGGCGTCAGATCGAGGATGCCTACTTCCTCAAGCGAGCCGACTGCGAATTCGTGTTGGGGTACCTGCCGCACGCCGAGGTGCCGCGCTGTGCGGCGCGCTCGCGACGCAAAATGATTGCGCTCGGCTACGCGCCCGTGGGACGCGTACCGACGGGCTGAGCGTCCGGGCGGTCCGGCGCGCCCGGATGTGCGCGTTCGCGGCGCATCAGTGGGCTCGCGCGGCGGCGGATTCAACTCGCCGGGCGATATTCTGCGCGATGTACTTCCACAGGGTGTTGGAGTCGGCGCCATCGGCCCTCATGCTGATCACCTGGAGCACGCGACCGGTGCGCGCATCGTCGACTTGGACGTCGAAATAGGTGATCAGATTGCTCAGCTTGTGGACCTGCCCGACGACCGCGAGGTCCGCGCCCAGGCGGTGCGCAACGGCGAGCACGCATTGCCGGCAGGCCGTTGGATGCGCATAGTTGGCACGCACGGTGCGCAGCGCCGCCGTCGCGATTCCCGGTGCGAGGACGTTGAGCGCACGATCGGCGTTGAGATCCCGGCTGATGTGCCCGGCGAGGTGCGCCACCCAGCGGTGCAGCGGGATGACCGTCGCGGCGCGCTGATCGAGGGAATAATCGAACAGGTCGAAGGGCAGCACGAGGATCGTCGGACGCCCGGTGCGAGGCGCCGCGCTCGGCCGTGCATCGCCGGGCGCTGTGCCGGCCGCGAAGGCGAGGAGCGCTGCCGCGATGCGTGCGCCGCGCCGAGGGCTGAGTGTTCTCATGGAACCTCCCTGCGCCGGGCCGCGGCGCCCAGGTGACCGCTCGCGCACGCCGGTGCCGGCCGGGCATCGTGCGGGCGTTGCCGCAGTGTATTCCGGGAACGGTGTGCGCATCCAGGTGCACCGGTCGGCATCTGCGGGCGCTCGCGCTCGCCGTTGGCGTTCCGCGGGGGCTTCGTCTATGTTCGCCAGCCTGGGTGCGCCGCGTCCGGCGAGGCGCGCCCCGACCGTGAGCGCGATCCGCGCCAGGCGTGCAGGGGGCTTCGATGGGCAGTGCGATTCGATTGAGAATTCCAGGGGTGTTGCTGGCCGTGGCCCTCGGGGTCGCCACGGCGGCGGCGGCGCCGGCGAGCCACGCCTCTGCGCGCAGCGCGACGGGCATCCGGCTCGACGCGCCCTGGAAGGTCAAGCTCTATGCGCTCGCCCACGCCCAGTTCCATCATCCGGCGTGGGGCTGGCAGCATTCCGAGCGCGACTATCGACTGGCTCTGCGGATTGCGCGTGAGGATCATTTGAGCGTCGACAAAGATGCGCTGTTCGCCGCGGCCTTCCTGCACGACATGGCGGCCTTCGAGCCGTGCGCGGACCGCAAGATGGAACACGGCGCCTGTGCGGCGCTGCAGAGTCCGGCGATCCTGAAACGGATCGGCTTTCCGATGCAGAAAATCGCGATCGTGCAGCAGGCCGAGCGCGGCCACATGTATTACAGCGATCCGGGCCGCAATCCGACCGCCATCGTGCTGCACGATGCCGATTCCCTCGATTTTCTCGGTGACATCGGCGCGGCGCGCATGATCGCGCTCACGGGCGCGAAGGCGGCGAGTTTCGCCCCCGCGGTGAGGACGCTGCGCACGTTCCTGACGGTCATCCCGCCGCGGCTGATCACGCCGAGCGCGCGCCGGATCGGGCGGCGGCGCGTGGCGCAGTTGAAAGCCTTCCTCGCCGCGCTGCGACGCCAGACGTATGACGACCGCGCCCAGTGAGGCGGTGGGAGCGCAGAGGCGACCGGCCGCAGATATGAGCGCGCCGCTCGCCGCATTGGTGGCCGCACTCGGCGCGCCGCTCGCCTGTGTCGATCTGGAGACCACCGGCGGGCATACCGGTTACGACCGGATCACCGAGGTGGGC
>JAKBDK010000095.1:0-7383 GCA_021834525.1 Pseudomonadota bacterium | reverse complement strand
CATCGACCCACTGATCGAGCGCGGCCTCCGGCGCGCTCGACAGGGCGATCCCGGCGTTGTTCACCACCGTGTGCACGCGGCCGAAGCGCTCGCGGACGGTGTTCCACAGTCCGGCGCACGCCTCGGGCCGCGCGAGGTCGGCCTGGAAGATCTCGGCGTGGGGGCCGAGTTCGGCCGCGAGTGCCTCGGCCGGTGCGCGCTGGCGATGGTAGTGCACGGCCACTCGCGCACCCGCCCCGGCCATGGCCCGAGCGATCGCGGCACCGATGCCGCGGCTTGCCCCGGTCACCAGCACCGCCGTGCCCGTCAAGTCGATCTGCATGCTCCATCCTCCGTCCCGGTTTGCTGCGGGCGAGTCTAGCATCGCTCCGGACCGCCTCCCCACGTGCACCGGAGGGCCTGATAAGATCCCGCGATGCAGGCGTGGCAGTTCTGGATCGACCGCGGGGGCACGTTCACCGACGTCATCGGCTTGGCACCCGACGGACGGTTGCACGTGCGCAAGGTGCTCTCGCGTCAGACCGGGACGGCGGCCGCGGAGGACGCCGGTATCCTCGGGATGCGCCGGATCCTGCAGGGCGAGCTCGGCGCGCGGGATCGGTTCGAGGGCTGCATTCAGACGGTGAAGGTGGGCACGACGGTGGCCACCAATGCGCTGCTCGAGCGCCAGGGCGCCGAGGTGCTGCTGGTGACCACGGCCGGCCACGCCGATGCGCTCGCGATCGGCTATCAGAACCGCCCGGACATCTTTGCGCGGCACATCGTGCTGGCACAGCCGCTGTACACGCAGGTGATCGAGGCCGAGGAGCGCGTGGATGCGCACGGCGCCGTGCTCACCCCGCTCGATGAGGCGTCGCTGGAGGCGCACCTGCGCGGCGCGTATGCCCGCGGAGTGCGTTCGGTGGCGATCGCATTCCTGCACGGCTGGCAGTATCCGCAGCACGAGCGCCAGGCCGCCGCGCTCGCCCGGCGCATCGGCTTCGAGGAAGTGTCGGTCTCCCATGAGCTCTCCCCGCTGGTGAGGTTCGTCGCGCGCGGCGATACCACGGTGCTCAACGCCTACCTGGCCCCGCCGCTGCGGGCGTATCTCGAGGGGCTCGCCGCGCAGCTGCGCGCGCTCGATCCCGGTGCGCGCCTCGAATTGATGCAGAGCAATGGCGGTCTCGCGGCGCTCGAGCGCTTCCGGGCGCTCGCGAGCGTGCTGTCGGGACCGGCGGGCGGACTGATCGGCATGGCCTGGATCGGCGCGCGCGCCGACCTCACGCGACTGATCGGATTCGACATGGGGGGCACCTCCACCGACGTCTCGTTGCTCGACGGGGAGTTGCCGCGGCGGTTCGAACATCTCATCGCCGGTGTGCGCTTGCAGCAGACCATGCTCGATGTGCACACCATCGCCGCCGGCGGCGGCTCGATTCTGGCGGTGCGCGACGGTCGACTCGCCGTCGGCCCGGCATCGGCCGGATCGGTGCCGGGACCGGCCTGTTATGGGCGTGGCGGACCTCTGACCCTCACCGACGTACAGGTGCTGCTCGGGCGGCTGCGTCCCGACACGCTCCCGGCGCTCTTCGGCGCGGACGGCCACTCGCCGATCGATCGCGCCGGCGTGGCGGCGCAATTCGCGGCGCTCGGGGCCGCCGTGCCGAGTGGCGCGCAGCGTTCAGCCGAGGCGCTCGCGGGGGCCTTCCTCGACGTCGCGGTCGAGTCGATGGCCAATGCGATCCGCCAGGTCTCCACGCGCCAGGGGCTCGATGCGGCCGAATTCACGCTCTTCTGTTTCGGTGGCGCGGCCGGTCAGCACGCCTGTCGCGTGGCCGCGGCGGCCGGCATGCACCGCGTGCTGGTGCACCCGCTCGCCAGCGTGCTCTCGGCGTTCGGTATCGGCGTCGCGGACCGTCTGGCCGTACGCCGTGCCAGCCTGCGTCTGCCGCTCGATCCGGCGGCGCTCGAGGCGGCCGGTCGGCGGCTCGCCGAGCTCGAACGGGCCGCACGCCACGAGCTCGCCCCGTACGGCGCGACGGCGGCGGCTCAGGCGGTGCACCTGCTCGAGGTGCGAGCCGGGGACAGCGATACGACGTTCTCCCTGCCGCTCGGAGCGCAGGAGGCCGTCCGCGCGGCGTTCGACGCGGAGCATCTGCGCCGCTTCGGCTTCGAGACCGCTGCGCTCGAGATCATCATCGAGGCGGTGCGGACCGAGGTGCGCCTGCCCTCGCTCGTTCCCGACCCGCTGCGCATGCCCGAAGAGTCGCTCGGCGCCGCGCTGCCGCCGCGCGCACCGGTCTGGTTCGATGGGCAGTGGCGCGAGGTGCCGCTCGCTGCGGCCGACGGACCGGCGGACGCGCTCGAGGGACCGGCGCTCATCGTCGGACCGCACTCGACGCTCGTGCTGGAGCCGGGGTGGCATGCGCAGCGCCGCCCGGACGGTCAGTGGCTGCTCGAGCGCGCCCCGGCGGCCGCCGCCGCACCGCCCGGGGCGAGTGGCGGGCCCGAGGGGGTGGCGGACCCGGCCCGGATCGAGATCTTCAACAACCTCTACATGCACATCGCCGAGCAGATGGGCGAGGTGCTCAAGGCGACCGCGCAGTCGGTCAACATCAAGGAGCGGCTCGATTACTCCTGCGCGCTGTTCGATGCGCGCGGCGGTCTCATCGCCAATGCGCCGCACATGCCGGTGCATCTGGGCTCGATGGGCTCGAGCGTGCGGGCGGTCATCGAGGCGCGCCGCGGGACGCTGCGCCGCGGCGATGCGTGGCTGCTGAACAGTCCGTATCACGGCGGTACGCATCTGCCGGACATGACGCTGGTGACGCCGGTGTTCCTCTCGGCCGGCGATGAGCCGGACTGTTTCGTCGCCTCGCGCGCGCACCACGCCGACATCGGCGGCAGCACGCCGGGCTCGATGCCGCCCTTCAGCCGCAGCATCGAGGAGGAGGGCGTGCTGCTCGAGTGCTTCCAGCTGCTCGACGGCGGGCGGCTGCGCGAACGCGAGCTGCGCGCCGCGCTCGCTGCCGCGCGCTATCCGGCGCGGCGTCCGGATCAGAACGTGGCGGATCTGCGCGCGCAGTTGGCGGCGAACGCGCGCGGCATTGCCGAGATCGAGCGGGCCGTGGCGAGGCACGGCTTGAGGCGGGTGCGCGCGTACATGGCGCACGTGCAGGCGAACGCCGCCGAGTGCATGCGCGCGGCGATCGCGCAGCTGCGCTCGGGGTCATTCGTGTACGAACTCGATGATGGGGCGCGCATTGCGGTCAGCGTGCGCATCGAGGACGGGCGGGCGCACATCGATTTCGCCGGGACCTCGGCGACCCACCCGGGCAATTTCAACGCGCCGCGGGCGGTGTGCGTCGCGGCGGTGGTATACGTGTTTCGCACCCTGATCGAGCGGCCGATCCCGCTCAACGAGGGTTGCCTCGAGCCGTTGGTGATCCGCATTCCGGCCGGCTCACTGCTCGATCCGGTCTATCCCGCGGCGGTGGCCGCCGGCAACGTGGAGACCTCCCAGTGCATCGTCGATGCACTGTACGGGGCGCTCGGGGTGCTCGCCGCCTCGCAGGGGACGATGAACAATCTGACCTTCGGCGATGCGCACCTGCAGTACTACGAGACCATCGCCGGGGGGGCCGGGGCGGGAGCGGACTTCGACGGCTGCGATGCCGTGCAGACCCATATGACCAACTCGCGGCTCACCGATCCGGAGATACTCGAGATGCGCTTCCCGGTGCTGCTGCGCGCGTTCGCGATCCGCCGCGGTTCGGGCGGTGCGGGCCGGCATCGGGGCGGCGACGGTGTGCTGCGCCGCCTGGAGTTCCGTGCGCCCCTGACCGGCGCGCTGCTCGCCAACCACCGGCGGGTGCGCCCGTTCGGACTGCAGGGCGGGGCGAGCGGCGCGGCCGGTGCCGGGGAGCTGCGCCGCGCCGACGGCACGCTCGAGCCGATCGGCGCGACGGCGAGTTTCACCGTCGGGACGGGCGATGTGCTCACACTCCTCACCCCGGGCGGTGGGGGCTTCGGGGCCGCATGAACCTCTGGCCGCTGCTCGCCATCGCGGTGCTGGTGGTGGGTTTTGCCGCCGGCGTCAATCCGCTGCTGGTCATCCTGGTCACGACCTTCGCGGCCGGATTGGCCGCCGGGATCGCGCCGCTGCGGGTGCTGGGCGCGCTCGGTCATGCGTTCAATGCGACGCGCTACGTCTCCCTGGTCTGGCTGATCCTGCCGGTGATCGGGCTGCTCGAGCACGAAGGCCTGCGTGAGCGGGCCCGCACCCTGATCGGCCGGCTGCGCGCCGCGACCGCCGGTCGGATCCTCCTGTTGTATCTGGCGCTGCGCCAGTGCACCGCGGCGCTCGGTCTGACCTCCCTCGGCGGCCCGGCGCAAATGGTGCGCCCGATCGTCGCGCCGATGGCCGAGGGCGCCGCGGAGAGCCGGCTCGGGCGACTCTCGGAGCCGGCGCGCCACCTGGTGCGCGCCTACGCGGCCAGTGCGGACAACGTCGGGGCGTTCTTCGGCGAGGACATCTTCATCGCCATCTCCTCGATCCTGCTGATCAAGGGCTTTCTCGCCCAGAGCGGCTACGACATCGCGCCCTTTCGGCTCTCCATGTGGGCGATTCCGACCGCGCTGCTCGCTTTCCTGATCCACGGCGTGCGGCTCTGGCGCCTCGATGCGAAGCTGAAACGCCTCGCCCGCGGAGAGCAGCCCTGATCGATCTGCACGAGGTGTACGCGCTCGCCGGCGCGATGTTCGCCGCCTTCGCGCTGCTCAGCGTGCGCGATCGCAGCAATCCGCGCCGCTGGGGCAACGGGGCCTTCTGGGCGCTGCTCGCGGTGAGTTTCCTGTTCGGCTCGCGCATCGGCGATACGGCGAACGGCGCGCTGGTGGTGGCCCTGATTCTGCTCGGCGGCACCGGTGCGCTCGGACGCGGCAGCACCGAGCGGCGCAGCGCCGAGGAGCGCGCGCAGCGCGCGGCGCGACGCGGCAATGCGCTGTTGGTCCCGGCCCTGCTGATTCCGCTCCTGGCCGTGATCGGCACGTTCACACTCGGGCGCATCGAGGTCGGCGGGCGTCCGTTGGCCGACCCGAACACCGTGACGCTGATCGCGCTCGCGCTCGCAATCCTGGTGGCGCTCCTGGTCGCGCTCTGGCAGGCGAAGGCAGCACCGCAGGCGGCGCTCGAGGAGGGCCGACGGCTCGCCGACATGATCGGCTGGGCGCTGATTCTGCCGCAGTTGCTGGCGGCGCTCGGCGCGGTGTTCGCACTCGCCGGCGTCGGTGGCGCGGTCGGTCACCTGGCGACGACCTGGCTGCCGCTCGGGCACCCGTTCGCAGCGGTGCTGGCGTATTGCCTGGGCATGGCGTTGTTCACGATGGTCATGGGCAATGCATTCGCGGCATTCCCGGTGATGACCGCAGCCATCGGGGTGCCGCTGATCGTGCAGCGCTTCGGCGGCGATCCGGCCATCATGGGTGCGATCGGCATGCTCTCGGGGTTCTGCGGCACGCTCGTGACGCCGATGGCCGCGAACTTCAACATCGTGCCGGCGGTACTGCTCGAGCTGCCGGATCGCAATGCGGTGATCAAGGTGCAGATCCCGACGGCGATCGCGCTGCTCGCCTGCAACGTCGTATTGATGTATGTGCTCGTTTTTCGTTTCTGAGGTCGCCATGAACAGCTCCATCACCCTCGGTGCCGATCGGGCCGAGCAGTTCGCGCGCATCGCGCTCGGGCACGTCGGGCGCGAATATCCGAACAAACTCGATCACGTGCTGAGCGACGAGGGTGATGTGCGTGGCCCGCGCGCGCTGCATCCGATCTTCTTCGGCAGCTTCGATTGGCACTCCTGCGTGCACGCGCACTGGCTGCTCGCACGGCTGTACCGGCGCTTCCCCGCTCTCGCGGTGGCCGGGCAGATCCGCGCGCTCTTCGATGCGCAGTTCACGCCCGCCAAGGTCGCCGCCGAGTGGGCCTACCTGCAATCGCCCGCCAGTCGCGGCTTCGAGCGTCCGTACGGCTGGGCCTGGCTGCTGATGTTGCAGGGGGAGCTGGTGCGCCACGGCAGTGCCGAGGGGCGCGCCTGGGCGATGCAGCTGGCGCCGCTCGCGGCGGTATTCGTCGAGCGGTTCAAGGCCTTTTTGCCGCTGGCGACCTACCCGATTCGAGCCGGTGCGCATGCCAACACCGCCTTTGCGCTGCTGCTGGCGCTCGACTATGCCGCGGCCGACGCACAGCCCGCGTTCGCCGCGCAGTGCGCGCAGAGCGCGCGCCGCTGGTACGGTGAGGATCGCGGCTGTCAGGCGTGGGAGCCGTCGCTCGATGAGTTTCTCTCCCCGGCGCTCACCGAGGCGGCGCTGATGGCCGAAGTGCTCGGATCGACGGCGTTCGGCGCGTGGTTCGATGCGTTTCTGCCCGAGGCGGCCCAGGGCAGGCCGCCGACGCTGTTCGCACCGGCCTCCGTCAGCGACCGGACCGACGGGAAGATCGCCCATCTCGACGGGTTGAATCTCTCCCGGGCCTGGTGCTGGCGGCGCATCGTCGCGGCGCTGCCGGGCGAGCATCCCTTGCACCGCACGGTGGGCGCGGCCATCGAGGCGCACCTGGCGAGCGCACTCGGTGAACTCGCCGGGGATTACATGGGCGAGCATTGGCTGGCGAGCTTCGCGCTGCTCGCCCTCGATCCGATCAGCCGCTGAAGCTCGCGGCGCGCCGCGACGGCGCAGCGACCGATTCAACGCTCGCGCGCGCGGCTCCAGAGCGGGAAGCCGCGCGAGTCGCGCAGCACCATGGACTGGTGTCCTTTGCGGATCTGGGCCGCGATGAGGACGGGCCGGCCCTCATAGGTGACCCGTGATCCGGTCACCTCGATCATCTCCCGCGGCGCGAGTTTCAGGTGCTGACGCGCAATGAACCCGCTCGGTCCGAGATGCACCGACACTTCACCGGCGGCGGTCTTCAAGAGAAGGTGAATGCCATAGCCGCGGCGGCCGCGGTAGGCGACCTTCTCGATCGCGATGATGGTCCCGCGAACGGTCTCCACGGTCTGGGTGTCATACCGCCGCGCGCGCACCGCCCCCATGGCGCCCATGTTCTGCTGCGCCAGGGCTGCGGCGGGAGTGACTACGGCCGCGCTCGCGGCGACCCAAATCCACAGCGCAATGATCCGTTTCATGATGGCCGACCCTCGCGTGTCAGTACGGAGGGTTCTCCTTCTACGCCGGGGGGCCGGGGGCATCGATCCGGAGAGCTACGTACGGTACGGGTGGCGGTCGGCACCGGGGCGGGCGTGGCTCGGCCGGCCGCCCGTGACGGGTGAGGGCTGATCAATGTCATACTCGGACGCTTCCCCCCGCTCGAGCACCCTGCCCAGATGATCGATTTTGGACGCGATA
>JAKBDK010000094.1:0-7653 GCA_021834525.1 Pseudomonadota bacterium | reverse complement strand
TGTAAGAATCTCAAGCCCGCTGAAGACGACCTGGATCGTGGCCAACGCACTTCAGATCCCCAGCATCGCGCAAGCGCCCGGTGGACCGGAATCCCTCGATTCCGATTCTCGGTACACGCAGATCGCCCAGGACTACGGGCCGGCGCTGACCCGCATCGACGGCCCCGCCCGCGCCACGTAGATCTTGACCATCCGATCGCTCATTCCCATAGCCTGCCCAACGGCATTGAACGGGCGCTTCTGCCGCACACGCTGTAAGTAGGCCCCCTGGCATCGCGTCGACACCGATTCAAACACATGCGCCAGGACCTCCATGCACTCCCGAGCCTCGAGTTCCCTTTACTCTGCGGGCGGTCCGCGCCGCGCGCGTTCGACCAACCGGTAGCGCGCATACTCCATGGGTACCGCCTGGCGGCGCAGCCGGTCCGGGGCGAGATTGAGCGCACTGCGCCACACGTAGCGGTCCAATTCTAAGATCGGCCCCGGGTGCTCGACCGAGAGCACCTTGAGGTAGGCGCACACCGCCCCGCCGCACCTGACTGCGGCCTTCTCATACATTGGCTGAGCCGTCTCCAGGTCGCGCTCACTGAGCGCGACCTGAGTCTGGTGCACCCGTCCCGCCGATCTGCACCGTCGATTACGCGAGAGGCGTTTGCGCCTCGCAAAGTGCAGGACTCCGCGCTCGGGGCCCGTCGACCTCACCGACCGGCCGAGCGCCAGCGCGTCTCGCCCCGGACCGCGCGCGAATCTCCAGATTCATCTTGACACCACAGCGTCTTTTCACTACCTTTTGGTTGTGGATGAACTTGGCATGACCTTCGCAGCCTTGTCCGACCCAACGCGCCGCGCCATGGTGCAACGGCTCACGCTGGGTCCAGCCACCATCCACGCCCTCACCCAGCCCTTCAATCTCTCCCAGCAGATGATCTCAAAGCACGTGGCCTGCCTCGTGCGCGCACACATCGTCGTCAAGCACAAGCGCGGACGCGAGAGCGTCTGCACTCTCAGCCCTGCTGCCATAAAGTCGGTTGCCGATTGGGCGATCGACTTCCACCGCCTCTGGGAGGAGAGCCTGGATAAGTTCGCCGCAGTCTTACAGCAGATGAAAACCGAGGAGACCCGCCATGGCCGAACACACCACGCCAAGCCCCGGCGCGCAAACCCACCCCACACCCGGCGTCGCCGCCAATGAAACCCAAATCATCACGCGTATTTTCGACGCGCCGCGCGCGCTCGTCTGGAAGGTCTGGACCGACCCCGCATACGTCACGAGGTGGTGGGGCCCAAACGGCTGCACCTCCCCCCTCTGTCGAATCGATCTGCGCGTCGGTGGTCGCTTCACCTATTGCATGCGCACGCCCGACGGCCGTGACTTCTACAATGGGGGAGAATTCCTCGAAATCGTTCCCCTCGAGAAGATCGTCTGGCTTTGGTATTTCGCCGACGCCGACGGCAACCGCGTCAACCCGTCGCACTACGGCTTCCCATCCGAGGATCGCGAAGGCAATATCGACGAGATCCTATTTGAAGACATCGGCACCAACCAGACTCGGCTCACCTTCAAGCGCAACGACCCCACCGCCACCCCGGACGAGCAGGAAGGCGCCGCCGAGGGCATGCGTCAGATCCTCGACAAGTTGTCCCGAGTCATCGCCGAGCTGATGCGAGATTCGTAGCTCCATTCGTCGAAAGTGATTTCCCGTATTGCGAGCGGCGTGCATTGCTGCCGCGCGCGGTAGCGTCTTCGTGTGGAGATTTGCACCATGGCGAAACTTGTCTACGCACTGATGCAGTCCCTCGATGGCTACGTCGACCGCATGAAGCTTGGACCGCCTGCGCCCGCGGTTTCCCGTCACTTCACCGAACAGGCATGCGGTCTCACGGGCCTCATCTACGGACGACGCACATACGAGATCATGCGTTATTGGGACGAAGACTGACCGGATTGGGACGCGGGCGACCGAGGCTTCGCCGCGGCATGGCGGACTCCGCCGAAGTGGGTCGTGTCGCGATCTCTCACGTCCGTCGGTCTCAACGCTACGTTGGCCACAGGGGATCTCGAGACGATGGTACGCAGGCTGAAAGCTGAGCGGACCGACGAAATTCACGTTGCCGGACCGGTCCTGGCGCAAAGCCTGAGCGGGGCTGGTCTTATCGACGAATATCGACTCTACCTCCGCCCCGTGGTGCTCGGGCATTCATGAGGTCGTCAAAAGCAACGGAAGCGCTAAGTTGAGGGCGTACCTGCTGTTCTTGTCGGCGATTCTGGCGACTTATCCCGCCATCGGCGTATCGCACGACAACGTCCGAGCGGTGATCGATGGCATCACACACCCGGTCATGAAAAAATGGGTGGGATTCCCGACATAACCGTCGGCGTCGTCATTGATGGACGGTCGTGGATGTTTGATGACGGCGTGGCGTCGTTGCGTTCTCACAGCCCAGTCACGGCGCATACATCGCTCGAGATCGACTCTACCCGCAAGACCTTCACCGCAACGCTCGCGCCTTACGCCATCGTGACGGGGCGCATGGCGCCAACAGACAAGGGTTCCATCGCTGCGGGGACGGACTTCAGTGCAGGACCCGATCTCAATCACGCGCCGCGCCGGTAATCGCGACAGGATCGTGATTCATATGCTGCATGCGACGGTCGCGAGAGTATCCGGCGCCAGGGTTCCGGCCGAGTCGTGGGCGATCCTCCGTATCTGACTGCACGGAGACTATCGGTCTCTTGCGCGACGCGGTACTCTCCAGACTTACCTGCGCCAGTGCCGTTGGCCCGCACATGAACCTCCATCTTTATTTTGCCTATTGCCTCGCAGTTACGATTCTCGTCCTGATACCGGGGCCGGTCGTCACACTCGTCGTCGCCAATGCGTTGCGCCACGGCAGCCGGACGGGCCTGGTGACTGTCGCGGGCGCGGGAATCGGCAATGCCCTGCTGTTGACCGCGACTGCGATCGGACTGGTCGCGTTCTTCACACTGTTGAGCCACATCTTCGAGGTCGTGCGCTGGGCTGGCGCGCTCTATCTCATTTGGCTCGGAATCAAAGCGTGGCGGTCCCACGGCGCCCAGGAAGCGACATTCGCAATGGCCGCGGAACGGTCGTGGCATAGCGCGTTCCTGCAAGGATTCCTGGTGGCGATCACCAACCCCAAGGCACTCGTTTTTTACATCGCCTTTCTGCCACAGTTCGTCGATCCCAAGTTGCCGATCGGGCCACAGCTTCTGGTCTTGATCGGCACGATGATCGTCATTGGCCTGATCTTCGACGGATCTTATGCGCTTCTGGCCGGACGCGCGCGAACCTGGCTCACCGCGCCCGGGCGGCTCCGGCTGCAACGTCGCATCAGTGGGACTCTGCTGATCGGCGTCGGCTGCACTCTGCTTCTTGCCCGAGTGGGGCGGTAACGCCCCCAACGCGAATCAGCCCCAACCTTGGAGCCGGGGAAAAATTGGGCCTGACGAGAATGAGATCGAGTGTCGCTCGCTGGCGGTATGCCGCGCAGAGCCCTCCCTATCCGACTCGGCATCACCACTGTCACCGTACCGAATGAAGGCGCGTCGAACCGATGGATCCGCGCGCGCCAGAGCCGCTCATCTACTGGACTCTCTCGAGGCACAGCGACGCCCTGCCCCTCCTTTCCATGATCACTCGATATCGTGCCCCAGCCGCCATGCGCTCACCCATCGATTAGCCTGTGTGAGCTGCGCTGCCGTCATATGCGCCGCGATCAAATGACGCACCTGCCGCGCATGGGGCGGAGGCTGCGCGGATGCCGCCGAGATCGCCACCCACGCATAGCCCCGTTCGATATTTTTCGCCAGCACGCGACCGGTCATGTATTGCACCCCGAGCAGGAGTTGGGCGGGTGGGTCACCGGCGATCGCCGCTTTGTGAAACCAGGCGAGCGCCTCGCGCGAACTCTGCGGCGCACCCTCACCGGTCTGATAGGCCTCGCCCAAATAGTACTCGCCTTGGGGATTTCCCGCCGCCGCCGCCTGCCGGTACCACTTGACCGCGCGAGCGTAGTGCCCTTGCTGCTGGTCGATGTCACCCAACAAATCCTGGGCGTTCGTATATCCCCGCATCGATGCCTGCCGCAGCCAGAAAATGCCGCGCGCGGGGTCTTGTGAAACACCCTGTCCGTCCAGGTACGCCAGGCCGAGCGCGGCCTGCGCCAGTGCATCGCCTCCATGTGCTGCCCGCCGAAACCATCGGTCCGCCCGCGAGACACTTTGCGCGACGCCTTCGCCGTCTTCGTAGAGCGCACCTATGTTCTCTTCGGCGTACGCGTCCCCTTGAGCGGCCGCCCTGCGAAACCACAGTAGCGCCGTTTGGTCATCGAGCGGCACGCCCCAGCCTTTGCGATACAAAAAGCCGATGAGCGCCTCTGCGTCCGGATCCCCCTGCGCCGCGGCGGCCCGAAACCACTTCAGCGCCACGCCGTAATTGCGCGCAACGCCGAACCCATGGGCATAGAGCAACCCGAGATTGAATTGGGAGTTGGAAACGCCCGCCGCGGCCGCTTTGCCGTACCATTTCGCGGCGCGGCGATCATCCTGCGCAACACCCCGCCCGTTTTCGTATAGATACCCCAGATCGCACTGCGCCGCCCCCACACCCTGCAGCGCCGCCTTGCGCAACCAGAATGCCGCCCTCTGGTCATCTTCGCGGACGTTCACACCGCGCAGATAATCTGAGCCGACCGTGAATTGGGCCGCGGGATCGCCCTGAGCGGCCGCCGCATGCGCTGCGGTGAAATTCGCGGGCGCCTCATCCGCCGCAGGCACGACCAATCGCGGCACCGGCGTCCACGGAGATCCCGGCACGACACGCGCCGCTGCGGCGGTCAGCGTCTGCGGGCCCGTCTCAGGCGTGCTGGCACACCCGGCCAGCAGCCCCAGAAGCACAACGAGGGTCGACCTGCGCACTGCGGACTTCATTTCCCGTCCCTCCCGCGCGTGTCTCCGCGCTGTTTCTAGTTCTGTCGGTCGCGCACGGACTCGATGCGCCCGCCGCGGCTCACGGCCGCACGACGATGCGCTTGCCGTACGGTGTCAGCGACAGCCGTGCCAACTTAAGATGCTGTAGTGCAAAGGGGATTCCAATGATGGTCACGGCGAAGAGCAGTGCACAGACGAGATGCCCGAGTGCCAGCCACAGACCACCGAAGATGATCCACACGATGTTACCGATCAGGGCCAACAGACTCGAGGCTTCGCTGCGCGCCGGGTCATCGACGATGTCCCGTCCGAATGGCCAGAAGGTGAATGCGCCGATCCGAAACGCCGCGATGGCGAACGGGATACCGACGATGGTGATGGCCGCCAGGAGGCCCGCCACCCACCATCCCAAACCCGTGACGAATCCACCGAAGATGAACCAGAGAATATTCCCGAGTACGCGCATGAGACTCCCTCGCGCCTAGGATCTGAGGGAGCTTACCGCTTCTGGGGATCGCGAGCATCTCCACCGGGACTCGCCGGGGGGCGGTGCCGCGATCGGAACGCCATGGGTGCGGCCCGCCAGCGCATCCGCCAGCGTCTATGCCGCGTTCAGCCGTTGCAAAGCCGCAATACGTGCCTCGAGCGGCGGATGGCTCATGAAGAGGCGGCGCAGCAGCCCTTGCGTGCGCACGCCGGCAATGCCGAAGGCTTGGAACTGTCCCGGCAATGCGGCCGGCTCGGTGCGCTCGAGGGCGTGCAGCGCCGCAATCATGCTGTTGCGCCCGGCCAGCTGCGCGCCGCCGGCGTCCGCCCGGTACTCCCGGTGACGCGAGAAGGCCATCACGATCACTGTCGCCAACACCCCGAACACGACCTGAAGAATGATCACCGTGAGGAAGTAGAACATCCCTCCTCCGACCCGATCATTGCGCTGCCCGCCGATGGCCCCGTCGATCGCGGTGCCGACGACCCGCGCCAGAAAGATCACGAAGGTGTTGAGCACCCCCTGCACGAGCGCCAGCGTGACCATGTCGCCATTGGCGACATGCGTCATTTCGTGCCCGAGGACGGCACGCACCTCCTCTGGGCCCATGCCCTCGAGCAATCCGCGACTGACGGCCACCAGCGCCGCGTTGCGCCGAGCGCCGGTGGCGAAGGCGTTCATGGCGGGCGACTCGAAGATGCCCACCTCGGGCATCGCCAGATTGAGCCGCGTGGCGTGCGCCCCCACCGTTTCGAGCAGCCAGTGCTCGGTCGCATTCTGCGGGGCGTCGATCACCCGGACGCCCATCGAGGTCTTGGCGATCCATTTCGAGAGCGCGAGGGAGACGAACGCACCACCGAAGCCAAACAGCGCGCTCACGATCAGCAGGCCATTCAGACTGACGCCGCGGACCGCCAAATACCGATCCAGGCCCAGAAGCTCGACGACGACGGTAATCACCGCGAGCACGGCGATGTTGACCGCGGCGAACAGAACGATGCGCTTCATGCCGCCCACTCCTTCCGGGCCGTGCGCAGAGGCATTGCCGGGAAGCCTGAGCCATCAGACGGTCACGGTCATCCGTGAATGTCCTTATCGGGTCGGCCCGACGCGCACGCCCTCCACGACGCGTCCGCTCCCCCGAGACGCGCCTCCCGGGCGATCAGCACCCGCTGATCGCCGAGCCACCCCGCCGGCGACCGGCACGGTCGCGCTGGCGGGCGACCGCTGACGCCAGACGCTCGAGCACCTGCACCGAGTCGGCCCAGTCGAGGCATCCGTCCGTGACGCTCTGGCCGTAGACGAGGGGCTTACCGGGGAGCAGATCCTGGCGACCGGCGACGAGATTGCTCTCGATCATGACGCCGCCGATCCGTCGCTCCCCGGACTCGATCTGTGCGGCAATATCCTCGACGACGAGCGGTTGGCGCTCGGGTCGCTTGCCGCTGTTGCCGTGACTGGCATCGATCATCAAGCGGGTGCCAAGTCCTGCCGCCAGCGTCTCGCGGCAGACCGCCTCGACGCTCGCGGCGTCGTAATTCGGGACGTGTCCGCCGCGTAGGATGACGTGGCAGTCCGGATTGCCGGCCGTCGCCGCGATCGCGCTGCGGCCCTGTTTGGTGACGGCGAGGAAATGGTGCGGCTGCGAGGCCGCACGCACCGCATCGACCGCGATGCGCACGTTGCCATCGGTTCCGTTCTTGAAGCCGATCGGGCAGGACAGACCGGAGGCGAGTTCGCGGTGGATCTGGCTCTCGGTCGTGCGCGCCCCGATCGCACCCCAGGAGACCAGATCGGCGATGTACTGCGGAGTGATCATGTCGAGAAACTCGCAGCCCGCCGGCAGACCGAGCTCGTTGATCTCGACCAGCAGCCCGCGTGCCAGCCGCAAACCGTCGTTGATGCGAAAGCTGCCGTCGAGCTCCGGATCGTTGATCAGACCCTTCCAGCCCACGGTGGTCCGCGGCTTCTCGAAATAGACGCGCATGACGATCTCGAGCGAGTCGGCGAGCCGCGCCCGCTCACTCGCCAGACGTTCGGCGTACGCCTGGGCAGCATGCACGTCGTGAATCGAGCACGGACCGATCACCACGGCGAGCCGCTCATCCCGGCCGTGCAGAATGTCCTGCACCGCCCGGCGGGCCTCGCTCACCGTAGCGGCCGCGCGGTCCGAACAGGGGCGCTCGCGCACCACCTCTTCGGGCGTCGCGAGCTC